>NZ_JBHSBW010000012.1:0-733 GCF_042650845.1 Pedobacter lithocola | reverse complement strand
AAAGTAGCATTATTTCCTTTAGTTGCTGTGAGCGGTTGAACTCCAGTTTGGTTTTGGCAATAAGCTAAAGTAGCAGAAACAGTTGGAGCAGCAGGTAGCGGATTGATGGTAACAGTAATCTCCGCCTTATCACCTTCGCAACCTTTGCTAAACTTCTGCGTTACATAATATTTTTGAACTCCAACGGTAGCAGTTGAAGGTGTTGGAGCAGAAGGAAGAATTTGACCAGTTTCGTTGTACCAAACTAAGACTGCAATAGTTTCTTTAGTTGCTGTTAATGCAGGAATTCCTGTTTGATTTTGGCAATAAGTTACATCTGAAACAGTTGGGGCTGCAGGAAGTGGATTAATGGTTACCACTATCTCAGCTTTTGGACCTTCACATCCTGTAGAAAATTTCTGCGAAACATAATATGTCTGAGTTCCAACCATGGCAGTTGAAGGTGTTGGAGCAGATGGCAAAACTTGTCCTGCTCCATTATACCAAACCAAGGTTGCACCACTTGTTGCCGTTGCGTTAAGTTCAGGAACTCCAGTTTGGTTTTGGCAATATGCTAAAGTAGCAGAAACAGCTGGAGCTGCAGGAAGCGGATTAATGGTTACCACTATTTCCGCTTTTGGACCTTCACACTCTGTATCAAATTTCTGAGCAACATAGTATTTCAATGTTCTAGCAACAGCAGTTGAAGGTGTTGGTGCAGATTGCAAAACCTGTCCAGTTTCGTTGTACCAAA
>NZ_JBHSBW010000011.1:0-824008 GCF_042650845.1 Pedobacter lithocola | reverse complement strand
GTACTGAAGTTGTTTTGACCTTTTACATTTTTGTAAACAAATGCAGTGTTCTTTTTTAATTTTGTTGTGATTTGCGCTTTCATATAATATATTATTCTGTGCCTTATTAAATTATTGTTGTTTTGATTAACTGATGTAAAGGTGCGGCGAAAAAGAAGGCAGTCCGAAATTTTTACACAAACATGCTCTTTTTACAGATAAAACCTCTGTTTTAGTAGATAAAACCCATTTAAATGAACATTCATAAAATAAAAAATTGGTATAACCGAAATAACATTCATGTAAAAGCTTGGGCTTTTTTCATAATATATGAAGTATTTATCACTGGTCTGATCTTTGGAATCTGGAGTACTTTTGGAAATCATGTATTTCATTATGCGCTTAACATTTCTTTGTTTTATTTACATGCATATGGAATTCAGAAAATTCTAAATAGCAATTTAAGGTTTAATATTTGGCTGATTATTCCTTTTGTATTGCTGGAACTCGTTGCATATTTAGCATTAGCTTATCCAATTGATTATTTAATTGCAAAAACAATAGGAACAGGCTTTAAAACCGCACTAGTTTTTAATAAAGTTTATGTTTTAAGAGCATTATGGAGAGCCTTATACTTTATAGGCTTCAGTACTGGTTATGTTTTTCTATTGAACTCTATACAAGAACGAAGACGAGTTCAAAAGCTGGAACGACAAAATTTGGTAAATACAATAGAAAAACAAGCCTTAGAGAATGATTTGGTGCAATCTCAAAATAACTTTTTACGTAGTCAAATCAATCCACACTTCTTGTTTAATACTTTAAACTTTATTTATAACGATGCTAGAAAAAAAGCACCATTAGCGGCAGATGCAATAATGAATCTTTCGGAAATGATGCGATATGCGCTTAAAAGACCAGAGGCTTCAGAATTGGTTCCTTTGAGTGAAGAGGTAGAACAAATTGAACACCTAATTAACCTACATAAACTACGTACAGCAAATACCATCAATTTCAATTTAGAAATAGAAGGTGATTTATTTGGTATCCGGTTTCCTCCACTTATATTGCTTACACTTGTAGAAAACATGTTTAAACATGGAAATATTGCACATTCTACACAACCATCAATTGTACATATAAACTATGACAAAACAAGTTTAAGCATCACTACCATCAATATGATTAATGAAGTTAAAAAGAAGGAGCTAGAAAGCCATCATGTAGGATTGGAAAATATAGACAAACGCTTGAACAACTTTTTTAAAGACAAATATTCGTTTAAATTTTATAAAGACGATATTAATCGATATTTCACGGAAATAAAAGTAGAGATTGATAATCCCTTGGCAGGATTAAATTAAATCATTTCATGGCATTTCTACGTTGTACATCCTTTAGCAGAAAATAATAAATAATCATTTCATGTGTACGCTGGTCTTTATTAAATAAACGATTAACATGCATGTGCAATAAATCGCTAAACATTTGAACTCTTCTTGCGCCTTCACACTCAGTTAATATTTGAATAAAAGATTGTTGAAAATTAATAAAAGCAACATTTTGGTTGTCGTTTAATATTTCAACATCGGCTTTTCGATAGATTTGATATTGAGCGTTTATTTTTTTGAAATCCGTTGGCTCTAAATTATGCTCATTATTAAATGAATGAGACATTGTTGCAATCACATTTGCAAAAACTTTGTCCTCAAATAGACCCGAATTTTGTAGCTGCTCTATCAAATCAGCAACTATTTTATATTTAGCATTTGCAGAGAACGGTGTTTCTAAAAGAGATAAAACGAACTTACTGTCAACAGAAAAATGGCTTTCAACATTCTCTATTAAATCGCTACCATATCTATGGGTTTCCCTTTTATATGTTCGAAGCTGTAAATCAGAAACCAAGCCAGCCGTCAAATCCTCAGCTAAATAATCAGCAAACGCAGCGGTCAATTCTTGGCCATCCTTAGCATCATTTAATAGATATCTTAAGCGTAAATGATAACCATTTTCATTATATCTGATAAAAAACCAGCTTTTAATTTGCGTCTTATAATTTTCTATGAAAGAAGCAATTGGTCCACCCATCAGTATATCAGAGCGCTGTTGGTGACAATAAATTTCAAAATAAAGCCATTCCTTCCCCGGCGGAAAAATTTTGGTTACATCTGTTACAGGCTCATCAACTTTGGTAAAACCGTCATAAATTTTTTCTTCATGATAAAGATTCAGAATAAACTGTGCTAAATATGGTTTTCCCTTTTCGTCAACAACAATGCTATTTTCTGGCAGATTGACCTCTTCCAAATAAACAGTGCTTTGTTTCTGCATGTATTGGATAAAGGCATTGATATCAACATCATTATCACGTTCAAAACATAAGGTTTGGTCGGATAAACCTGCTTTAAAATATTTGCTTACACCACAATTATTTAGATATTTAATACAATCTGAGGTGGAAAGTTTAACAATATTATCCTTTTTAATTTGCCATTTTTGTTGAGAAAGTACGATGTTTTGATACTGTACTTTCGGGTAATATGGCAATTCGGGATATAAATTTTCTATAAAGAATGAAAGATTTGTTTGGATATTTTGATGTTGTAAATCGCATAGCAATCTAAAAACAGATAAATCTGACCTCGAATAATTATAAGCAGAAGCCATCCGCGGAACTATCCTTTTATTCAATTTCTTTGACCTTAATATCACTTCATTGCCTTGAATCGAAAGCATAACATCATTAAGGGTAATTGGATCTTCAGAAGTATCAAAATTTAAAATAGACAGCTGATTGCCATACACCAACTTACGCCTGTTAATATTATCTACATTGGTTTCTACCATGTATGCTACATCAAAAAATAAAACATCAGGGTTTGATGCTTGCTCCAGCTTTGATATATTTTTACAGTGCTGAAATACTTTATCACTTGCTAAAGTGAATCGCCCACTAAGCGCATTCGCTGTACTACCACCTGTTTGGTCAACACAAATGGTTTCGTCGGCAACAGACATTAACATGCTAAATGAATTTGGTATTGTAGTTGGCTTATCCAAAAGAGGAATATTTAGCCTATCTAACCGAATTACTTCTTTCGAAATGAAACTATTTGGTTCTAGAAGTTTTTTGAAGCTTTTCTTAACATTATCTGATGAGGTATCCTTTTTATTTTGCTTGCCATAAAATTGAGCTACAAAATCATCACCTTGGCTGGCTTGTTCCAATTCATCATAACCAATACCCATTTCAGGATCTAAAGCTAACGATAGTGGAATTTCCTTTTGTTCAAATTTTTTCCTGAACTTATTTATAAACTGTGTTAATGCTTCACGAGCTTCTATGGGTTGCAAATGCTGCATAAAATTAATTAATCCAGGGATATTACTGAGCAATTTATCATCAATCCCACCTGAGTTTACTTTCCGTTCCGCTATTAAATATTTTGGTATTTCTACTTTTGATTCTACACCTATTCTTTGAAAATAATCATCACCAATGATATTTGGGTCATTATCACTAAGTAATAATTGAAAAGAAACCATATCTGCCAATAAAGAAAAAACTTCATCCTTACTATCACCAGTGTTCAGCTTTTCTATTAGTTCGTTTATGGTAATTGGCACTAAACAAGCTTCTAAAATCTGAATCACAAAATCATCCTTATCGATTTCTGCCAATTCAAATAATCCATCGGTGCAAGCAATATAACGGATACTGGTTGTTGTAAAATAATATGAACTATTGCTAAAGAGCAAGCAATTGTTTTTAAGCAAATCTGCAATGGAATAGGTTAAACTATTTTTAAAAGGCCAATCTATGAATTCATGAATGATTTGCTTTTCATCAACAACAATCTGTGATTCTGTTGTGTTTAAAGCAGCTTTTAAAATGCTAAAGCCAGCAAAAGTTCCGTAAGGGGTTGAACGAAATTTTGCTCTGTTGTAGTATTTCAAAATGGTAAAAAACACCTTCGCTGGGAGTAAACTTAACTCATCTGCCTTTACATCTTTAATGGTTTGATAAAAGGCTTCTGAAGAAATTGAAATGGCAGCTTTTAGTTCATCCCAACAATCTACAAGTTCAGATTGATAAGAGAATTTCGGCGTCCTAAAAACTAGGTCGGGATATATTTTTACTTTCATGAAAGGAAATGAGTAGCGAAAATTACAAAGATTAATTTAATACCATAGAATTAAACCGCGTAAATATGATTTTAAAAATGCTAGCCAAAATCTAAGTCAAAAAAAAAGCCTTGCAAATTCATTGCAAGGCCCATAGTATTATATGTATTTTATTTTATCAGGTTGTACAATTCATCTAATTTTGGTGAGAGGACAATTTCTATTCTTCTATTTTTGCTTCTTCCATCAGCACCTGTATTTAAACCAAGTGGCTGAAATTCACCCTTACCAGTAGCCGTCATGCGTACACCTTCCACTTTCTCAGTTTCTGTTAAATACCGAACAACCGAAGTAGAACGCAATACACTTAAATCCCAATTATCTTTTATCTGACCAAGATTATTTACTTTTTGATTATCGGTGTGGCCTTCAACGGCAATGTTAATTTCGGGCTGCTCTTTTAAAACTTTTGCTAGTTGAGCAAGCGCCTTTTTACCATTTTCATCAATAATAATACTTCCTGATGGAAATAAAAGTTTATCCATTAAAGACACATAAACTTTGCCATTTTTGATATCAACGGTTAAGCCACTTTTTGTAAAACCCAGCAAAGCTTGTTGCAATTTCTCTTTTAGTTGATTGGTGGCTTCATCGCGTTTACGCAAAACCTCCTCTACTTCCTTTAATCGTTTTTCTCTTGCAGCTAAATCGTCAGATAACTTTGTAATTTCAGTTGAACTATTATTTTTTAGTTTGCTGTAATTTGCATTTACATCATTAAATCGGCTTTGTAAATCACGTAAATCTTCAGCTATTAAAGTTGTATCCTTTTTTAATTTTTTAACCTCGTCTTCTAAATTTTCTATTTTAATTTGTCCTTCATTAAACGCTGTATATAAAGAATCTTTGGAGCCCAATAATGCCTTGTATTTTTTTGGAGAAAGAATTACACACGATGAAAATGTTGAGGCTAGAAGTAAAATGGCAAAAGCTAAAAAGGTATTTTTCATATTTTTATTTGAATAGCTTGGTTCTTAATTGATAAGCAAGCTATGTTTTTGTTAACTAATTTAAATTAGACATCTATAGCATTGCGTAAAAATGCAACTAAAGGACTAACCGTTTTAAAAGAAGTTACTAACTTATTAACGAGTGTTGGCTTAAAAAATTCTTCATCATCAATACTCATAGATGCTTCGAAGCTTTTAAGTTTTAGATATTCTATATTAGGATCTGCCGGATCGTATCCTTTAGGAGCATTTTTCAGGGCAGAACCTGTGCCTAGTTTAAAGTTATTTTTAAATTCTATATTGTTTATAATACCCTTAAATTCATCAATATTATAATCAATCTCCTGGCGAATTAATTTAACATGTGGCGGTTCAGGCATCCAATAACCGCCTGCAATAAAGCTTTTTTTAGGTTGGATATGTAAATAATAACCTGGTTCATTACTTCCTTTTGTTTTGGAAGAAAACCAAATGCCAAAATTATTTTTGTAAGGGTCTTTGTTTTTACTGAAACGAACATCTCTATAAATTCGCATTACACATTTTTTCGGGTCAGTATCAGAAGATATTAATGGATTAATTTTAGAAAGTTCAGGAACTATGCTCGCTACAAGCTCAAGAACATCATCTTTTGCTTCTTCATACTTTGGTTTGTTTTCAGCAAACCACTCTCTATTATTATTTTCGATAACGTTTTTTAGGAAAACGAGCGTCTCTTTCTTTAACATCTTAAAATCGGTGCTTTTAATAATGGGAAGTAAAACTTAATTACTACGGGATATCGTAATAAGGCTTGTACTTTATATTTGGTGATAAAACGTGAAGGAGAATTATCCTAGAGTACCTATAATTAAATGGAGACATGATGAAACAGCCGGCAAAAATAACGATTAAATATGTCCAAAATGTATTGTCTTCTAAAGCGCCAACTAGTAAATAAATACCGAAACTTACTACTAGCATTTCAATCACATTCATTGCATAGCTAACGTACATAGCTGCATAAAAATAACCGGGTTCTATTTCAATTCTTTGTCCGCAACGGGCACAAATTTCTTTAGTGTGTTGAATATTGAATCCGTACATGGTACCTGTAAAAACATCTCCTCTGCGGCAATGCGGACATTTAGCATGAGCAATTGCATACAGTTTTGAAGTTTTTTTTGCCATGCTTAGTTCATATTTATCGGTCGGGATTTCATGTTGAGATGAACATTCTTTTTACGGTATTTTTTGTACCATAAAATTCCAACTGCTGTAAATAATAAATATGGAATAGCCAATAGATATAAAACCCCGGTATTTAAACCAGCAGCTTGTGTATTACCATTTTTAACTCCTTGTTCGGCATTAATGGTACACATAGCACATTGCGCATTAACCCTAGGAACAACCGTAAATATTAAAGCAAAAATAATTAAGATATAAAATGCCTTTTTCTTCATCACAACAAATATAAGTATAAACGTAGGTAAGCGTTTAAAAATTATGTCATAAAAAACCAGTAAAATAAATACTTTAGTATAAGTTAGTACTGGTAATATGGCGATATCATTAGGTATACAACTACCCCGGTAATTGCTACATATAACCACAAAGGAAACGTAATTCTGGCAATTTTTTTATGTTTATCAAATCTTTCTGCTAAAGCCCTAACGTATGTTACAAGCACAAGAGGAATAATTGCTATTGATAAAAGAATGTGAGTAAGCAAAATAAAGAAATACAGGTATTTAATCGCGCCATCTCCGCCAAATTTAGTAGAAGGTGTTGTCATGTGGTATGCAATGTACATCACTAAAAACAATAACGAGCAACCTATTGCAGCCTTCATTAAATTTTGATGAAGCTGTACTTTACCATTCTTAATAGCTCTTACTGCAACAACCAATATAATTGCAGTAATGCCATTAATGGTTGCATAAATTGGTGGAAGAAATGGCAGCGGACTAACATCAACACCCAAATCTTTCAGCTTAACCATAAATAATACAGCTACCGCAACCGGTATAAAAATAGATAATACAATTATCCAAATGCTATATTTTTTCTCTATTGATTTATTTTCCATATACCTTAAGGTTTTATGATTAATAGGGACATTAACTACCTTCCGTCTTTAAGATTTCTTAAGTCTTCAGCAACCAAAACTTTAATTTCATCATCTAGCTTAGCTAAAGCATCAGTATTGGTTGCTTCATAATAACCTCTAATTCTATGCTGATTATCTAGCAAAACGATTTGGTTACTATAAATAAATTTTGGTTTACCAGCCTCTTCGTGATAAATCATATCTAACATTAATCCACTACGAATAAAAGGATATACAACCGAAGTATCGCCACTTAAAATATCCCACTTACCAGATTTAGCATTTAAAAAACTTGCCAAAGGTTTAATATTTATAGGATTGTCTTTTGGATCTACAGATAAACTAAGAAAACGTATCAACGGATTTCTTTCGTAACCCTCTGCAATTTTCTTAACGTTTTCATTAACATCTTTAAGCGGACTATCTTTGTAAAATAAATTGATAACAACTATTTTACCCTTCAAAGCGGTCCAATTAATGGTTTCATTCACTTGGTTTACCAAACTAAATTCGGGTACGGTGTGGTAAATTGTATCTGGTATTTTTTTGCCTCTTTTAGTGTGAAATGTTTTCGCAACTATCTTTTCTCCAAATATTGGTAGGCTCTTATAACGATTCTTAGCGAATTGCGGCAAAAGGTAGAAAAATAAAAATCCCGGTATAGCCAATATGCTTACCAGGATTAATGATTTTTTTATTGAGAATGATCTCATGAATGAGTTGACATGTGAATATTTAAAAAGCCACCTTCAATTAGCATTAAAACAATAAAGTAAATAATAAAAATGAATGATACTGTAAGTGCTAATTGCAGACCCAATTTCTCGAACTTTAAATGCATAAAATAAGCAACGATATAAAATGCCTTCACTAGTGTTAAAGCAATATATAGATAGTTACCTACACCTTGTGAGATATGACCGCCAGGTATTGCCCAAAGAGCGATTATAAATTCAATAGCTGTAATTAAAGATAAGATTCCTGCTACCTTCCAGATTTTTGATTTACTCATACCTGAATGATCGCAATGTTCGTGACCTTCGGCTGAATGTGAATGTTCTGACATATTAAATATTTTTACAAAATGAAAATTAAACCAAATAGAAGAATGTGAATACGAACACCCAAACTAAGTCAACAAAGTGCCAATATAAACCAACTTTTTCTACCATTAAATAATGACCTCTTTTTTCGAAAGTTCCGTTAATTGTCATTACTAGAATGATGATATTAATCAAAACACCAGTAAATACGTGGAAACCGTGAAAACCAGTAATGGTAAAAAACAAGTTTGAAAATTGCTGAGCTGATACTAATGAAACCTCACCAGTAAATAAATGATGCAATGTTTCCAATGGTGGAATTTTACCCCATCCAAATCCTTCGTGAAAAAGATGTGTCCATTCTAAAGCCTGACAGCCTAAGAACATAAAACCACCAATAATCGTTGCAACCATCCAACCTATAACTTCTTTTTTAGCTCTACGATGACCAGCCTCTACAGCCATAACCATTGTTACAGAACTTAAAATCAGAATAAAAGTCATAATACCCACAAATACAAGTGGAGCACCGCTATCTTTTAAACCTGGTATAGATTGAAAAACCAAATCCGGATCTGGCCATTCTGATTTAGAAAAGCGTTGAGCGCCGTAATAGATCAATAAAGATGAAAATGTAAAAGCATCTGATAAAAGGAAAAACCACATCATGATTTTACCATATTCTACCGACCAGGGAGAACGACCACCATTCCATGGCCCGGTTTTAACTTGATCTAATTGTGATACTGAATTCATTGGAAATAGTATAATAGTTTGTTAACAAATTTAACGGTTCAAAAGTAAAAAAACATACAGATATATCCATAATATATCTATAAAATGCCAAAAAATAGATGTGATTTCCATACGGAACTTATTTTTTGCTAAAGGAATGTTCTTATAACTTCCGGCTAAACTACTGGAAATAAAGCCTAAACCAGCAATTATATGGAATAAGTGCATTAATGGCACGACATAAATAAAAGAAATTGCAGCGTTGTTTCCAACCATTGTTGCACCTGTATTTACCATGCTATTCCAGGCTACAAACTGCATAAAACCAAAACCAAAGGCTAAAATAGCTGTTAACCACAACATTTTTCGCTGCAAACCGAAGTTTAATTTTCTTAATGCCCTTGATGCTAGCATGAGTGTTACGCTGCTTGCTATAATTAAAAGTGTGCTGTAAATAAATGCATCAGGCAAAACTAAACCATGCCCCTTACCTTTTGATGCTGCAAATACCAAATAATAGCTGGTAAAGCCACCAAACATAATTGTAGATGATACAACAAAAAGCCATACAATAAACTTCTTAGGCTTTGGGTCGAATATATCTTGTGTATTTTCCATTGATAAAACCATAATAATTATTTTGCTATGAAATCAAACATTAATACCAGCTGTACTGCGGGTATGTAAAAAAATGAACAGAACATAACTTTCTTCGCATCAGCCAGTTCTCTATTCATCAATAATTTAAAAGCCAACCAGCTAAATATTATACCTGCAATAATTGATAAAGCTGTAATATAGTATCCTCCAAAGCCATAAAATGTTGGCAACAGACTAACCGGAATCAAAATCAACGTACTTACAAAAGTAAATAAGGCAGATGTTTTATCCTTTTTCTTAGTTGGCAATAATCTAAAACCTGCCTTTTTATAATCTTCATCTAAAACCCAAGCAATAGCCCAAAAATGTGGAAACTGCCATACAAACTGAATAAGAAATAAGATAACTGCAATTTTATAATCTATATCTAAAAACAAATCCGATTTTAAACTTCCAAAAGCAGCTAAATAACCTATAAGTGGTGGCAAAGCTCCCGGTATCGCACCGACAAAAACTGCTATGGGCGATTTCCTTTTTAAAGGTGTATAGGCAAATGCGTAAAGCAAAATAGAGAATACAGACAATAAACCTGTTTCTAAATTTAGCTGCCCTAATAACCATGTGCCTAAAAAAGCCATAAAAACACCAAGTACCAATCCTTGCCCTGTTGTCATTCTACCGGCAGGCATCGGGCGGTCTTTTGTACGTGTCATTAACTTATCCAAGTCAACTTCAATAATCTCATTAAAACAATTTGCTGCAGCTGTAACTAAAAACCCGCCTGCAATAAGTATAAACCAGTTATTCCAATCAATTGAAAGTATATGGCCTCTACCAAGTTGCATTTTCTGACCAATTAAAAATGAAATTGATGCAGAGAAAACTACCGTAAACGATAGCCTGAATTTTACAAGTTTAGAAAAATCTGAAAAAAATTGTTTCAACTTCCTTTCTATTATTGTTTATATGTTCTTGTACGATAAACCAACAAGTACAAATAATATTGTAAACTAAATAGCAATGTTGCAAATAATATATGCAATGCTTGCGCAACAGGTGGTAATGATAAATATGCCAATGCAAATCCACTTAAAAGCTGAATTAGCAAAGTAAGCAATATAAATCTGGCCGTTAGCAATGGTGCTGCCTTTCCACTAAATCTATCTATTACCATTTTATAAATCACACCATTGGTAATGATTACTAATATTGCTAAATCTCTATGATAATTAAAAACATTACCAACTTTTGCAATCCATGTATCTCTTCCATTTAATAGAAGTGATTTTGCAATCATATCTACATTTTCTCTAACTTCTGCCCCCAGGATAATCTGAGCAATACTTACGAGTATGGTAAAAAACAAAAATCCTTTTAACCATAAAATACGATACATAATTACCGATCGCTCTTTATGTAATTGCTTTGCATAGCTGTAGGTATAAATGGATATCGCTAAAATAAGTAAAGCAATTAACATGTGTGCAGTAACTACCCATTGCGTTAAATTGGTTGATACCACAAAGGCACCCAGCCATGCTTGTAAAATGATTACAAAAACATTTAAAATACTTAATACTAATATTCGCTTTGCAGTCTTCTTATACACAAAAGCAAATGCAGCAGTTAATAACATAAAAATACCGGCAACAACACCTACCAAACGATTTAAGTATTCCGTCCAAGTTTTAGCAGGATTAAACTCTTCAGGCAGTGTTATCGTCTTGTCGTTTCGTATGCTATCAGCTAATTCTTTCTTACCAATCCCATCCAGATACTTGGCGAACTTTTCATTTTTCTTGATTCTTCCAGCTACGTATTTTTCCTTATAATCTGATGGAAGTTGAGATACGTTTGTTGGCGGAATATATCTATCAAAACATTTTGGCCAATCCGGACAACCCATACCAGAACCCGTACTTCGCACAATTCCTCCCGCAAGTATAACCAATAGCGTAACTATAATGGTTATAAAATTAATTCTGATAAAACGTTGTTCTGATCTGCTGATCATTATATCTATTAAGATGAAAAGGGTATCCGGATAAGCAGAAACTTAATCAGATACCCCTTTAAAAATTTGTTAAAGCTATCTAATTAGCCTTTATTTTCTGTCACAGGATTGGCTAATTCCCAATCTTGTTGTATTTTTTCTGCTTCAGCATTTCCTTCAAAATCATGAGGTAAATTAGAACTCATTGTTTGAGAGAAAGGTACAGTTTGAGGGATAAAATCAACATCATGTCCTGGCTTGCTGTAATCATAAGGCCATCTGTAAACCGTAGGAATTTCACCAGGCCAGTTTCCATGTAAATGTTCAACCGGTGCAGTCCATTCTAATGTGTTAGATTCCCATGGATTTTGAGGTGCAACTTTACCCTTAAATATTGAGTAGAAAAAGTTAAATAAGAATGCAACTTGCGCTAAAGCGGCCATAATTGCTGCCCATGTTACAAACACATTTACAGTTAACCATTTCTTCATGAATTCAAATTCAGTGAATGCATAGTAACGACGAGGTACACCATCCAAACCTAGAAAGTGTAATGGGAAGAATACCAGGTATGCTGCAATAAATGTTAACCAGAAGTGTAAATAACCTAATTTGGCATTCATCATTCTACCAAACATTCTCGGATACCAGTGATAAACACCAGCCAACATGCCAAAAATAGCTGCAGAACCCATTACTAAGTGGAAGTGAGCTACAACAAAGTATGTATCATGCAAGTTAATATCTAATGATGCATTTCCTAAGAAAATACCGGTTAAACCACCAGAGATAAAGAACGAAACTAAACCAATTGCAAATAACATTGCTGGAGTAAAACGAATGTTACCTCTCCAAAGAGTAGCTAGATAATTAAATGTTTTTACTGCCGATGGAACTGCAATAATCAGGGTTGTAATCATAAATACACCACCCAATAAAGGATTCATACCTGTTACAAACATATGGTGACCCCATACAATGAAGGAAAGTACAGTGATACCAATTAATGAATAAACCATCGCATGATATCCAAAAATTGGTTTACGAGCATTTACCGAAATAACTTCTGAAGAAATACCCAATGCTGGCATAATTACAATATATACCTCTGGGTGACCTAAGAACCAGAACAAGTGTTGCCATAAAATTGGTGAACCACCTTCGTTTGGTAAAATGTTGGTACCCATAACAATATCAGAAAGATAGAAACTTGTACCAAAACTTCTATCAAATACCATTAAAACAACACCAGCAACAAGAACCGGGAAGGATAATATACCTAAGATTGCAGTTAAGAAGAATGCCCATATAGTTAAAGGCATTTTCCAAAGGTCCATACCTTTAGTACGCATGTTTAATATTGTACTTACATAGTTTATACCACCCATTAATGATGATGCAACAAAAAGTACCATACTAATTAACCACATCGTCATCCCCAAGCCAGAGCCTGGAATGGCAGTTTCGATTACTGATAGTGGCGGATAAACCGTCCAACCACCAGATGCCGGACCTGTTTGAATGAAGAATGAAGCCATCATTACCACACACGCAGAGAAGAAGAACCAATATGATAACATATTTAGAAATGGCGATGCCATATCTCTTGCTCCAATTTGCAGAGGAATTAATAAATTACTAAATGTTCCGCTTAAGCCTGCAGTTAATACAAAGAATACCATTATGGTACCATGTATAGTTACCAGGGCAAGATAAAAATCAGATTTTATACGACCGCCTTCAGCCCATTTCCCTAAAAATGTTTCTAAGAAAGGAAAGTTTTTATCTGGCCATGCTAATTGGATACGGAATAGAATTGATAAACCCATCGCAATAACCGCCATGATAATACCGGTTATCAAAAATTGCTTAGCAATCATTTTATGGTCCATACTGAAGATATACTTAGATATCAAAGTTTCTTTATGGTGACCGTGATCAGCGTGATCGTGATTGTGTTCGTCGTGTAGTGCTATTGTTGACATAATTCTTTCGCTCTTCGGTATATTATTTATTTAAAGCCATTTGGTTAGTTTTAACAGCTGCGGAATCTGTAGCTGCCGAATCTGTTCCAGCCTCAACTTTCGAAGGGGCAACAGGCAAATTAAATTGTTTTCTTAAATCGTCGTTTAAATAAGTTTGTTGTTCAGCTAGCCATGTTTTGTATTCTTCCATAGAAACCACACGAACAACCTTTTTCATATTGTAGTGACCAGATCCACAGATTTTCGCACAATAGAAAAGATATTCAAAATTAGGATCGTTTGTTTTTTGCTGCATCTCTGCAGTTGTAATGGTTGGTGTAAACTCAAATACAGTTTGCATACCAGGTACCGTATTTAATTGCACTCTAAAATGAGGCATGTAAAAACTGTGAATAACATCCTTACTAGTTAAAAGAAGTTTAATTGGTTTTCCAACCGGAATAACCATTTCATCAGCCATTTGATCATCTCTAGATTTCAAATCTTTAAAATCTATACCTAATGTATTTGATGCTGTAGTTAATTTATAGTTTTTGTGCCCAACAATACCATCTGCCCCTGGGTAACGAATAGACCATTTGAATTGCTCTGAAGTCATTTCAATTTGAATAGGCATGTTTTTAGGGTCTTCTACTTTATAGAAAATAGATCTCCATGTTAAGAATCCCATCAATACCAATACGGTTAAAACCAATGCAGGAACAATAGTCCAGATTTTTTCAATCGTGTTGTTGTGAGGATAATAATATGCCTTTCTTTTTGAAGAATATTTATAGATGTAAGAGAATCCGAATAACAAAATATGCGTTGCGATAAATACAATCGTTGTAATAATTAATGTTAAATTAAACATATTATCAATACGTTCTCCATGCACAGATGCTGCATCAGGTAGCAACATTGAACCATGAACTGTATATTCCCAATACACACCATATAAACCTAAAACTAAAAATAGCGCAAATAAACTTGAGTTTACTCTATTCCAGTTAATGCCTACAGGTTTGCCCTGAGCTTCACGGCTCAATTCATAAACCCGAAGTGCTTTACCTATGATGGCAATAAATAAACATATTGCAAGGAATACCAGAATATAAAATACTACTGATTTATAAACCTCTCCCATATCAACCTTAGGTGCCGCGGCAGCACCTGCTGCTGCATCTTGCGCAAATACGCTAGTGTTTGCAAAAACAGTAAATAATACTGCTAAAGCTGCGGTCGTTTTACTCGTTATAAACTTTCTTAAACTCATTTTCTTAAAAGTAGTACGTTGTACTTCTATATAATAATTAAATATTCGCTTTTATATAATCATCAACTATAGCTGATGATGCAAACTTTCTTGTAACAGTGGGTGATTTTTGGCAATTAAAGGTTTTTTACTTAATGATGAAAGTACTGTAAAAGTAAACAATCCAACAAAGCCAACTGCTATACCAATTTCAATAAATCCGAAACCGTTATGGCCATCTTCAACTGCACCTGGCATAATCATTTGATAATAATCAACCCAATGTCCTAGCAAAACAACTATCGAAACAAATAACAATCTAACGTCGGTTCTTTTGTTATCTCTATCCATTAATAATAACACTGGCGCCAAGAAATTCATTGCTAAGTTCAAGAAAAACCAGAATTTATAGTATTCGAAACGTCTGTAGAAATAAACAGTTTCCTCAGGCATGTTTGCATAGTAAATCAATAAGAATTGAGCGAACCATACATATGTCCAGAAAATTGAGAAACCAAAGATGAATTGACCTAAATTGTGCAAATGACTGTTATTAACCCATTGCATATAACCAGCTCTTCTCAATAAAATAAGGATGATTGCAATAGTTGCTAAACTGCTTACCCACATAGCTGCAAAGTTATACCAACCAAACATAGTAGAGAACCAATGAGCCTCTAAAGACATGATGGTATCAAATGCAAATATTGGCGTTGTAAAGCCATATATTACCAAGAAGATACAGGCATTTTTAAAGCTTTTTCTATATGAATTAAGTCCGCCAGCCAAATCTTCATTGTAAGAAAGTTTAACGAACATGATAGCGAAAAAGCTATAAACTCCCAAAAACAAAACCTGACGACCTAAGAAAAAAGGCACATTTAAGAATACAGATTTACCTGCAATTAATGCATCATAATTAGGACTATTTGGGTCAGTCAAACCATCAGCATTCCAATGGTGATATAAATTATGTGTGTATAATCCAGCAGAAATAATTACAACCAGTATTACTGCAGCAATTGGCAATGTTTTAGCCATTGCTTGCGGTACACGTAAAATCGATGCAGACCAACCTGCCTGAGCAACAAATTGAACAGCAAGGAAAAACATACCTGACATACAAACGCATGCAAAGTAATATCCCATAAGTAACAGGTTGGCAAAAGTACGCTCGTGCATA
Organism: Pedobacter lithocola; assembly: GCF_042650845.1. NCBI lineage: Bacteria > Pseudomonadati > Bacteroidota > Sphingobacteriia > Sphingobacteriales > Sphingobacteriaceae > Pedobacter > Pedobacter lithocola. Next base: position 808,026 of record NZ_JBHSBW010000011.1, on the reverse strand, counting down.
ACTTTATCACCAGCAATAAAACCATAAGCAATAGCAGCGACACCTAACGCGATACCAACGATACTTAAGGTTTTTACTTTTCCTGTAAACTCAAATTGTTCACTAAAATTAATATTGTGAGTTCCCATTTATATTCTGCTTTACTTATTGTCCTTTTTGTAATTGTTGAACATACATCACAACTTTCCAACGATCTGTTGGTGTTATTTGTGAAGCATGCGAGCCCATGTTATTTACACCGTATGTAATGGTATGATAAATTTTACCAGCGGTAAGATCAACCATATTACCACCTCTTGATGAAGCACCAGTTTGATAAGCCGGAACACCAGTAAATTTTTCAATTTTAACTAAGTGACCTTGACCATCTCCCTTTTCACCATGACATGGCGCACAAAATACTACGAATGAATGTTTCCCTTCTGCAAGGTTAACACTATCAGCAGGTAATGGATTAACCATTTTAGCTCCTGCTTCATTATATCCTTCTAAAGTATTTGGATATACATCATATTCTTCAAAACCAACAGGTTTTGTATTTGCAGGGGGTAACTGTGCAGTTTTACCATCCTTAAAATTTTTATTTGGCTGGTCAGGGTTAAATGCAATAGGATCATACATGTTCCTTGCATATTCTAATCCTGTACTGCGTTTATCACTACAAGCCGAAAAAGTAGCTGCAAAAGCGATAGCTAAAAACGCGGCATAAACAAATTTATTCTTATTCATAGCTAATGTACTTCCTTTCATTATACTTTACTTCTAATGCACCAGCATCTTTTAATAAACCATCAATCACCGTATGAGATACATTTTCTTGTGCATCAACAGCGATAACAAAACGATCGTCAGTTGCACGAAGATCCATCACTCTTGGTGCTCTTCCTGGAAACAAATGCGTAGAAGCATAATAAGTTAAAACCATACCGAATGCACAGAATAAAACTGTTAATTCGAACATTATCGGAATAAAATCCGGCAATGCAAATGATGGTTTACCACCAATATTAACTTTCCAATCGATTACTGCGCAAAAATAAATTAAAGCAAATGCTGCACAGGTACCAGTAATACCGAAGCAAAATGCAGCGATATCGATTCTCGATCTTTTAACTCCCAATTTGGCTTCTATTCCGTGTATAGGCATTGGTGTATATACATCATGTATGGTGATGTTATTTTCCTGAAGTTTCTCGATGCCATGCATCATTTCATCAGGGTCGCCAAAGCTGCCTAAAATATATTTGATATTACTCATTGTTATATTTTTGCGTATTCTTCTTGTTTAACACTATCAAATTTCTCTAAAGATTCTATGTATTCAGCAACATATTCTTTATTCTCATGTCCTTCTTTAATCTGTTTCATCTTAGCTTGCTCACTTGCAGATTTCAATAATAATTTAACCTCTGCAATAGCTATAGATGGTAATACTCTTAAAAACAATAAGAACAAGGTAAAAAATAGTCCGATTGAACCAACGAATACACTTACATCAACCCAAGTTGGTGAAAACATTGCCCAACTTGATGGTATATAATCACGGTGAAGTGAAGTAACGATAATTACAAAACGTTCGAACCACATACCAATATTTACCACGATTGATAAAATCCAAGTTGCCCTGATGCTTAAACGAATCTTCTTGAACCAAAGCAATTGTGGTGAGATTACGTTACATGTCATCATCATCCAATATGCCCACCAGTATGGCCCGGTTGATCTATTTATGAACGCATACTGCTCATATTCTGAACCAGAATACCAAGCAATAAAAAACTCAGTTAAATATGCAACACCTACAATCGAACCTGTTAAAATGATGATTTTATTCATCGATTCGATGTGAAACATGGTGATGTAATTTTCTAAACCTAATACCTTACGTGCAACTAATAATAAAGTTAATACCATCGCGAAGCCTGAAAAGATAGCACCTGCAACGAAATAAGGAGGGAAAATTGTAGTGTGCCATCCAGGAATTACAGATGTTGCAAAGTCCATTGATACGATTGTGTGTACCGATAATACTAGTGGAGTTGAAATACCTGCAAGAATTAAAGATACAGCCTCAAAACGTTGCCAAGTTTTAACACTTCCGCTCCATCCAAAAGAGAAGATAGAATATATTTTTCTACGTGTTCCTACAGCACGGTCGCGGATGGTAGCAATATCTGGTAATAAACCAGTGTACCAAAATAATAATGATACAGAGAAATAAGTTGAGATTGCAAACATATCCCAAACCAATGGTGAGTTAAAGTTTACCCAAAGTGAACCAAATTGATTTGGTAATGGTAATACCCAATATGCTAACCAAGGACGACCCATGTGAGATACAACGTAAGTTGCTGCACAAATTACCGCAAAGATGGTCATTGCCTCAGCAGAACGGTTAATTGAGTTACGCCAGTTTTGACGGAAAAGTAATAATACTGCAGAGATAAGTGTACCTGCGTGACCAATACCTACCCACCATACGAAACCGGTGATATCCCATGCCCATCCAACAGTTTTATTTAAACCCCAAGCTCCGATACCTGTCCAGAAAGTATAGCTGACTGCTACAACCCAAAGTAAGGCACCCAATGAGGCAAAGATGAAACCAATCCACCAAGCTTTATTTGGCTTATTCTCTACCGGGCCTAAAATATCATCCGTAATTTTTGCATACGTGATGTTATCGCCGGTAATTAATGGTTCTCTAAGTATTGATTCGTTATGTCCTGACATAATTTGTATTTTCTTTATACTAAAGCTTACGCTTGTACTGTTGTATCTGTATTTCTAATTTTTGTCATATATCCGATACCTGGTTTCACGTTTATTTCTTCTAAAACGTAGTAAATACGCTCAGAACGTAAAGCTTTTGAAACTTCAGAGTTAGGATCATTCGCATCACCAAATACGATTGCATTTGCTGAACATGCTTCCTGACAAGCCATTTTGATATCGCCGTCTTTTAATGGACGTTTCTCCAATTTAGCCTTTAATTTACCACCTTGAATTCTTTGGATACACATAGAGCATTTCTCCATAACACCACGAGAACGTGTAGTTACATCAGGATTTAAAACCAATTGAGTAAACTCGTTATTTAAATAGTTATCGAAACGAGAATCATTCCAGTAGTTAAACCAGTTAAAGCGACGAACTTTGTATGGACAGTTATTTGCGCAGTAACGAGTACCAACACAACGGTTATAAGCCATATGGTTTAACCCGTCTGATGAGTGTACTGTTGCTAATACCGGACAAACAGTTTCGCAAGGAGCATGATCACAGTGCTGACATAACATTGGTTGGTGAACAACAGAAACGTTATCTAAATCTTCCAACTTAGCAATTTCTTTTTCTCTTGTTACATCACCAGTTGGTGTTTCATAGCTATAATAACGGTCGATGCGAATCCAGTGCATTTCACGACGACGACGAACCTCATCACGACCTACAACAGGAATATTATTTTCTACATTACATGCTACAATACAAGAACCACAACCTGTACAAGCATTTAAATCTATAGCCATAACCCAGCTATTGCCTGGTTGTTCGTATTTATCCCAAAGGTCATAGTTTTTATGCCCTTCTTCGCTTTTACCTGTACCTGCTGCTGGGTTTTTTAAATATTCTTTAAATGTAGCTTCACGAATCACATTACGACCTTCAAATGAATGGTGTGTTTGTGTTTGTGCCAATTCGTAAGTGCCACCTGTTGGAGTAATGGTTACAGTTGTGGCATATTGCATTGTTCCATTTACAAATGAAACGAAAGGAAAAGCATTTTTACCGACATCGTTACCAGCTTTACCAACTTTAGTACGGCCATAACCTAAAGCTATAGAAGCAGTACCTTGTGCTTGTCCTGGTTGGATAAGAACAGGTAAATCTATTGAATATCCATTGCTTCCTTTTACAGTTACAACATCAAATTCACTAATTTTTAAAGTTTCAGCGTATTTTGGTGCAATTGCAACAAAGTTATCCCAAGTTACTTTCGAAACCGGATCTGGTAATTCTTGCAAGAATGCGTTATTTGCATTTTTACCATCACGCATTGGAACACTTTCATAAACTTGCAATTGTACATCTTTTACTAAAGCTTTGCTGCTGTTTACAATTGAGGTAGCAACTGCTGCTAATGAAAGGCTAAAAGAATATGCACCTGCTGGCTTTGCAGTAGCGTTAACAACACCCTTCTCTAAAACATCATTCCATTTTAATCCAAGTGCAGGAAGCATTTGAGTTTCCCAATTGCTACGTACAAATTGATAGTAATCTTTAACTGGAGCATCAGCCCAAATTAATAAACTTTCTTCTGCCTGACGGCTATTGAAAACAGGATTGATGGTTGGCTGAACGATTGAATAATATCCTTCGTATGCATTAGCATCTCCCCAAGATTCTAGGTAATTGTGATTAATCGCAATTGCATCACATAATGACGCAGTTTCATCAGCTCTATCTGCAAAAGATATTTTAGCAGGAACTTTCGAAAGTGAATCGGCGAATTTTTTGCTGTCGATAAAATCGTAAGCAGGGTTACTGTTTAAGAACATTACTGCTCCAACTTCACCAAGACCCATTTCTGCAACTAAACCGCTAAATTCGGCATCGTTACCAGCATACAGGTAGCAAGGATTATCTAAATCTATAGTTGTGCCATAACTACCGATTGCAGCGTTTATTGCATTAACTAAAATTTGTTTAGAAACATCATTAGAACCGCAAACTACTAAAGATTTACCTTTAGCTTGCACCAACTCTTTAGCAGCTAATTTAATTACTTTATCTGCAGTAGCATTGTTTGATAATGTTCCACCAGGTAAAGCCTGACCAGTAATTGCATTGTATAAAGCGATTAACGCAGGTCCTTCTTCTGATAATTTAACCGGAATACGAGTGTCTGCATTAGTACCTGTTAAGCTCATTCCACTTTCAATTTGAATGTGGCGGCTCATTTTTTTATTTTCTAACGATTTATAGTTACGGTTAGATGTGTATTGAGCTGTAAACTCCTCACCGCTAATCCATGTACCTAAGAAATCAGCACCAAAACTTACTATTAAATCAGCTTTGTCAAAATTGTATTTTGGTAAAACAGCTTTACCAAAGCTATTTTGATTTGCTTGAATAATACCAGTGTAAGAAACTGCATCATATTGAACCAACTTTGCAGCAGGATATTTTGCTACAAACTGAGCAATAACTGCATTAGTAGATGGACTGTTTATAGTTGAAGCAACTAAACGAATTTTTTTACCAGAAACTTGCGCTTTAGCTAATTCTGATTTCACGAATGTATCAACCTCAGCCCATGTTGCTTCTTTTGATTTAAGAACTGGTGCTTTTAATTTTGATACATCATATAAATCTAAAACTGAAGCCTGTGCCCTTGCGTCTGTTCCGCGAAAATAAGCACCTGCATTAGGGTTTGGTTCAATTTTAATTGGCCTACCTTCTCTGGTTTTAACTAAGATACTTTGGCCGTTGAAGCTAGAAGTATAATAATTAGGAATACCAGGAGTTACCTCTTCAGGTTTTATCAGGTAAGGTATTGATTTTTTTAAAGGTGTACTTTGACATGCCGCTAAAGTTACAGCACCTAAACCAAAACCTAACGCCTTTAAAAAGTCGCGGCGTGGGGTAACGGTACTTAACCCTGCTTCATTTAAAACATCTTCTATTGGAAGTGGCTCGGCGAATTCGTTTTTGTTATTTTTAACAAAATCGGGTGTATTGTTATACTCCTCTAAGCCTTTCCAGTATTTTTTATTGCTTTCCATTTAAGCTATATTACTGTTTATCGAACGTTCTTACTAAAACTCTAATCTATTAATAGTGGCATTTACCACACTCTAAACCACCCAATAAAGCTGGTGTAATTTTCTCGCCTTTTTTAATCTTCTCATGCGCTTCAATAACTTTAGCGTAGAAAGCATTATTTTTCTGACCAGAAATATCTGTTTCCTTATGGCAGTTAATACACCATTTCATGGTTAACGGAGAATATTGATAAATTTCTTCCATTGTATTAACCGGACCGTGACATGCGAAACATACAGGCTCATTTGGTTGTAACCCCTTTGCTTTACGAATTGCATCTGCTCCAACAACAACGTGCTGAGAGTGATTAAAGTAAGCAAAATCAGGAAGATTGTGTACACGTACCCACTCCATTGGTTTTTCTTTGCTCTTATCGTATTTTTGAGTTTCAGGATCGTAACCTAAAGCATTGTATATTTTCTTAATCTCAGGAGAAATTTCACCTTCGTAGTTATCTCTTGCTTGCACCGCTTTGTGGCAGTTCATACAAACATTTAATGATGGAATTGTAGAGTTTTTAGATTTAAATGCTCCGTTGTGACAATATTGACAATCAATTTGATTGATACCAGCATGCAACTCATGAGAGAATTTAATTGGCTGAACTGGTTGATAACCTGTATGAACACCTGTGTTCCACATGCCCATCCATCCCCAAGAACCTAAAGCGATGATTAAACACAAAATAAAGAACATTACAAACTTTTTGTTCTTAAACATTTTGCGAACACCAACTTTCAAAGGCACATCTTCTTCTGTCTCGATACCTTGTTTTTGTAAAATTAATCGCTCTAATAATTTAGAAGCACGACCTAATATTACTAAGATAACAATAGCAACTACTACGATAGCAACGATACCTGCAATTGATAATCCAGATACATCGCCATTATCAATAGCTTCAGCAGCACCAGCAACACCAGCTTTTGGTTTTGGCTCTCCTTCTTTAATGTATGCTAAGATGTCTTTAACTTTAGTCTCATCCAATTCAGGAAAAGAAGTCATTGCAACTTTACCATTCTCGTTATACAATTTAACAGCTTCAGGATCGCCTGCTGCAATTAAACCTTGTGAGTTTGGAATCCATTTTAATAGGAATGCTTCGGAGTGACGATCGCTTACACCTGTTAACGCAGGACCAACCATTTTTTGATCTAACGCATGGCAAGATGTACACTTTGCCTTGAATAGTGTTCTTCCAGCTGCAGCATCTTGCGCACTAACGGTAGAAACCGCTATAGCAGAAATAGCTGTAAACAGTAATAACGACTTCCAAACATTTTTTAAAATCATCGAGATATCTCTCATAATGAACACTTTATACTTATTTAATTTACTTTTTGTTGTGAAATTGATGCTAAGACTGATATATCCCCACCAAAACTTGAACAAAAGTATAACTTATTAGGAATTCCCATGACATAATACTGACTTGAAATACAATTTATAATCATTCTAAACAAATGCCGATTCTGCCCATCTAATCAACTAAAATGCCCATTTTCGATTTTATCTCCAATGGGCATGCATAAAACCATTTGGTTTTATAATATTTTATAATTACTGCTTTAAAATCCAGGCGAACATTAAAGGTGCAACGATAGTCGCATCGCTTTCTACAATAAATTTTGGCGTATGAATATCCAACTTACCCCAGGTTATTTTTTCGTTTGGTACTGCACCAGAATATGAACCGTAAGATGTTGTTGAATCTGAAATCTGACAGAAATAGCTCCAAAAAGGAATATTAGGCATTTCCATATCCTGATAAAGCATTGGCACAACGCATATCGGGAAATCGCCAGCTATACCACCACCAATTTGAAAGAAACCAATTCCTTTACCTTCGCTGTTAGCAATGTACCATTCGGCCAGCCAACCCATATATTCGATACCACTTTTCATTGTAGTAGCCGTCATTTCCTTTTTCATCACATACGATGCGAAAATATTACCCATTGTAGAATCTTCCCATCCTGGAACTACAATCGGCAAGTTCTTTTCGGCTGCAGCCAACATCCATGAGTTTTTTGGATCGATTTCATAATATTGTTCCAAATCGCCACTTAAAAGCATTTTGTACATAAATTCATGTGGGAAATATCTTTCACCGGCATCGTTTGCATCTTTCCATATTTTATGAATATGCTTTTGCAAACGGCGAAATGCTTCTTCTTCTGGTATACAGGTGTCGGTAACACGGTTGTAATGATTTTCTAATAAATCCCACTCATCCTGCGGACTTAAATCTCTGTAATTTGGAACGCGTTTATAATGAGAATGCGCAACCAGGTTCATAATATCTTCTTCAAGATTGGCTCCAGTGCATGATATAATTGCAACTTTATCCTGACGAATCATTTCTGCAAGCGAAATACCTAACTCAGCCGTACTCATTGCACCAGCCAAAGTAATCATCATTTTGCCACCTTCATCCAAATGTGTTTCATATCCTTTAGCCGCATCCATCATTGCTGCAGCGTTAAAATGGAGGTAATTACGCTCCATGAATTGAGATATTGGTCCTCTTGTGTTGCTCATTTTATTTATCTATTTGGCGCAAAAATAGATAAACAAACTTCAATTCGCAATAAACTGTTCAAGCTTAAAAGGTTCAGGCAAAAATTCAAACACTTTACAGACTCTTGGTATGCTGTAATTTTCTTTTCTTTGCAAAATGAAAAAACTGGGACTTTTACTTTCCTTATTCGCAATTTCTTTTTCAGGAATGGCTCAAATGAAACTAATAAAAAAGATGCTTTCAAATGAAAAAGATACTACCAGAAAAGCCAGTTTTCTACCAATTCCAACTTTTGGCTATTCTCAAGAAACCGGGCTTGAATTTGGTGTAGGCGCAATTTATTCTTACTATACCGATAGAAAAGATACCTTAACCAGAAGTTCTAATTTTTCGCTTAATGCAACGTATTCTACAAAAAAAACATATAATATTTCTTTAAAAGGCGATGCATGGTCGCCAGGTAATAAATATCATTTTATTGGTGATGTTCGATTTAAACGCATGCCTTTTAATTTTTACGGTTTGGGGAATAACACCAAAAAAACAGATGAAGATAAATTGGTGATGAACCAAATCAAAGCGCTTTTTGATGTCGAAAAAACTTTCTTAAAGAATGCTTACACGGGCATTTCTTTGGGTTTTGAAAACTATAAATTTACAGATGAGGTTGCTGGAGGGATTTTTAGTAACCCTGCGGTTTTAGATAGAGATGGAGGTTCTGTTATTTATGTCGGGCTGAGCCAAAGTTACGATACCAGAAACTCAAATAATTACCCATCAAAAGGATTTTTTGGTCGCGTTACCTATCAATTTGCACCTCATTTTTTTGGCGGTGATAATTTTACCGGAAGCCAGATAAAACTTGATGTAAGAAACTTCTGGCCTATAAGTAAAAAGTTAATTATTGGTGTTCAAGGTGTTTATTACACTATTCAAGGCACAAATACGCCATTTTATTTATTACAGCAATTGGGTAACGACCAAATAATGCGTGGTTATTACGGCGGACGTTACCGTGATGAGCATCTTCTTGCATCGCAAGTTGAATTGCGTTATCGTTTTATGAACCGATTTGGTATAGTTGCCTTTGCGGGAGCAGGTAAAGTTTTCGATAATAATAATGTTAACTTAAAAAGCTTAAAGCCAAATTATGGGGTTGGCGGCAGGTATTTCTTCGATACCGCAAAAGGTTTAAGTGTGCGGGTTGATTATGGTTTAGGTGAGAAACTACCAAATGAAAAACGCCAAAGTGGATTTTATATAAGTTTAGCAGAGGCGTTTTAGAGCTTCAGAATGTAAATGAATATAAATAGAAAAGCGTAGATTTTTTTGGAAACGAACGTTTAGTTTTCATCGGGAATAGCAGTCCTGTCATTCGCTTTAGCCCTCATAAAAAATTCGGGCATGCCGCTTCTACCAGGTTTATTTTGAATGGATAGGACAACAAAAACATCCTTTAAGCTATTTAAATTGTTCCCAACAACATCCAACCTTTGTATCTAAACCCGTTCGAAGCGAGATGCTACCGATTTTTCATCGGGAGCAGAAGCGTGAGCGGGGCTGAAAACCTCCAAACGCACAGAACCATAAAATTCCAAAAAATTTCTGTAAATTCTCTATTCTTTAATATCGTTAAACGGCATATCAATAGATTTTGACGAACTGGAAAAATTAGTGTTTTTTTTGGAAATGAACGTTCAATATTCCATAGGTAATAGCAGTCCTGTCATTCGCTGTAGCCCTCATTGAAGAAATTCGGGGCTGCCGCTTCTGCCATGTTTATTTTGAATGGATAGTACAAAGTCACCAATATAAAATTCCTAATAACTTTAACCAAATTGAGTGCAATTGTTGATAAACCACTTATTAGATTTACGCAATCGAAGGCACAAACCTTTGTATTTAAACCCGATCGAAGCGAGATGCTCCCGATTTTTCATCGGGGGCAGAAGCGGGAGCGGGACTGCAAACATCCAAGCACACAGAACCATAAATTTCCAAAAAATCACTTAAAATTATTAATTCTCAATTCTTTAATCTTGTTTAGTCTTAAATCTGGATGCAAGTTTTAGTATAAATGCAAACATTAAGATTTCGAAAACTTAACGAAACCATCTAAAATCAAATTACAAATCCTTCTTAAATTTCTTTCATTATTAAAGTACGATAAGCTTTTTTCGCTGCTGATGTTACCCATTTCAATAATTACAGCAGGTATTTTTGATTCTCTGGTTAAAAGCAGATTCGCATTTTTTAGACTATCTCGAACTTCTACATCTCCCAATTGATTTAAAGAACTTAGTAAAGAAATACCAAATTTCTCTGCCAATAAAATGTTAGGGTTCGTCTTGGTGACAAAAATTTCTATTCCTTCAAAATTAGGTTTAATGTTAGCTTTTGGCATTGAATTATGATGAATAGATATGAAAGCGGTTGCATTCTCATTAGGCAATCGCTCCCGAAGACCCAGCATTGTATCGTTATTTCTGGTTAAAACAACTTTTATATTTCTTTTATCAGCTTCTTCTTTAAGTATTTGAGCAACTCTTAAGTTCAAATCCTTCTCTTTCACACCTCCAACACCTTCCGAAGCGCCATCTCTACCGCCGTGACCAGCATCTACAATCAGTATTATTTCTTTCCCAATTTGCAAAGCCTTAATATCTGTATTAATCGATAAAGAATTTTGATGCTCATTAATATTTAATGTATTATCCATATCAATTGCAGCCAATTGATTTATATTAACATCTGATTTAGCTTTAACCAATCTAGTAGAACTTTCTAGTTTCTTATCTGATAAACTATTAGGCAACTGCTCCTTCGTGGGTATAATTCTGTTTTCAACAGCAGAACCATTACTCTGTATTTGCTTTTCAATAATTACCTCTTTCTTATTGATAAATGCCATAAAGCACAAAGACATTATGGGAATAATTGCTAGATAAACAATTCTTTTTTCGGGTGTATTGGGTTTTTTAAACATCATAGTAATTCGTTTTTTTAATGGTAGTTTACTAAAGTTATGTGTTGCAAAATTATTCGACGGTTTAGCTAAATTCAATAATAATGAAGCGTATAGTTTTTTATCAGTTGTGGAGGTGGTTTCTTCATCTGCTAGAAATTCATGGTTGGCCTCTACCGCCAATCGCCAGAAATAAATTATTGGGTTGAACCACAAAATGCAAATTGCCACATTAACTAATCCTTTATCAACACTGTGCATCTGGGCAACATGCACCATTTCATGTTTTATAACCAATTTTTTTTCTTCTTCAGGAAGTGAAGCATCAACAACAATTTTATTAAAGAAAGAGCAATTTTTAAATTGCGAAACCTTGTTTACCAAAATAACAGAGCCTGATTGTGAGATTTTTCGCTTGTGCAAACTATATTTTATATATCCAATAGCTAGTAAATACTTTAATAGAAATAATAGAGAAACTGCGCAATAGCAGTACTCCATCATCTGCATCCAATTGTATTGATTTGAGATATTACCAAGATTGTTATTTATGTTCTCTTCGAAGGAAGTATCGGTGCTGTAAGCCACATTTAATTGGCTTAAATTTTTGTTTACAAAAACCTCTTGAGTGCTTTCGATCGTTAAAGCAGGTATTATAAAACTAATGATGAGCGTAACAATTAAATAAGCTCTGTTTAGCTTAAAAAATGTAAGCTTAGCCAAAAGGAATTGATAGGTTGCTAAAAATGTTGCTGTGCAAGCCGATACTTTTAAAAGATAAATTAACATCATATTTAATTTTGGTTAATAATTTTCTTTATCTCTTCTATATCCTGCTCACTCAGTTGTTCTTCTCTCACCATAAACGATAGTAAACTAGCTGGAGAGCTGTCAAAATAACCCGAAAACAATTTCGAAAAGGTTGTTTTTGCGTATTCTTCTTTTGTTATAGCAGGGAAGTACTCGTAGGTTTTACCGTAGGCTTTATATTTTAAATAGCCCTTTCGTTCTAGCAACCTAACAATTGATGATATGGTATTATATGGTGGTTTTGGTTCGTCATCTAATACATCAATTATATCTTTAACAAAAGCCTTTTGCAGCTTCCAAAAAATCTGCATAATGCGCTCTTCCGTTTTGGTTAATTCTTCCATAATCAAATGTATAACTTATTTTTCAGTTATACAACTTAAATTTAAGTTAATTACCTTAAAAATCAGTTTTAAAATTTGAAAATTTGAAAATGATGCCATTGGACACGATTACACAAGATTTTAGTACGCTTCTATTTTTTGGAAATGAGCGTTCCGCTTTTCATCGCAAATAGCAGTCCTGTCATTCGCTGTAGCCCTCATTGAAGAAATTCGGGGCTGCCGCTTCTGCCAGGTTTATTTTGAAAGGATGGTACAACATCAAAGTTCGTAAGGTTAGCGCTTAAAACGGCGTTCAACCTTTGTATCCAAACCCGATCGAAGTGAGATGCTACCGATTTTTCATCGGGAGCAGAAGCGGGAGCGGGACTGAAAACCTCCAAGCACACAGAACCGTTAATTTTCAGAAAAATCTTTTTAGATTATTGATTAGCAAATTTTAGATAATATAGTATTGATAAACACTCATAGATAAATTTTGACGACCATGAAAGCAAGTTTTTTTTGGAAATGAGCGTTCCGTTTTTCATCGCAAATAGCAGTCCTGTCTTTCGCTATAGCCCTCATTGAAGAAATTCGGGGCTGCCGCTTCTGCCAGGTTTAGAGTTAAAGGATGGCACAACATTAAAATTCATAAGATTAATGCCTCCAACGGCACTTAACCTTTGTACTTAAACCCGATCGAAGCGAGATGCTACCGATATTTCATCGGGAGCAGGAGCGGGACTATAAACCTCCAAGCACACAGAACCGTTAATTTCCAGAAAAATAATGGCTTATAGTGTATTTGGGTCCAACGATGTTAACCTAAACCAAAAGATTAAACTTTATTTGCTCATGCCGGCAAGTGAGTTTATAGTTAGCGCAACAATTACAGTATTAAAAATGAATGCAATTACGCTATGCAATAATGTAACTCGTCTAATCTTTCTGGAAGATATTTCGACATCGGAAACTTGAAAAGTCATACCGATTACAAATGAAAAATAGGCAAAGTCTATAAAATCGGGTTTCTCATTGCCTGGAAATTCTAAACCTGTTCCTTCAAGTTTGCTGTCGCCGTAAAACAAATGTGCATAACGCATGGTAAAAGTTGTGTGCACCAAAGACCATGATAAAAACATGCCCGCTATGGCTACAATTAAATCAAGGGTTTTAACTTCTTTATCGAGCAGTACTAGAATTACAGCAAGCAGACCCGCAAAGGTTGATACTACAACAATTGCAAAAATTTCTCCACGCGTTTCATCTTGCATTTTAGCTTTAAGATGGGTTTGAGCAGGAGATGTATGAAAAAACATATACCAATGAAGGGAGATAAGCGTGATGCAGAAAAAATCCCAGCCTAACATTATTTGGGCCAATACACCTATGCTAAATAAAAACGAAACGAGGTACACACCCAGCCCAATACAGAAACTTATTAATAACGTATGCAATGCAGAACGCTTTTGAATACCGCTTAATGTTGCTTCTGTTTTCATTGTTTAAACTTTAATTTAAAGTGTTCTTTTGCTTGTCCTTTTTTAAAGTAAACCAAGCCGATCCAAAACAAATCTATGGTTATGGTAACTTCAGGATGATTTTTAATTTCAGTCCATGCTTCTTTCATACCCTGGCTCCAGTAAATATCATCAAAAATAAGCAAAGAGTTTTCGGTAATTTTAGGTAAGCACCACTTAAAATAATTCAAAGTTGCATCTTTACGATGGTTTCCATCTATATATACAAAATCTAAAGTCTGCTGCGTATCAATAATATCAGGCAAAATTAAATCAAAGTTACCCACGTGTAAATCGATGTTACGCAGTGCCAAGTCAACAAAATTTTGCTTTGCTACTTTAGCCGTTTCCGGGCAACCTTCTATAGTTATTATTTTTGCTTGTGGGTTTGATTTTGATAAATAAGCAGAGGTAATACCCAAGCAAGTACCCAATTCAATTGCTGTTTTCGGATTTGTTTGCTTGGCTAAACGATAAATTAATTTAGCTAATCGTGGACTCTTTAATGCATTTTTAGCAATTTCACTTACTTTTTTGGTTCTATTTTTATTCAAATGAGAGCCTGCCCCGAGGTCGGTTACGGTGATAATAGAATCGTCATTAAAAAGTTTTTTTCGTTGTGCTTCTATATTTTTATATTCGCTTTTGTCGCTAAAATCGTAAATTACCTCGTCTGCAAGCTTATAAACAAAAGGCGAATGCGTACCATGCCTGGTTTTTGCAGTTAAACGGTGCTTTAAGTAATCTGTAATAAATTGAATTATCATATATTGCAAAAGTAATTAATCGCCGCAAACGTATGTATGTTTTATGGAAAATAACACAGAAATAAGCGCCTTAGTTAAATTGCTTGATGACCCTGATGAAGAGGTTTTTCACCATGTTGAGCAAAAACTTTTGCAATATGGTGGCGAAGTAATTCATTTTCTAGAGAACGCCTGGGAACAATCGTTCGATGGACTTTTACAAGAGCGAATCGAAAATATTGTTCATAAAATTCAATTTAATACCGTAAAAGAAGATTTAAATTTATGGTATTTAAGTGGTGCTTTCGATTTGCTTCAAGGTGCGTTAATCATTAATCGCTATCAGTATCCCGATTTAGATGAGCAGAAAATTATCGTTCAGTTAGAAGAAATAAAGCGTGAAATTTGGTTGGGCTTGCAGTATGAAATGAGTTCTGTTGAAAAAGTTAAACTCATCAATCATGTTTTGTACCAACAGTTTGGCTTTGGAGGCAATACCAAGAACCATCACGACCCGCAAAATTCTTATCTTAATCAGGTTTTAGAAAGCAAGAAAGGGAATCAAATTTCTCTAGCGATTATCTACTCTACCCTAGCCCAGCGCTTAGATATGCCTATTTACGGCATCAATTTACCGCAGCATTTTATTTTGGGTTTTATTGATGAAAGCAAACAAGAGAGTAAAGAATATGGCGTTCTATTTTACATAAATGCTTTTAATCGAGGTAATATTTTCGGCAAGCATGATGTTGACCAATTTCTTCGCCAGTTGAATTTAGAAGCTTTACCAGAATATTACAGACCATGTAGCAACACCGATATTATTCGCCGGGTAATTAGAAACTTAATATCTGCTTATGAAAATGCTGGTGCTACAGAAAAAGTTGCGGAGCTTAATGAATTGCAAAAAATCATTTCACAGGATGGTAAAGAATAGTTTAATTTTTGAAACCACAAGTAACAATATTACCTTATGCCATAAAAGACGATAATTAATACCCTTATTCCTAAATTATTTTATCCCAATCCTTCCGTATTTATGAACACACATCCCAAATTAAAATTTCCCATTGCCATCTTATTATTTGTTTTTTGCAGCATTGGTTTGAGCGCCCAAGAAACAGCAAAACCAAATGTTATTGCATATTACACAGGTGGCGGCGGAACAGTTCTCGATAGTTTTCCCGTTGAAAAAATAAGCCACTTGGTTTATAGTTTCGGGCATTTAAAAGGCGATAGTATGAATATCAGTTCTGCAAAAGATTCTGCTTTGATTGCTAAAATGGTTTCATTAAAAAGTCGCAACCCCAATTTAAAAGTTATGATGGCTATGGGCGGCTGGAGTGCATGTGCAAATTGTTCAGAAGTATTTAGCCGAGCTGAAGGAAGAAAAACTTTCGCCAAGACAACTAAGAACTTGCTCGATTACTTTCAGGCTGATGGGATTGACATTGATTGGGAGTATCCTGCGGTTGTGGGCTATCCCGGACACCGATATACCGAAGATGACAAGCATAATTTTACTTTATTAATTGCAGAATTGCGTAAAAAACTTGGCAAAAAAGCCGAAATTAGTTTTGCAGCGGGAGGAACAAAAAATTGTATTGATTCTTGTTTCGAATGGGATAAAGTAATGCCGTTAGTTAATCGGGTTAACTTGATGAGTTATGATTTGGTGAGTGGTTATGCTACAAAAAGTGGGCATCACACGCCATTATATTCTACCAAAGAACTACCACTTTCTGCAGATTATGCTATTAACGAATTAATTAAATTAGGTGTTCCTGCAAATAAAATAGCTTTAGGAGCTGCATTTTACGCTAGGATTTTTGAAAATACAATAGATGCTAACAAAGGTTTGTACCAGCCTACCAAATTTTTAAGTGGTGTGTCTTACAAAAACTTTAAAACCGAATTCTCAGAAGAAAACGGATACAAATACTATTGGGATGATATAGCTAAGGCGCCCTACTTCTACAATGCTACAACACGTAGAATAGCAACTTTTGATGATCCGAAATCAATAGCTTTAAAAACTAAATACGTTAAAGATAGAAAGCTTAATGGAATAATGTTTTGGGAGCTGACGGATGATGCTTACTCAAATGGGTTGTTGAGTGTTATTGATAATACGATTAAGTAGATGATAAAAAAATAAGGCTTTTGATTTTTTTATGGTGGTTATTTACTACCAAATACTCAAAAGCTAATAAAACTACAATTGCTACAACTTTTCCCTTTTTATCCAACTGGCTAATAAAGTAAACCAATCCACATCTGATGTTGGATTATTTAAACCGAAGCCGTGTCCACCCTTTTCGTATAGATACATTTCTGTTTTACCCTTATTTGCTTTTAATGCATTGCTCAGCATAACGCTATTTTCTACGGGAACAGATTTATCATCTTTAGCATGTACTAAAAATGTTGGTGATGTATTTCTATGAACATTACTATTTGCAGAAAAATAATGTTTCAGTTCATCAGATGGATTTGAACCCAGTAAATTTTTCATCGTTCCGGCATGTACAGATTCTTCAAAACTAATTACTGGATATATTAACGCTGCAAAATTAGGTTTTAAAGATATTTTTTCGGGATTAGGAATTTTGGTATCGTTATAATGAGCTAGCAATGTTGAAGCTAAATGTCCACCAGCAGAGAAACCCATCACACCGATCTTATTCTTTTTGATGTTGAATTTTTTACAATCTTTCCTAACAAGATAAATAGCCTGTTCAATATCCTGCAAAAGTGCATAGGTTTTATCAATCATAATCTCATCGCTAGGCAAACGGTATTTAAGTACAAAAGCAGTAACACCAATGTCGTTAAAACGCTTTGCAACATCAATGCCTTCATGGCTAAAAGCTAAGGCACCATAACCACCACCCGGACAAATAATTACGGCAGTACCAGTTGATATGTTCTGTGGGGCTGTAAAAACCGTAAGTGTTGGGATGGATACTTTTGTTACGCTTAGTGTACCGTTCTGCCGAACTTCCGTATTTTCAACGTAACTATCAGGAGTTGGCTTTGCTCCTGGAATTGCTCCAGAATAAAGCGGAATAACTTGCTGAGCATGTAGAACAGAAATAGACATAGCAAATAAGATTGTGAACAGGAATGATTTATTCATTGCTTAATTATTAAAACTCCATTAAATACGCCTTTAAAAACTCATCAATATCTCCATCTAAAACGGCCTGTGGATTTGAAGTTTGGTAATTCGTACGATGATCTTTCACCCTCCTATCGTCTAAAACATAACTTCTTATTTGCGAGCCCCATTCAATTTTCTTTTTAGAACCTTCGATAGCAGCAATCTCTTCATTTCGTTTCCGCTGTTCTATCTCATAAAGCTGAGATTTTAACAAACGTAATGCATTTTCTTTATTTTGCAATTGAGACCTCGATTCTTGGTTTTTAATCACAATTCCTGATGGTTTGTGGTATAAACGTACAGCGGTTTCAACCTTATTAACGTTCTGTCCACCTGCACCACCAGCTCTAAATGTTTCAAATTCAACATCAGCCGGATTAATATATATTTCTATAGTTTCATCTACCAATGGATAAACATATACTGATGCAAATGAGGTATGCCTGCGAGCATTAGAATCGAATGGAGAAATGCGTACTAAACGATGAACACCATTTTCACCTTTTAAAAATCCATAAGAAAAATCGCCATCGAATTGAAGTGTAACCGATTTAATTCCGGCTATATCACCTTCCTGACTATCCTGTTCTGTAATTTTGTAACCATTCTTTTCACCCCACATCATGTACATACGCATGAGCATGTAAGCCCAATCGCAACTTTCAGTTCCACCGGCACCTGCCGTAATTTGCATTACTGCAGAAAGCTGATCTTCCTTATTACGAAGCATGTTTTTGAGTTCTAAATCGGCAACAGCCTGTTTGCTGCTTTCAAATTGCTCTTGTAATTCTTCTTCTGATGCATCACCAGATTGAAAAAAATCGAACATAACGGCTGCATCTTCTACAGCGTTATTTGTTTTTTCAAAACCATCAGTCCACTTTTTCTTTGAACTAACTTCGGCAAGAATTTTTTCTGCTTTTTTTGGATCGTCCCAGAAATCGGGCGCCATGGTTAATTTTTCTTCCTCGCGAATGGCGTAAAGTAGCTCATCGACGTCAAAGATGCCTCCTCAGAGACGTTATTCTGTCTCTTAAATCCTGTATTTGTTCTTTGGTCATAATTGCAAATGTAGCTTTTTAGCACATGAGTAGTACCCTAAATCCTGAAAAAATTAATAAAATGTAGAAAGCTTAAATCAGCAAGCCACAAAATTTTACATGGTTAACTATTTTTTCAAAGCCATATAATCCAACGTTAAATTGGATAGTAGTTTTACGCCCAACACGAAACCACTTTCATCTAAATAAAAATCTGGTGTATGATGCGAGGGCGCTTTAATTGGGTCTTTTCCTTTTGGCATTCCACCTAAGAAGACAAATAAGCCCGGCACTTTTTCCTGAAAAAACGAAAAATCTTCGGCCCCTGTAACTGGCGGTCTTAATTTTACATGTGATGCGCCTGCAGTAGCCTGCATGCTCGGTAACATTTTTTCTGTTAGTGCGATATCATTAAAGGTAACCGGATAATGGTTGCTGTAAGGTATTTTAACCTCGGCTTTGGCACCACCAGCTTCAGCGGTTTTGGTAACAATGGTTTTTATTCTATCGATAAACATTGCCTCATCTTCTTTGCTAAAATTACGAACCGTACCAAGCATCTCTACTTTTTCGGGGATAATATTCGAGCGAACACCACCATTAATAGCTCCGATGGTTACCACACCCGGGTTTTCTGTAACATTTAAATTTCTGCTTACAATTGTTTGCAAGTTGTTTACAATTTGGGCAGAAATTACAACAGGATCGATACTGCTCCAAGGATATGCACCATGCGCTTGTCTGCCTGTTACGGTAATTTTCATATCATTTACAGCAGCCATTGTACCTCCCGGTTTATACGTAACATCGCCTACTTCTGTTTGAGAATTGATGTGTAAACCAAAAATTACATCAACCTTCGGATTTTCTAAAACGCCTTCTTTAATCATCAAAGCAGCACCACCTTCTTCACCAGCAGAAACACCTTCTTCTGCAGGTTGAAAAATAAATTTTACAGTACCCGAAATATCTTTTTGCATAGAAGCTAAAACCTCAGCAACCCCCATTAATATAGCTACATGACTATCATGCCCGCAAGCATGCATTACACCAACTTCTTGTCCGTTATATTGAGTTTTTACTTTCGATGCAAAAGGCAAATCTACCCTTTCTGTAACAGGTAAGCCATCCATATCAGCCCTCAAAGCCATAACAGGACCAGGTTTTCCTCCTTTTAAAATACCAACAACACCTGTTTTTGCAACACCGGTTTTAACCGTTATACCTAAAGATTCTAAATGTTTTGCTATTATACCAGCGGTTCTAACTTCATTATTACCAAGTTCAGGATGCTCATGAAAATCCCGACGCCAGGAAATAACCTTCTGCTCAATAGCATCAGACTTTTTAGAAACAGTAGCATTTAATGGTGATTTTTGAGCATAAACGCCTGAAGAAACTGTAAGTAGAAATAGGAAGTAGATTTTTTTCATCTAAAGGGAATTGATTTTAATAATTGTAAATGAGAGCTGTATCATCAAACTTCAATTGGTAAATGGCATCTATTCTAATCTCTTACCGTTTGATGATTTGTAAATTATGATACAGCAACTCTTTTAAATATTTCTAATTAAACAAGCCTTTAAGCTTATCCATTATGCCGCCACCTGCAGCGGCTCCACCAGGTTGTGCCTGGCCGCCGCCATTAAACATTCCAATAACATCGCCAATGTCTAATTTACCATCGGCACCACCAGCAAGGCTGCCCAAAACATCCTTTATATTAAAAGAACTATCGTTTGGATCAGCAGTTTTTTGAGTTAATTTACCCAAAATAACCGGAATAATTGATGCCGCTAAACCTTTTGCAGTTTCTGCATTAATACCCAATCCTGCCAACTTATCGGTAAAACTCCCAGCTGCTTGTTGTGTTACCGCCGAACCTTGTGCATTACCAGTGTTAAAAATTTCTGCTAATCCACCTACATTCCCATTAGAAAGTTGATCTTTCAACGTGTCAAAAATAGAACCCGAAGCCGCTTGAATTACAGCTTCATTCTTTTCGTTTGGAATTGCGCTATTGTTAACAACACTTTCCTGTACGTTTTCACGCACCAATTCATTTAAATTTTCTATCATATTTTTTTTAGTTAAACAAATACAAAATAGGATGTATGTAAAACTATGGGGATATTAGCCCTAAGTTACTTGTTTAAAATAAATAATGAAATGTTATTTTTTGAACATTAAAAAGACTGTTTTAAATATTTGCTTTATTACTTTTACATAAAAGAAAAAAATATGTTACCTAAAATAAATTTCACAGAAACTGCCGCATATAAATATTTGGCAGACCATTTTATAGATATAAACCAAAAAAGTATGAAAGAACTTTTTGCTGGTGATGCAGAACGCTTCAGCAAATTCTCCGTTTTTTTTGAAGATATTTTATTGGATTACAGTAAGAACAGAATTAATGATGAAACATTTGCATTATTAATTCAACTTGCTAGAGAATGTAAATTGGATGAAGCAATAAAATCGATGTATGCGGGCGATAAAATAAATGAAACAGAAGATCGCTCTGTGCTTCATATTGCCTTACGTAATTTAAGTAACATGCCAATTCTTGTTGATGGGAAAGATGTTATGCCAGATGTAAATGCGGTTTTAGCCAAAATGGAAAAATTTAGCAACAGTATTATTAATGGAGATTGGAAAGGCTATACCGGAAAAGCCATTACCGATGTTGTAAATATTGGCATTGGTGGTTCTGATCTGGGCCCGGTAATGGTAACAGAAGCATTAAAACACTATAAAAATCATTTAAATATTCATTTTGTTTCTAACATTGATGGTACTCATATCGCAGAAACATTAGCTAGCTTAAATGCAGAAACTACCTTGTTTTTAGTGGCATCTAAGACTTTTACAACGCAAGAAACTATGACTAATGCACACTCTGCCCGTTCATGGTTTTTGGATAAAGGTGGTAAAGAAGATGACATTGCTAAACACTTCGCTGCCTTATCTACAAATGCTAAAGATGTATCAGCTTTTGGTATTGATACTGAAAATATGTTTGAGTTTTGGGATTGGGTTGGCGGTCGTTATTCGTTATGGAGCGCAATCGGGTTGTCAATTTCTTTAAGCATTGGTTTTGATAATTTTAAAGAATTACTTGCTGGTGCACATGCAACTGATAATCATTTTAGAACTGCAGAATTTGAAAACAACCTTCCTGTAATTTTAGGATTATTGGGTGTTTGGTACATCAACTTTTACAATGCAGAAACTCAGGTAATTTTACCTTACGACCAATACATGCATCGTTTTGCTGCTTATTTTCAACAAGGTGATATGGAAAGTAACGGTAAACATGTAGATAGAAATGGAAATGAAGTTGACTACGAAACTGGTCCAATTATATGGGGTGAACCAGGCACAAATGGTCAGCATGCTTTTTACCAGTTAATTCATCAAGGAACAAGAATTATTCCTGCTGATTTTATTGCACCTGCTCAAAGTCTAAATCCTCTTGGCGAACATCATCCAATTTTATTATCAAATTTCTTTGCGCAAACGGAAGCTTTAATGAATGGGAAAACTGAGGAAGAGGTATCATCAGAATTAAAAAAAGATGGCAAAACTGAAGATGAAATTGCAAAGCTGGCACCATTTAAGGTTTTTGAAGGGAACAGACCAACAAATTCAATCTTACTAAAAAAGATTACTCCATACAGTTTGGGCAGCCTTGTTGCCATGTACGAGCATAAAATATTTGTACAAGGCGTAATCTGGAACATCTTTAGTTTCGACCAGTGGGGCGTAGAACTTGGCAAACAATTGGCTAAAAAAATCTTACCCGAATTAGATGGTGGTGATAAGGTTTCTAGTCATGATAGCTCAACCAACGGATTAATCAATCAATATAAATCTTGGAGATAGGAAACACAAAAAAAGCGACTTAAACACTCGCTTTTTTTGTTTTAAAAATGTTACTTTAGCATAATCACCTATCTGTTTAGTTTAAACAATAACCAATTAACTTATTATTAAAATTGATATCTGTACGTTAACTGTACGGTTATCCAAACAAATTATCTAATGAAAAAAAGAATTCTTTTTGCTCTGGCCATTTCCGGTCTGTGCTTAAGCGCCTCTGCTCAAAAAGTACAGTTTACCGAATTTGATTTAGACAATGGTCTCCATGTAATCTTACATCAAGACAAAACAGCTCCTGTAGTTGCCGTTTCGGTAATGTACCATGTCGGCTCTAAAGATGAAGATACCACTCGTACTGGCTTTGCTCATTTCTTTGAGCACTTATTATTCGAAGGCTCTAAAAACATAAAAAAGGGCGAATTTATGAAGTTGGTGAGCAGTAACGGCGGACAAAACAACGCCAATACCTCTCAAGACCGTACCTTTTACTACGAAGTATTTCCATCTAACCAATTAGAATTAGGTTTGTGGTTAGAAAGCGAACGCATGTTACAACCAGTTATAAATGAGGTAGGTGTAAAAACTCAAAACGAAGTTGTTAAAGAAGAAAAACGTTTACGTGTAGATAATTCTCCTTATGGCAAGTTTACCGAAAAAATATTCTCTCATTTATTTGCCGGTCATCCGTACAGGTGGCAGCCAATTGGCTCGATGGCACATTTGGATGCAGCCAAATTGGATGAATTTATTGCTTTTAATAAAAAATTCTATACGCCTAATAATGCCGTATTAACTATTGCAGGCGATTTAGATATTGAAAAAACCAAAACCTTGGTTAAACAATATTTTGCCGAAGTTCCGAAGGGTGCTCCAGTTGTTCGTACAACTTATAAATTGCCCGAAATTACTAAAGAAATTATTGATACAGCTTATGATGCAAACATTCAAATCCCTGCAATTTTTGCTGCCTACCGCGTTCCAGGTATGCAAAGTAGAGAAAGTAAAGTTTTGGGTATGATTAGCTCAATTTTATCAGGCGGTGGAAGCTCGAGATTAAGCACTAAAATGGTTGATGAAAAGAAAACAGCTTTACAAGTTGCAGCATTTAATTATACATTAGAAGATTATGGTGCCTACATCACTTTAGCGCTGCCGAATAAAAACACAACACTTAACGATTTATTAAAAGATATTGATGAAGAAGTTTTGCGTTTGCAAACGGATTTAATTAGCGAAAGCGACTATAAAAAATTGCAGAATCAATTTGAAAACAGCTATGTAAGTGCAAACAGCAGAATGCTCGGTGTGGCAGAAAATTTGGCAAATGGTTATACTTTCCACAATAAGGATACAAACGATATTAATGAAGAATTGAACGTTATAAAATCAATCACTCGCGAAGAGATTAGAGATGTTGCAAAAAAATATTTAAATAAAAACCAAAGAGTTGTTTTGTATTACTTACCAAAAAAATAATTGGTTTTACTTGCTAAATATTAATCATTAGCGAAACATTTATTCGATTATTCAGGCTTCATCAGCGTTAAAAAACTAAAAACAATGAAAAAAATATTCATAATAGCTGCATTTTCCTTATTGGCTCAAGGTATATCAGCACAAACAATAAATCGCAGCCAAAAACCAAAACCAGGGCCAGCACCAGTTATAACCGTTGCCGACCCAGTAATTTATAAATTAGCTAATGGTATTACCGTTTTGGTAGTCGAAAACCATAAACTCCCAAAGGTTTCCGCAAGTTATAGCATCGATGCCGGACCAATTACAGAAGGCGCTAAAGCTGGCGTTGTGAGCTTAATGGGAAGCATGCTTAATGAAGGCACAACTACAAAAACTAAAGCACAGTTTGATGAAGCGGTTGACCAATTAGGCGCAGATGTAAGTGCTGGAGCCTCAGGTGGAACAGCTTCGGCTTTAACACGTTATTTTAGTCCTGCTTTTATGTTAATGGCAGAAAGCATTCGCCAACCTGCTTTTCCGGTTGCATCATTTGAGAAAATTAAATCGCAAACGATTACTGGTTTAAAATCGAGTGAGAAAAGTGCAAAAGCAATATCATCACGTGTTGTAAATGCATTAGCCTATGGAAAAAACAATCCTTATGGCGAATTTACAACCGAAGCATCTATTAATGGAATTACTTTAGATGATGTAAAAGCGGCTTACAAGAAATACGTTACGCCATCAAGAGGTTATTTAACTTTTGTTGGAGATATTAAGCCTGAGGCTGCAAAAGCCTTGGCCGAAAAAGCTTTTGGCGATTGGAAAGGCTCAACATTAACCTTACCTGTTTTAGCGAAAGTGAAAAACCCTGCTAAAACCGAAGTTGATGTTGTAAATGTAAGTAATGCGGTTCAATCTGAAATTACCGTTACCAATCTTTTAGATTTGCCACTTAGCAGCCCTGATTATTTTGCAGTTTTATTAGCAAATCAAATTTTGGGTGGCGGTGCAGAATCGAGATTGTTTACAAACCTACGAGAAAAACATGGATTTACTTACGGTGCATATGCAAGCACAGGTTCTGGTCGTTTTCAATCTAAATTTTCGGCAACTGCTGCCGTAAGAAATGAAAAAGTTGATAGTGCAGTTGTAGAATTTTTAAGAGAGATAAACATCATCCGTACAACCAAAGTATCTGCAGAAGAATTGCAAAATGCTAAAAACTTATATAATGGTTCTTTTGCATTAGGTTTAGAAAATCCGGCTCGTACAGCTGGTTTTGCAAGCAGTATTTTGATTAATAATTTACCTAAAGATTTTTACCGCACTTACCTGCAAAAATTAAATGCGGTAACCACTGATGACATTTTAAGGGTTGCTAAAAAATACTTTAATTATGATGATACAAGGGTAGTTGTTGTTGGTAAAACTGATGCTTTTGTGCCAGGTTTAACAAAAGCCGGTTTCACTGTAAATCAATTTGATAATTTCGCTAATCCAGTTAAAGCAGAATCTGCTACAACCAGTACAGCACCATCAAAATCAGCTAAAGAGATAATTAATAATTACATTAACGCACTTGGTGGAGAAGCGGCCTTGAAAAAAATTACTGCTATAGAACAAACAGCAGACATGGACATTCAAGGTAATAAGTTAGGCTTAACCATGAAAAAACTAGCTCCTAATTTGAGTAGCATGGATGCAACCATGATGGGCCAAAGCGTTATGAAACAAGCTTTTAACGGCACAGCAGGTTATACCATGCAAATGGGCAAAAAGGTTGAAATGACAGCTGATGAAGTGCAAGAAGCAAAAGCTGATAAAGGTTTATTTAATCAATTGTATTATGCAACGGATGGCACCAAACTAGAGTTAGCTGGTACAACAAAAATTGGTACAAAAGACGCTTATAAACTTATTGTTACTAACATACTAGGCAAAAAGAAAACAGAATATTACGATGTAAATACTGGCTTATTACTTAAGGAAGAAAAAGTAACTACAAAAGACGGTGTTGAAGTAACATCTACTACAGAGTTTTCTGACTATAAAAAAGTTGGCGATATTTTATTTGCACATACTTTTAATCAAAGCGTACAAACCGCAAAAGGTGGACAAGAATTTAACATCATTATTAAAGAAACAAAAGTAAATCCTGCAATGCAAGCTGCAGAATTTAACTAAGCTTATATAAAAATAATAAACCGCTTCATATTAAGTTATGAGCGGTTTTTTTGTGTTTTGTATTTTTGTTCTATACGAAAATTTACACAAGATTGTTCTTAAAATGCCAACCATTAGACCCAATTGTTATTGGTAATGAATCACTTATCTTTATACAAAGGATTGTAATTTAAATTCGTTTTATGGAAAACATTAAACTTCGGCATCTTAAAATTGTTAACATTCAAAACAACACACATGAAAAACATAAAATTTATTTTGAGCATACTGTTTACTTTAACAATATCTCAAGCATTTTCACAAACAGATAAAGCAACTACAATTAAAATTGTAGCCGATAAAAATTACGTATTCACAGCAAATAGCGCAATGCCTTTAGCCAGTAACGATATAAATAGAATTATGATGCGTTTCCCAGGCATGAATGGTGGAGGCGGAACCATAAACTTAACAGGTTCTCAATATGATTTGATAGTTACTAAAGATAGCATCGTTGCGTACTTACCATATTACGGTAGAGCTTTTAATGCACCGTATAACCCAAATGATGGTGGTATAAAGTTTACTTCAAAAAATTTCACTTATAAAGAAGAAAAAGTTAAAAAAGGCGGTTATACGATTAGCATAAACACCAATGATTTAAAAACTGAGAATTATCAAATGTTTCTTCGAATATCACAAAATGGTTATGCATCGTTGATGGTAAACAGTGTAAATAAACAGTCTATTAATTTTAATGGATTTTTAGAGGAACCAAAGAAAAAGAAATCAGAATCTTTATAGTATCATTTTTGCCACGGAATCACAGATGCTCACAGAACAATTATGGCATTATTTGATGACAGGAAAAGTTACTTACTAAAAAATTATTTATTGCTGTCTAGAAAAACTTTTACGATTGAGATTGTTTTTGTTCATTCAATCTAACTACTTTTTAATCATTTTTATTTCATAGATGTACGGCCATTTTTTGCCTGTTACGAATAAGCGTTTATTTGCCTTATCATAAGCAATTCCGTTCAAAACATTATTACCTCTTTCCCAGTCGGTTTTAAAATTATCGGCAGAGAACAATCCTGTTAAATCAATTTTACTTTCTACAGCGCCAGTTTGTGGGTTTATAATTACTATTGTGTTAGTTTGGTAAACATTAGCATAAATTTTACCATCGATGTATTCCAATTCATTTAAACTTTCTATCGCGGATTTATCATCAAAAACATCAATAGAACCTGTTTTTTGATAGGTGTTTTTATCCATAAAGTAAATGGTATTGGAACCATCCGAAGTATAAATTTTTTCTCCATCAAAGGTTAATCCCCAACCTTCTCTCCCAACTGTGTAAGGCAATTTTGATAATAATTTAAAGCTATCCTTATCATAAACAAAAGCTGTTTTCTCTTGCCATGTTAACTGTAGTATTTTATTGCGGACAACTGTAATGCCTTCTCCAAAATAAGCAGTATCTAATTTAGCCTGCTGCAATATTTTGCCAGTTTGTACATTTACCTTTCGCAAGTCTGATTTACCTTTTTCTCCTGTACCTTCATAAAAAAAACCGTCGTGGTATTCTAAACCTTCAACATAAGCCGCGGTATCGTGTGTCAATTTTGCAACTACTTTGTATGTATATAAATCTGGTGCTTTTGATGCTAAAACCACAATATTTGAGGTAATATCATCTGACTTATCTCCTTGATAAATCTTCGCAGTTACCAGGTGATTTCCCAATTTTAATCCTAATGTTTTTACTTGCAAACCAAGAGTATCTTTTGCTGTCGCAACCTTAGTTGAATCCATAAAGTAAACTACAGAATCTATTTTACTAGTTTTAGCAAAGTCGATTTTGACATCAATTGATTTACCTGATGTAACATTGGTGCCAGCTGATGGGGATACAAAACTACTATACCCAACAGCAGGTTCATCTTTACAAGAACTAGCCAGGTTTATAGCTATAGCGATAAGGAACAGTATTTTAATTTGATTAATCTTGAGGCCAAAAAGCATCTTCAATATGTTTTAATGTGTAAGTATTATCCTTTTTAAAAGTTATTGCTATTATATCAAAACGTATTTCATTTTGATGGTTCATAATTTCAATATATTCGAGCGAAGCAATTTCCATTTGCTTCTGTTTTGCTTGCTGAACAAAATCTTCAGGCTGACCAAATGCTACTGAAGTTCTGCTTTTAACTTCAACAAAAATTATGATTCCATTTTTGTAAACAATTAAATCAATTTCTGCTCTACCGTGAACCCAGTTTTCATCAAGTATTTCATACCCTTTGTCTTCAAGATATTTTTTTGCGATGTATTCGCCTTTCTGACCAAGTTCGTTGTGAGTAGCCACTTATGAAGTATTAATGGAGTGAATATAATAAATCTTTTAGTTCGATAAAACACAACTCATAATTATAGAATGAAATTATTCTATAAATGATGTTCCCTATTTAACGATAACTGAACCCAAGAATTTCGAAATTTCACGCTCCACTCCTTTTATAACGCCATACCGTTGCATTAAAATCATCTGATTATCGCCATCTGTTTCATCCTTAATTTCCTTTAATAAATTAGATAAAATTTTATCCACTTTACGTTTCTTTAAGTGAAAAATACCACCAAGAATTGTAGCCTTTAAATGCATGGTTTCATCTTTAACATAAATCTGATGTTTGTTTAACCAATTTTCACTTAACGAATACTCGGAAGTAGAAAGTGTAATTGCTAAATCTGCAATTGCTCTATCCTCATGTTTTATAAAATGGTTTGCAGTTGGCAACCTTCCATTATCAATTTCTGATTTATAATAATCGATTATCTTCTTACAAAGTTGGTTTTCAAAATCTACGTCAGCTAAATTTTGCATCACAAAAGAACCGATAACCATATCATCAATGTTATCCCAGTTCACAAATTCATGCCCGTAGGCGAGTAACAAACGGATAATTTCCTTTTCCTGGTGTTCGTCGCTATCTAGGGTTTCGGCAGGAGTACCAGCATTATCATCCCACAAATCATCTGGTGGACCAAGTGGTTCTGGTGCGCCCGAAGTATATGGTTTCTGATTAGAGTTATTTGCCCTCTGATTGCTTTCAAAAGACTTCTTGCTTTTTGCTGAACGGATTTTGTTTAATTCGGAAAGCAAAACACGCTCTTCTATTTCCAACAAACTGCTACACTCCCGAATAAAAACCGAAGCTTTAATCTGGTCAGGGATTTTAGCAATGCTCTCTACAATATCACGAATAATTCCTGCCCGTTTGATGGGGTCGGTTCCTGCTTCTTTTAAAAGTACGTTTGCTTTATAGAGTATAAAATCTTTACGATTTTCTTCGATGTAAGTTTTAAAGGCACCTGCACCAACATGATGCATGTATGAATCAGGATCATGGCCATCAGGAAAAGAAACGATTTTAACGTTTAAGCCTTCCTCCAAAATCATATCCAAACCACGAAGCGATGCTTTAATACCAGCAGCATCTCCATCAAAAAGAATGGTAACATTTTGTGTAAAACGACCGATAAGTTTGATTTGTTCAACCGTTAATGAAGTACCAGATGAGGCAACAACATTTTCAATACCGGCTTGATGAACCGAAAGCACATCGGCATATCCTTCTGCCAAATAGCAATTATCCAAATCGCGAATGGCCTTTTTAGCATGGAATAAACCATAAAGTACATTCGACTTGTGGTAAATTTCACTTTCTGGCGAGTTTACATATTTAGGAACATTTTTATCGGTTTTTAAAGTTCTACCACCAAAACCTATAACCCTACCGGTAAAATTATGAATGGGGAACATTACACGACCGCGAAAACGGTCGTAAATTTTACCATTATCATTTTTAATAGATAAACCTGTTTGCTCCAGAAACTCTAATTTATGACCGCTGTTAATAGCGTTTTGAGTCATTGCATCCCAAACATCGGGCGAATAGCCAACCTCAAATTTCTTTAAAATATCTTCTCTAAAACCACGCTCTTTAAAATAGCTTAGTCCGATACCTTTACCTTCATCGGTTTCCCAAAGTTGCTTTACAAAAAAAGATGCCGCAAATTGCGAAACAATGTATAAGCTTTCTTTAGCATTTTGAGCTTCTGTATCTTGAGGTGTTAATTCGGTTTCTTCAACCTCTATATTGTATTTGTTGGCTAAAAACTTAAGTGCTTCTGGGTAGTTGTATTTCTCGTGGTCCATTATAAAACGAACCGAATCGCCACCCTTACCACAGCCAAAGCATTTGTAAATTCCCTTTGTTACCGATACATGAAATGACGGGGTTTTTTCGCCATGAAAAGGACAATTTCCAATTAAACTGGTTCCGCGTTTTTTTAAATGCACAAAATCACCAACTACCTCCTCAATTCGAGCGGTATCCATGATTTTATCTATAGTTTCGCGGTTTATCAATTTATTATTGAGAAATTAGTATTAAGAATGTAGTATCAAGTATGTATTATTAGGTATCAAGACGTGATGACAAATAAAACGTTTGAGAGACCCAAAAATACCACAACTTATTTAACCAAAGGTAATAATTGGTCGGCTACTAATTTATTTCCGGTTTCGTTTAGGTGAACTCTATCTACTGTTAAGATACCCTTTTCTTTATCTTCAGGATTATTTTTAGCTTCATACTCGGCAAAAATTTTTCTCAAATCGCAAACAGGTAAATTATTTTTTGCAGCAAGTTGCCTAATCCCTTCCGCATATTTGTTTAAGTCGGCATCCAATTCGTTTGTACCATCTTTTTTCTCGCCAACTACAGATGGTGTTACCAAAACAACTTTACTACCAATACCTTGAATTTTGTTGATTAATGCTTGATAGAATTTTAAATACTTGTCGTAATCGGTTCCGGTGTGCGATGATTGTTTATGCCAAACATCGTTAATGCCTACATAAATTACTACCAAATCTGGTTTCTTATTCAATACATCATCTTCTAAACGCAGGTACAAATCATATACCTTATTGCCACCGATGCCAGCGCCCATTACCGTGTATTTAGTAGAATCTAACGATTTTTTGATTAAGGTAACATAGCCTTTTGCAGATACACCTTGTTGAGTAATCGAATCGCCAAAAAATATAATTCGCTTCGGTTTAAATGTCATTGAAGTAAATAATAAGATACAAACTGCAAAAAATAGGGTGATTTTTAATGTGGTTCTCATAGTGATTATTTTGTATTTGTTTTTTGAAATCTAGGTCTTAAAAATCAAAACTAAAATCGTTAGCGGCTAAATTGCTTCCAATTTAATTTCGTTAGGGAGGGAATAATTTGTAAAAATCTGAACTTGCAAAGCACAAATAATTAACAAATTAAAAATAAAACAGCTAATAAATTTTGATGAAAAGCTAGATTGCATTATCTATCATTTTATATTAATAAAGATAATAAATCTTTTAATCCAAAAGGTGATGTTACTTTCCCTTTTCCAGCTTATAATCTTTGTGGAGAATAAGAAAACTTGCTCGTTCTTCCTTTTTAAAAGGATAATCCCAATTGCCTTGATAAGTAATTTTTGTAGGCAGTTTATCTTCTCCAAAATAACCCATTTCAATATTCATTTGAACATCAAAATCAAAAATCATATTGCTATATTTCATATCAACATAACGCCCCAAAATATTAAAATTTCTTTTATCAAAAATGGTTACTAGGTCTTTTATCATTAGTCCATCTTTCGTCCAACTGCTTAAATCAGGCTTTACAGAAACTTTAAAACGATAAACCGGAATAGAATCTAAATAGGTTCCGCTTGTAAAAGCGTAATCATAGTATTGGCGCATATTGGCCGAAAATATTTCTGTTTTACTGCCAATAAATGGTACTTTAACCGGGCGTCCAGGATTAAAAATTAAAGTTTTTAGTTTGTTTTTGTAGCTCTCGTTAGTACCACCTTTACCATCTTCAGCAGGTGCATTAGGAACAAAATCGGTATTGTAAGCATTCATAAAAATGTAATCGAACATTTCTACCGTGTAAAGTTGGTACTTACCGTTCTTTTTATACATTTTGCCTTCATCTTGTTTTACAAGATATTCCATTTTATAAGGGCCGCTATTGTTATGTCTTATTTTACGATAAATCTTCCCATCAACTTTGTTTTTCTTATCATAACTATAAATACGATTTTCGGCAATAAATGTATATCGCTTCATATCTCGAAAAGCTTGATAGAAAGAAGTATCATTCATCACTGCTTTAATAAAAGTTTCAACGTTTAACCGTTCGGCTTTAATATTTACGGTCGAATCTAAAGTAATTGTTTTAACTGTATCGGGGTTAAATCTATCGATAACCTGACTGTAGCTTTGTAGAAAGAAAAGCGATAAGGTTATTAAAAAAAGTAATTTTTTCATGTATTGGCTATGTGTTCAAAAATGATGCCCTTTTAAAATGGAAAATGTAAAATGGTTGACGGAAAGTTAAACTCCATCTTACATTATTACATTTTACATCCATTACATCTTAATTAGTTCCCTAACTGTTTAACAGCAATGTATGCCATTAAACCTGTAGATAATTTAAGTGCGTCTTCATCAATATCAAATTTAGGTGTGTGTACAGAATAGCTGGTATCCTTCTCTAAATTTCCTGTTCCCAAACGATAAAAACATGCATCAGTTACTTGAGAGTAAAATGAAAAATCTTCAGCAGCCATCCAAATATCTAAATCAACTACATTTTCTTTGCCCAAAAAATCTTCTGCAAAACTTCTAGCATTTGCGGTCAACTTTTCTTCGTTAATTAAAAAAGGATAACCTCTGTGAATATCGAAATCGCAACTTCCGCCCATACTCTCTGCCATACCTTCGGCCATTTTTTTCATGCGTTTATGCGCTTCGTTTCTCCAGTCCTCATCTAAAGTTCTAAAAGTTCCTTCAATTTTAACCTCATTAGGGATGATGTTTGTTGCACCATTTGCAATTACTTTTCCGAAAGAAAGCACGGATGGTAAACGCGGATCGGCATTACGACTTACAATTTGTTGTAAGGCAATAATGATATGTGATGCAATTACAACCGAATCGATATTTTGGTGCGGTTGTGCACCATGACCACCTTTACCCGTTACTGTAACGTATAATTCATCAGTTGAAGCCATGTAGATACCAGAACGAAAACCTACTTTACCAGCATCAATTAAAGGCATAACGTGCTGGCCAACTATTGCATCTGGTTTAGGATTTTCTAAAACACCTTCTTTAATCATTATGCTTGCTCCACCCGGTAACAATTCTTCTGCAGGTTGAAAAATCAGTTTAATGGTTCCGCCAAACTCATCTTTTAATTGATTTAAAATATAGGCGGTTCCTAACAATGAGGAAGTGTGAACATCATGACCGCAAGCATGCATTACACCTTGATTTTTGGAACGATAAGGTTTATCGTTAGCTTCGTGAATTGGCAAAGCATCCATATCAGCTCGAAGTGCAATAACTTTATCTGAAGCAAGATTTCCTTTTATTAAACCTACTACACCTGTATTTGCACAATCAGTAAATTCTATTCCCCATTTTGTTAGTTTATCCTTAATAAACAATGAGGTTTCGAATTCTTTATAAGATAATTCGGGATTTGCATGTATATGGCGACGATAGCCTACCACATCATTAAAAATGCTTCCGGCTAAGTCTTTAATTTTATCTTTGATCATCAGTTGTTGTATCTAAAGTTGGTGCATTAATTTTTTCCCTAAAAATAAATAATGTTGGGAAGGTTGACCGAAGTTCGCTCATTAGACGTTGAGCCTCCAAACGTGTGCGGAAATCACCTACACGCAAATAATAATTAGGTTCTTTGTAGATGATATAGGTATTAATTTTTGGATAACTACCTTTGAAACGTGATTGCTGGTTAAAAATTTCCCTTCTATCGGAGCCATAAAAAACCTGTACCCGATATCCATAATCAGACACAACTGGTTTGTTTGGCTTTGTTGTTACATCGCCTCCGGTTCTGTAAACTTCTATTCGTTTAGCAATCAGGCTATCAATTAAAGGATCTTTTACTACAGTAACTACCCCTTTTTGAGCGAAGGAAGTATTGATTATGATGAGCAAGAATGCAATGGTATAAATTATTTTCATTTTTGTTGACTTAAAGTTGGCTAAAAATACGAATGCCGAACTTTCTGCAAAATTCGGCATTCTTTGTGGGTTGTGCAAATGGAAGTTTTCCTGCTATTTTGGTCTCCAGTAAAGTAAATTTTCAATAAAATATATGACTTGTAATAAGAATTTTATTTATTGTAATGAAAACGACATTGAATAATTGCACACTGCTGATCTACGCCTTTGCCTCCAGATATCTGATAAACCAAGCGATGTTCGCCTGTAATACGTCTAGACCAAAAACCCTTTAAATTGTGTTTTAATGGCTCAGGC
Source organism: Pedobacter lithocola (assembly GCF_042650845.1). Classification (NCBI taxonomy): domain Bacteria; kingdom Pseudomonadati; phylum Bacteroidota; class Sphingobacteriia; order Sphingobacteriales; family Sphingobacteriaceae; genus Pedobacter; species Pedobacter lithocola. The sequence goes on along the minus strand of NZ_JBHSBW010000011.1, from coordinate 773,175 downwards.
TTCCCCAAGCCATGAAATGGAGTTCTTTTAATATCTTTTAATAGATTTCTGATTTTCTTTTCTGCTTCTTCGTCATTATCCATCCAATATTCGAAATCTTCCCAAGCCTCATCGGTAAATACTATATTCATTTTTTAATGCTATTCGCCTGTACTATCATTTAAAACAAATGATTTCACTTTACCTTTCTTTAAGCTATCAATTGATTTTTCTAAACGTTTTCTATTTGTTTCTGAAGACATAAGGTGTGCCGTTTCTGTAAGTGCATTGTATTCCTTTATTGAAATTACAACAACCGCATCATCTTCATTATTATTACGTGGCACAATCAAAATATCATCAGTTCTACTAACTTCATCAAAATAGTTTTTCATGTTTGTTCTTAAAGAGGAAATTGTAACTGCCTTCATAACTTATCGATTGTACAAGCAAATGTACGCTATAAAGTACAAATTTTAAAATATTTTAAAATATTTTCCCGAGGATGTAGTCAATTTCTATATAAATAAAAAAGCCACATCGAATGATGTGGCCTAACTTTAATATTGTTGCAAATTACAAATTCGCTCCGTGGCAGTTTTTGTATTTTTTACCACTTCCACAAGGGCAAGGTTCATTCCGTCCTACTGTTGCTTCTTTACGAATTGGTTGTTGCGGAACAGCCTCACGAGTATCTCCGAATTCGATACCTGGCTCTTCATGTCCAAATTCTTGTTTAGTAGTTTGCAATTTTGGCTGTTTTACCGGTGCTGGTGCTTCTTTAATTTCATCAGCTTCTTGCTGAACTGGAATACCACCTTTATATAAGAAACTTACAACCTCTTTATTAACAGCAGTTAGCATGTTTTTAAATAAGTTAAATGCTTCCATTTTGTAGATTACCAATGGATCTTTTTGTTCGTAAACTGCGTTTTGTACAGATTGTTTTAAATCGTCCATCTCACGTAAGTGCTCTTTCCAACTGTCATCTATCAAAGCTAAAACAATTGTTTTTTCGAATGAGCGAACAACTTCCTTTCCTTTATTATCAATCGCTTTCTTTAAATCTACCGCAACCTGAATACCACGAATGCCATCAGTAAATGGAACAACAATCTGTTCGATGTGCTGACCTCTTTCTTCGTAAACCTGAGTTAAAACAGGTAAAGATTGTTGAATAATTGCTTCTGATTTACGAGCATAAAAAGTTTCTGCCTCTTCAAATAATTTTTCGGTTAGTTGAGCAGCATTTGTTGATGAAAATTCTTTATCGGTAATTGCCGTATCTAATGAGAAGTTTTTAATTACTTCTAATTTAAAGCCATCATAATTCGATTCTTGTTTGTACTCGTTAACGATATCTTCTGCAACATCATAAACCATGTTGTTCATGTCAACATCCAAACGTTCACCAAATAATGCATTTTTACGCTTAGCATAAATAACGGTACGCTGAGAGTTCATAACATCATCGTACTCCAATAAACGCTTACGAATACCAAAGTTGTTTTCCTCTACTTTTTTCTGTGCCCGTTCGATAGATTTAGTAATCATAGAGTGTTGAATTACTTCGCCATCTTCAATTCCCATACGAACCATAATGCTTGAAATTCTTTCTGAACCAAACAAACGCATCAAATTATCTTCTAATGAAACGAAGAATTGAGATGAACCAGGATCGCCCTGACGACCAGCACGACCGCGTAACTGTCTGTCCACACGACGAGATTCATGACGTTCGGTACCAACAATTGCTAAACCGCCTGCATCTTTAACGCCTGCGCCTAATTTTATATCCGTACCACGACCAGCCATGTTAGTAGCAATCGTTACCTGTCCTGATTGACCAGCCTCAGCAACAATATCCGCCTCTCTTTGGTGCATTTTTGCATTCAGTACGTTGTGTTTAATGCCACGCAGTTTAAGCATTCTACTTAATAACTCTGAAATTTCTACTGAGGTTGTACCTACTAAAACAGGTCTGCCAGCTTCCGTTAATTTCACGATTTCATCCGCTACCGCATTATATTTTTCACGAACTGTACGATATACATAATCTTGCTGATCAAGACGTGAAATATTTCTGTTTGTTGGAATTTCAACTACATCCAATTTATAGATAGACCAAAACTCTCCAGCTTCAGTAGTCGCAGTACCCGTCATACCGCAAAGTTTGTGGTACATACGGAAATAGTTTTGCAAGGTTACTGTTGCGTAAGTCTGCGTTGCATCTTCAACCTTTACGTTTTCTTTAGCTTCAATCGCTTGGTGCAAACCATCAGAGTAACGGCGACCATCCATAATACGACCAGTTTGCTCATCAACAATTTTAATTTTACCTTCATCAATGATGTATTCAACATCAATTTCGAATAAAGTATAAGCTTTTAAAAGTTGATTAACCGAGTGAATACGTTCTGCTTTTACAGAATAATCTCTCATTAAGGCATCTTTTGTAATTACCTTTTCTTCAAGTGGCAAATCAGATTTTTCTAAATCTGCAACTTCGGTACCTACATCTGGCAAAACAAAAAAGTTAGGGTCTTCGCCAGATTGCGTAATCAATTCGATACCCTTTTCTGTTAACTCTACCTGATTATTTTTCTCATCAATATAAAAGAACAATTCAGAATCTACCTTTGGCATATTCTTAGATTGGTCTGCCATGTAGTAGTTTTCGGTTTTTAAAAGTAAACCACGAACACCACTTTCACTTAAAAATTTAATTAAAGCTTTGTTTTTAGGCAAACCACGGTAAGCACGTAATAATGCTAAACCACCTTCACCTTCTTCGGTACCAGTATTGCCTGCATTAATTAATTTTTTTGCTTCGTTTAAAGCAGAAGAAACATAAGCTTTTTGAGCATTTACCAAACGTTCGATACGTGGTTTCAACTCATAAAATTCATGTTCATCACCTCTTGGTATTGGGCCTGAAATAATCAATGGCGTACGAGCATCATCAATTAGAACCGAATCGACCTCATCTACCATAGCAAAATGCTGCTTACGCTGCACCAACTGGTCAGGTGTTTGCGACATATTGTCACGCAAGTAATCAAACCCGAACTCGTTATTGGTTCCGTAGGTGATATCTGATGCGTAAGCTTTTCTTCTTTCTTCTGAATTGGGTTCGTGTTTATCAATACAATCAACACTTAAACCGTGGAACTCGAATAAAGGACCATTCCACTCGCTATCTCTACGAGCCAAATAATCATTCACGGTTACAATGTGAACACCTTGTCCGGCAAGTGCATTTAAATAAGCAGGAAGCGTACTTACTAAGGTTTTACCCTCACCAGTAGCCATTTCGGCAATTTTACCGCTGTGTAAAACAATACCGCCAATTAATTGAACGTCGTAATGAACCATGTTCCATACAACCTCTGTACCCGCAGCATCCCAACGGTTTGCCCATTGTGCCTTATCGCCAACAATTTTTACATTGCTTTTTCTTGCTGCGTAGTCTCTATCGAATTGTGTTGCCGTAACTTCCAGGTATTCGTTTTCACTTAAACGACGAGAAGTTTCCTTCACCACAGCAAAAGCTTCAGGAAGAAGTTCTAAAAGTACTTTCTCTAATTCTGTATCACGGTCTTTACCTAAAGCATCAACTTGATCGTATAAAGCTGTTTTTTGATGAAGATCTAAATCCTCATTTTCAGCATCGGCTTTCAAAGCCGAAATTTTACCGTCAATATCAGATAAAAAAGCAGAAATTCTACCTTTAAATTCTATTGTTTTAGCACGCAACTCATCATTGCTTATAGAAGATAACTTAGCGTATTCTTCGTTTATTTTAACAACCAAAGGCTGTATGCTTTTTATATCTCTTTCTGATTTACTTCCGAAAACCTTCGCTAAAAATCCTAACATTATATTTTAAATCGTATTTATTTTAAAAACTGGTGTGTTACAACAACCACGCCATAGCCTTTGCTAAGTCAGTTTGGCAGTTATAAGCGGCTAAAATTAAGGATATATTCTAAATTATCGGTTATATTGCTTCATGATAAATTAAATCATCTACACAAAACACCAAATTATAGCTATTTAAGTGATTCGTATTCCATTGCATCCAAAACATAATACCCGATATTTTAGATGATTTAGGCAGGCGATTCTTATTGTTTGATAACTTTAAGTTTGAGATAGTAAATTCTAACATGCAAAACATCGAAAAACATAAAATTGCTTTAAACTTCTTTTCAAAACACTTAATTTGGCACGATACAATAGGACAACACCTTTTAGTTTCTCAAGTTATGGAAACAGAAGGAAATGATATTTTTACAAATTTATTTCAACTGCAACCTTTTGTAAGCATTCATTCTATCAAAACAATTGCATAATGGATTCACCAGGAAAAATTTATTTAGCAGACCAACGAGGCTTAGATGAATCGTCAATACTTCGAAGATACAGTACTTTCAATTTTGAAAAATTTTATAGCGAACACAAAGAACCTTTTGCAGAAATATTTTTATTAAATGATGATTCGATAGCTTGTGGAAAAATGACTTTTTTCCTATCAAAACAAGATTCGTTACAAATACTTATGCCAATTACCGGTGGATTAGATGTTGTTTTAAATGGCAAAGAATATGCCTTAGAAACCGGGCAAATTCAGGCGCTAAATGTTAGCAAAGGTGAAGTTTTAGAAATCAGCAATCCATATAAAGATGATGTTATGAATTATCTTCAAATTGGAATAAGCACTGATATATTTCTACTCAGACATAGTGAGATGCTGTATAATTTTAGTTTCGACCAAGATAAGAACCAACTTATCGAAGTTATTTCGAACAATAAATTGCCATTTAAATTAAGTGCCGGAATTTTTGCCGGACAAGTAGAAGCGATTTACAAAATGCAAAATTCGGAAAGCAAATTTTATGCTTTCATAATTGATGGTGCATTTGAAGTTGAAGGCAGATTGTTGCAAGCCAGAGATGGTTTAGCGCTTTGGAACACAAATGAAGTAGAGTTAGAAGCGCTTAGTAATAACGCAATCGTATTGGTATTGGAACTAAAACCCTCTATTTTCTAAAGAGTTTAAGCCCAAAGTTATTTCATAAATTGCTTTCTGTAATTAGAACATTATTTAAAAACTACTTCCGTAGCACCATAACCAAACTTTTCTTTCCTAGCATCCATATAGGTTTTAATGTGAGGGTTTTTACTTATCAGTTTATGAATTTTATCTCTTAAAGTTCCATTTCCAGAACCATGGATAAAAATCATTTTATCGAAATGGTGAACAACCGCAGCATCTAATGCATTTTGGAAATGAGATAATTGAATTTGCAACATTTCATCAGCTTCTAAAAAGTGATGGTCGTCACGAAGTTTTTCTATGTGTAAATCAATCTCTTTTGATGGAGCATCAACAGTTTTCTTTTCAGCAGGCGATTTGAAAAAGCTTTCTTTTAATTTTTGGGCATCTATGGTAACAGAAGGTAATTCATCTAAACGAATTAACCAGCCTTTGTTTTTTAATTGTGGCAATTCTTTTTGCTCAATTGAAAAATCCTTCGCTCTAAATTTCTTGTTAATTACTAAAGGTTCAGCAGGTTTTACATCAGCTTTGCTAAATAACAAAACCTGAAAAGTAAATTCCGGCCATATATCTAAATCGGCAAGTGAAGCAGAATAAACCAGTTTAGGTTGATATGCCTCTAAAACTCCATAAAATGAGCCCTCATATTTGTCTTTACGCACTGTAGTAAGTGTGGTTAAAAGTACATTTGCCGATTGATTGAGCAAGTGAAAATGCACTACATTTCCTGCTTTATCATCTGTTGCCACAGCTAGGTAAATTCCATTTTCTAATTTACCTACACTTGCAACATTTACCTGAATAGGCTTTGGCACATCAATTTCTTCGGCAATAACACCATGACCATGAACAGAAGTTAAATTGCTGATGGCTACCGGAATTTCAAATCCATCTTCATCGGTAACACCCAACGTTTGCGCATCAATAACCTTGGTTACATAGCCTTCACGTTTTTCATCAACAAAACGCACAAAATCACCCAGCTTAAATTTCATCTTAAAAATATTAAATTAAGAGCTTGTATCATAAATACGAATATCATCCTATGCCTGCCGAAAGACTTGTAAAACTATTTTTTAAAGCGTTTAATCAAGCTCAGCGTAACAAAATTTAATGATAGTTCGATTATGACCCATCTCATCATTTCACCAAAGGTACCGATTTTTAGATTAGGCTACGATGAGCATATTTCTAACCTGTTGCAACTCGCCATTTTGAAGTCGGGCGTAATAAACCCCTGGTGAATAGTTTTGATTTTCGAAAGTGATATTATAATTCCCTTCTTCTTTTACGGCATCAACAACGGTCGTAATTAATCTGCCCATGGTATTAAAAACTTGTATTAAAACATGGCCACCTTTTGAAGAATATTTTATTGTTGTAGAGGTGGAAAAAGGATTCGGATAATTTGATATTAAACTTTCGCCGCTTAAATGATTTGCCTGTGCCAAACTGGTCGACATACAATTTGTACCAGCCTGTATAAGTGGTAATGATTGGAAATCTTTAAGCATTACGCCAGATAAGGTAGCTTTATCTACGCAAAACCATTTCTCTAACAATGTGGCATAAACCGACCTAAAATCATATTGCATCGGAATATTATCGTTAACAGATGTTGTGGCAGAAATTGTTGGGTTTTTTCCTAAAACACCACCTTGTATGGCATCTCCAAAAACGATTAGCGGAGCCGCAGCACCATGGTCGGTTCCGTTACTGGCATTAGATTTTATCCGTCTGCCGAATTCAGAAAAAGTCATTCCGGCAACTCTTTTAGCAGCACCTAAACCTTTCAAATCATCCATAAAAGCTTTAATGGCATCGCTTACCTTTTGTAGTAAAACCGCATGGGTTCCTGTTTCGTTTGCACCAGTATTTACTTGCGATGCATGGGTATCAAAAGAACCTATATTAACCATGTAAAGCCTGGTTTTTAAACCACCGCCAACCAAACGAGCTACAACTTTTAGTTGGTCGGCTAGCGAGTTGTTGCTTGGATACGTGCCCTGCTTGGTAACTTTGCCCGCAGCAGTTTTTATAACTGAAGCATACTGCTGGGTTTGTTGCGCAACTTGCCTTACATAAGTTAGCTCCTTACCTGCATTAGAATTTGGTGCAGGAGATTGTATCCCATTTATCAGATTGTAAAAGTTTACCGGATCAGAAATCGCCATACCCATATTTACAGATGGACCTTGAAACGCAGGTGAAATAAAAGAACCAATTTGAATGGCTAAAGGATCGGGCATTACCGAATTCGGATACCCAATCGGGAAGTTGGTATATTCTTCTGCCAGATATCTTCCTGCCCAACCACTATCAACAACTTGGTCAGAATCTGATGCAGAAAGCCAAATGTCAGTAGCCCTAAAATGACTAAAATTTGGCTGAGGATAACCAACAGATTGAACAACCTGAACTTTACCATTATCATACAAACTTGCCAAGCCCGCCATAGCAGGATGAATGCCCGTATTGTAGCCAGATAGTTTTATAATTTTGTTTTTTGGAAGGATAATATTTGGACGGGCTAATGTTAAATTATCGTATTGATCTAACGGTAGAATCATGTTCAACCCGTCGTTTCCTCCATTTAATTGAATAATAACCAACACATGATCAGTTTCCTGATTAGCGGCAGTTATTGCAGATAGCAAACTCGACGCACCAAAAGCTTTTAGTGAAAAACCACCCAGTAATGAAGGAATTACCACTCCTGCCGGCATTGCCTTGGTTAAAAAGTCACGCCTTTTCATGATAGCTGATATTCTTCAAGGTTCATGATGTATTTATAAAACTCTTGTAATCGGGTTTGCACGATGGTAGTTTTCATGGTTGTTGGTGCTGCTTTATAATCCAACCAGGCGGTAGTCCAGTAGTTATCCGTAACCTGATTACTTAGAAGGATGCTTTTCAAAAACTTTTTAACCTCTGCACTTACATCAATGGTGTACAAATGCGCAATGGCTTCATCAACCAACAGATTTGGATCTTCGGGCTTACTAAATTTTGCTGTGTACGCTATCGGGTCGATTACTATTTTCTTCCCATTTCTAGTATAGCCTGTACTGATAAATCTATCGGTAAAAATATTTCTTTTAGGCAATGTATCCGAGTTAATCCAAAGTTCATAAAACTGAGGTACCTGATAATATGCAGGCCAGCCAGATACATTGGGCGGATCGCCAAGGTTTTGCTGCAAATTCGACGCTGTACTTCGTAAATAATCACTCATGTAATAAACATTCACATAATCAGAAGCATCCGGAAAAACGATTTCGAATTCTCTGGCCAACCCAACTACAAAGTCTACTGGCGATTTAATATTACAAGATCGATTTTGCGGTAAAAAGAAATGGCTACTGGTGAGCAAGGCTTTTAAAACAGGTTTAATCTCGTAGTTTGCATTTCGAAAGATTTCGGCTAATGGAATTATAATATTCGATTCAACATCTGAAGTAATATCGTAATACACAAAAAAGCGGTAAAGCCTTCGGCAAATGTATTTGCTAACTTCAACCTGTGTAAAAATCATGTCGAGTAAATCATCTACCTCTTTTGCTCCATCGGCACCTGTTCTTCCTTTAATTAATTTACTGCCATAAAATGATGAAAATTGTTTGTCGGTAGCATCGTGCCTGTTGGCATCAAAAACTGTATTTATTGCTACACCATCTAACTTATAACCTGTTAATAAGCGAGCAGCAGCTTTTACATCTGCTTCGGTATATTTAGAATCAGGACCTTTTCCAACGGTGAAAAGCTCCTGTAATTCTCGGCTGTAATTCTCATCAGGTGCCGATTTTGTACTTGCATAACCATTTAAATAACGAACCATTGCTGGGTCGATGGTTACTTGTTTGACTAGTGTTTTAAAATTGCCAAAAGCAAGGCTGCGTAGTAAATTATTGTGCTTGTAAATATATCTCGCATCATCAACGGTATCAGCTTCGGTGGCAAAATGATTGTGCCAAAATAGCGCCATTTTCTCCCTGAGCGAAATCGGTTGATTAAGCATTTGCGTTAACCACCAAGATTTAAAGGAAGCGACGCGACGACTATTAGCTGTTCCATCAGTATAAATTGCATTTACCCAGGTTTGCCCTGCTGGAACATTCGCATCGGTGTAACCTGTATCATTATAGTTATTAATTGGAGGATTTGGAAGTGGCAAATCTTTTAAAAGCAAATCGACAACCTGCGTTACCGATTGACCCACAAGTGTGTTAATATCATTTCTTTTGGCGCCAAATAAAGTGCGTTTCAATAAATGATTTAATTCTTTAGACCCGAAATTTCCTGAGTAAACGTTTATTGCCATATAGTAACTGTAGGGACGAAATAAAACTAAACATTATCTTGTTGAATTACAGTTATTTTACACGAAATATCAAAAATTACATACTAAAATGGAATTTACCAACGTATAAGCGCACTTGCCCAGGTAAAGCCTGAACCAAAAGCCGCCAAACAAACTAAATCACCATCTTTAATTTTGCCCGCTTCCCAAGCTTCGCATAATGCGATTGGTACAGATGCAGCTGTTGTATTACCATATTTTTGAATGTTGTTAAATACCTGGTCATCCTTTAAACCAAGCAATTGCTGTACATATTGGCTGATTCTTAGATTTGCCTGGTGCGGCACCAACATATCTATATCTTTTTCTGTTAAATTATTTGCAGCCAAAGCTTCCTTAATTACTTCGGGGAATTTTACAACTGCTTTTTTAAAAACCGATGGCCCATCCATATAAGGTAATGCAGCACCACTTGCTAAAATTTCAGGCGTCATAAACAAACCTCCCAATTCCTGATCTGGAAAGGCAGGTTTATCTTTCATCCATTTATTTGCATGAGAACCGGGATAGTACATGGCCAATATTTCTGCATCAGCACCATCGCTATGCAAATGCGTACTCAAAATGCCTTTGCCCGGTTCATCAGTTGGTTGTAAAACCACAGCTCCGGCTCCATCGCCAAAAATTACAGATACGTTTCTGCTTCGGGTTTCAAAATCCATTGCGAAAGAGTGTTTTTCGCTACCAACAACCAAAACGTTTTTATACATGCCAGTTTTAACAAACTGATCTGCCACAGATAATGCATAAACAAAGCCTGAACATTGATTGCGAATATCCAATGCACCAATTTCGCCCATACCCATTTCGCGTTGCAATAACACACCACAACCCGGAAAATAATAATCAGGACTTAAAGTTGCAAACACAATAAAATCAACATCTTTAGCTGTTATTCCTGCTCTTTCTATCGCAATTTTTGAAGCTTCGATGCCCATTGTTGTAGTCGTTTCTTCGTATCTATCTGCAAATCGGCGTTCTTTAATTCCGGTACGTTCCTGGATCCATTCATCGCTGGTTTCCATAAAGCGACTTAAATCATTGTTGGTATATACATTTTTCGGAACGTAATATCCGATTCCTGCAATTTTGGATTGGTGCATGTTTATTATAATTTGGTTAATCAAAGTTAATCATTTATCAGCGAAGGTATTATTATTCATGTTAGAACAAAATCTTGATACTTGATACTAAATACTTGATACTAATGTTTATTTTTGCGCCATGTCTACAGAAACCAAAGAAGAGACCTTTACGCTCGAAGAAATTTTAACTTCTCTAAAAACCGTACATCGCCTTATTTTGTGGAATGATGATGTAAATACTTTTGAACACGTTATATATTGTATGATGAAGTATTTGGATTATAACGAATCTCAATCTGAAAAAATTGCCTGGAAAGTTCATAATGACGGTAAATGCCCGGTTTTGGAAGGTTCATTTACCGAAATGGAAGTTTATAGAAAAATTTTGCAGCAAGAAGGGTTAAGTGTTACGGTTGATTAGAATGCAACGAGTTATTTGTTTTTTGATATTCTCTTTTATCGTTCAGAAAACAAACGCACAATCATTTGCTGATAAATTATTAGCAGATTCAAGTGTAACTGGTTTACAAATCAGTTATTCTAAAAAAGGAAAAATCACAACTATTATTGCTGGTTTTTCAGATAGTGAAACCAAACAAAAAGTTACATCAAAAACTATCTTTCAAGCTGCTTCATTAAGTAAAGTTGTTTTAGCTTACATCTGTTTAGAATTGGCTAATAAAAAGCAAATCGATTTAGATAAACCGCTAATCTCTTATTATGAATATCCGAGAATAAAAAATGATTCTGCAGCTAAAATGATTACTGCAAGAATGGTTTTAATGCATACGAGCGGACTACCAAACTGGACGGAAAATCCGTTGAAGAAATCTTGGGCAACATCTCCGTTAAGTACTAGTTTTGAGCCCGGAACCTACTGGAAATATTCTGGCGAAGGTTTTGTTTTTCTGCAGTTGGCAATACAAAATATTTTAAAGAAGGATTTAGAGCAAATTGCAGAGGAGATGGTATTTAAGCCATTAGTGATGAACAACTCTTCGTTCATCTGGAAGGAGGAATTTGAATCTGTTGCTGCTTTCGGACATGATGACAAATCAGAACAAACACAGCGAGTGCCATTCTTTTTACCAAATGCAGCTTTTTCACTTTTAACAACGGCTTCCGATTACCAGACTTTTTTGAACGCTTTTTGCCATAAATATCTATCAAATTTACTTTCAGATTCAGTTGCTGTTTACGACGCAAAAGAACCTAAACCTTCAGCAAAAAGTTTATTTTGGGGCTTGGGCATTGGCATCCAAGAAAATGAATTAGGAAAAATGCTTTGGCATTGGGGTGATAATGGCGATTTTCAAAATTTTTTTATGATCAATCCTGAAAAAGATGAAATATTGGTATGTTTCACAAATAGCGCCAACGGATTGAAAATTATGAAGCCAGTGCTATCTCATTTCTTTGATACAAAAAACTGGCCAGCAGCAAGCTGGTTAGGCAATTAACCCTTTCAAAAGCTGATTTAATTCCTGCTGAGTACTTTGCGTTTTATCTTTTGCGTACCAGCCATGAAGTTTTTCTGATAAGATTGTCATTTCAGTAGTTTCCTTTCGCCATTCCTTTAAAAGTTCTTGCAAAACCTGTGGTCTTGGTGCCCAAGTTGCCAAAACTTTATCACCAGTTTCATTCAAAACTAAAAGAACAGGAATCGCCCTACCGCCATTTGTTAAATGAGCATCAATCAAAGGCAGATTTTTATCACGAAGTACAAATTTTAAATCAATTTTACCCAAAGATGCTGTTGCAATTTTATTAATTACAGGAACAATCTGGGCAGCATCACCACACCAACCTTCGGTAATTACTAAAAACTTATAATTCTCTTTAAGATGCTCAACAGTTGATGTTAACTCATTGGTTAAGCTTATCGTTTTATCAACACGACTCATTCTTTGCACATTCATTTTTGTGTAGTGCAAATCGTAAGTTACATCGCCTGTAGCTTTTCCTTCTAACAAAAGTTTATCTATCAAAGCACGGTATGTTAAATAATCCATTCCTTGCTCGTTAAAAATTTCGTTGTAATTAATCATGATAATTAAAATTATAGCGCAAAGAAAAGGAGAAAATCAATCAAAATAATCATTGATTTGCAAGAAGTATATAAATGAAAATATTCGACTATTAATAAGTCAACTAACTTTTAATCTGTACCATATGCACTCTGTGTAAGTTTCTAAACCCGATTGAAATGGAAAGCCCAGAGCGTAGCGAGGACTTGAAATGTAAAGCGGAGCTGCTGTAACCTAAAAGCTGCGAAACCTGCTTTTCAAAAAATTAAATTGTTAAAGAACTCACATGCTTTGTCAGTTCTACAAAAGCTTCAACAGTTAATTGTTCTGCTCTCTTCTCAAAATAAATATGATTATCCATTTTATCTCTTGGCATAACTGCCGAAAGTGCGTTTCGCAAGGTTTTTCTTCTTTGATTAAAGCCAGCTTTTACAACACGCCAAAACAATTTCTCATCACAATCTAGAGCCTCAATTTCATTTCTTGTTAAACGGATAATTGCAGAATGAACTTTAGGTGGTGGATTAAAAGTACCTGGTTTTACGGTAAAAAGGTATTCGATTTTATAATACGCCTGTAAAAACACACTTAAAATTCCATACTCTTTTGTTCCCGAAGGCGAAGCACATCGTTGGGCAACTTCTTTTTGAAACATACCCACCATTTCTACAACCTTATTGCGATTATCTAAAATCTTAAATAAAATTTGCGACGAAATGTTGTATGGGAAATTACCAATGATGGCAAACTTATCTGGAAAAATATCATCAAAACTTAATTTAAGAAAATCTCCATTTATTAATTTATCGCCAAGCTGCGGGTACCTTTCATTCAGAAAATGGAACGATTCCGTGTCGATATCAATAAGATAAGTTTGTAAATCTTCGCGTTGCAACAAAAAATCAGATAAAATCCCCATTCCTGGCCCTACTTCTAAAACTTGGTTATATTTATCGGTACTTACCAAGCTTTCTACAATGCGTTTAGCAATGCCTTTATCGGTTAAAAAATGCTGACCTAAATGTTTTTTCGCTTTTACTAAACTCATACCCCGAATCCCGATAAATCAGGACTTTTAAAATTAAATTATGTATCAAAGATAGGCTTAATATTTCTTTGCAAATAACTTAGTGTTCTTTGCGGTTTCATTTTTTTTAAAGTCTTTAAACAAAAATCAGTAATTTGCGCTAAAATTTTCCATTAATTATGAGCAATAAACTTAAAATTGGTATTAGTATAGGCGATGTAAATGGCATAGGTTTAGAGGTAATTATTAAAACATTATCTAATCCGGCTATCTTAAATTATTGTACACCAATTGTTTATGGTCATACAAAAGTTTCGTCTTTTCATAGAAAAGCAAATAATCTTGGCGACTTTAGTTTTAACGTAATTAATCACGCAAATCAAGCGCAGCTTAAAAAAGCAAACATGATTAATTGCTGGGAAGAAGATGTTAAAATTGAACTTGGCCAGGTTACAGAAACAGGCGGAAAATATGCGCTTTTATCTTTAGAAAGAGCAACTGTCGATTTGGTAAACGGCGATATTGATGCCCTTGTTACGGCACCAATTAATAAGCACAATATCCAGTCAGAAAATTTTTCTTTTCCTGGTCATACCGAATATTTACAAGAAAAATGTGGCAGTAAAGATGTGCTGATGTTTTTAATTAGCGAAAGCTTACGCGTTGGTGTAGTTACCGGTCATATTCCTGTGTCAGCTGTTCCGGCAGCAATTACAAAAGAAAAAATTGTTAACAAAATCCGATTGATTAACGAAAGTTTAAAAAAGGATTTCTGGATTGAGAAACCAAAAATAGCGGTTTTAGGCTTAAATCCTCATGCTAGCGATAATGGCTTATTAGGCACCGAGGAGGCAGAAATTATTGCTCCAGCAATACAAGAAGCTTATGATAGAGGCGTTATTTGCTTTGGTCCGTACCCCGCGGATGGCTTTTTTGGCAACGGTAGCTATAAAAAGTTCGATGCTGTTTTAGCCATGTACCACGACCAAGGCTTAATTCCATTTAAAACTTTGGCTTTTCATAATGGCGTTAATTATACAGCTGGCTTAAAGTTTGTACGCACCTCTCCCGACCATGGAACGGGTTATGATATTGCAGGTAAAGATTTAGCAGATTCTACATCGTTTACCGAAGCACTATTTGCAGCCATACATATTGTTAAAAACCGCAGAGAGCAAGAAGAATTGCTCAGCAACCAATTACGCGGAGGCGGTAAAGTGGTAGAAACACAATTCGACATTAAGGATGATGCTTCATAAGGCTGAGGGTGTGAATGTTTGAAGTAAAACATAAAGATAATTACCATTCTTAAAATACGTTTTTGTAAAGCAAGGTTCTATTTTTATCGGTTTCTGTAGTCCTGCTTTCCCTACAAGCCCAATGAAGAATTGGGGCTTTTCGTCCAATCAGGTTTATTTTTGTTAAAGTTTTGCATTAAACTTAATTTCAAAATAAAATGATTTCATTAGTATTGAAACCAATAAGAAATTTATAAAGAGATGATATTATCACCAATTATAAAACCGGAAGAGTTAGCCTGGCTAAATCAGGATGAAGAGATTGTTATTATTGATGCCAGTGCTGGTTCAAAAGCAAGATATGATTCACAACATTTAGTCGGAGCATTATTTGCAGATGTTAACGAGGACCTAGCAAATATTAGCGATTTTGCTATTGGTGGTCGACACCCATTACCAACTGCCGAACAATTCTCTGCTGTTTTACAAAAATTTGGAATCACCAAAAATACTTATGTAATTGTTTACGATGATAAAAATGGCGGAAATGCGGCAGCTAGATTATGGTGGATGCTAAAAGCAATTGGGCATCAAAAAATTCGGGTAATTGATGGTGGTTTTCAGGCTGCAGTAAAGGCTGGCTTCCCAACAACAAGCAAAATTGAAACACCTAAATCAGTCGAAAAATACGATGTGCAAGATTGGAACTTACCGTTATCAAATATCCACGAAGTTGAAAAAATTGCCAAAACAGATGATTATTTAGTTGTTGATGTTCGAGATGCAAACCGTTATGCCGGCCTAACAGAGCCAATTGATTTAATTGCAGGGCATATTCCGGGTGCAATAAATATTCCATTTACCGAAAATCTTGACGCAGAAGGACGGTTTTTGCCCTCAGAAATTTTAAAAGAAAAATATACTTCCGCGTTAGGAAAAATTAAACCTGAAAACGTAATTGTTCATTGTGGCTCTGGTATTACAGCTTGCCACACGCTTTTAGCTATGGATTATGCTGGATTGGAAATTCCAAAACTTTACGTTGGCTCATGGAGCGAATGGAGTAGAAATGAAAAGGAAATGGTTCTAAAAAATTAAATCCATGAGATTTTAAAAGAATTACAGCTTTTTAACAGATAACAATTTATAAAAAACATTTTTTATCTAATTTATTTATCCCTACATTTGCAGGCTAAAATTTTATAGTACTTTGAACCCGCTAAAACAATTTTCAGTACCGTTTACCGGATTAAAATTGGGAATCCATCAGTTTGAATATGAGCTTGATGACACCTTTTTTAATGCTTTCGAGTACTCATTAATTAAAAGCGGTAATTTAAAGGTTGACCTGGAACTTGATAAACAGGAGACCATGTTGCTGTTAAGATTTAAAGTTATTGGCACCGTAAATTTAGATTGCGATAAATGCTTATCTGAATTTCCATTACCAATAAATTTGTACGAAAGACAGATTGTAAAATTTGCTGGTGATGATTTAGAAAGCGACGATGATGAAATTATTTCATTAAGCAGAAAAGAAACCGCAATTGATATATCAGGTCCGCTATACGAAATGATTAACGTAGCAGTGCCATATATTAAAAACTGCGAGCAAGCAGGTAAAGATTGCGACCAGGAAATGATTGAGCGATTGGAGCAACTATCCATCGATAAGCAAGCAGAAGAAAATAAACAAAATAGCGACCCACGTTGGGAAGCACTTAATAAGTTAAAAAAATAATTAGATTATACACCAATGGCACATCCAAAACGGAAAATCTCGAAACAGAGAAAAAATAAAAGAAGAACGCACTATAAAGCAGTAACTCCTTCTTTAGCAACATGCTCAGCAACAGGTGCTATCCACGTACCTCACCGTGCTTACAACGTTGATGGTAACCTATACTATAACGGTAAATTGGTTATCGAAAATACTCAAATCGGGTAATTTTCTTAAAAAATTGTTTGTGTTTTCAGCGGCTTTAGTCATACCTTAGTCAACTGAAAATTTTAGGATAAACCTAAAACTAACACAGACAGATTTTTTCTATGAAAATAGGCCTCGACATAATGGGCGGAGACTATGCTCCTAAAGCAATTGTTTTAGGAGCAATAGCAGCTCATCAATCGCTAAACGCTGGTGAACATTTAGTTCTTATCGGCGATACCGAACTGATTAAACCAATTCTTACAGAAGAGGGTTTTAATCCGGATCATTTTGAATACGTTCATACTGATGAAGTTATTGGTATGGGCGAACATCCCACAAAAGCAATTGTTCAAAAACCAAATTCGAGCATTGCTGTTGGTTTTAGCCTTTTAAAAGAAGGAAAAATCGATTCTTTTGCCAGCGCAGGTAATTCTGGCGCAATGCTAGTTGGCGCAGTTTTTAGCGTTAAAACAATTCCTGGCATCATTCGCCCATGTTTATGTACCATACTTCCAAAAATTAAAGGTGGCACAGGCTTATTGCTTGATGTTGGTGCAAATGCAGATTGCAAGCCCGATATTTTACTTCAATTTGGTGTTCTAGGCAGCTTATATGCAGAAAACTTATGGCAAATAAATTCGCCAAAAGTAGCGTTACTAAATATAGGCGAGGAAGATGAAAAAGGCAATATGCTAAGTATGGCTACTTTTCCTTTAATGAAAGAAACAAATTTATTCAACTTTGTGGGCAACGTAGAAGGTAGAGATTTATTTAATGAGAAGGCTGATGTAATTGTATGCGACGGTTTTACAGGAAATGTAGTGCTTAAATTAGCAGAATCATTTTATGTATTAACGGTTAAAAAGGGGATGAAAGATGAATTTTTCGACCGTTTTAACTATGAGCAATATGGCGGCAGTCCGGTTTTAGGTGTTAATGCTCCAGTAGTTATCGGACATGGAATTTCAAGTCCACGTGCTGTAAAAAATATGGTTCTCCAATCCCGAGAAATGATTACTACCGGATTGGTAGAAAAAATTAGAATGGCATTTAAATAATTTATAAAATATTTAAAATGAGTAAAATTCACGCTGCAATTACCGCAGTAAATGGTTACGTCCCCGACTATGTGCTTACAAACGCAGAGTTAGAAACCATGGTTGAAACTTCGGATGAATGGATAACCAGCAGAACGGGAATTAAAGAACGTAGAATTTTAAAAGGAGAAGGATTAGGGACATCAGATATGGCAGTTCATGCTGTAAATGGTTTACTTAAAAAAAGAGGAATTGACGCGAAGGAAATTGAATTAATTATTTTCTGTACAACCACCCCCGATTTTACTTTTCCGGCAACCGCAAATGTTTTAGCAGATAAAATTGGTGCAATAAATGCCTGGGGTTACGATTTACAGGCAGCATGTTCTGGTTTTATTTTCGGCTTATCTACAGGAGCGTCATTCATAGAATCTGGAAGACATAAAAAAGTGTTGGTTGTAGGTGGCGATAAAATGTCATCAATCATAAATTACGAAGACCGCACAACTTGCATTATTTTTGGTGATGGCTGTGGCTGTGCTTTATTAGAACCAAATGAGGAAGGACTGGGTGTTTTAGATTCAATTTTAAGAACTGATGGTTCAGGAAGAGATTTCTTAGGCATGAAAGCCGGTGGCTCAGTTATTCCTGCTACACACGAAAGTGTTGATGCAAGATTACATTACGCGCATCAAGAAGGACCAGTTGTATTTAAATTTGCGGTAACTAATATGGCAGATGTTGCAGCCGAAATTATGGAACGCAACGGATTGAAAGCCGATGATGTTGCATGGTTAGTGCCGCACCAAGCCAACAAACGAATCATCGATGCTACGGCAAACCGCATGGGTGTAAGTACCGATAAAGTGATGATAAATATTGAGCGCTACGGAAACACCACAAATGGTACTATCCCTTTATGTTTATGGGAATGGGAAAGTCAACTAAAAAAAGGCGATAATATTATTTTAGCTGCTTTTGGAGGTGGATTTACCTGGGGTTCTATTTACCTTAAATGGGCTTACAATAGTTAGTTGGTTGTTTCTATTTTAGTTTGTTGGTGTTTGTAAATTAAATATCTAACATTAATAACTAACAAAGAAAAACCCAAAAACTAAACAACTAAAAATAAAACAAAAAAAGTATAACTTAGTTAATTCATTAACACTATTTTTTACATAACAAGCTTAAAAAATGGATATCAAACAAATACAGGAACTTATTAAATTTGTTTCTCGTTCAGGTGTAAACGAAGTTGCCATAGAGCAAGAAAACTTTAAGATTACGATTAAAACCAATCAGGCACCAACAGTTGTGCATGCTACCGTACCACAAGCTCCGCTTTTACAAGCAGCTGCTCCGGTTGCTACCGCTCCAACTGTACCTGCCGCTACTCCAGTTGCACCTGCTGCAGAAGATACATCAAATTACATTACGGTAAAATCGCCAATGATTGGTACTTTCTACCGTTCTGCAAGTCCTGATAAACCAATGTTTGTAAATGTTGGCGATGAAATTGGTACTGGAAAAGTAATTTGTATTATCGAAGCAATGAAGCTTTTTAACGAAATTGAAAGTGAAGTTTCTGGCCGTATAGTTAAAATATTGGTAGATAATGCATCTCCGGTTGAATATGACCAACCGTTATTTTTAGTAGAACCTATTTAGTAAATTGTCTATTTTACGCCTCGATTTTGTATTTATAAAAATCGAATAAAATATAAAATGGCTCGTAGAGACACGATTCATGGCATTTAATTTAGAATTTGATTATCTCTATTATTTTTCACTGTATAAATCAGTGTAATCTCATAATCAGTATAATCATCAATTAAAAAACTATGTTTAAAAAAATACTAATTGCCAACAGGGGCGAAATCGCTTTGCGTATCATTCGTACTTGTAAGGAAATGGGCATTAAAACAGTTGCTGTTTATTCTACTGCAGATAGAGAAAGTTTGCATGTACGTTTTGCAGATGAGGCGGTTTGTATTGGCCCACCACCAAGTAAAGATTCTTATTTAAATATCCCGAATATTATTTCTGCTGCAGAATTAACCAACGCAGATGCAATTCATCCTGGTTACGGATTTTTATCTGAGAATGCTAAATTTTCAAATATCTGCCGCGAATACAACATTAAATTTATTGGCGCTACACCAGAGCAAATAAATGGCATGGGCGATAAAGCATCTGCTAAAGAAACAATGAAAATTGCAGGTGTTCCTACCATTCCGGGTTCTGAGGGATTATTGACTAGCGTAAAAGAGGGCATTTCTATTGCTAATGAGATGGGCTATCCGGTAATACTTAAAGCAACTGCCGGTGGTGGTGGTCGTGGTATGCGTGTGGTTTGGAAAGATGAAGATTTTGAAAATGCCTGGGATAGTGCTCGCCAGGAATCAGGCGCTGCATTTGGTAACGATGGATTGTATTTAGAGAAATATATTGAAGACCCACGCCATATAGAAATTCAGGTTATTGGCGATCAATATGGAAAAGCTTGCCATTTATCAGAACGCGACTGCTCTATTCAACGTCGCCATCAAAAATTAGTAGAAGAATCTCCATCACCATTTATGACGGATGAACTTCGTGTAAGAATGGGTGAAGCTGCAATTAAAGGTGCAACTGCTGTAAATTACGAAGGTGCAGGAACAATTGAGTTTTTAGTGGATAAACACCGCAACTTCTACTTTATGGAAATGAATACCCGAATCCAGGTAGAGCATCCGGTTACAGAAGAAGTTATTAATTTCGATTTAATAAAAGAACAAATTAAAGTTGCTGCCGGAATTCCGATTTCAGGTAAAAACTATTTTCCAAATATGCATGCGATTGAATGTCGCATAAATGCAGAAGACCCTGCAAATAATTTCCGCCCTTCACCAGGTAAAATTACCAACTTTCATTCGCCAGGTGGGCATGGCGTTCGTGTAGATACTCATGTTTACGCTGGTTACCAAATTCCATCTAACTACGATTCGATGATTGCAAAGTTAATTTGCGTTGCACAAACTCGTGAAGAAGCCATTTGCACAATGGAACGAGCTTTAGGAGAATTTGTAATTGAAGGTGTAAAAACAACCATTCCATTTCACTTACAATTGATGAAAGACCCGAATTTCAGAGCAGGGAATTTTACCACTAAGTTTATGGAAACGTTTGAATTTTCAGAATAACCTAAACTATTTCTATATTTAGCACGTACATACCATTCTATTCATTTAGAATGGTATTTTTGTTTTCAACATGAGCGACACTAACAAATCATCACTTTTAAAAGCTATCGGGAATAAAGGAACAACCTTAGAGGCAGAAATGTCCTTTTTTGATCACCTCGATGTATTGCGTAAACACTTAATCAGAGCAGTAATTGCTATCGCTGTATTCACAGGAATCGCTTTTTACTTCAACGAAGAAATTCTAGATAAGATAATTTTTGGCCCAAAAAAGCCCGATTTTTGGACATACAGGATGATGTGTAAACTGGTAGAGCAATTTCCATCACTAGGTAAAGATATGTGTATCACCAAAATAAATGGTGAAATTATTAACACCGAAATGGCGGGACAGTTTAACCTGCAATTGAATGTGTGTGTAATGTGTGGTATTGTTGCCGGCTTCCCTTATTTACTTTGGGAAATTTGGCGTTTTATTAAACCGGCACTACATGAGGTTGAGCGCAAATCGGCAAGTGGCTTTGTATTTTTCGCATCAATGCTATTTATTGTTGGGATTTTATTTGGTTATTTCGTTGTTTGTCCACTATCGGTTAATTTTTTAACGGGTTACACGGTAAGTAGTGAAATTAAAAATACATTTACTGTCGATTCTTATTTATCATCAGTTTCCACACTTACTTTAGGAACAGGGATTATTTTCGAGCTGCCAATCATAATTTTTGTGCTTTCAAAGTTAGGATTGATGACACCAAAACTAATGAGATCTAGCCGAAGATACGCAGCTGTAATTATTTTAATTATTTCGGCAATTGTAACGCCTACGCCAGATATTATGACGATGCTTATTGTAGCAACCCCATTATTTTTGCTGTATGAGTTGAGTATTTTTGTTTCTGCATACATCGAAAGAAAGAAGAAAAAAGCCGATGCTGCATTCTATGCTAACTAACAAAAACATTACGAATAGATTTCATAATTCTCTATAAATTTGAATAATGCCAAACGATAAGATAAAAATTGCCATTGGTGCAGACCATGCAGGTTTTGAATTTAAAGAAATGCTTAAGGATTACCTTTCAGATTATGAGGTTGAAGATTTCGGAACACATTCTTTAGATTCTGTTGACTACCCTAATTTCGCACACCCAGTTGCATCTGCTGTAGAAAGTGGTGATTTTAAATACGGAATTTTACTTTGTGGTTCGGCCAATGGTGTAGCAATAACTGCAAACAAACATCAAAATATCCGAGCTGGCTTATGCTGGGAAAACGAGGTTGCTTCTTTAGTTAGAAAACACAACGATGCTAACGTTCTGTGCATTCCGGCTAGGTTTGTGTCAGACAAACTTGCAAAAGAAATTACCACAACTTTTTTAAATACCGAGTTTGAAGGTGGTCGCCACCAAAATCGGGTTGATAAAATATCTTGCTGATTTAATAATAACTAACTTTTACTACATAATGAATAAAAAATTTTTAACCCTAAGTATTGCGTCGCTTCTTACAGCGAGTTGCTTTGCTCAAGTTAAACCACTTGTGCCGAATAAGGATGCAATGAAATTTAGTAAGGCTATAAACCCTGCTGATGGACTTAAACATCTTTCAATTTTAGCATCTGATGAATATGAAGGCCGTGAAACAGGAACAAAAGGTGCCTGGATGGCTGCAGATTACATCCGCGATTATTTTAAATCTATTGGCTTAAAAGGCCCTGTTGATGGTGGATATTTTCAGAAAATAGATTTAGTAAATGTTACTTTAAAGCAAAGCCAATTAACTGTAAACGGTCAACCAAAAGAATACCAAAAAGATTATGTTGTATCGCCCAGCTTAATTAGCGATAAAGGATTTACTTTTTCTACCGACCAAATTGTTTTTGTTGGTTATGCCATCAATAAAGATAATTATAACGATTTTTCTGGTGTAGATATTAAAGGAAAAGTTGTGATGATGTTCAGTTCTGGAGACCCAACAATGAAACCGGGAACAAGAATTGACAGAGCTGCTTACCGAGCTATGCTAGAAAAGAGAGCAAAATATTTTGCAGATAACCAGGTAAAAGCAATTATCCTTATCGACCCAATGGTTGATAGAATAACCGAAAACACCAAAAGTGCTCAAAATAAAGGTAGAGTAATGGTTAAAACCAATGCTGCAATTGAAGCGCAAAAACAAAATGAAACGCCCCGAATCTCTATTTCTACAGCTGTAGCAAATGAGTTATTAAAAGCATCGAACACTACAGTTGCAGATTTACAAAAGAAAATTATAGATAGCCAAGCTCCATCTTCATCGGTATTAAATGTTCCTTTTTCTGCAAGTGCAGCTAAAAATGAAATACCTGTTAGATGCGAAAATGTACTTGGATATTTAGAAGGTTCTGATCCTGTTCTTAAAAAAGAAGTATTGGTGCTAACTGGTCACTATGATCATATTGGTTTAGTAACCGACCCAAATGCAACTGACAAAGTAAATAATGGTGCTGATGATGATGGCTCTGGTACAACTGGCGTTTTGTTAATGGCTAAAGCATTTATGGATGCAAAAAAAGCAGGTAAAGGCCCTAAACGTAGCATTTTATTCATGACAGTTGTTGGTGAGGAAAAAGGTTTATGGGGTTCTGAATGGTATTCTGAGCATCCGGTTTTTCCTGTTGAAAACACAATCGCCGATTTAAATACAGACATGATTGGTCGTATTGGTGAAGAATACTTGGGCAAACCAGATTCTGCAAATTACATCTATTCAGTTGGTTCTAAAATGTTAAGCAGTGAGCTTTCTAATTTAAGTGAGCGAGTAAATGCAACGTATACCAAAATGAAATTGGATTATAAGTATGATGATCCAAACGATACAGAACAAATATATTATCGTTCTGATCACTATAACTTTGCAAAACTTGGCATTCCGATTATTTTCTTTTACGATGGAATGCTTCAACAAGATTACCACAGACCAGGCGATGAAGTTAGCAAAATCAACTTTCCATTATTGGCAAAAAGAGCACAGTTAACGTATTACACTGCATGGGAATTGGCTAATCAAGCCAAACGACCAGCCGTAGATATGGATGGAAAAGGAAATCCAAAGAAATAATTAAGTCATAAAATAAAGCCTCGATACCACAATCGGGGCTTTTTTATGCACAATACTTTAGTCGGTAGCATAAATTCCTATCTTTGAATTATGATGAAAACTGCTGAGGAATTTTTAGAGAAATCTGATGAAAAAGCTTTCGATTTGCCACATCGTAAAACCATAAATTACAATATTGGTAAATACAATGTAGCTGTAGAACGCGGATTATCTAAGTTTGAAAATCTGGAGGCATCAAAAAAGAAAGCACATGTTGTAAAATGGCGTGTGATGGAAAATCTAGATAAATTTCTCCCGGAATTTGAATCGAATTTTCAACGTAGAGGTGGAAAAGTTATTTGGGCAAATGATGCAGAAGAAGCGCAGCAGGAAATTTTAAATATCATCAAAAGAAACAACGGCAAAACAGTTATCAAATCCAAATCGATGACGACCGAAGAGATTCACTTGAATGATTTCCTGGAAAGTAATCAAATTGAATCGTTAGAAAGTGATTTAGGCGAATACATTGTTCAACTACTTGGGCAAGCACCTTACCACATCGTTACACCTGCAATGCATTTAAGTGCAACCGATATAGCAAAGCTATTTCACGATAAATTCGGGACGCCCATTGATGCAACCCCTCCTCAATTGGTTCAAAAGGCCAGAGAGTTACTTCGAGATAAATATTTAAATGCAGATATTGGAATTAGTGGAGGAAACTTCTTAATTGCCGATACGGGAAGTATTGCCATTACCGAAAATGAAGGAAATGCCCGTTTAAGTACAACGTTTCCGAAAATACATATTGCCATAGTTGGTATCGAAAAAATAATTCCTTCGATGGCAGATTTAGATTTATTCTGGCCATTATTGGCATCTCACGGAACGGGACAAAACTTAACCGTTTACAATACCATTTTAAGCGGACCTCGCCAACCACATGAAACTGATGGTCCGGAAGAAATGTATGTTATCCTTTTAGATAACGGTCGTACAAATTTATTGGCTCAAAAAGACCAGCGACAAGGTTTATACTGCATTCGATGTGGCGCATGTTTAAATGCTTGCCCGGTATATAAAAATATTGGTGGCCACACGTATAACACTACTTATAGCGGACCAATAGGTTCGGTAATTACGCCGCATTTAAAGGGAATGGAAGAATTTAAGCACTTAAGTTATGCCTCCAGTCTTTGCGGTAAATGTTCTGAAGTTTGTCCGGTTAAAATCGACATACACAAAATGCTTTTGCTAAATCGCCGAGATGCGGCAACCAGCCACGAAAATGGTAAAGTTGAAGAAATTGGCTGGGGAATGTTTAACCGAATGATGCAAAAACGCAAGTGGATGGATTTATTTGGCGGGAAATTTAAAAATTTCATGCTTAAAACTTTCTTCAAAAAAAGCTGGGGTAAGTACCGTGAAATGCCAAAAGTAGCCGATAAATCTTTTGCAAAACAGTGGGAAGAGTTGAAGAAAAGTAAAGAATCTTAGTGTTCCACTTAACTGCTCACTAAAAACTGAGAACCGAAATGCAATTCAACCGAAGAGATAAAGACGACAAATTCTTACTGAATTTATACAAAAAGCTGCTTTATCCGCGAATGGTTGAAGAAAAAATGCTCAAACTTTTAAGGCAGGGTAGAATTGGCAAATGGTTTTCGGGCATTGGGCAAGAGGCCATTGCAGTTGGCTCTACTTTAGCGATGCAAAGCGATGAATATATTTTACCCATGCACCGAAATTTGGGTGTTTTTACCACTCGAGATATTCCCCTAAAAAAATTAATGGCGCAATGGCAAGGGAAAGCAACTGGTTTTACTAAAGGTCGCGACCGCTCTTTCCATTTTGGCACTCAAGACTATAAAATAATTGGGATGATTTCCCATCTCGGTCCGCAAATGGCTTTGGCAGATGGTATTGCATTAGCTGATGTTTTAGCCAATAAGCCAACAGCCACCTTGGTATATACAGGCGAAGGCGCTACAAGTGAAGGTGATTTCCATGAAGCGGTTAATGTAGCGGCTGTTTGGAATCTACCAGTTATCTTCATTATTGAAAATAATGGTTATGGCTTATCCACCCCAAAATCAGAACAATTTCTTTGCAAAAACTTGGTAGATAAAGCGATTGGTTACGGTATCGAAGGCGTTCAAATTGATGGTAATAATATTCTTGAGGTTTATGATACCATTCATCAGCTGGCAACTGAAATTAGGAAAGACCCTCGCCCGGTGTTGGTAGAATGCCTTACTTTTAGAATGCGAGGACACGAGGAGGCATCGGGTACAAAATATGTTCCTCAAGAATTATTTGATGAATGGAAAAAGAAAGACCCATTGAACAATTATGAATCGTATTTAGTTGAACAAGGAATTTTAACACCCGATTCAATTATTGATATAAAAGTTCACATCAAAAAAACTATTGAATTAGAAGTGGAAGAAGCTTTTGAAGAGCCAGAACCTGAAGTTGATTCTAATCGAGAGGAAAGCGATATGTATTTTCCTTTTGTCCAGAAGGTAATAGAACCTGCTCCATCTTCAACAGAAAAAAGATATTTAGATGCGATAACCGATGGCTTGGATTTGGCGATGCAAAGGTATCCCAATCTGGTTTTAATGGGTCAGGATATTGCAGATTATGGCGGTGCATTTAAAATTACCGATGGTTTTACCGCTAAATATGGAAAAGGAAGGGTTCGGAATACGCCAATTTGCGAATCGGCAATTGTGGGTGCAGGCTTGGGTTTATCCATCAATGGCTTCAAAGCAGTTGTAGAGATGCAGTTTGCCGATTTTGTTACGGTTGGCTTTAATCAAATTGTAAATAATTTGGCTAAAACCCACTATCGATGGGGCGAAAAGGCCGATGTTGTAGTTCGAATGCCAACAGGTGCCGGAACAGGTGCTGGTCCTTTTCATTCGCAAAGTAACGAGGCATGGTTTACTAAAACTCCTGGCTTAAAAATCGTTTATCCTGCTTTCCCTCAAGATGCTAAAGGTTTATTATTGGCTGCAATTGAAGACCCAAACCCAGTTTTATATTTCGAACACAAATATTTATACAGAAGTTTAAGCGGTTCTGTTCCCGATGGTTATTTTACAACTGAAATTGGCAAAGCGGTTAAGCTAACTGGTGGAAAACAGTTCACGATAATTACTTACGGTTTAGGTGTTCATTGGGCTTTAGATTACCTGAAAAATAACCCTGAAATTGATGCCACTTTAATAGATTTGCGCACACTTCAACCATGGGATAAGGAAACGGTTTTAGCGGCTGTAAAATTGACTGGAAAAGTTATAATCTTACATGAAGATACTTTAACCAACGGTTTTGGCGCCGAAATTTCTGCTTGGATAGGTGAACATTGCTTTAAATATTTAGATGCACCAATTATGCGTTGCGCAAGTTTAGATACGGCAATACCCATGAACAAAGCCTTAGAAGATAACTTTTTGGCTAAAGCCCGGTTAGCTGAAACGATAGAAAAATTATTGAAATTTTAGAAACGGTTCTTGCCGTATCGTCATGCTGAATTTATTTCAGCATCTTATTTGCTATTAAGACCCTGAATTCAGGGTGACGTTAAAATAAGACATATACGATGAGCAATTTTAAGGTTGAAGGAAACATTATAGACATTACAAAGCGTTACATTTTCTTTGGCGAGGTTGAAGTTGAAGATGGGAAGATAAAATCCATCAATAAAATTGCTGAGCAAAAGGATGGAATTCCTTTTATCCTGCCTGGATTTATTGATAGCCATGTACACATCGAAAGCAGCATGCTTATTCCAAGTGAATTTGCAAGGCTGGCTGTTGTTCACGGTACGGTTGCAACCATCAGCGACCCACATGAAATTGCCAACGTTTGCGGGATGGAAGGCGTTGAATTTATGATAGATAATGGAAATACCGTTCCCTTTAAATTCAACTTTGGAGCACCGAGTTGTGTGCCGGCAACCATTTTTGAA
The DNA here is from genome assembly GCF_042650845.1 of Pedobacter lithocola. Taxonomy (NCBI): domain Bacteria; kingdom Pseudomonadati; phylum Bacteroidota; class Sphingobacteriia; order Sphingobacteriales; family Sphingobacteriaceae; genus Pedobacter; species Pedobacter lithocola. Next base: position 745,188 of record NZ_JBHSBW010000011.1, on the reverse strand, counting down.
ACCGCTGGTGCTGAACTAAACCACGATGATGTTAAAGAACTTTTAGAAAGACCCGAGATAAAATACCTAAGTGAAATGATGAATTTCCCTGGTGTGCTTTATAAGGATGAAGAAGTTTTAAAGAAGATAGCTGCTGCCTATGCATCAGGAAAACCTGTTGATGGACATGCACCCGGATTACGTGGAAACACCGTTCAGCAATATATTGATGCCGGAATTTCTACCGACCACGAATGTTTTACTGCAGAAGAGGCTTTGGATAAACTTGAACGGGGTATGAAAATTTTAATCCGCGAAGGAAGTGCAGCAAAAAATTTCGATGCTTTAATTGGTCTATTGAATGATTGGCCTGAAATGATGATGTTTTGTAGTGATGATAAACATCCTGATAGCTTGGTAGAAAGTCACATCAACGCCCTTTGTGCCAGAGCCATTACCAAAGGAATCGACATTTTTAATGTTTTACAAGCAGCTTGCATTAATCCAATTCTACATTATAAATTAGATGTTGGTGCTTTGCAAGTTGGCGATTATGCAGATTTCATCGTGATTGAAGATTTAGTAAACTTCAAGGTAAAACAAACCTATATCGATGGAATTTTATTAGCAGAAAACGGCAAAGTGGTTGAAAATTGGACACCAAAAGTTGAGGATAAAGAATCTGTAAACCATTTTAATTGCAGCTTAAAAAAAGTTGATGATTTCGTTTTGCCTTTTTCTGGGCAGGAGCAGATACCAGTTATCGAGGCTTTAGATGGACAGTTAATTACCAATAAATTGTTTTGCTCACCCAAAGAAGAAAATGGAAATATCATCAGCGACTTTGAAAATGATGTTTTAAAAATGGTTGTGGTTAACCGTTACTTTGATGCACCAATTGCCATAGCCTTTGTTAAAAATTTCGGTTTAAAAGCAGGCGCAATTGCATCTAGCGTAGCGCATGATAGTCATAACATTATTGCCGTTGGTGTAGATGATAAAAGTATTTGTGAAGCGGTTAATTTGGTTATCAAAGAAACTGGTGGTGTAGTTGCTGTAGGAAATGGAAAAGAAGAAGTTTTGCCGCTGCCTGTGGCAGGTTTAATGAGCAACCACAATGGTTATGAGGTAGCCAAATTATATACGTCTATTGACAGGTTTTCGAAAGAACTTGGCTCTACATTGTTGGCTCCTTTTATGACGCTTTCTTTTATGGCTTTACTGGTTATTCCACATTTAAAATTGAGCGATAAAGGTTTATTTGATGGGGATGAATTTAGTTTTTTAGTAGATTAGTTTATTTCTTGTTTGGGAGGTTAAAATTCGGGCAAGCCAATATAGAGGGCCAAATGCCTAAAAAAACGAAATAACCAACAATCCAAACAATTAGATTATAAAAACCTCCGCTAAGGGATTAAAAAGATAAATCCGTTTGTCGTCTAAACAAACACATCGATATCGCTTTCTTATTCGCTCCCCTTTTGTAAATCGCCTACCATCTTTAATTCTGAAAATGGCATTTACTTGTAATTGTTCTAAATGTAAGGTTTCGGTCTTACCAGAATCATACTTTTTTAAAGCTCGGGATAAATGTAAATCTGAGCAACTTGATGCGGCAGGATTCGACATATAATTATCTATAGCCTTATGAATATCATCTGGAAAAATATTCATTTCGAAAAACGGAACCATCATTCTTTGGAAGTTTTTTTTCCACTCTAACCCATGTGGTTTTACTTTGTTTTTAAAATCGTTCCAGGTTAAAAGATGTGCAAACTCGTGAACGGTAGTTACTAAAAAAGCGTAATGATTTAAATTGAAATTTACAGAAATTCGATGACCTTTATCGCGATATGGATGGCGGTAATCGCCTAGTTTGGTAGAACGAGTTTTGGCAATTTTAAATTCGCACTGAAAATAATCTATCCATCTTGCAATTAGCGGTGCAGCCTGGGCAGGCATGTATTGCGCTAAAACATTAACTTTCTCCATTTAACCGCAAAGTTCGCAAAGTTTTTCGCAAAGAGAAATTAAAGGCCATTAGCAATACGTTTTAACCCGTGCTTTAAAAGAGAAACATTAAAATTGATTAATAAACCAAGTTTGTAATTCCCCAATTTCATATAAGTTAATGTTTGAGCCAGATGAACATCATTTAAAGCTTCAACACTTTTCAACTCCAATACTAATTTATTTTCTACCAAAATATCAATTCTGTAGCCACATTCCAACTTAACCTCTTCGAATATTAAAGGTATAATTTTTTCCTTCTCAACAAATAATCCAGTCTTAGCAATTTTGTAAAACAAACATTCTTTATAGGCACTTTCTAACAATCCAGGTCCTAATGCATTATGTACTTCAATTGATAAACCGATTACGATCTTTGATAACTCATTCTCATCCATAATTTTGAATCCAGCTTTGTGTTCTTAGCGTTTCTTTTCTTAGCGTCTTTGCGGTTAGATTTTCCCTACTCTTCCGATGGGAACAACGATGCCAACACTAACTTAATCTCCCCAAATGAATAATCTTTTCCTAAAAAATCCCGTATCACGGCCATCGATTTTGTTTTCTGACTTTCTACCGCATCTGCAATATTTTTTATTTTATTCGCCTTAACCAATTTAGCTACATCAATTTGTTGTGTAGATACGTAATAGGCCAGATGACCTTCAATTGTCCCAACTGAAAAACCCCGTTCTTTAGCAATTTCTTCCAAGCTTTTCCCCTGCTCATACAGTTCAAAGCTTACTAATTTCGTATCAACTTTAGGTTCTTTAATTTTCTTTTCTGTAACAGATTTTACCTTCAACGTCATACCCTTCAACTGAATCGCTTTCTGCAACTGTTGATTGCGTTCTGCAATATTCAATAAAGCATCAGTATCAGCTTTGCTAAATTCCTTTCCCTCAATTATGGCTTGTAAAAGTGCTTTACTCTTGTGCATCTTCTTCAATTGCTCATACACCAAAATCTCCAATTCAAGCAATTCGGTTAAGTAAGTTTTAATCTGTTTATCTTCCTTAATTTGCTCAATATGAGCCAAAAGCCTATCCGAAATCTCTTTTACTAGTGGGTTAAAATATTTCAAAGCTGCACCAACTCTTTTAGAAACATTAAATAAAGTGTGTTCCGTTTGTGTAGCAAATAAATTTTTGAGTTGGTTAATAAAAGTATCAGCAGTTGCCGTAATTTTTTGAAAATCACGATAAAGTTCCATCGTCCAATCATCGTATTTCTGCTTGGTAGATTTTTCTCCCTTATCAAAAGTTTGAACGTGTTCCTTTAAATAATAGCGAACCAAATTCAAGTCGAAAGCTGCTAATAAGTAAGTCCTGATAAAATCGTAACTCTCAAAACTAATCTGCTGATGCAGCACTTCGGCAGCTTGTTTAGTTTTAGAAAAATAATGAATGTTTTGGTCTTGCTGCAAACCGTTTTCACGTAAATGTGAGGTTAAAACCAAGCCATTTAAAGAGCGTAAACGCGATAAAGCAACATACGCTTGTCCGGGTGCAAAAGCATCGCCAATATCTATAATTGCCTTATCGAAAGTTAAACCCTGGCTTTTATGAACCGTAATGGCCCAAGCCAACTTTATTGGATATTGAATAAAAGAGCCAGCAACTGTTTCCGAAATTTCGTTCGTAGCCTCGTTTAGTTTATACTTTACGTTTTCCCAGGTGTATGGCGAAACCTCAATTACAACCTTATCATCTGGTAATTCAATTTCAATAATATCCTTTTCGATGTGATGAACAACACCAATTTTACCATTATAATAGCGCTTTTCGGCAGACATATCATTTTTAATAAACATGATTTGAGCACCAACTTTAAGCTCCAAGCTTTTATCGTTCGGATAAGCATATTCATTAAATTCTCCAGTAACTTTAGCCTCAAAAAAGTATGATTTGGTTTTCAATTGTGTTAAGCGTTCCCGGTTTATCGTGTCAGCTTTATTATTGTGCGTAGTTAATGTGATGTAATTTTCGTCTTCGGATGGCTTAAAATCTTGCTTAAAATGTTGCCTTAGTAATGAAGTATCTTCGGGGGTAATTTGATTATTTCGAAGGTTATTTAGCAGGTTGATAAACACGGCATCACTCTGACGGTAAATTTTATCTAATTCAATGTAAATTGGAGGATTATCTTTCAAAGCCAATGCATCAAAGAAGTAAATGCTTTTATAAAATCCCGACATTACCCGCCATTCATCATTCTTTACAACAGGTGGTAATTGATGCAAATCGCCAATAAAAAGCAGCTGAACACCGCCAAAAGGCACATTTCTATTCCTACGAACATAGCGCAACACAAAATCAATTGCATCGAGCATGTCTGCCCTGAGCATACTCACTTCATCAATCACCAGCAACTCCAATTCCTGAATCAATCGCCGCTTATTGGTTTGCATATTTAAATGCTTAACAATTGAGCGTGGCGTATTAAAGTTAAAGGTGATATTCTGATTGATGATATTTGCTGCAGCATCAGGAAAAAACGACCCAAATGGCAGCTGAAAAAGTGAATGAATAGTAACGCCTGCCGCATTAATAGCAGCAATACCAGTTGGCGCACAAATCACTGCCTTTTTATGGGTTAGCTTAATCAGTTTCCGCAAAAAAGTAGTTTTACCTGTTCCGGCTTTTCCCGTTAAGAAAACATGTTTGGAGGTATAATTCACAAATTTAGCCGCAATTTCTGCGGCCATAGAAGTTTCTTCTAATTCTGGCATTGGCAATAAGATTTTTGGTTGCTTTAGTCTGAAGGGATATTTAAAGCTAACAATTTTAGCACAAAAATAAGTATGATTTGTAAGATTATCGTTGATAAGAAGGTTTTTAGTGTCGTTAACTATTAAAATGCGATTCTGATTTTATGGAAATGAACGCTCAGTAATTCTTCGGAGAACTCCAGCCCTGCCATTCGCTTTATACCGATGAAACCTGTGAAACAAGCAAGCATACCCTTAAATCGGTATGCTCGCTGCTGTCAGGTTTAAGAACAAAGAATTAGGTATTTGGGAGAAGAAAACCATTTTAAAATTAACATATAGTCCAGGGTTTAAACCCTTGGGCTATTGGCAACATCGAGACTTCGAGCATGAAAAATTTACAGACTATAGGTTTTAAAAACAATCCAAAGAATTACTGAAGAAGTTATCCAAACCCGACAGAAATGGAAATCCTTTTTTATTGCAAAAACCTAAGTTATACTTGCAAACCAGCCGATAGAACAAATGCTTTAAAGCCCAAAATGACAGTAGTTGTAAAAAGATTGCAATGTATGGCGGGACTGATGCAACCTAAGAACTACTGAATCTGCTTTTCTAAAAAATCATTTCTATTTTTTTCCTCAACAGAATTTTGGTCTACTAGTATTCTCGATTAACCAGTTCAAACAGTTAAGCAAATTTGCTATCTTTGCAGCCAGATGAAACAACACTATTCAAATCTTATCGCAGTTAAATTCCTTTAACCAGGTTTCATCGCCACTTTTTTACCCAAAATTTATTATGCTTAACCCTGAAATAGAAAAACGTAAAACCTTTGCCATTATTAGCCACCCCGATGCAGGCAAAACCACACTAACAGAAAAATTTCTGCTTTTTGGTGGTGCAATTAACACTGCTGGAGCGGTAAAAAGGAATAAAGCGAATCAAAGCAACACTTCCGATTTTATGGAAATTGAGAAACAACGTGGTATTTCGGTGGCAACTTCGGTAATGGGTTTTGAATATAGTGGCAAGCGAATTAATATTCTGGATACGCCTGGGCACAAGGATTTTGCGGAAGATACATACCGGACTTTATCGGCTGTGGATAGCGTAATTTTAGTGGTAGATTGTGTGAAGGGTGTAGAGGAACAGACTGAAAAACTGATGTCGGTTTGCCGGATGCGAAATACGCCTGTAATCATTTTCGTTAATAAAATGGACCGTGAGGGTAAAGAAGCTTACGATTTATTGGATGAAATTGAGGAAAAACTGAACATTAGTTTGTGCCCGCTTTCTTGGCCAATTGGTCAAGGACATACTTTTAAAGGCGTTTATAGCATTTACAACAAACACTTAAATTTATTCAATTCGGATAAAACTAAAGTGACCGATTCGGTTGTGGCGGCTAACGATTTAAACGACCCATCTTTACTAAATTATTTGAAGGAAAATGAAATAAACACCCTGAAAGATGATGTGGAATTGGTAGATGGGATTTACGGAAAAATTGAGAAAGATTTATATACGGAAGGTTTAGTAGCACCCGTATTTTTTGGCAGTGCGATTAATAATTTCGGGATTAAAGAGCTTTTAGATACGTTTATTGATATTGCCCCTAGTCCGCGACATAGAGAAGCTGAAGAGCGTGATGTGCTGGTGGAAGAGAAAAATTTTAGTGGTTTTGTGTTTAAAATTCACGCCAACTTAGACCCAAAACACCGCGATAGAATTGCTTTCTTGCGTATTTGTTCTGGCAAATTTGAGCGAAATAAATTTTACTACCATACCCGTCAGGATAAGAAACTAAAATTTTCGAACCCGATGGATTTTATGGCGAACGAAAAAAGTATTGTGGAAGAGGCCTGGCCGGGCGATGTGGTTGGTTTGTATGATAGTGGTAATTTTAAAATTGGCGATACCTTAACTGAAGGTGAAAAGTTGCAGTTTAAGGGAATTCCGAGTTTCTCTCCGTCGATTTTTAAAGAGGTGGAAAATATGGACCCAATGCGCACCAAGCAGTTGGAAAAAGGCATTGAACAATTAACTGATGAAGGTGTTGCACAATTGTTTGTAATGCAACCAGGAAATAGAAAGGTAATCGGTGCTGTTGGAGAACTTCAATTCGAGGTGATTAACTTTCGTTTAGAGCATGAGTACGGTGCAAAATGTCGCTTCCGTACATTAAGTTATACACGTTCGAGCTGGGTAACATCAAGCGATAGAAAGAAATTGGATGAATTTGTTAAACGCAAACAACAACATATTGGTTTTGATAAAGAGGCAAACCCTGTTTATTTATCAGATAGTGATTATATGATTAACTTAACGAAACAGGATTATCCTGATATTGATTTCCATAAAACGAGCGAGTTTAAATAACCTAAATCACTAAAGGGCTTTACAAGTAAAAGAGTCCTATCAGGTTTTCAAACTAGATAGGACTTTTTTGTTTGTTTTATTTCAACTTACTAAGGGCAGCTTTAATTCTCGGTAACATGTCTTTGATATCTTGCAAAGTACATGCGCCAACAGATGCCCTGAACCATGGCATACTGTGTTCATTACCAAAGGCAGAAAATGGAACCAATGCTGCTCCAGCCTCTTTAATTAAGTAGAAGTTTACATCAGCACTATTTTTTAAAAGCTGACCATCGGCTGTAGTTTTTCCGATATAGTCGATTTTGATGGTTAAATAAATTGCACCCATAGGTTCAACTGCATCAACATTAAAACCTTCACTTTTTAATTCGTTAAAGCCATTGTAAAGTGCATTTAAGCTATCTTGAATTTGGCTCTTAAAGTTGGTTAAGAAAGTATCAACCTGTGTTTTGTTATTGAAATAGTTCGACATGGCAACTTGCTCAGCCTTTGGTGCCCAAGCACCCATATGACCAACCAAAGCCTTCATTCTGTTCACAATATCTTCTGGACCAAACCCCCAGCCAACACGTACACCAGTTGCTGCTAAACATTTCGAACTGCCATCAACAAAAACAGTAAACTCTCGCATTGCAGGGCGTAAAGAAACCGGATTTACATGTTCTTTACCAAAAGTAAGCAATGAATAAATCTGGTCGTACATTAAATACAATGGTTTTTCATCCGCTCCACGAGATGCGTTTTCTTCCAAAACAACGTCGCAAATTTCTGCAAGAGAATCTGCGTCGAACATGGTTCCTGTTGGATTTAATGGTGAGCACAAAGCCAACAACGTTGCACCTTTTAAGTGTGGCTTCAATTGTGCAGCAGTTGGCATAAAATTATGCTCTGCATCAGTTTCTACCGCAATTGCTTTTGCTGAGGTTAAATGGCAATAGTGGTTGTTATTCCAAGATGGTGCTGGGAAAACCACGGTATCCCCTGGGTCTATTAGTGCTAAATAAGTTGCGTAAATTAACGGACGAGAACCGCCAGAAACTAAAATACTATTAGTGTTATATTCTAAACCAAATCTATCCTTTAACAATTCTGAAACCGTTTCTCTTAATTGCAAAACGCCATCTGCTGGTGGATAATTGGTTTGATTGGCATTGTACGCATCTACAATTCCGGCTTTTAATTCTGTTGGAATTGGGTAAATGTTCGAATCGAAATCACCGATGGTTAAGTTAGCGATTGATGCGCCTTTGCGTTTCATCTCATTAACTTCGTTACCAATTTTTATAATTTCTGAACCAACTAAAGCGCTGGCTAATTTTGAAACTTTCATATTATGCTATTAAATCTTCTATTGCTTTATTCACTTTTTCAAAACCAAATTGAGTTAATACAGACTGCATTGCCACAGAAATTTGCTCGTTACAAAGGTTACCAATGCTCCCCTCGTGTGTATGATGTATTTGGCCCGATGGTGCAAAAGTACCATTTTCAATCTGTTCGCCAACAATTTTATAAGCCTCTCTAAACGGAACGCCTTGTAAAGCCAAATCGTTAACAACCTCAACACTAAATAGGTAATCGTACTTTTTATCCTTTAGTATATCATCTTTTATGGTGATGTTTTGGAACATGAAAGTCGCGATTTCAAGGCATTCGTTTAACGAAGTAATTGCAGGAAAAAGATTTTCCTTTAACAATTGCAAATCTCTATGATAACCTGATGGCAAATTGGTAATCATCATCGCAATTTCATTGGGCAATGCCTGAATTCTATTACATCTTGAACGAATCAATTCAAAAACATCAGGATTTTTTTTGTGCGGCATAATGCTCGAACCTGTGGTTAATTCGGGCGGGAAACTGATAAAACTAAAATTCTGATTGATGAATAAACAAACATCCATTGCCATTTTAGCCAAAGTTGCTGCCACAGCACTCATCGCCTGAGCCAAAATTCTTTCAGTTTTTCCACGCCCCATTTGTGCATAAACCACATTATAATTTAAGCTTTCAAAGCCCAATAAATTTGTGGTTAAGGTTCTGTTTAAAGGGAAAGATGAACCATAGCCTGCAGCAGAACCCAATGGATTTTTGTTGGTGATTTTCCATGCAGCAAGCATTAATTCCATATCATCGGCAAGGCTTTCAGCATAAGCACCAAACCACAAACCAAAAGATGATGGCATTGCAATTTGCAAATGGGTATAACCTGGCATCAACTTATATTTGTGCGTATTGCTCAACTCAATTAATTGATTAAACAGTGTTGAAGTTTGGTTAACCATATCTTCGATACAAGCACGAAAAAATAGCTTTAAATCTACTAAAACCTGGTCGTTACGCGAACGCCCACTGTGGATTTTTTTACCGGCTTCACCGATGCGTTGAGTTAATAACCATTCTACCTGAGAATGTACATCTTCAACGGTATCTTCGATAATGAAATTACCAGCCTCAATTTCAGCGTAAATATTTTTAAGCTCTTGCTGAATGGTTTTCAATTCGTCAGCAGTAAGCAAGTTAATGGTTTCTAACATTTGAGTATGCGCCAAAGAACCCAAAACATCAAATTTTGCCATTTGTAAATCCAATTCGCGGTCTTTCCCAACTGTGAAAGTTTCTACGAATTTATTTACATCTATATTTTTTTGCCAGATTTTCATCAGGATATTTATTTATTTTTATTTTTGATGAAGCTTGCTAAGCAGGGTTCATATTAATTTCTTTACCGCAAAGGTTGCTAAGTTTTTGGCAAAGCACACAAAGTTATTTTATCAATTTTACCATCGAATACGCCGAGTTTTTTAAGGGAACGCAAAAGTCATTTTATAAAAAATTTTGCTTGGTAGTTTAACCATATAAGAACATATAAGATAAGCATCCAATCCCTCTAACTTACAACCTCTACCTTCAACCTTGAATCACTGGCTTCAGCATATTTACATAACCCTCTATACCATCTGCAACCTCTTTAACATATAAAAATTCATCGGCCATGTGCGAGCGACCAGAAAAACCCGGACCGCATTTTACAGATGGAATATCCAACAAGGCTTGGTCTGATGTGGTTGGCGAGCCATAAGTTGTTCTACCCAAACTTACGCCAGCTTGTACAACAGGATGATTTTTATCAATCGATGATGGTTTTAAACGGATAGAACGTGGTGTAACATCACAACTCACATTCGCTCTAATAATTTCCAAAACCTCTTCATTTGTGTAGGCATCTGTAACGCGAACATCAACCGTGAAAGTGCAATTTGCTGGTACCACATTGTGTTGAGAGCCTGCATTAATAATGGTTACCGTCATTTTCAACGGGCCAAATACCTCAGAAACTTTCGGGAACTGATAGTTTCTAAACCATTCGATATCTGCTAAAGCTTTGTAAATTGCATTTTCGCCTTCTTCTCTTGCCGCATGTCCAGCTTTGCCATGAGAGACGCAATCTAACACCAACAAACCTCGTTCAGCGATGGCCAAATTCATTTCCGTTGGTTCGCCTACAATACCGAATTCCAATTCACCTAAATCTGGTAAAACCAGCTCTAAGCCATTATTCCCAGAGATTTCTTCTTCTGCCGTTGCAGCCAAACAGATGTTGTATTTTAAGTTTTCTTGCTCAAAATAATATAAAAATGTGCCGATTAAAGAAACCAAGCAACCACCAGCATCATTACTGCCCAAGCCAAAAAGCTTATCGCCTTCAATTGCGGCATCGTAAGGGTCGCGGGTGTAGCCAGAATTTGGTTTAACTGTATCGTGATGTGAGTTTAAAAGCAATGTCGGTTTACTTGCATCAAAATGTTTGTTGTAAGCCCAAACATTGTTCATTTTACGGTGTGTTTTAACTCCTCTCTCCTTCAAAAAGTGAGCGATTAAATTTGCAGTTTTATCTTCCTCTTTACTAAAAGATTGGATGCGAATCAACTGCCGCAACAAATCCAGACATTCTTTTTGTATATTTTCTATCATAGTATCAAGTATTTAGTATCAAGTATCAAGACATAGGGATTTAACCTATACCTTTTACCTTATACCTTTAACCTTCTTTTGTATATAAATTCCCTGCCTTTAAAGCCGAAAGTTTAATGCCTTTTATTAGCGATGAACTAAAACCGTTGTGTTCCATTTCGTTTAAACCGGCAATGGTACAACCCTTCGGCGAAGTTACTTTATCTATTTCTGATTCTGGATGAGTGCCATGCAACAAAAGCAAATCAGCAGCACCTTTTGCTGTTTGAACTGCCATTTTCAAAGCCTCATCAGCATGGAAACCAATCTCCACACCACCTTGAGATGCCGCTCTAATTGCCCTTAAAAAAAACGCAATCCCGCAAGCACAAAGTGCTGTAGCAGAAGTCATTAAATCTTCATTTATTTTCACAACCGAACCCACTGTTTCAAACATTTTAGTAACATCGGCAATATTTTCTGCTGATGCATTATCGCTTGCAATACAGGTCATTGATTGACCAATTGCAATTGCCGTATTTGGCATTACCCGAACCACTTCAACATCATCGCCCAATTTCTCCCGAACCGCAGCACAACTTACCCCAGAAATTACCGAAATAACCAAGTGTTTGCTAGCATTAATCGACGGTTGAATTTCATCTAAAACCGTGTTTAATTGTTGAGGCAATACCGCCAGAATTACAACATCCGCAGCGGCTACAGTACTTTTGTTATCGTTGCTCACTACAAACCCCGCATCGGCGAAAGATTTTAGATGGTCAATATTTCTACGGGTTAGCGTAATGTCGGCGGCTTGCGCAAAGTCGGCCTTTACCAATCCCTTTGCTAAAGAAATTCCAATATTTCCAGAACCTATAATTGCTATTTTTTTTTTCATTTGATTACACAGATTATTGTGATTTCATTGATTTATTTTTTTTGAAAAACAAGTTCCGTACAACTATTAATGTCAAGCCCTGCTATTCGCTTTACTTCGTTGCACTTCGTGTTCGCTACTATCAGGTTTAAGTGGCAAAAAAAGTAGTTTATTGGTTCGGTTTCTATGTAATGCGCATAAACCATCCGCTTTAATCCTTTAAATTTCTACTTATACCTTCAGTCTTACCCGAGCATTTTCGTCCCAAAAGTTCCATTTGCAAGTTCATTTAATTCGTCGGCTTTACCAATATAAACTGCTGATACACCTTTTTTAATCGCCTCAAAAGCATTATGCAATTTAGGAATCATCCCACCTTGAACGGTTCCATCAGCTTTTAAATCATCAAATTCCTCCACTTTAATCTCTCTCACAACTGATGCATCATCATTTACATCTTTCAAAACACCTTTTTTTTCAAAGCAATATACCAAACGGGTTTCATAAAGTGAAGACATGGCCACTGCAACCGAAGACGCGATGGTATCGGCATTGGTATTTAGAAGTTGAGTATCACCATCATGTGTAATTGCACACAAAACAGGAACCAATCCAGCTTTTAGCAAGCTATCCAATGTTGCGGCTGAAACGGAGTTGTCATCTAAATCGCCTACAAAACCATAGTCAATCTCTTTAACAGGTCGTTTTTTCGCTTTGATAATATTTCCATCAGCACCGGTTAAACCAATGGCGTTACTACCTTTGGCTTGTAACTGAGCTACCATGTTTTTGTTAATCAAACCCGCATAAACCATGGTAACAACGCGTAAAGTTTCAATATCCGTTATTCGTCGCCCTTCAAACATCTTTGCCTCAATACCTAAACTTTCGCCCAATTCTGTTGCAATTTTACCACCACCATGAACCAAGATTTTTTCACCTGGTAAAGCTGTAAAGTCTAATAAAAATTGATGTAAATTTTCAGAATTATCAATAACGTTTCCGCCGATTTTGATGATGGTAAGTTGTTTCATATTTAAGTTATAAGTTTTTGAGTTATAGGTTCTAAGTTGAAGCATCCAGCCAGACAACTAACAACTGATAACTCACCAACAGATTTACATTTTCTCCAACATAGCCTTTATTACCGCTTGAGCTGCCCATAAACGATTCCCTGCTTCATGAATAACCAAAGAATTTGGTCCATCTAAAATTTCAGAAGACAATTCTAAATCACGGCGAACTGGCAAACAATGCATTACTTTCGCATCATTGGTCAGTTTTAATTTTTCATTGTTCATCATCCATCCATCTGGATAGTTTAATACCTTACCATAATCTTTATAGCTGCTCCAATTCTTCACATAAACGTAATCAGCACCAGCTAGAGCTTCATCTAAATTATGTTCAATAGTAGCGCCGGTTGTAAATTGTTCTGCTAGTTCGTAGCCTGCAGGATGAGCAATTTTAAAGTCAATCAATCCTTCTTCTTGGGCTTTGCACATCCATTCGGCAAAAGAATTTGGAACCGCCTGTGGTAAAGCTTTAACATGTGGCGCCCAAGCTAATACTACCTTTGGTTTTGAATCATCAGGTTTATTCGTCCAAGTTTCATGGATGGTAATAATATCAGCGAAACTTTGTAGCGGGTGGCGAGTTGCACTTTCTAAACTTACTACAGGAACAGCGCAATATTTAACAAATTTATTAAAGAAATCTTCGCTATAATCTTCCTCACGGTTGTTCAATTTAGGAAATGATCGTAATCCTAAAATATCACAATACTGTCCCATTACTGCAGCAGCTTCTCGAATATGCTCAACTGTGGAGCCATTCATTACTACACCATCTTGCGTTTCTAAAGCCCAACCTTCTTTATCCAAATTCATCACCATCACGTTCATACCCAAGTTTAGCGCTGCTTTTTGAGTGCTTAAACGGGTGCGCAAACTTGGATTCATAAAAACTAAACCTAAGGTTTTATTTTTACCCAAATTTTGGTGTGCATAGGGATTTGCCTTTAATTCAAGGGCATCATTTACAAATTGTTTGATGCTTGGAACATCGTGTACGGAAGTGAAAAGTTTCATACTAAGGTGTAAGGTTTGAGGTTTTGGGTTTAAGGTTTTCCCCTCCACCGGCTCTTAAAAATTTCAAAAAAGAAATTAGCATTGCCCTAACTTCATTAATTGATTTATTTACTTTTTTATAATCTTCTTCGCTTATATATTTAAATTCTGAGGCACATAAACAATAATAATCTATTTCATTAGTCGAACCTAAGGCGTTGTCTTAGAAATGGGCAAAATCTTTGTCTGTAAATCTACCACATCCCTCAACAATATTTAGAGGAATAGATAATGAGACTCTTGTAAGTTGAGAAGTTAATTCAAATCTTTCTTCTTTTGGAAGCTTTATAGCAATCTCTTTTTTTAATGACATTAAGTTCATGAGCTTTTTTCCAGACATCCAATTTTTTGTAGTCTCTCATTACCTTAAGCCTTATGTCCTATACCCTTAACCGCTTTCTCAAAGGCACTTAAAAATTCATCAGCATGTGCTTTCGTTAAATTCAAGGCGGGCAATAAACGAATTACATTTGGTTTAGCCTCGCCCGTGAAAATGAAATGTTTAAATAACAATTCCTTTTTAACATGAGCTAATTCTTCAGGTAATTCAATCCCAATCATTAACCCGCGACCGCGAACTTCTATTACCTGCTTAAATTTCTTTAATTCCGTAATTAAATAGTTCCCAATTTCTTCAGCATTTTTCATCAGGCTATCTCTTTCCATTACTTCTAAAACGGCCAAAGCGGCTGCACAAGCTAAATGGTTGCCACCGAATGTAGTGCCCAATTCACCATGCCATGGTTTAAATTTCGGTGCAATAGAAATTCCGGCTACCGGAAACCCATTTCCCATTCCTTTCGCCATGGTGTAAACATCAGCTTCTACACCTGCATAATCGTGAGCGTAAAACAAACCCGTTCTGCCATAACCACACTGAACTGAATCGGCGATGTAAACTGCATTGTACTCATCACATAGTGAACGGATTTTTTGCAAGAAACTTTTTGAGGCTTCTTTAATTCCTCCTACACCCTGAATGCCTTCGATAATTACAGCAGAAATATCATTTCCCTGTGCTTTGAAAGTTTCCTCTAAAGCTACTTCATTATTAAAAGGTAAGAAGATTACATTTTCGGTTTGATTTACCGGAGCAACAATTTTTGGGTTATCGGTAACAGCAACCGCCAAAGATGTTCTTCCGTGGAAAGCACCCGTGAAAGCGATTACCTTCTTTCTGCCATTGTAAAAAGAGGCCAATTTAAGGGCGTTTTCGTTTGCTTCTGCACCAGAGTTTACTAAAAACAGTTGGTAATCTTTTTTACCAGAAACCTGACCCAATTTCTCTGCAAGCTGAACCTGCAAAGGAATTTTAACTGAATTTGAGTAAAAGCCAACTTTGCTTAGCTGGTCTGTTAATCGACTTACATAATGCGGATTGGTGTGACCAATTGAAATCACAGCATGACCGCCATATAAATCTAAATATTTTTGTTCGTTAGCATCCCAAACATTGCTGCCAGATGCTCTAGTTATTTCTATATCGTTAAGTGGGTAAACGTCGAATAGTTGCATTTTATTAAGGTGTAAGGTTTGAGGTGTAGGGTTTAAGGTTTAGTCGTACTACCTCTCAAAAATTTTAAAAATGAAATTAGCATTGCTCTAACTTCGTTAATTGATTGATTCACTTTTAGATAATCATCCACACTAATGTATTTTAACTCTGATGCGCAAAGGCAGCAATAATCAATTTCATTTGTAGAGCCTAAAGCAGTATCTAAAAAATGTGCAAAGTCCTTATCAGTAAATCTTCCGCAACCTTCTACAATATTTAGAGGGATGGATAGGGAGGCTCTCGTAAGTTGAGATGTCAATTCAAACCGTTCTTCTTTTGGAAATAGTGTTGCAATATTTTTCTTGATGAACATATTCAACTCATGTGACTTTTTCCAAACATCAAGCTTTTTATAATCTCTCATGCTATTTTACCTTAAGCCTTAAACCTTCCGCCTTTTACCATATTTAAAAATAAGCTGCTTTCAACTTTAACCCTGCCGTTTCTTCCAATCCAAACATTAAATTCATATTTTGAACCGCTTGTCCGCTGGCGCCTTTGAGCAGGTTATCGATAATGCTGATGATGAATAATTTGTTACCATGCTTTTCTACATGAACCAGCGCTTTGTTCGTATTAACAACCTGTTTTAAATCGATATTTTTCCGATTAACATGAGTAAACGGATGCGTACGGTAATACTCTTCGTAACGGTTTTGTGCCTCCTCTAAAGTTAAATCACTTTCTAAATACGTTGCTGCTAAAATGCCTCGAGTAAAAGCACCGCGTTGTGGTATGAAACTCAATGCATCTGTAAGGGATGGCTGTAATTGCAATAAACTTTCGCCAATTTCATTTAAATGTTGATGCTCGAAAGCTTTGTAAATTGAAAGATTATTATTTCTCCAGCTAAAATGCGAAGTTGTTGATAAGCTTTGTCCTGCGCCGGTTGAACCAGTTGTTGCATTGATGTGAACTTCACCTTTAATCAAACCTTTAGCAGCTAAAGGCAATAAGCCAAGTTGAATACAGGTAGCAAAGCAACCCGGATTAGCGATGTTGTTTGCTGATTTAATTGCATCACGATTTAATTCTGGCAAACCGTACACGAATTTACGATTTGAGATTTCAGAGTTACGATTTGCTATGAGTCTAAAATCTTGAGATAAATCGATGATTTTGATGTTATCATTAATCGGGTTAGCCGTTAAAAACTTCTGTGCATCGCCATGGCCAACGCATAAAAAAAGTACGTCGATATCCTGAGGAATATCACCAACAAATTTTAAATCAGTATCGCCAATTAAATCCGTATGTACATCAGAAATCAAATTTCCTGCGTTACTGGTACTATTTACAAAAGCAATTTCTACGTCTGGATGATTAACCAAAATACGGAGCATTTCGCCACCTGTGTATCCGGCACCGCCAATTATTCCTGCTTTAATTTTCATATTTAAAAAGGTTTAAGGTTTGGGGTTTAAGGCTTAGGATTTAGGCGCATTAACTTTACGCTTAAACCTTACACCTCAAACCTTCAAGGCTAAGCCTCGTTATTTACTTTATGCCAAATCATTACCTGGTTGCCAAATATTTTAGAAAAACCTTTAACATCTTCTCCGCTCCAGGCATTGTTCATTTCGCCGTAGCTGCCAAATTTATTACTCATCAAATCATGGTTAGATTCTATACCAATAATCTGGTAACGGTAAGGCAACAATTCGATGAAAACTTTACCGCTAACCATTTGCTGCGTATCTGCTAAAAAAGCTTCTATGTTCCGCATAATTGGGTCGTGAAACTGACCTTCATGCAGCCAGTTACCATAGAAAGAAGATAATTGTTCTTTCCAGCTTAACTGCCATTTGGTTAAGGTATGTTTTTCTAAAGTATGGTGTGCTTTTATAATTAAAACCGGTGCCGCAGCCTCAAATCCTACGCGACCTTTAATTCCGATAATTGTATCGCCAACGTGAATATCTCTACCAATACCGAAAGGTTGCGCAATGGCTTGTAGTTTCTGAATTGCCCTAACCGGCTCTAAAGTTTCACCGTCGATAGCAACCAATTCACCTTTTTCAAAAGTCAGTTCAATTTTACGCGATGCTGTTTCCGTAACCTGGGTTGGCCAAGCACTTTCTGGCAAGGTTTCGTTTGATGTTAACGTTTCCTTTCCACCTACAGAAGTTCCCCACAAGCCTTTGTTGATTGAATATCTAGCTTTTTCAGCACTATATTCTACACCATGTTTCGCTAAATATTCTATTTCCGCTTCGCGGGATAATTTTAAATCTCTAATTGGGGTTATGATTTCAACTTCTGGAATTAGAATATTAAAAATCATATCAAAACGAACCTGGTCGTTACCCGCTCCTGTACTACCATGAGCGACATAATCAGCTCCCACTTTTTTAACATAATTGGCAATTGCTGTAGCCTGACTTACACGTTCTGCACTCACAGATAATGGATAAGTAGCATTTTTTAATACGTTACCAAAAATTAAATATTTAATGCACTCCTTATAATAACTTTTAGTTTCATCAACTACCGCGTGAGAGGCTACACCCAAAGCATAAGCACGTTTTTCAATTTCTTGTAATTCTTCTTCAGAAAAACCACCTGTATTTACTATTACAGAATGAACTTCCAAATTGCGGTCTTTTGCTAAATGGATGCAACAAAATGAGGTGTCAAGACCTCCGCTAAATGCTAAAACAACTTTCTTCATCATTTATGAAATAAAAGGGTAAGTAAAAATAAAAGTGATTTTAAGCCCGTTTTTGGCTTAGGTTTTACAACCAAACGTTGCTTAATGCGCATAAAGCGCTCATATAATTTTGGTTTCCTTTGTAACTCTTCGGCAAATTTTTTGGCTGCATCGTGTTTTTGAGTGGCAGGATCATAAAGCATAGCAGTACACATGCAATTTTTCCGCTCCTTCATTTTCAAAATATCGAAGTTTACACAGCTTTGGCAACCTTTCCAAAACTCTTCATCTTGCGTTAATTCAGAATAGGTAACGGGTTCGTAGCCTAAATCGGAATTGATTTTCATTACAGCCAAACCCGTTGTTAAACCAAAAATTTTCGCTTTAGGATATAATTTTCTCGAGAGTTCGAAAACGTGTTCTTTAATGGCATGTGCTAAACCAGCTTTCCTGTATTCAGGAGAAACTATTAACCCAGAGTTTGCCACAAATTGACCGTGACTCCAGGTTTCGATATAGCAAAAGCCTGCCCATGTTCCATCTTTATGAAAGGCGATAACGGCTTTGCCTTCTTTCATTTTATTGGCAACATATTCTGGAGAACGTTTTGCAATACCAGTTCCACGAGCTTTTGCAGATTCTGCCATTTCAGTAACAATCTGCTCTGCAAAAACTTGATGCTCAGCAATGGCTACTTGTACTATAAATTCATTAATATCCATTCGTTTTCTAACGAAAAATTAAGGTATTCTTGTTAATTGGGTTTTTAGAGAGGATCAATTCCTCATAGTATTAGTAAGATGTACTAAATACGCGGCGTAAAATTTTGCCGACTTAAGGGATAATAGAAAACAGGCTGAAAACGATTAATAAACAAACTCTTCGCAGCAATGTGTATTGCTGTAAATGCAGTAAGTTTATGTAAAAATTGTTTAATCATCCTTTGCGTATTAAAACGGCTTTAACTCTATTGAGGTGCAAAGGTTTAAATAAAAATCGAGTTACACAATGTTTTTTAATTTTTTTAAAAATTAATACAAATCTGTGAAATAAAAAGCCCCGAAAATTTCGGGGCTTTATTTTACTTTTTTATCAATCCAACAGATACTCGGGTTCCATCTAAAAAGAAGTTGAGCTTAACTGGATTTGTTGAAGCAGGGAGTTGAAAAATCCAAACTGCTTCCGAGGATGCTTCTGCATCTGGCTCTGTACTCCCATTTTCCTTACGTCCAGGAACTGAGGTTTTATTATCGAGTTCTAATCTAGCATCAGAAGCAGAAATCGAAAAGTATTTTTTTGCATCTAAGGTGCTTTTGTTGGTTATTAACAGTTTTACGGTTAGCTCAGAACCTGTAGATTTACCATCTGCATCTTGTAAAATAATAGATTTGGCTTCGGTTATTTTTACAAGTGCCTCTTTATTTTTACCAAGTATTGCTGTATCAGGAGTAACATTATAATCAACACTTTCGGGTGCATTCTCTTCTTTAACTGGAAGAGTTACTGTTGTTTCTGTTTTTGTGATTGTTGTGTCAGCAGGTTTATCTTTTGATGAATTGCTGCATGAAGCAAGTGCAAATACTCCAACAGAGATGATTGCTAATTTTGAGATGTTTTTTATCATTTTTTTAAGTTTTATTGGTTAATCTAAATTACAGTTCAGAATATCAATTACTGTTAAGCTTATTAAATACTTATGTAAACTCTATATGAACAGATAATTTATTTTTTTGTTTTTTTCTAAGTGTTAAGGTATATATCCTGTAATATAACTTCCATTGTTAAAAAAAGCCTTAAAACTTTAACATCTGCTTAACAACATTTAACATCCTTCAAACCCCTTTAAACACAATATTTGTAAAGCTGTAGCGATTGCAATTCTACAGTCGTTTTAATCGTAATCAATAATAAATCAAATCCCAACTCAATTATGCAAACATTTACAATCTTCCTTTTAAGAAAATCTTATATTTATTCATTAGTGATACTGCTGATTGCCGTCCTAATCAGTTCATGTGTTAAAACTGATGCTACAGATACTACAATTTCCTATCTACGGGTGGTAAATTCTTCACCCGGTTTGGCAACTTACAATGTATATTTAAATGGAAGTGCAATAAACTCAGCATCATTACCTTTTGCGGGTTCTTTAGCCTACACTTCAAAAACCGCAGGAACTTATAGCCTGAAATTTACATCTGGTAGCAACACAGAAAGCTTGCTTACGAAAGATGTAACTTTAAATCAAAACACAAGATATTCTTATTACTTGATTAACAAACCTGGCCAATTGGATGGCCTATTAATTGGAGATGATTTAAGTATGCCATCAACAGATAAAGCCTACATCCGTTTTATTAATTTATCTCCTGATGCTCCATCCCTGGATTTGTTTAAAACCTCAACAACAACATCTTATGCAACAAACAAAGCTTTTAAAACAGCCGGTGGATTTGTTGCTATTGATGCAGGAACTTATTCTCTTGATGCGAAAGACACTGCAACAGGTTCGGTAAAAACGACGATAACTGATGCGGTATTTGTAGCCGGATACCACTACGATGTGATTTGCGGTGGATTAATCAATCCTGCTAATGATAGCGAAAAATCAATTGGTTTACATGTATTAACCATCAAATAAAGCCCCTAACCCAAAAACAACAATAGCTTAGGATTATCCTTTAATTGGGATAATCCTTTTTTTATTAATGGTTTTTACCAAAGCAGACCAGATTATTTGTAATTCCTCAACATAGACATATTGTATTTTATACACACCTTATTTAGAATTATTCAAAATAATTTGGATCATAAACTTTTGTAACGTTATTTTGCAACTGTTTAGAATTAATCCAAATAAAATTAAGATGCATAAAATCAGACCTATCAGCTTTACGTTTCTACTCTCCCTTTTTTATTTAACAACATTTGCACAACAACTTGCAACCATAAAAGGAACAATAACAACATCAAATGGCAAACCTGCTGCCTACATCTCGGTAGGTTTAAAAGGAAATGGTAATGGAACAACCACCGATGATAATGGAAAATTTACCATCCATCGTGTTAAACCTGGCACATATACCATCAAAGCATCTGCAGTTGGCATAAATGCTTCAGAAAAATCAGTTACCATTTTGGCCGGCGAAAACAAAACTGTTGATTTTGTTTTATCAGAAAATGACCAGGCTTTAGAAGAAGTTACTGTAGCCGGAAGAAATAATAGATACAAAATTAGTCTTCCATCAGCATCGCTAAGGCTTAACGAACCGCTTTTAGAAGCTCCGCAAAATATTCAAACCGTAAGCGACCAAGTGATAAAAGATCAACAGATTATTAGCATGAGCGATGGTTTAATAAGAAATGTTAGTGGTGCGGTAAGGGTTGAGCATTGGGGAGATATGTACACAAATATTACCATGCGTGGTTCGCAAATTCAAGCAATGCGGAATGGTTTTAATGTGGTTTCTTCGTTTTGGGGACCATTAACCGAGGATATGAGTTTTGTAGATCATATAGAATTTGTTAAAGGTCCGGCGGGTTTTATGCTCGGCAATGGCGACCCAAGTGGTTTATACAACGTTGTAACCAAAAAACCTACGGGCTTTAATCGCGGCGAAGTTTCTTTTACGCTTGGAAGTTATGATTTATACAGAACCACAGTAGATTTCGACCATAAATTAACAAGTGATGGCAAATTGCTTTTCAGGTTAAATGGTGCAGTTCAAAATAAAGGTTCATTCCGCCCTTACGAGCAAAATGACCGATACAGCATAGCTCCAGTACTTAGCTATCAAATAACGGATAAAACTAAAATCACGGCAGAATACACTTTTCAAAATGCAAAAATGACGGAGGTTGGTTCATATTATATTTTCTCACCCAATGGTTACGCAACCTATCCAAGAGAATTGACAATGACACAGCCCGGATTGCCAGCAACAAGAATTAACGACCAAAGTTTGTTTTTAAATTTACAACACAACTTTGATGACAACTGGAAATTAACTGCACAAGCAGCTTATTTTAATTACCAACAAGTTGGTATGAGTTCATGGCCATCAGCAGTTAATACAAACGGAATTGTGATTAGAAACGTTGGCATTTGGGATGCAGCCAGCAGCATGAAACTTGCTCAATTATTTATCAACGGACAGGTTAAAACCGGTGGTATAAACCATCGTATTTTGGCGGGCTTTGATGGTGGAAATAAAAATTATATGGCAGATTGGGGTCAATCTCATAATTTAGATTTACCAACTTCTCCATTCGATTTAAATAATCCCAACTATGGTTTCCCTTCTAATGGTTATCCAAATTTCGATCGCATTACCTCGTTAGAGCAAAGAGCAATTAATGCTGGCGGTTTAATGGATTCGAAATATTTAAGTGCATACGCACAAGATGAATTGGGCTTTTTTAACAACAAAGTACGTTTAACATTAGCCGGAAGATATACTTATGTAAGCCAATCGGCTTTTGGAGCAGCAGCAGATAAAGCTAAAAAAGTTACACCTCGTATAGGCTTGAGTGTTTCTATAGATAAAAACACGGCGGTTTATGCGGTGCACGATGAAGCTTTTACACCTCAAAGTGGCTTGGTTAGAGATGGCGGTAAAGTTGAGCCAATTACTGGCACAAATAATGAAATCGGAATTAAAAAAGATTGGTTTGATGGTAAATGGAATACCACACTATCGGCCTACAGAATTCTTAAACAAAATGAATTAACCGCCGACCCAACAAATACACCCGGACAAAATTTTAGTGTTGTGCTAGGCGAAAAAAGATCGCAAGGAATTGAATTTGATTTAAGAGGAAAAATAACTGATGGATTAACGTTAATCGCAAATTATGCTTATACGGATTCTAAAGTTACCGAAGTTACACCTGGTGTTTCAGGGATTAATGTTGGTGATGTTATTCCAGGTTTTGCCAAACATGTATCAAATGCTTGGTTAACCTATACTTTGCAAGAAGGTATGCTTAAAGGCTCGGGTATTTCTGCCGGCTTTACATATTTAGCCGATCGTGCAACAGATACCTGGAGTGTTGGATTACAAAAATTACCAAACTATTTTAAGCTAGATGGTGGATTATTTTACGAACGTTCGAAGTTTAGGATTACTGGAAATGCCTTTAACATTCTTGATAAATACCTATTTAGCGGTTCATACTATCAATGGCTAAATGCTTATTACTATCAAGCAGAAGCACCAAGAAATTATAGGGTAAGCATTGCATACAAATTTTAATCAGCTTACATGTTCGAAAAGAAAAAGAATAAAACCTTTAAATATTGGGTAGGCAGAATACACTTGTGGCTCGGATTAACTTCCGGGCTATTTGTATGTTTTTTAGGAATTACAGGCTGTATTCTGGCATTTGAAAAAGAGATTGAAAACGTTACTCAACCCTATCGCAATTTAGCCATACAAAACAAAGCTTTATTACCGCCAACACAACTAAAGCAAATTGCTGATAAGGCTTTGCCCAACAAAAAAGCCCACAGCGTTAATTATCAACCAGGCAAAACTGCTCAGGTGGTTTACTATAATTTCGATCCTGAATATTACTACATCGTATTTGTAAATCAATACACCGGCGAAGTGGTAAAGGTTAAAAACATGAATGATGACTTTTTCAGGATTGTGATTATGGGGCACTATTATTTATGGTTGCCGCCTACAATTGGGCAGCCAATATTAACCAGTGCTACCTTAATTTTTGTATTGTTATTAATCTCCGGGTTGATACTTTGGTGGCCAAAAAACAAGGCTGCATCTAAACAACGATTTACCATAAAATGGAATGCCAAGTGGAGAAGAGTAAATTATGATTTTCATAACGTTCTTGGATTTTACATTACTTGGGTAATAATTTTTATTGCTTTAACTGGAATGGTTATGGGCTTTCAATGGTTTGCAAAATCAATATATTTTGTTAGCTCTGGTGGTAAATCACTCATAGAATTTAAAGAAACGTATTCTGATACAACCAAAAATGCAAAGCTTACCATCAATACATCAGCGGCAGATAAAATTTGGACAGCTTACTTAAAAGCCGACCCTCAATTTAAAGGCAGTTTGGATGTTCATGTTCCGGAAAATGAAAAAGCTTCAATAGAAATTGCCAAAAACCCCAACCCAGAAACTTATTGGAAATCGGATTATCGGTATTTTGACCAGCATACCTTGAAAGAAATTGAAGTTAAGCATGCTTATGGGAAATTAAAAAACACAACTGTAGCCGATAAAATTTATAGGATGAATTACGACATACACGTTGGTTCCATTGCGGGTTTAACTGGAAAAGTTATTGCTTTTTTTGCAAGTTTAATTGCCGCAAGCATGCCAATTACGGGTGTACTAATATGGATTGGTAGAAACAAAAAGAAGAAGAAAGCCGCCGCAAACGCTTTATAAATTTTGATGAAGACTTATGGTGAATTTGAAATTTTGGTCAGCTGAAAATGAAGATAAGGCCGAATTCAGATGCAATGCCTAAATTAGAGCCATGCAAATTTTATCTATTAAAAGGTTTAGCTTATTGCTTTTAATGTTGTCCTCATTAAATGGCTTCTCACAAGATTCTGTTTATGTAAGCCACACAATTAAGCAATTAACTTCAAAGGCATTTTGGGGAAGAGGTTATACAAAAGACGGTATGACAAAAGCAGCCAACTTCTTATCTGCTGAATATAAAAAAATTGGTCTTCTACCATTTCAAGGAGACTATAAGCAATCTTTCAGTTATCAAGTAAATACTTTTCCTGGGAAAATGCTTGTGGTAATTAACGGGAAAAATTTAGTGCCGGGTAAAGATTTTATCATCAACAACGAAAGCCCTTCTTTAGGTAAACAATCTAATGTTAATAAAATAGATTCAATTACTTATCAGGCTGATTCTAACCTTCAAATTGTTTTTAAAGATAAACTTACCTGGTCTGTAGCTACAGAAGTTGCAGATAAAACGATAATTCAAATAAATAAAAAAACTTTTACACAAATTCCAAAAACAATTAGTGTTAGTATAGAAAATAAGTTAATTCCTGATTTTAAAGCCGTTAACATTTGCGGTTTGGTTAAAGGCACAAAATATCCTGATTCGGTATTGTTGATAACCGCACATTACGATCATTTGGGCGGAATGGGAAAAGACACCTATTTTCCGGGCGCAAATGACAATGCAGCTGGTGTAGCAACGTTGCTAAGTTTAGCGAAATATTATGCCGCAAATCCGCAATCTTATTCAGTCGGTTTTATTTGTTTTGCTGGTGAAGAAGCTGGCTTGCTTGGCTCAAAGTATTTTACTGAAAACCCATTGTTACCGCTAAGCCAAATAAAGTTTTTGATAAATCTCGATCTAGTTGGTACAGGCGAAAGCGGAATGACCGTTGTAAATGCAAGTGTTTATCCTAAAGCCTTCGAGGTTTTAATTCAAACTAATAATGAGCAAAATTTAATTGCTAAAATAAATTCGAGAGGCAAAGCGGCTAACAGCGATCATTATTTCTTTACCGAAAAAGGTGTTCCGGCTTTCTTTTTCTACACACAGGGAGGAATTTCAGCCTATCATGATGTATTTGATAAAGCTGAGACTTTGCCTTTAACAGAGTATCGAGATTTGTTTAAATTAATTGTATCATTCAATAAAGCATTAATGAAATAGTTCTGATTTGTAGGATGAAACACCTTATTATGAGTGTGAACAACGGGATTTGAGTGATAAACCCATTAATTCTTAATCCATTTATTGGGATAAAATTCTAAGCCTTTGGGATAATTAAATTTAGCAGCAGCCTTTGTATAATCATCTTTGAATCAACAAATCAAAAACAGATTCATTATGAAAACCCTACAAAAACTTAGCCTAGCATTTTTATTATTTATCGCATTTGTAGTAAAATCAAATGCACAAATTGAAATCGTAATCGTTGCATCAAGTCACGATAATTCTAAATCTAACCAGAACTTTCAGGCTGTTATAGATAAGTTAAAAAATTTTAAACCCGATATGGTTTTTGGCGAATACTTACCAGCAGAAGATTATTCGAAATTGGAAGAAAGTAATTGGGCTAAAGAAGCTTTCCAAAAAAAAGTAAATTACGTTAATCGCTTAAACCCAGAAACGCCAAAGAATATTCCATCGCTGATAAAAAGGAACCAAAAAGCCCTAGCATCATTTGCATTTTACCACAAAACCAGAATGAATTTGGCACTAGAATACGCCAAAATTTGGGATAGAGGAAATTTCGACTATCAAATGTTTGTGTTAGAAAACGTCATGAAACCGAAATTCGGCAAAGAAGAATTGGCAGAGTACAATAAAATGTTTGGAAGCACCGATTCTTTAAAAAAATTGGGCATTAACAGACCAGGAAGCGAATACAACAAAATATATTTCCCGCTAATATACCAACTTGGACAAAACCAAATTTATAATATGGATTGCCAAACGTATGATAAACCATGGAGCATTGCATGGGCGAAAACTGATTCGCTTTTTAAAATTATGGCAACAAAGGCAAAGGCTGATTCTTTATCGCCAGAAGGAAAAACCATGAGCGCAATTAATAAATATTGGACCTTTAATCCTGAAGAAGCTAAACAGTTTAATGCTGACCAATATGCAGGTATGAATACTGAAAAGTATGGCGCATTAATAGAAGCATGGAACTTTTACGGCGGCCGCAATTTTTATGGTTATGCTGGCTTCCCAACCGAAGCTGTTAAAGATATGGTAGCCCAATGGACTTTAAGAAACGAAGGCATGTGCAAAAAAGTTATCGAGCAAGCAAGAGCGAAAAAGGCAAAAAGAGTAGTTGTGGGTGTAGGTGCCGCACACAGAACCTGGATGGAAGAAATTTTAGCTAAAAATAAAGATGTAAAAATTGTAAACTATAACGATTTGAAATAGACATCTAGCAAAAAAAATATTTCTAAGGACTAATCAATCTAAATTAAACACTATCCCTCCATCACATAAATGATGGAGGTTTTTTATTTATGTAATATTCTCGTTGGTACTTGTATCTATATCCTTCCAAAACTATATTTACCTAAAAGTTTAGTTAATTATTGGCTTTGCTGCAACATCTCAATATTAAAACTGTCATATGTTCAAAATGTCTAAATAAAACAAGGTTCATCACATTTAAAAACCCATTCATCACATTATAATTATTGATAAAACCCAACTCATTAAACTTGCCAATCGAACCATCGTATTATGAAGAAACTCATCTCTATCCTCTCTTTATTTCTGATTTCAACAGCCATTTTTGCACAAAAAAATGGTAGCATAAGCGGCGCTCTGGTCGATAGTGCAAACCATAAAACCACGTTAAATTATTCAACTGTTTCCGTTTACAAAATTGGTGATAGTGTATTAACAACCTACAAATTATCTGATGATAAAGGAGTTTTTAAAATCAATAACCTGCAAACCGGCATAAAATACAGGTTGGTTATTACTGCATGGCAATACGGAACGTATCGTAAAGAAATCGAATTAACAGCGGATAAACCAACAGTTAATTTGGGCATAATTTATCTCTCAACCAAGGCGAACGATTTAAATGAAGTGAATATCATTGCAGAAAGACCGCCAGTTATTGTAAGGAAAGATACCATTGAGTTTAATGCCGAATCGTTTAAAACATTGCCATCGGCAGTTGTAGAAGATTTACTAAAAAAGTTGCCTGGGGTTGCTATTGCAGCCGATGGCTCTATCCAAGTTAATGGCAAAACAGTAAGTAAAATACTGGTTGATGGTAAAGAATTTTTTGGTGGCGACCAGCAAATTGCGACTAAAAACTTACCTGCCAATATTATAGATAAAGTACAGGTAATGGATGATAAGGATGCAAAAAGAGCCGACCCTGATTTGCTTGCTGTAAATACGCCGCAGGTAATAAATTTAAAACTTAAAAGAGCTATTAAACAAGGTGCTTTTGGAAAAATATATGGTGGTTTTGGCTTACCAAACAGCCGTTATGAAGCTGGTGGAATTATGAACTTTTTTAGAGATACCACACAAGTAAGTATATTAGGTTACGGCAATAATATAAATAAACCAGGTTTTTCGATAAGTGATGTTATGAGGATTGGGGGTATGCAACGTACTGGTGTTAATTCGATGATGGTTAATAGCGATGGCGGTTATGCCCTTAACGGGATTTCGTTTGGTGGTGCTGCAAGTGGTATTCAACAATCTGCCGGTGCTGGTGCAAACTTTAATACTTTAACTAAAAAAGGAGCAAAACTTAATCTTAAATACTTTTTCGGACAAAATGATCAGGAGATTATTACCTTAACTGATAGCCGACAAAGTTTAGGAACCGGAGATTTATTATCATCAACCAATCAAAACCAAAGAAATAAAAATTATAACCACAACATTAGCGGGCGTGCCGAATTTAAATTAGATAGTTTAAATCAACTTATTATTTCACCATCCGTTACCATTACCAATACCCGAAATAATGGATTGCTATTAACAGAAACACGAAACATTGATAATCTGCAATTAAATAATGGCATAAACGAATCAAGAAATATTGGTAATAACATTGATTATCAGATTTCTACAAATTATTGGAGAGATTTTAGAAAAAGCAAAGGCAGTTTAAATGCAACATTGGATTTTACCAAAAAAGATAATTTAGTTGATTATTTTAACAATACAACTACCAATTTTTACAACCCAAACTCTATTCAGGTTTTGGATCAATTACGAGATAACAACATCAAAAATCAAGGTGTTTATCTTAGCGTAAATTATACTAAAACGCTAACAAAAAAGCTTAGCTTAACGCTATCAACAAATGGAAATTACCTGGATAACGAGAATGCATTGGCAACATTTTATAAAGATCCAAACAGTCAGGCTTACGATATTGCAATACCAACACTTTCGCAAACTGTAAATCAACAGGGTTATAAAACCAATAATCGGGCGTCGTTAAGATGGAAACTTACGAAAGATTTTACCATTCAACCAGGCTTAGTTTTTAATACCATTAATTTAGAAAACAGTTTCTCTAGTTACCCATCTTTTAACCAAAACTTTAATTTCTTTGCGCCATCTGCTGTAATTCGCTACAAAGATTTTAGCTTAAATTATACCCCAAGCTTTCGTGAGCCTGATGTAAGTTACATTCAACCTGTTGCAAATAATACAAATCCATTATATGTTCAAAACGGAAACCCAAATTTGGTTCCTACAAAGACCCATCAAATTTATTTAAACTTATACAAATACGATGTAAAGCGCTCACTCAATTACAACGCTTATGGAAGTGCTAATATTGATAATGATGCTGTAATTATGGCAAGAACAATTGCCCCCAATGGTTTGCAAACTTCAACGCCTATTAATGTTGATGGAATAATAAGATTAAACGCAGGTTTAAATTTTAGCAAGGATATAAAACAGGATAAGCGCCAATTCACTATCGGAACGGGTTTTTACACAAACTTTACCCGAAATTTAGTGCTTGTAAATGATATACGTAGCTATGCAAAAATTTTAAATTTTAACCCTAGAGTTAGTGGTAAATTAAATTTAAATGATAAATTAGAAATTTCGACAAGCTACAACTTAGGTATAAACAGTAGCAGGTATGACGACAGCTATTTTACAAGTATCAACTATTTTACACACGTAAGCGAAAGCGAACTAATAGTACGTTTACCTAAAAAATTGGTTTGGGAAACCACCTATCGTTTAAATTACAACACACAAACAGTTGCCGGTTTTAACAATAAAATTCAAATCTGGAATGCTGGTTTAACTTATCTATTTATGAAAAACGACAGGGCTCAATTGAAATTTTCTGTAAACGACATTCTAAATACCAATACAAGAAGATATGTATCGATTACAGAAAACTCAATCCGCGATGCTCGCTATAATAATTTAGGGAGATATTCTATGCTGACTTTTACCTACAATATTCAAAACTTTGGCGGAAAAGTTGGCGGAAAAGATACTTTCTTTAGGTTTTAAAAAGAGGCGAATTAGACTTACGGTTTTCTTTAAGCTTCGTAAGTCTAATCAAATTTCAAAGTCAGTTTCACTAAATATTGGTCTTCGTCATCGTCAAAAATAACTTCGCTTAACCATCCGGTTTCCATTGCGATTTTATGTACAGTTTCTACATCAACATATAACCAATTAAACCACTCGCCTTTTTCGCCTTTGTATTCATATTGATAAGATACTTCACCAAAATACTTGTCTATCGGTTTTTCTAAGCCATCGTACAAGTAAGAAATATCTGATGTATCGAAGAGCACTTGCCCGCCCGGATTGATTAAGTCTTTAAGCTTGATTAAAAACTCTTTAAAACCCAATAACGTACCTGTTAAACCAATGCCATTCATTAACATTATAATGGTATCGAATTTTGCATTCAAAGTAAAAACATCTTGCAAAAGTGCCTTTTCTACGCCTCTACCCTTCATAATATCAACCGCAGATTTTGATATATCGATTGCCGTAACATCTACCCTAAAAGCTTGTAAAACTAAGGCATGGCTTCCAACACCTGCACCAATATCTAAAACCGTTCCTTCACACATTTGAAGGGCCTGAAGTTCCATAACAGGCATATCTTCATCATCACGAAAGAAAAAATCAACTGGCATTTCTTCCGGTTCACCATAAGAATTGTTTAACCAAAGTATCTCAGCTTCGCCGGTTTTATAGAAATCTGTTAGAGCTTTGCCAAAAATATCCATGGAACCAAAGATAGTGATGAAAGATTAAAGACTAAAGCCAAAAGAATAAAGACCAAAGAATAAAGACTAAAGACCATAGTTAAGCATATTACCCTGCTTCACCTTCGGAGATTGCCTAGGTAAGCGTAAATTCTTGGTGATACTCTGGAATGCTTACGTTTTTAAAACCATGATTTTTTAAACGTTCAGCAAATTTCTGTTGCACTTCATATTCGCCATGAACCAAGAATAGTTGCTTAACTTTTTCAGGATTTTGACCCGATAAAAACTGAAGTAAATCATCGTAATCGCCATGAGCACTCATTGATTTTATGGACCTTACTTCGGCTTTTACTTCATAATCATCATGGAATATATCAACAACTTTCTGTCCGGCAATTAATCTTCCACCGAGCGATGTAGGCTCACAATAGCCAACCATTAAAATGGTATTTTTATAATTACTGATGTTATTACGAATGTGATGCTTTACCCTACCAGCTTCTGCCATACCCGATGCTGAAATAATTACGCAAGGGCGAGGGTCGTTATTTAAAGCTTTTGATTCTTCAACCGTTTCAACAAATCTTAATCCTTTGAAACCAAAAATATCATGATCTACTTTAAGCGTTTCCTTAACCCCGTTGTTATACACTTCGGGATGGTTTCTTAAAATTTCGGTAGCTTTTGATGATAGCGGACTATCAACGTAATAAAGAACATCTGGTAATTTACCTTTCAATTCTAAACCGTTAAGCGCATATAAAAGTTCCTGCGTTCGCCCAACACTAAATGCCGGAATAATTACTTTGCCTTTTTTAACATTACAAGTGTTTTCAATTATTTCGAGCAGCATATCTTCAATCGGATCTAAATCCTTATGCAGCGAATCGCCATAAGTAGATTCCAATAAAATGTAATCTGCCTGGTCGAATTGTTGGGGGCTTTTAAGCAGTAAATCACCATAACGACCAACGTCGCCACTAAAAGTGATGTGGGTGGTTTTGTTGTTTTCTGTAATTGTTAAATGCACTGCCGCACTACCTAAAATATGTCCGGCATCGGTAAATTTTAATTTAATACCAGGCTCAATCTCAAAATCTTCCTCATACTCAACAATTTTCATGCTACCAACTGTTTTTACAACATCTTCATCGGTGTATAAAGGTTCTTCTCTTTCTTGTCCTGGTTTTAGGTGACGGTTTGAAAATTCTGCATCCTGCATTTGAATTTTTGCCGAATCCATCATTAAAATACGAGCTAAATCCATTGTTGCCGATGTACAGTAGATTTTTCCTTCGAAGCCTTCGCCAACCAATCGGGGCAATAAACCGCAATGATCTATATGTGCATGAGATAAAATAAGGTAGGTAACCTTTTTAGCATCGAAACCAAAATAGCCGTTCAGCTTATTGGTAATACTGCCCATGCCTTGAAATAGGCCGCAATCTAATAAAATTTGAGTTTCGTTGTTGAGCGTTATAAGGTGCTTGCTTCCCGTAACTGTTCGGGCAGCACCATGAAAAGAAATTTTCATTTTTAAATGGTTAGAAATTATAATTGAATAAAAATGCCGGAATTATCCGGCATCTCCAATTATTTTTAAGCTTTTATATCAGCTATTTTATCTTTTACTTTATCTGCCACGCCAGATGCTTTATCAGCAAGACCTGCCAGCTTATCTTTAGATGAATCTAAAATATCGCTTAACCAATCAGATACTTTGCCTTTTAAGTCATCAGTAGAATCTGAAGATAATGCTAATGCAATTGTTGCTCCTAATGCCGCTCCGGCTAATACACCAACTATAATTTTTGTTTCCTTTGTCATAACTTTATTTTTTTTATTTAATAAACATAAATAAGCTCTTGCTGTTTTATTTTTTTAATGATACAAAAACCAGTCCATAATGAAAAGCATTTTTTTTATTGATTTAGACAATACAATCTACTTCACCAAGCCCAATGAAGAACAACTTATGCGTGGTTTGTACAATGTTTTAGAGCAGCAAGATTTAGGTATTTCGCCAGAAACGTATCTTTTGGCAAAGAAAGATATGCTAAGAATGCCCTTCCAAAAGGTAGGAGAAAAATATAGCTTTAAACAAGCTGCGATTGATAATGCGATAGATTATTTAATTACTGGCGAAGTGACTAAGCCACTAACTGCCAGCGAGGATTATCATTATATTAAATCGCTAAAAGGGCGTAAATTTATTGTAACAGCCGGATTTTTAAAAAAGCAAACTACTAAGGTTAAAATGCTTGGCATTGAAGATGATTTTGAAGAAGTTTATGTTGTTGATGTAACCACTTCGAACCAGAATAAAAAGGATGCATTTGAAGCACTAATTAGGAAATACGGTTTAAATACAGAAGAAATTTTAGTCATTGGTGACGATGCAGAATCGGAGATAAAATTTGGGCTGGAATTAGGATTAACTACTTTTCTGTTAGATCCTGAAAACCTGCACCCAGATGCCGAAACTACTTTTAGAGGAAAAGATTTTAGTAATTTACATCAGGCTGCTGGTCAAGCTTAATATTGTAAGAAGAAAAGGTAATACAAAAATATATGCATGAAATAAAAAAGTCCCGGTTTTTAGTCGGGACTTTTATTGTTTAATTTATTTTATCTTCCACCTCTACCTGGTCTTCCACTTTCAACACTTCTTTCTCCACCACGACTTTGTTGTTGAGGTGGTGCTTGCTGCCTAACTTCAGCTGGGCGTTCTGCTCTCTGCTGACGTTGTTGTTGCATCTGCTCACGTTGTTGAGATTGTTGAGCCCTTTGTTGTTGAGCCTGCTCATTACGTTGTTGTTGCATTTGTTGACGTTGTTGATCTGCCTGTTGAGAACGTTGCGCTCTTTGCTGTTCCATTTGAGCTGAACGTTGTTGATCTACTTGCTGATTACGTTGTTGTTGCATTTGCTGATCGCGTTGAGCTCTTTGTTGTTCCATTTGAGCCGAACGTTGTTGCTGCATTTGCTGACGTTGTTGATCTGACTGCTGAGCACGTTGTTGCTGACCTTGAACATCGCGTTGCACCCGTTGTTGATCCTGGCTCATTCTATCTTGTTGACTTCTTTGCTGCATTTGTTGAATACGTTGCTGATCACGATTACCTTGCTCTGCAGTACGCTCGCCAATCTGCCTGTTTCTTTGGTCGGTAGAACCAAGGTTTTGATTCCCTCTTTCACTTCTTCCGTTAGAATTGCGATTTAATATATCACCTCTATTATTAGGCTGACTGCCGTTTTCCCTACGATTATCTATATTTCCTTCACCTCTATTTGGCTGAGCCATTCTGTTATTATCATTTCGCTGACCAAATCTTTGGTCATTGCTACCACCTCTTTGCTCGCGACTGTAACTGTCATCACCTCTGCCATTTCTATTGAAACCGACATTACCTTGCTCAAATTTTCTTGGCGCAGCACTACGATTATCAACCGCACCCCGTTCTGGTCTTGGTCTGTAAATAGAAACAGATCTATTATCTATTCTACTTGCACCTGGTCTATTACTTTGTGCATATCTATAAACAGTTACATTACGGTTAGTTGCTCTTCTAATATCTTCGATCCTTGGGCCACCATAATAACTTCTTCTATTATAAACATAAGTGTTGTTTATGATTGTTGTATTGCGGATGTAAACATTATTACGACCGTAGTTGTATCTTGGGAAAGAATTAATATAAATATTTGATTGCGGAATAAAGTTCCAGCAAAATTCTGGCACAACATAACGGCGACCGAAACTTAAATTAATATTAATGCTTGGAGCCATTGGTGCCCAACCGAATTGACCATCACCACTTCTCCAATCTACCCATGCTGGTCCCCAGTTTGTATCTGGTAACCAAATCCATTGTCTGTAACTGTTGATGACCCAACGTCCATAATGAAATGGAGCCCAACCCCAGTCATAATTAGAAACCCAGGTATTGCCATATTCTGTCATTGCCCAACGTCCATTGGTATAGTATGGGCGAAATTCATTCTGATCTACATCAGGGCGCCAAACATAACCATACTGAGGGTCCTGAATCCAGGTACCATAAGGCGAAAGTTCATCATAAAATGTTTGAAGTGAAACAGTACCAGTATTGTAACCATCATCCTGGTAATTTTCTTCGTAGCCTTGTGCCCTGGCTAAGGTTGTGGTTCCGGCAAGGAGCGCAAAAAGCCCCAGCACAAGTGCCGTAGTTTTCAGTGTTTTCATTTGTGTGTTTATATTTAATAACCTAACATGTGTGTATCAATTAGAGAACCAAAAATGCAGATGGTTTAATATGCTAGCATAGTTTACAATAATTACTGTTTTTATTGCTTTAAATACATATTTAACTATTATTTAACGTTTTACGCATTGTATAATTGTGCGGAAAGTAAGTCATTAAAAAATAAAATTTGCTACACCGATAGTTGCAAAAGAGATTATATTGCATACACAATGAATTTTAGAACTTAAATTATATTAATTGTGAGTATTTTTGTGCTATGCAAAACGGCACATTATATTTAATTCCTGTACCTCTGGCAGAAGAGGTAGCCCACAAAACCTTTACGCCATATTTGGTTGATACAATAAATCAAATTGATACATACATTGTAGAAAATAGTAAAACAGCCCGTAGATTTTTAAAAGAAGCAGGCTTAAAAACTCCCCAAAAAGATTTAATTGTTCATGATTACGGTAAGCACAACAGAACCGATTTAGGTCAGTTTTTTACAGAATTAAAAGCTGGTAAAGATGTTGGCTTAATGAGTGAGGCAGGCTGCCCGGGTATTGCAGACCCTGGTGCTGATATTGTAGCTGAAGCACATAAGCGAGGTATAAAAGTTGTGCCGTTAGTTGGGCCAAGTTCTATACTTTTGGCATTAATGGCGTCTGGTTTTAACGGACAAAGTTTCGCATTTTGGGGCTATTTGCCCATTGATAAAGAACAACGAACCAAACGCATTAAAGATTTAGATTTATCAGCTAGTAGATACAAACAAACACAGATTTTTATCGAAACCCCATTTCGTAATAATCAGATGCTAGAAGAAGTTTTAAAAAGTTGCAACCCTAAAACACAACTTTGCATTGCTTGTAATTTAACAGGTGAAGATGAATTTATAAAAACCCAGAGCATTTATAACTGGCGTAAAGAAGAAATAGATTTACATAAAAAACCAGCAATATTTTTGTTGTATTAATTCATTAGCTTTAACTATTCTACATGATATTACCAAATATAAAAGGTTTGTAATAGTAAAATTTTAAGCTGATAGTGATTATTTGATTTAAAGCTCATGAAAAACGCATTTTTAAAAATTGCTTTAATTTCTTTAACCATCCTTATTTCTTGTACAAAAAGCAAAAAAGAAGATTCGAAATTATCAACTATAAATCCGGGTTCAAAGGAATTTACGATTGAACTCGCTAGAAAAATAAAAGATAATAATGGACAATTAACCTATATTTTTAAGAAATACAGGGCGCAAGGTTTACAAGAATATTTAGATGTAGATATTAAAGGTTCTGATTTTTATGTAACTGCTACAATATTAGTAGACAATTGGAAAAAACTTAGCAGAATTAAAGATAATAAGGGCATTGGTTATTGTGGAGCTGAGCTAGATGGATTACAATTATCACTAACAAAGCATGCCAACCGTGTTATACTTAAATACAAAGATGTTAAGGGAATTATCGATTAACTAATTCAACTACCTGTACATCCCTTTTCCATCAATAAAATCAATAACCTTATCAGGTAAAAAAAACTGAACATTTTTCTTCTCCTTTATCGCTTTGCGGATAAAAGTAGAAGAGATTTCCATTAAAGGTGTATTTGTAAAAGTTATTGAAGGATGATTTTTCCATTCTGAAACGTCTGCTTCAGGCCGTGGATAAACATAAATTTGATAGTTTTTGAGCAATACCTCATAATTTTTCCACTTCTTAAACGAAACCAAATTATCTGCCCCCATAATAAGTACAAACTCCTTCTCAGGATATTTTTCATGTAAATAAGTCAGCGTATCAATTGTATAAGATGGTTGGGGTAGCGAAAACTCAATATCGCTGACACGAATATTTTCTGCATTTTCAGTTGCGAGTTTAGCCATTTCAAGCCTATCGTACATATTGGTTAAGCCACTTTTATCTTTTAAAGGATTATGTGGAGAAACCACAAGCCAAACTTCATCAAGTTCGGTATGGTTAGCCATATAATTTGCAATAATTAAATGCCCGGTATGAATTGGGTTATAGGAACCGAAGAAAAGGCCTGTTTTCAGTTTTGAGTTTGCAGTTAACATTTATCTGTTGCAATTTACAGTTGTGCGGGCTATATTTTTAATTAAGTGAATACCTAAACAACTCCATATTTTTCAGGGTTATTTGTAGTGATCCAAAACTGTTAATTCCTAATTGGAAACTGCTAACTTCTTAAAAAATCTCCCACCAGCTTTTCAGCTTCTGTACAAGCAGTTGCTAAATCATAGTTTTTTAAAATTACATCAAACTTATCAGCGTAGAGTAATTCCTTTTCTGCTTTGACAAAACGTTCCTGTAATTTTTCTTGGCTATCTGTGCCGCGACCACTCAACCGTTCTTTTAAAACTTCCAATGATGGCGGCTGAACAAAAATTGCCAAAGCATCTTCCTCGTATTTTCTTTTTAAACGAATTCCACCTTCAACATCAATATCAAAAATAACATGTTTCCCTTCATCCCAAATTCGTTCTATTTCCGAACGCAAAGTGCCGTAAAAAGTACCATTGTAAACCTCTTCAAACTCAACAAATTCTTGTCTGGCTACTTTATGTAAAAATTCTTCTTTTGTTATAAAATAATAGTCGTTTTCATGTTGTTCTGCACCTCGCAACTCGCGAGTTGTGGCAGAAATAGAAAAACTTAGTTCAGGAAACTTTTTTAATAAATGGTGTACTATTGTAGTTTTTCCCGCTCCAGAAGGTGCTGAAAATATGATTAATTTACCTTGCATGCTTTATTGTTACAAAGTTGTAAAGTTGAGGAGTTGAAACGTTACAACATCCCAATCCTAAAACCTTACAACACATTTAATAATTGTTCCTTTATTTTCTCCAATTCTTCTTTCATACCCACAACAAATTGCTGCATTTGTGCATCGTTTGCTTTAGCACCCATTGTATTTATTTCTCGACCAATTTCTTGAGATATAAAGCCGAGTTTTTTTCCATTAGCTTCTTTGCTCGTTAAGGTTTGAACGAAATAATCGCAATGGCTTTTCAAACGGGTTTTTTCTTCAGTAATGTCTATTTTATCGATATAATAAATTAACTCTTGTTCAAAACGATTCTGATCTATATTCACTTTACCCACAGCATCATCCAAAAATTGAGAAAATTTATCGCGAATGGCCGTTAACCTTTTTGGTTCTAATTCTTCAACGGATTTAAAGTAAGAAAGGATGTTTTTAATTCTTAATTCTAAATCAGCTTTTAAAACGGCACCTTCATCTTCTCTAAAACTATTAAAATTTGCTAAAGCTTCAGTGAAGATTTTGTACAATTGATTCCATTCATCCTCACTTACACTCTCTTCTTTGTAGCTTATAACTTCTGGGAAGGTTAATGCGGTTTGCAATAAGTTAGTACTATTGGCATTCAACTGTTCGTTAGCTGCCATTAACTGATTATAATAATGAGCAAGTAGAGCTGTATTTATGCTTGCGCCAGTAACCTCGCCCGAACTGCGTTCTACTGTGATGCTTAAGCTTACCTTACCGCGTTCAATATCTTTACTGCAAACGTTGCGTAAAATTAATTCTTTATCAGAAAAGGCTTTAGGATATTTTAGATTGAGCTCAAGAAATTTACTGTTGAGCGATTTGATTTCGACACTATATTTTGCATTGGCATAATCGGCTGTTGCTAAGCCGTATCCTGTCATGGATTTTATCATGCGCAAAGATAGAAAAAATTAATGTACAGTTTTAATTTGTTGCATCAATCAAGAGTTAACCATGTGCTTACATTTTAGATTATTTTAATACTTAAATAAATAAAAGCCACAAACATTAAAGCCAGCATTAACGTTATTTTAACAGTTTACTTAGTTAACATTTGTTAATTTTACGCAAAACATTATTTAGAATGAAAGTCCGATACCTTTTTGTAACCCTATTATTTTGCCTGATTACAATTTCATCAATTGTTAATGCACAAGATTTTATTGTGAAAGGCGTAGTGCTAGAAAAGGGTTCGAATGTACGGGTTGCACTTGCCAACATTACTAATTTACGTACAAAAACAGGTGTAACGAGTAACGATTTAGGAATGTTCCAACTTAAAGCAGCAATCGGAGATACTTTACAAATTGGCAAAACCTACTTAAACGATCAGCGAATTTTGGTTCTTGGCAGGCAAGATATTTTGATTTACATGATTAGAGGTAGTACAACTCTAAATGAGGTTACTATTCTTGGTAGTACAAAAAAGCAAGATCTCGCTGACATTAAAAGAGATTTTCAGAGTAAAGGTGTATTTAATGGCGGTAAATCTTCGTTTTTATCAGCAATATTTAATCCGATTAATGGGCTATACAATTTGGTTGGAAGAGACCCAAAAAATGCAAGGAGATTTAGTAGATATGCAGATAATGAAATAAAACAATCGCAAATTGATGTTTATTTTAATCCGAGTATTATAAAAAACAATACCGAGTTAAGAGGCGATACTTTGGAGAAATATATGATTGATTATCGCCCAGAATTTCAGAAGGCTCAACACTGGAATAGCTACGATTACATCAAATACATAAAAGAATCTTCGAAAAAGTTTACAGATACTTTAGGAAAAGGAAAGTAATACAGATATTGGTTTTCATTTCTCGCGGGAGAATAGAGTTGAATCAAATTAAATTGCCAGTGTTTCACAAGCCTTTTCGGCTGCAAGCTTTTCTGCATTTTTCTTATTATAATCTCTACCAACGCCTACTTTTTCACCTTCAACCATAGCACTAATGGTAAATAGTTTTGCGCTTTCACCTTCACCATTGGCTGCAAGTTCAAAAAGCACATCTTTACCATGCCGTTGACACCACTCAATTAATTTACTTTTAAAGTTCGTTTCGGTTAATTCTAAAGTGTGGATATCAATGTGTGGTTTTACTATCCTTCGAAGTAAGAAATCTTTAGTAAAATTATACCCTTTATCCATGTAAACGGCACCAATAATTGCTTCAAATGCATCGCCTAACATAGAGTTGTGTTTGGTTTGAATGCTTACAGAACGTTGGTCGAACTGAATTAACTTATCAAAACCCATCTTTTTAGCCAACTGATTTAAATTTGCCCGATTTACAATTTTCGAGCGCATTTCTGTCAGGAAACCTTCTTCTTTATATGGGTAGTGTTTAAAAAGCAATTCGGCAATTACGGATCCTAAAACAGCATCGCCAAGAAATTCTAATCTTTCGTTGCTGCTACGCGAACCGTTTTTTAAAACTTTTGCAGCAGAACGATGCCTGAACGCCATTTTATACAGCGTCACATTTCCAGGAACAAACCCAAGAATGTTTTTTAGCTTTTTAACAAACTCCTTTTCAGGAGATAAGTAAAGTTTATATAATTTTAATATCGGCATTAAATAAATAACTCAATTAGCGGCTAACTAGCATATTTAACTAAGTTATCTATTTTTAATTAGCATACAAAATTATATAGCAGAGGCGATTTATTAATCTTCGTACTTTTTAAAAATTACTGATGCATTATGACCACCAAATCCAAAAGTATTACTTAAAGCTGCTCTAACTGTGCGTTTTTGAGCTTTATTAAAAGTAAAATTCAATTTCGGATCAAATGCTGGATCATCTGTGAAGTGATTAATTGTAGGAGGTACAATATCATTCTGAACAGCAAGAATTGCAGCAATTGCTTCAATAGCACCAGCAGCACCTAATAAATGACCAGTCATTGATTTTGTAGAACTAATGTTCAAACGATAGGCATCATCACCAAATAGATCTGCAATGGCACGGGTTTCACTAATATCACCTAATGGTGTAGATGTTCCGTGAACATTAATATAGTCTATATCGGCAGTTGTTAAACCTGCATCTTTTAAAGCATTTGTCATAACCATTCTGGCGCCTAAACCTTCAGGATGAGGAGCCGTAATGTGATTAGCATCTGCACTCATTCCTCCACCCACAAGTTCTGCATATATTTTTGCACCTCTTGCTTTGGCGTGTTCAAGTTCTTCCAAAATAATTGTTCCTGCACCTTCACCAGCTACAAAACCATCTCTATCTTTATCAAAAGGACGAGATGCCGTTTGAGGATCATCGTTACGTGTAGATAATGCATGCATGGCATTGAAACCACCCATTCCTGCCTCGTTAATAATGGCTTCAGAACCACCACTAATAATGACATCGGCCATACCCAATCGGATATAGTTGAATGCATCAATCATTGCATTGGTAGATGAAGCACATGCCGAAACAGTTGCAAAATTTGGCCCGCGTAAGCCATACTTGATAGATATATGCCCTGGAGCAATATCAATTATCATTTTAGGGATAAAAAATGGATTGTATCTTGGCGTGCCATCCCCTTTAGCGAAATTCGAAATTTCATCTAAAAAAGTTTTCAATCCACCTATGCCTGCACCCCAAATAACGCCGATTCTGTTGGTATCTAATTTTTCGAAATCAAAACCACCATCTTTCACAGCCTCTTCGGTTGCAACCAAAGCGTATTGTACAAACGGATCTAGTTTACGAGCTTCCTTTTTCTCCAAAAAATCTTCTGGATTAAAGTTTTTCACCTCGCAAGCGAATTTAGTTTTGAACTTTTCAGTATCAAAACCTTTAATAGGAGCAGCGCCACTCACCCCGTTAGTCAATCCTTCCCAAAAATCAGGAACATTATTGCCTATAGGAGTGAGCGCACCCAACCCTGTTACTACTACTCTTTTTAATTCCATTTATACTGAAAAAGCGTAATTCTATTTAACGTTTTTTTCCAAATAAGCGATTGCTTGACCAACTGTACCGATGGTTTCAGCCTGATCATCAGGAATAGCTACATTAAATTCTTTTTCAAATTCCATAATTAATTCTACGGTATCTAAAGAATCTGCACCCAAATCGTTGGTGAATGAAGCCTCAGGCGTAACTTCGCTTTCGTCAACACCTAGTTTTTCTACGATAATAGCCTTAACTCTTGAAGCAATATCAGACATAATTTTATAATTTAATGGTTAAATAATTCTGTGCAAAGAAAAATAAATTCTTACAATTTTCAAATGTTTTTATTTCGATACCTAAATTTGGCTCTCAAATAACAAGCGAATATAGAATTAGTTTTTTAATTTCGTTCTGTAAATAATTTATTTCGACTTGAATAAAACTTATCTAAAATTAACGTTAGACCTTGATTTCATATTAATTGCCGTAACCGCACCGCTAAAAGACTATGTATTGTGCCACAAAATTAATACGCGATTAAACACGCAATTTGCCAAAGTGGAGGACCATGAAATATTTTTTAATATCGATGAACCTGCATGGTCTTTCTCTAAATATTACTTTTTTGTTGAGCAAGGCGATGTAGAATACTACCTTATCAGCAATAAAAGTAGCGACGGTGTGTTAGTTCCAGAGATGAGTAAC
The DNA here is from genome assembly GCF_042650845.1 of Pedobacter lithocola. Lineage (NCBI taxonomy): Bacteria > Pseudomonadati > Bacteroidota > Sphingobacteriia > Sphingobacteriales > Sphingobacteriaceae > Pedobacter > Pedobacter lithocola. The sequence goes on along the minus strand of NZ_JBHSBW010000011.1, from coordinate 702,553 downwards.
GTAGATTTTTTTATAATTATAAAAGAATTTATTGATAAAGAAGATCTAGATTATTTAATAAACGGACTTAATAAACTGCCTGATATACAGGTAGCTGCAAAAATAGAACCAACCAAATTAAAATCGAAAGAGAATTTGGTAATATAAAAATTATATACTTGGTGTATTAATTACACTATATTTGAGGGTTATAAAAAACTATACACAACAAAATATATATAAAATTTAATGCAGTTTAATTAATTTTAGCTAATTAATTAACAGTACAAACTGCATTGCTAAATCAAATATTAAATGAAACCTTTTCATTCTAGAACAAAAATTGTAGCCACACTCGGCCCTGCATCAGCTAAACCAGAAGTATTATATAGTATGTTTAATGCCGGTTTAGATGTTTGTCGATTAAACTTTTCTCACGGTTCTCAAGCAGATCACCAAGCAGTTTTAGATACTATTCGTGATTTAAATAAAAAATACGAATATAATGTTGGTATCCTGGCTGATTTACAAGGTCCGAAAATTCGTATCGGCTTGGTAAAAGAAGGTGGTATCAATTTAATTAATGGCAAAACAACTGTAATTACTACTACCGAATGTATTGGTAATGAAGAACGTATTTATATTACTTACCAAAGTTTTCCTCAAGATGTTCAGGCTGGAGAAATTATCCTTTTGGATGACGGAAAGCTTCAAATGAAAGTTATTTCTACAAACTTAAAAGATGAAGTTGTTTGCGAAATCGTTCATGGTGGTATTTTAACTTCAAGAAAAGGTGTAAACCTCCCAAATACTAAAGTTTCTATTCCTTCACTAACACCAGAAGATCGTGAAAATTTAGAGTTTGTTCTAGAAAATGATGTAGAGTGGATTGGTTTATCATTCGTTCGTAAGGCTGATGATATCATCGAACTTAAAAAAATAATTGCCGAACGTGGTAAAACTGCTCGTGTAATTGCTAAAATAGAGAAACCAGAAGCTATTGCCAACATCGATGAAATTATCGCTGTATCTGATGGTATTATGGTAGCACGTGGAGATTTAGGTGTTGAATGCCCGATGGAAGAAGTTCCGTTGTTACAGAAAATGATTGTTGCGAAATGTAGAGCAGCTTCTAAACCAGTAATTGTTGCAACACAGATGCTTGAAAGCATGATTACTACTCCTCGCCCAACACGTGCGGAAGTTAATGACGTTGCAAACTCTGTATTGGATGGTGCTGACGCGGTAATGTTAAGTGGTGAAACATCAGTTGGTGAGTTTCCGTTAATCGTTATCGAAACGATGCAGAAAATTATTCAAAACATCGAGCAAAACAATTATCCATTTAATCCTGATAAATTTTTGAAACCAAAATCTCCATCATTTTTAAGTGATGCGATTTGTGATTCGGCATGTTTCTTAGCTAAACAAACTAATGCTGTTGGTATTGTTTCGATGACATTGAGTGGTTATACTGCTTTCGAAATTTCTAGTCACAGACCAGAAGCATTGACTTTTATATTTACCAGCAATAGATCATTATTGAACGCAGTAAGCTTGCTTTGGGGTGTTAGAGGCTTTTATTACGATAAATGGGAAAGTACAGATAATACCATAATTGAAGTTAATGAGTTCTTAAAAAGCAAAAAATTGGTTAAACAAGGTGATATTATCATCAATACCGCAGCTATCCCGATGGAAGCTAAAGGTAAAACCAATATGCTTAAAATTACGGTTATCGATTAATTTCAATACAAAAATATATTTTAATTTGCCTGAGTTTTTACTCAGGCATTTTTTTTGAATAAAAAATATATTTTTGCAAAAAAACGGAGAGGTGTCAGAGTGGTCGATCGAGCACGCTTGGAAAGCGTGTGTACTGCAAGGTACCGCGGGTTCGAATCCCGCCCTCTCCGCAAAAAAAAATGTCTGTGGTTTTTAAACCAAAGACATTTTTGAATTTATTTACTAGTCGAAACGGTTAAATTACCTGCTTTTAATCCTTTTGATAAAACCTGTAAATTTATTTTTCCAGCCTGCTCGCTTGATTGTATGGTTACCACCAATTTACCATTGAAAGCTTTCATTTTTGGCAGGTGAAATGGTTCTAAACTTGTTGCATCGCCATTGGAAACTACTTTAAACTGTCCATTTCCTTTAACATCAAATGATAAACTGTTATCTGCATCAGGACATAAATTACCATTTACATCAACTATACTAGCGGTTACATATGCTAAATCTTTATCATCAGCGGTTAAGGCTTTACGATCTGTTTCTAACAAAATATGATGTGGTTTACCAGCAGTTTTAACAACTTCTTCTGCAACGGCTTTACCACTGGCATCGTAAGCTACAACTTTAATTGTACCTGGTTGATATTTTACATCCTTCCACATTAATCTGTATCTGTTGGTATTGGATGAGTTATTTTTAGTTTGTTTTCCTTGGCTTTTACCATTAATAAAAAGTTCGGCTGATGGATAATTGGTGTACGCAAAAACCGGAGTAACTTGTCCTTCCCTACCTGGAAATGTCCAATGTGGTACAATGTGCAAGGTTGGTTTTTCGGTATTCCATCTGCTACGGTACAAATAAAATCTATCTTTCGGGATTCCAGCCAAATCGATTATTCCAAAATAAGAACTGTGCGAAGGCCATTTTTCATCATAAGGTGTGGGCTCGCCCAAATAATCGAAGCCTGTCCAAACAAATTCGCCGATTACATACTTTAAATCATCCTGCTTTACAAACTCATCATCAGGAATTTGCGACCAATTACAATACTCAAAATCGTAAGATGAACTTTGATTATCATCATACATTTTCATTTTAAAAAATTCTACCGGGAATTTATATACACCTCTCGAGCTTACCGTTGACGCCGTTTCTGTACCTAAAATAAAACCTTGTGGAAGACGATTATAAGCATTTTTATAAAGCATTGGCTTGTAATTAAATCCTGGGACATCCAATACAGACGCGAAGTTATTATCCAAAGCATTTTGAATGCGGTCCATACCTACCGTTACAGGTCTGGTTGGATCTTCACGGTGACAAATATCCTGCAGGAATTTTAATATTTTTCCGCCATTTTTTGTTCCTTGATCTGGCACTTCATTTCCAATGCTCCACATTACCACACAGGGACTATTTCTATTGGCATGAATCATATTGACCACGTCTTTTTCTGCCCATTCATCAAATAAATGGCTGTAACCATTTTTAACTTTTGGTTCTTTCCATTCGTCAAAAGATTCTACCATCATCATAAAACCCATTTCATCACAAAGTTTAACCAGTTCTGGTGCTGGCATATTGTGCGAAGTACGTATAGCATCGCAACCCATATCTTTTAATAATGTAAGTTGCCTGCGTAAAGCTGCTACGTTAATGGCAGCACCCAACGGACCTAAATCATGATGATTACAAACGCCCTTAAACTTTCGGTAAACGCCATTTAAAGAAAATCCCTTTTCCGCTTCAAATTTAATTGTTCTAATACCGAATGTTGTTGAGTATTCATCCTTCAGGGTTTTTCCAATATATAATTTTGTTTCTGCATGATATAAATTAGGTGTTTCTGGCGACCATAATGCCGGGTTTTTAACAATCAAATCTTGCTCAAACTCTTGTAAATCTGTATCGCTTAAGGTTTTGGTGGCAGTGGCTACCGTTTGTCCTTTGGCATTTTTTATGGTTGTTTGTAAATTCAAGCCATCGTATTTACCACTAATAGAATTCACCTTGGTTTTAATTTTAACCTTGGCAAAATCTTTATTGATTACAGGCGTTGTGATGTAAGTTCCCCAAACTGGAATGTTCACATCTTCGGTTATAATTACATGTACATTTCTATATAAGCCAGCTCCAGGATACCAGCGTGAAGCTTCTGGTAAATTTTCTAATCCGATTGATAAAACATTTTTGCCTTCCCTCATTTTAGATGTTACATCGATTGAGAAAGAATTATATCCATAAGCCCAATGCCCAACTTTTTCACCATTTAGATAAACTACCGGATAGCTCATCGCACCATCAATTAAGATAACAGCCCTTTTGCCCTTTTTAAAAGCTGCCGCGGTAAATGTGTTTCGATACCAGGCTTTCCCAATAAAAGGCAATCCGCCTGTTCTACCTGTTTTTTTCGATGCTTGTTTCTCTCCGTTTTGCACAATGGCAACTTCCTGACTATCATTTGCACCATCGAAAGGGCCTTTAATTGCCCAATCGTGAGGAACTGTAACCGTTTCCCAGCTACTATCATTAAAATTTTCTTTAACCGATTCTGGATGGTTGCCTTTACTAAATTTCCAGTTTTTTTCTAATAAATATTCCGTCCGCAATTGGCCGTATGTGTTTTGTAGAAAAAATATGGATACCATGAAAAAAAGTATCGGCAAACGATGATGTTTTAAAAAATTCTTGATTTTAAAGTTATACATGGCTGGGATAAGATTATTGAATGATGGGTTTGGTTACATTTTACACCAAAAACGAAGTTATTAAAAAAAAATAAATGTCATAATAACATTTATTAGACTCACAATAAAACTTTCTATTCAAAATAAAGGATTTGTGAATGATAAATTTTGTATCATGATTAATACCAATCAATTTATAAAACAGTGTTATTTTTATGGCGAAGAAAAAATGAATATGAATAAATATTTACTATCTGTAGCTGCCTTTGCGATAGCCGCTACAGCCAATGCACAACAGGCCACATCGCTAACTGCAAAAGATTACGAACACGCTGAAACCTTTTTAAGTTACAATACTGCCAAGTACATCGATAATCCTGGAGTTTCTCCAAATTGGTTAGCAGATGACAAATTTTGGTATGTATCACGCAATCAAGCGGGTACACAAACATATTTGGTAGATCCCGTAAAGAAAACCAAGTCGATTACTACTGAGTATAAAAATGTTTCTTCAGCACCTCGACGTAGAAATAGCGAGGAAGTTGTATCTCCAGATGGCAAAAAATCAATTTTGATTAAAGATTACAACCTTTATGTTAAAGATGTAGCAACCGGAAAGTTAACTCAATTAACAATTGATGGAATAAAAGATTACGGTTACGCAACTGATAATGCCGGCTGGAAACATAGCGATGGAGCGATTTTACGTTGGTCGCCAGATTCGAAAAAAATAGCAACCTTTCAGCAAGACCAAAGAAATACCAAAGATATGTACCTGGTAAGCACAAATGTTGGCTCGCCAAAGCTTAGTGCATGGAAATATCCTTTACCGGGCGATAAGCAAATTCCTACCATCAGAAGAGTTGTTATTGATGTAGAAAACCCGAAAGTAATCTCATTGAATATTCCGCCAGATCCGCATCGTGCTACCTTGAGTGATGACATTTCTAGCAGTGGTACTTTTGATGATATCGATTGGAAAGCCGATGGTTCTGAAGTTGCATTTGTATCAACCTCTCGCGACCATAAAAATGAGAAATTTCGCATTGCAAATGCACAAACTGGTGCCGTACGTGAGGTATTTGAAGAGACTGTAAAAACACAATTTGAATCTGGTCAGGGTGCCATTAACTGGCGTTATTTACCTGCAACAAAAGAAATTTTATGGTACTCGGAAAGAGATAATTGGGGCCATTTATATTTGTATGATGCTACAACAGGTAAAGTTAAAAACCAAATTACCAAAGGAAATTGGGTGGTTACACGCCTGTTAAAAGTGGATGAAAAAACCCGTACGCTATATTTTATGGCTAACGGACAAGATAAAACCAATCCATATTTCGGGCATTTTTATAAAATTGGTTTCGATGGAAAAAAATTGGTTGATTTAACACCAGAGGTAGGAAATCACACCGTTTCCATTTCACCTTCAGGAAACTATTTTGTAAATACCTATTCTCAGCCTGATGTTCCTGCTGTAAGTAATTTACGCAGCATGGACGGAAAAATAGTAATGGAAGTAGAGAAAACTGATATATCGAGATTAGTGGCTACTGGATGGAAAGCGCCAACACCTGTTTCGGTAAAAGCTGCTGATGGCAAAACCGACATTTACGGCTTGGTTTTTACACCAACTAAAATGGATGCCAGCAAAAAATATCCCGTAATCGACTACATTTATCCTGGTCCGCAAGGTGGAAGTGTTGGCAGTTGGTCTTTCGCGGCATCTCGTGGAGATAATCAATGCCTGGCAGAATTAGGTTTTATTGTAGTAGTGATGGAAGGTACAAGTAATCCAAACCGATCGAAAAGTTTTCATGATATGAGCTACGGCAATATGGCAGAAAACACTTTGCCAGATCAGATTACAGCCATAAAACAACTATCTGCTAAATATCCAATGGAAACTACCAAAGTTGGAATTTGGGGGCATTCTGGTGGTGGCTTTGCAACTGCAACAGCCATGTTTCGTTACCCTGATTTCTTTAAGGTTGGCATTTCAGAATCTGGAAACCATGAAAATAGAAACTATGAAGATGATTGGGGCGAACGCTATAATGGACTGGTTGAAAATGCTGATTACGAAGCACAAGCCAATCAGAATTATGCCAAGAATTTAAAAGGAAAATTAATGTTGGTACATGGAATGATGGACGATAATGTTCCACCTTACAATACCCTATTGGTTGTAGAAGCTTTAGAAAAAGCAAACAAATCATTCGATTTAGTCATATTCCCCAATAGTGCGCATGGTTATGGCGCTTATTCGCCTTATATGATGAGACGGAGATGGGATTATTTTGTACAGAATTTGTTGGGTGCCCAACCACCTTACGATTACCAAATGAAACCTCCAGCTGTGAGGTAATTAACATAATTTGAAGAAAGTCTCGACGGAAGTTGAGACTTTTTTTTTGCATTAGCCCGCAATGGTAAAACTATAAAAGTTAACATGTGTTAAAGTTTAAATCAGCCTCAATTTATACGCTAATTTTAGTTTAAATCTAACCTGAAACATGAGAATATTCATCATCCTATCCATACTTATTTTATCGAATAAGTTGTACGCTCAGCAATTTAATGGGCAAGTTTTCGATTATCAATCAAAACTACCGATTGAGCAAGTTGTTGTTAGTTATGGCAAGCAAACTATAATAACAGGTTCCGATGGAAGATTTAAATTGGATAGAATTCCATCAATAGCAATCGTGAAAATTCGTAAACTCGGCTACGAACAATACGAATTAAATTTAAACAGCAATTTGCCCGATTTAAGCGTTTATCTCCAAGCCACTTCTATAGATTTAAATGATGTTACCATTTTATCGAAAAGAGATTATGTTGCCGATTCGTTAAAAATGAGAGCAGATAATGAAAGTGTTTTTGCCTATAAAGCACCTACTATTAACGATGTTTTGGTGCAGAAAGGTTGGCGTTACCCAACAATTGGCTCTAATTTGGTTTCTAATTCTACCTCTTCTATAATAAGTTTAGATGTTTTAAAAACCATTGGCTTAATTACTAAGAATAAATCGTCTATTTCTAAATTGCAAAAAGTTGAGCTGAATGATGAAGAAACAACTTATATAAATCGTCGTTTTGATGCTAAAAAGATTGCCGCTATTACTAAATTAAAGGGAGATTCTTTACAAAGTTTTATTAAGCAATATAAGCCTTCGGCAACACAAATCAGGAAAATGAATGATTATCAAATTCTGCTTTATGTTAAGAAAAGTTATTCGGAGTTTATTAAACCGGGTAAAGAAAATTAGTACTAAGTTTAAACAAACAAATTTTTTATGGGAAAATCGAGATCGGAAAACAATGTAATTATTACTGGTGCAACTGGTATGGTTGGTGAAGGTGTTTTAATTCAATGCTTAAATAGCCCGGCAATTAATTCGGTTTTGGTAATCAATCGTAAACCTTGTGGATACACGCACGCCAAATTAAAAGAAATCATACACCAGGATTTCTTCAACTTCTCCACGATAGAAAATCAATTAACAGGTTACAATGCCTGTTTTTTCTGTTTAGGAATAACATCAGTTGGTGCCGATGAGGAAACTTATTACAAAATGACCTACACTTTAACCATGCATGTTGCTAAAACACTAGCAAAACTAAATGAGGCGATGACATTTTGTTATGTATCGGGTAGTGGAACTAATGAAAATGGCCGACTAAAATGGGCTCAGGTTAAAGGTAAAACAGAAAGTGATTTGATTAAATTACCTTTTGAGCAGGTTTACAATTTTCGCCCGGGATTTATAAAGCCATTACAAACCCAAAAGTATGCTCATAAATTTTATAAATATGTAAATTGGTTATTCCCGATAGGAAGATCCATCTATCCTTCTGGATTTTGTACCATGGTAGAACTTGCTGATGCTATGATAAACACCTTAAGCCACACCAACGGAAGAAAAATTTTGGATGGAAAAGAAATTATTGAATTGGCTAGTGAACCAGATTAAGGGAGGGGAAAATAGAAGATGGAAAATTTAAGATGTGGTATGTAAGAGGGAAGATGGCTTATATACTTCTATTCCCATCTTCCCTCTTACATGTTATTTCCCATCTTCCATCTCAATTTATTTCTTATTATCATGCTTACGCTGATTATCTTTATTTGATGTTTGATCGGAACGCTGACCTCCACCATTTGTAATTCCCTGAATTTTTTTATCAACTTTAACATCGTGATTAGCTCTGTCGGCTATAGAACTACCTTGTGTAGTTGGGTTGTTCTTTGGTGTGCTTACATTTTTCATAATTATAAAATTTAGTTAAATATTTGCAAAGCGTTAATATTATAACTGCTTACATTAAATTATGTTTTTATTTTTTGATAAAATGATTTGATAAAACTAGGCTACGATGGGTTTGTTTAGCACTAACTTTGTTAATAAACCCGATGGTAGCGATAGCCCGAGCTTTTTCTGCGAGGCTTTAGCGAACAGCGGGGCTGCAGTTACAAAAGAATTACTGAACGTTAATTTTCAAAATTCAGGAAACCTAGCGTTCTACATTGTATTAAATCAATTACTTGGATTGGTTTTTGTTTAATTCGCGTTTAACTTATTAATTTAGCCAACTGGTTACTACAAAACATCGTGAAAAAAAATTTATTCTTACTACTAATATTCTGTATTGCCACTTTATCGGCAAATGCTCAAAAGCAAACCTATCTGGATTTATTAAACAATCAACCAAAATGGGTTGATTCGGTTTTTAAAAAATTGAACAGAAGAGAGCGAATTGCTCAAATGTTTTTTGTTAGGGCGCATACTAATCTTGGCAAAAAATATACAGATTCTGTTGGTATGGTGATTAAGAAAGAACAATTGGGTGGTGTAATTTTTTTTCAAGGTGGCCCGGTAAGGCAAGCTGCTGCAACAAATGCCTACCAAAAAGTTAGTCACGTACCTTTACTTGTAGCAAACGACGGCGAGTGGGGTTTGGGCATGCGGTTGGATAGTACAATTTCTTTTCCATACCAAATGACTTTAGGTGCCATCCAAAATAAAGATTTGATTTACCGAATGGGGCAAGAAGTTGCCAAAGATTACAAACGCATGGGTATGCAAATGAATCTGGCTCCCGATGCAGATATAAATAACAACGCCAAAAATCCGGTTATCAATTACCGTTCTTTTGGCGAAAATAAATATAATGTGGCTACAAAAACTGCCGCTTATATGAAAGGAATGCAAGATGGTGGTTTGCTAACCACTTTAAAACATTTCCCTGGGCATGGTGATACGGATGTAGACTCGCACTACGATCTGCCACAACTTACATTTAGTGCTGCCCGGCTAGATAGTTTGGAAATGTATCCATTCAAAGAATTGATAAAACAAGGTGCAGCTGGAATTATGATTGCCCACATGAATATTCCATCGCTAGATAATACACCAAACTTGCCGTCAACATTATCAAAACCAATTGTTACCGGAATTTTGAAAGAAAAATTAGGTTTTAAAGGCTTAATTATTTCTGATGCAATGGACATGAAAGGTGTTGTAAAATACTTTAAGAATGGCGAAGCAGATTTGCTTGGAATAATTGCCGGTAATGATATTTTGGAGCTTTCTGAAAATAGCGACAGGGCGATTCATCTAGTACGGAGAGCAGTACGCCAGGGTAGAATTGATATTAAAACGATTGATGAAAGTGTACGAAAAATATTAACTGCTAAATATTGGGCAGGCTTAAATAAAAAAGATACCGTTGTAACCCAAGGCATTGTTGCTAATGTAAACCGCAACGCTAGTAATGCATTGGTTCAAGAATTGGCAAATGCTTCGGTTACCTTGCTTAAAGGTAAAGATTATATTAAAAATATGATTCCGATTAGAAGAACAGCAATCATTAGTATTGGCGTTCCAACGGTTACCAGGTTCCAGAAAGAAGTTTCTAAAGGATTTTATAATTCGGTTTATTATGTGCTGGATAAAGATGCATCGGCTACGCAAATATCAAATATTGCTAGAGAAATCGGGGCGTTCGACCAGGTAATTGTGGGCATACACGATAGCCGGGCAAGACCAGGAAATAACATACCTTTAAATGCTGGTGTTAAAAATTTTATTAAAGAATTATCTGGCAAAAATGCAGTTTTTGCACTATTTGCAAATCCATATAACCTAGCTGGTTTACCAGGATTAGAAAATAGTAAAGGCTTACTTATAGGATACCAAAAAGAAGATTATATGCAAATCTCTGCAGCGGCAGTAATTAATAATCGATTGGTACCTGCCGGGAAATTGCCAGTTAGCATTTTGCCTAATTTTAAATACGGAGATGGTTTGTAAACAATAAGCTTGTTTTGAGCTAACCATCACTATCTTATAAGTTGAGCTGTTAAAACATAAAAGATCACAGTTTACACCGCCGCCTTTATACAAAATCAGTCTAACCCGTAATATTTTATACGATTAGGGATTTTGAAAGTTAACGTTCAGTATTCCATTGCTTATTGTGGCCCGGCTTTTTCGCTGTAGCGTCAATGAAAAATTGCCGCTGTCGCTGCAATCAGGTTTATTAACAATGGGTAGAGTTCAGTATGATGTAAATCAATAAAAAATTAAAAACAATTCTTTAGTCAAATTGATTATCTATCTATAAATTAAATGTTATGATAGACCCAAAAGACGAAGATTATTCGAACGACCCCAATGATGCTTTGCGTAGAGAAGACAGTACGGAAAACATTAATGAAATCAGTGGTGATAACATAAACATCGAACACGACAAAGATATGTTGGAACAAGCTGATGAAGCATCTAAACCATCATACGAATTAAATGTAGATGACATTAAAGTTGATGAAGACGATTTAGATGATTAAAGACAAAAGCCGCTGATTCGCAGATTAATACCTGAAAATCAGCGGCTTTTAATTTTGAAATTGAGTTTTACCCTTCGCGTTATACCTTTTTACCCTCTACCTCTATTTAGCTTTATAAGTTTCGGGGTTTACAGCTGCAACCGTCCATCCTTTCAAAAACGAAGTGATTTTTTTCACATCATGTCCAACTTTTTTCTTGCCATTTGCACCAATTTCATCAGTTTCTAAATAAGCAGAATTTTCGATGTGCAGCACTTTACCTTTTCCATCTAACACTACAAAAACCGGATAACCAAAACGATTTGGAAAACCAAGATATTTCATAGCTTCATCGTTATGATGGTCTTTATCCCAATTTACCAAAACATATTCGTAATTATCATTAATGGTTTGCTTTAAAACTGCAGTTGTATCTACCAAATTATGAAAAGCAATACACCAACTGCACCAATTTCCTCCAACCTGTACTAATACGTGTCTATTTGCTTTAGCAGCTTTATCTGTAGCCACTTTTAAATCTGCCAGGGCATTTGCTTCAGGGTTATAAATATGTACACCTTCTGTTTTCGCCTGACTAAATGCTGCACTAGAAATTAATACAGCAGTAATTAATATTAATATTTTTTTCATGATTTTTAAAGAATGATGCTGCAAAAATAATAAAGTCGACTAATTTTGTAGATTATTTCTTAATTCTTTACAGAGCAACTACATTTACATTCTTCAATAAATGCCATATCTTGATATTCATACCCACCGCTCACTGCAGCAAAAAGATATTCAAAGTATTTTAAGTTTATCATTAACGGATGGAAATTTATATCCATTAACCTGTAATAGGTCTATTTCGGTGGGCTTGCATCCATGGTTTGCAAAACTAGAAAATCTAGAAATTCAATTAAAACACCTCGAATGTAAAGCACAACAACCAAACGTAAAAATGATTGGTGAATGCGGTTTAGATAAATTAAGAGGAGAAAGCATTACCAATCAAATTATTATTCTGGAGAACCAAATCAAACTGGCAGAAAAATTAAATAAGCCTGTTATTCTTCATTGTGTTAAAAGTTTTTCAGAATTATTGGAGATTAGAAAACGGTTAAAAGTGAAAATACCGATGATAATTCATGGATTTAATAAACAGAAAGCACTTGGCGAACTATTAATTGCGAACGGTTTTTATTTATCATTTGGCGCTTCCATATTAAAAGAAAATTCTGGTGCTTCCCAACTGATCCAAAGTAATGATAACTTCTTTTTAGAAACAGATGATTCGAACATTTCAATACAGCAAATTTATCAAGTTGCAGCAAGTTTAAAAAAATGTTCGGTTGATGAGCTTAAAGCACGTATTTTTGCAAGCTGGAAAGAATTGAATTTGGTTTAACCACAGATGGACACAGATAAACACTGATTATGGCGTCTAATTTGGAGAGTATAAAATATAATTAGCCACGAGAGTACAGAATTCACAGAAAAAATTCCGTGTCAATCCATGTTTCCGTGGCAGAAATAAATTAACTATAGATTAAAGCTTGAAATATCTGTGTTCATCCTTTTTATCTGTGATAAAAAATTAATCAAAAATGTCTGATACAACCTGGCTTTCGCGTTCTGCACTTTTAGTAGGCAATGATGGAATTGAGAAATTACAAGCCAAACATGTTTTAATAATTGGTTTAGGTGGTGTTGGTTCTTTTGCTGCGGAATTTATTTGTCGTTCGGGTATTGGCGAAATGACAATTGTTGATGGTGATGTTGTTGACCCGACAAATAGAAACAGACAATTACCTGCTTTAGCTACCAATCATGGGGTAAGCAAAGCCGAAATTATGCAAGAACGTTTACTTGCGATAAACCCCGAATTGAAACTTCATGTGGTAAATACCTTTCTTACGCCTGAAAAATGCAGAGAAATATTAAATTCTAAGTTCGATTACATTATGGATTGTATAGATAGTGTGATGCCAAAAATCACCTTACTATCTACAGCTTTAGCGCAAAATATTCCAATTGTAAGTTCAATGGGTGCTGGCGGAAAAATGGACCCTACCAGATTGAGAATTGCCATGCTGCCCGATACTTACCAATGCGTTTTCGCAAGTTATGTTCGTAAACGATTAAATAAACTTGAGGGTGCCAACAAAATTAAAGCTGTTTTCTCTACCGAAGAAATGGATAAAAACTCAATGATTATGACGGATGGTAGCAATTTCAAGCGCTCTGCTTACGGCACAGTTTCTTATTTGCCTGCTGCATTTGGTGGCGCTTGTGCTTCTGTTGTAATTAGAGATTTGTTAGGCCTAAAAATTGAAATGGCGGAAAGGCCATTGAGGATTAGCCACAAAACTTTGGCGAAGAAAAAACTAAAGAAAAGTTCTTAACTTGTTATTTAGTGGGTACAAGTACCAAAAATGAGTTTTTTAATCTAATTGTTGGTATCATGATTTCAGGAAAATTTTAAATTGTTGTAAGTTAGGTGTTGTAAAACCACCCCGTCCTGCCAGCACTTTTTAGGAGGGGAATTACAAAGCGCTATAAACAAATTGCCTCAAAATGCAACCACCTAATGACATTCTTGCCAATTTTGGCACCCAGCATTCCCCTCTTGCAGAGGGATGTCCGCAGTACGGGGTGTTAAATATAAAAATCAGTATTAATGGCATTCAATTAAGGCAAAATGTAGTTAGAGATTTACCCTATCAACCTCGTCTAAAAGAAAGAGCCAAACTACTTCTAAGAGCAGGTAATTTACCAGAAGTATTATTCTGGATGCAGGTTACAAGGGGTAATTTCCATAAGATTGATTTTGATAGACAAAGAATTATTGGAAACTATATTGTAGATTTCTACATTAAAGCATTGGGATTAGTTATAGAAATTGATGGTTCAAGCCATGATGATAAAGAACTACATGATAAAGTTCGAGAAGAATATCTTATTTCTTTAGGATTAAAAATTTACAGAATTACGGTTGATGATGTGATGAAAAATATGGAATTTGTATTAGTAGGACTGGAAGAATTTATTATTGAGCATTATGGATTTGGCTCGGGATAACTTTGCAAAAAACACCCCGTCTGCTGCGCATCCACCCTTCTAAAAGAGGGGAATTACACAGCGCCTAATTACAAAACGACAAAGAAAGATTATATAAGAAAGTTTCTGCACCCAATATTCCCCTCTTCCAGAGGGGTGCCCGCAGGGCGGGGTGTTTAAAAAATATAGCAAATGCCCCAACCCCTTAAAATTCTCCAAGCTTCTGCAGGTTCTGGTAAAACATTCAGTTTAACAGCACACTACCTTACTTTACTTTTCAGCGGTGAGAATAAATATCGCGAAATTTTGGCCGTAACCTTTACCAATAAGGCCACTGAAGAAATGAAATCGAGGATTTTAGAAGTATTGGTTGGTTTAGCTCAAGGCAATCCATCAAACAAAATTGATGATTACCGCAAACTGATTTTAATTGCTTACCCACAATTAACCGCACAAGAACTTCAATCCAAAGCAGATAAAATCTATCGAAAAATCCTTCACGATTACAGTCGTTTTTCGGTAAGTACTATTGATGGCTTTGTTCAAAAAGTAATTCGTGGTTTCGCCTTTGAACTCGGTTTAAATGCCGATTATAATTTAGAAATGAATTATGATAAAGTAAAAGATGATTTGGTTAACAAACTCGATAATGCCTTAAACGATAATAAACAACTTTTGCAATGGATTATTGATTTGGCCATCGAGCGCATCAGCGATAACAAAAGCTGGAATTACAAAATCGAACTCTACAACCTAATTGGCGAAATTTTCTCGGAGCGTTTTCAAATTTTCGAAACGGCGGTTGAAGAATTAGGATTGGATAACATAGATGAACTTTTTAAAAAATACATAAATGTTACGAAAGAAGAAATTAAAAATTTTGAGGATGAAATTATTCGTTTGGCAACTGATGCACATGCCGCTTTAGAAGTTTTAGGTATAGAAAACGACCAACTTAAAGGAAAATCAAAAAGCCCGCTAACGAAGTTAATCTTAACAGCACCGGGCGACTTTTCAAAGATAGAATCAATATTCAATCTTATAGATGAACCTGAAGAGTGGTTTCAAAAGAATGCCTATTCATCTGAAGCATATGAAACTGTAAATCCTATTTTACATCAAATTAAAGCACATTATTTAGCGCATTTACCAAACTACCAGCTGGCTATTGCTTTCAACAAAAACCTTTATTATTTACGGTTAATGCAAGAAATTGCAGTTCTACTTAAAGAATATCGAGCAGAAAATGATAACCTTCTAATTAGTGATGCCCAAAAACTAATCTCAGGAATTACCGAAGATGCAGGTGACAACCCCTCATTTATTTGGGAAAAAGTTGGTAACCGATACAAAAATTTTTTGTTTGATGAATTTCAAGATACATCTACCAGTCAATGGGGAAGTTTTAAATCGCTTTTAACCAATGCAATAGCTACTCCAAGTGTTGATTCGATTGACCATTTAATTGTTGGTGATACCAAGCAATCCATTTACCGTTGGCGTAATGGCGATTGGAATATTTTGCACAAACATGCGAAAACCGACGTTGGCGTACATAATGTTATCGAAGAAAGTTTAGAAGAAAACTACCGCAGCACAGAAAATATCATCACATTTAATAATGTACTCTATCTTTCTATTCCTTTAACCTTACAAAATGAGTTGAACGAAAATTTAGCCAGCAAACCTGAAAGTATATCAACGTGGTGGAATAGCCAAAACTACAACCAAATTATTACTGATATTTATGCAGGTTCTAAACAAAATTTCGCTAAAAACACTTTAAAAGGCGGAACCATTAAAATCAAAAAATTTGGAAAAGAACATGCACCAGATGAAGCACGTTTTAGCGAAACGATTTTTAGAGATATTGCTTTAGATGATGTTATACAGGAAATTTTTTATTTAAAGGATAAACAGCATTATGCTTTAAAAGATATTGCAATTTTGGTTCGCTCTAACAGCGAAGCTTTGCTAACCGTTCAGAAATTAATGGAGCAAAAGCTGCCTGTACTTTCTGGCGATGCCTTACTAATTTCCAATAACTCAGCCATTCAGCTACTCATTAATACGCTAAAAGTTTTAATCGGTTTAGATGCGCAAACGGCTTTGTACAAGGCAAATTGCATTGCGCTTTTTAATTCATTGCATGGAAAAGAAGCCAATGCAAATCATTATTTAAACCTTAATAATGCAACTTTAAATTCATTAAGCAATGTGCTTCCTAAATCGCTTTGCGAAAACTGGCAATCGTGGTTGCAACTCCCTTTGCCTGAGTTGGTAGAAATTTTAATTGAAGCTTATGAATTAAAAAACCTAGCACAACATCTTCCATATCTCTTAGCCTTCAGAGATTTGACCGCCAATGCAGGTAGGTTAGGAGAAAAAGGGATAATCTCATTTTTAACCTGGTGGGATGAAGATGGCATTAAAAAATCACTTCCATCGCCTGATGGTGCAGATGCGATTCAAATCATCACCATTCACAAATCGAAAGGTTTGGCTTTTAGAGCTGTTTTTGTTCCGTTCTGCAACTGGGAAATAAAAGGTAAACCCAACTCAACTTTTTGGGTTTCATCAGAAGATACGGTTTATAAGGAACTTCGTGGAATTCCATTAAAATACAACAAAGATTTAGCCGATTCATCCATTTCCAAAGCATATTTCGAAGAATTGCTATACAACAATATGGATGCTTTAAATATGCTTTACGTAGCAACAACACGCTCTAAAGATTTCCTCTATATTGCTACAATGGGTAAGGCCGAAGCAAAAGGCAATAAAGAAGTTAACTTATCCAATATGGGAGATGTATTAAACCACACGTTTAATGATAAGTTTGATGAAAATGGCGTTTATGAAATTGTAGATTATCTATCAATAGAAAATAAACCAGTTGAGGCTAATTTTATTTCTTTGGAGAGTTATCCAACTACTAATCGTTTATCAGAACTTTATATCCCATCTGAAGAAAAGCATTTAAAGCATTTGGTTAACATAGAAAAATCTGGAAGAAAAGGCTCCATTTTGCATGATATTTTAGCTAGTTCAAGCACTGAAAAAGGCGTTTTTGATTACACCAGCAATCTCGTTTTACAAGGCATTATTAAAGAAGAAGAAAAGCAAAAACTTATCGATTCTGCGCTGGAAGTTTTGAATCACCCTGAGCTGAAAGAAATTTTAGAAAAGGCAACAGAAAGCATCACCGAAAAAAATATTATTGATGCTAGCGGAAAGCTTCATCGTCCAGATAGGGTTTTAATTAATGCCGATGAAGTTATTATTCTGGATTATAAATTCACTTTAGAAGAGAGCAATAAACACATCGAACAAGTAGATAAATATAGAAATCTTCTAGCCGAGATTGGGTTTAAAAACATAAAAACCTATTTATTTTACGCAGTAAAAGGCAAATTGAAATTGGTATAACATGAAGACGCAAATGAAACCATTTTTACAAGAAGTTGCCGAAGATTTAGTTTTTAAGTTTGGAAATCAATTAGAAAATTGTGCTATTGTTTTCAATAACAAACGTCCATCTGCTTATTTGCAAAAGCATTTTGCAGATATCATTGGTAAACCTTTTTTCAGTCCTTCTTTTTTTACCATTCAAGAGTTTTTTGCATGCTCAACAAGTTATAAAATTGCCGATTTCTATTTGCAGTTTTTTACGCTACATAAAATATACAACCAACTTTTGGTTGAGGAAAATTTAGAAACCATTTCAAGCCATAAATTTTTTCCTTTAGCGAAAATTATTCTTAGCGATTTTAATCAAATTGATGCTGATTTAGTGGATGCCGAAAAGTTGTACCGCGATTTGGAAGATATCTCTGTTATCAATAAAGAATTTGATTATTTAAGTGCAGAACAATATCAATTTCTAGCTCAATTCTGGACTTCTTATTCTGAAGGAAAACATAAAAAACAGCAAGAATTATTTATAAAGATGTGGCGAAGAATGCCAAAGCTTTATCAAAAATTTCATGCTGAATTAAAAAAACAAGGCTATTTAACCAATGGTTCGGTATATCGCCATTTGGCAGATGACATTACAAATCATCAAGAATTTATTTCCAATTTTGATAAAGGAAAAATCGTTTTTGTTGGATTTAATGCTTTGAGCAGTGCCGAAGCAAAAATATTTGCACAGCTACAAGAAGCCGAAAAAGCATTGTTTTATTTCGACGCTGATAGCTATTATTTAGATGACATTTCGCAAGAAGCTGGCTTGTTTCTTCGAAAAAACTTAAATCAGATTGGATTAAAAAATGTGTTTGCAAAACAAGAAAGCTTGATGAAAACAGAATCGCATTATGTGAATGTTTTTAAAGTTCAGGGTCAATCTGCCCAGGCAAAAATTCTTAACACTATTTTAGAAGAAGATTATACCAATGCCGAAAGTGTTGGCAAAACGGTTGTGGTTTTAGCTGATGAAAGTTTACTTATTCCAACGTTACAAACCATTCCAACAAGTTTTAATGGTTCAGCAATAGACCTAAATGTAACTATGGGTTTTGCTTTATCTACTTCGAGTATTTTTGGTTTGGTTGATGTATGGTTAACCAGTCAGCTAGAAATTTTGCAAGCTGATAAAGTAATGTATAAAAATGTTGAGGCTTTTTTAACACACCCACTTTCAGGATTATCTCAAAAAATGAGAGATAAAATACTCACAGCATTATTACAGGAAAACAAAGTTGAGGTTGACCACAAGCGACTTTTAAGGCAAAGTGGCTTATTTGAAGTTTTTTATAAAAAAATTGAAGAACCGCAAGCTGTAGTTACCAATTTATTAGAGGTTTTAGATTTCGTTTTAACAAGATTATCAAACGCGAAAACACTAAAAAAAATCGATGCGGAGCTTTTTGTAAAAACAATTCAGGAGTTAAACAGGCTACACGATACATTCAGCAATCATATTGGCAAAGAGGAAATTCCGTTTGTAATTTATTTGGTTCAAAAATCATTGCAGGCTATAGCCGTCCCCCTTTCTGGCGACCCGCTTAATGGTATCCAAGTGATGGGCTTGCTCGAAACCAGAAATCTAAATTTCGATAAGGTAGTGATTTTGGGTTTTAATGAAGGAATTATACCAAAATCATCTATTGGAAATAGTTTTATCCCCGATTCTATTAGGAGGGTTTACGGTTTGCCTGTATTAGAAAACCTCGATGCCATTTCATCCTACATGGTTTACCGTTTAATGCAAAGGGCAAAAAACATCAACTTTGTTTACAACAGTTTAACTGACGAAAATACATCGGGCGAAGCCAGTAGAATTTTAAAGCAATTGGAATATGAAAGTGGTTTCAACTTCACATATAATGAACTTAATTTAGATGTGAAAACAGAACAATTTAGAGATGTTCAAATCGAAAAAACCGGTAATGAATTTATCCAAAGTAAACTGAAACGTTATTTGGATAAAACTAAATCGCTATCACCCTCGGCAATTACACAATATATTTCTAACCCGATCGATTTTTTCTTCAATTACATAGCTGAAATTAAAGAACCAAAAGAGATAAGTGCAGTAGTTGAAGCCAATGAAATTGGTTCGATTTTGCACAAAGTGATGGAATATTTCTACGCCGATTTACGCAAAGCAGAAATTACGAAGGATAAAATAGAAGAGCAGCGGAAGAAAGTTCCGCAATTGATTCAAAAAGCGTTCAATGCTGTAATGTTCAAACATCCTGATTTGGTAATGGAATATAAAGGCATGCAAAAGGTAATCTTAGCCATTGTTGATGCTTATGTAAATATTATTTTGAATCAAGACATATCACAAACACCATTTAATATTATCAGCTTAGAACAAAAAATAGAGGCAGAAATTAGTTTTCCACTAAACGGGAAAGAAGAAAGCATTAAAATCTTCGGCTATATTGATAGGGTTGATGTTAAAGATGGTGTTACAAAAATTATCGATTATAAATCCGGAAGTGATAAACTGGCTTTTGCATCTATTGATGAACTTTTTAATTCGGATGGAAAACACATCAATAAAGCTTTAATCCAAACCTTGCTTTATACTTATGCTTACGAACAATTTGCTGGTAAAACTTGTGTAGAACCCAATCTCTATATTGTAAAAACCATGAACGACCCTACCTATGGAGGTGTTTGGTTTAAATCTAATCGACAGGTTTTACGTGGCGATTTTTTAGAAGAGATAAAACCACTGTTTTTAAATAAATTGAAAGAAAAACTTACCGAGCTTTTTGGCGCACCTTATTTTAAAGCAAGCGAAATTCCTGATAATTACAAGTATTCCATTTACAAAACGCTGTTTGGGAAATAGGTTTTTAACCGTAAAGGGATAGAAGAAAAATCGCAAGAACGCTAGGCTTTGATTTCTATATAACCACAGAGCAAAAAAAGAAAAGCACAGAGGGCACAAAGCTCAGGCTAATTACACAATCTCTTTTGTTCTTGGTGAAAACCTCTGTGTACTCGGTGGTAATAAAACTTTAAATCCTTTGCGAAAAACTTTGTGTGCTTTGCGGTTAATCTTTAAATTTAAAAATGCTAACCCTCAATTTCACCAAATTCCCTCTTTTAGAAACCGAACGATTAATCCTTCGCGAACATTCGCTTACAGATGCTGAAGCACTATATGATATGCGTACCAATGAAACGGTGATGAAATACATCGATCGCGAAAGACCTAAAGATTTATTAGAGATTAAAACATTCATCAGCACATTTAATCAGGGCTTTGAAAATGGCGATAATTTGGCTTGGGTTATAGCTTTAAAAGAAAATCCAAATCAAATGATAGGTTCAATTGGCTATTGGAGAACAGATTATGCAAACCACAGGGCAGAAATTGGCTATATGCTACATCCAGATTATTGGAGAAAAGGTATTATATCCGAAGCTTTAAAAAGAACAATCGATTTTGGTTTTAACGACATGAATCTCCATACCATTAAAGCAAATATTAATGTCGAAAATGATGCATCACGACAAATCCTCATCAAACAGGGTTTTGTAAAAGAAGCACATTTTAAACAGGATTATTATTTCAGAGGAAAATTTTTAGACAGTGAAATTTACGGATTGTTAAATCCGAAGCATTAAATCAATACATAAAATATTTATATTTGACTATGTATCGTTTAGACAGAACAGCATTTAAAGGCCAAACTGCAGAAGAGGCTTCAAAATCTCATGCCGAATATTATCGTACTTTAACCTCGCAAGAACGTTTGCGAATTGCAAACTATTTAAATAGCATTGCCTACAATTTCCCTGAAGAGAATCCGCCACGAATGGATAAAACAAAATTTGGTGTGAGAGCTAGAAATAAATAATGGGCAACATTTTTAATGAAGATTTTCGTGATTTTGTCGAGGCTTTGAACAAGGCTGATGTTCGATATATTTTAGTTGGAGGCTTCTCAGTAATTCTTCATGGTTACTCAAGAACTACGGGTGATATGGATATTTGGGTGGCAAGAACTTTAGAAAACTATGGCAAAATCAAAAATGCATTTTTAAATTTTGGGATGCCTGTATTTGATATGACTGAGGAAAATTTTCTCACGCATAAAAATTGGGATGTTTTTACTTTTGGCATACCACCATCAGCAATTGATTTGATGTTAGCTGTAAAAGGTTTAGATTTTGATGCCAGTTATGATAACGCAATATTATTTGAAGAAGATGGTATCCAAATTAAAACTATTCATTTAGACGATTTAAAAAAAGCCAAAAAAGCTGCAGGCCGTCCAAAAGACCTCAACGATCTTGAAAATCTTTAAACCATATCGCAGCAATATATTTTGTTAAACCAATAAACCTTAACACAATTACCACCTCATTAACAGATATTCACAATATTATTTTTAAATATCTACAAAACTCAACAACGCTTTAAATTTTTGTCCGAAAAAACAGCCTTAATCAACCATAATTATTACAAAACACACGCTTAATTCCCTTTGGTTTCAATGCGATTAATAATTATATTTGCCACCGTTATTAAAATTTACAATGAGAGAAATCCAATTTAGAGAAGCACTACGCGAAGCCATGAGCGAAGAAATGCGCAAAGATGACCGCGTTTTTTTATTAGGTGAAGAAGTAGCAGAATATAACGGTGCATACAAAGTAAGTCAAGGAATGCTTGATGAATTTGGCGCAAAACGTGTAATCGATACGCCAATTGCCGAACTAGGTTTCGCTGGTATAGCAACAGGTGCTGCAACAGCCGGACTAATTCCAATTGTAGAATTCATGACATTCAACTTCTCATTGGTAGCAATCGACCAAATTATTAACGGTGCTGCTAAAATTTTATCAATGAGTGGTGGTCAGTTCTCTTGCCCAATGGTTTTCCGTGGTCCAACCGGTAATGCTGGTCAACTAGGCGCACAACATTCCCAAAACTTCGAAAACTGGTTTGCAAATACCCCAGGGTTAAAAGTTGTTGTACCATCAACTCCTTATGAAGCAAAAGGTTTACTTAAACAAGCTATTATCGATCCAGATCCAGTTATTTTTATGGAATCAGAAGTAATGTATGGTGATAAAGGTGATGTTCCAGCAGAAGAATATTATATCGAATTTGGTAAGGCAAACGTAACTAAAGAAGGTACTGATGTAACCATTGTAACCTTCGGTAAAATGTTAACTCGTGTGGTAAATCCTGCTGTTGAAGAGTTAACTAAAGAAGGTATTAATGTAGAAGTTATCGATTTGCGTACAGTTCGCCCAATCGATTACGATACCATCATCGAATCTGTTAAAAAAACCAATCGCTTAGTCGTAGTAGAAGAAGCTTGGCCATTGGCATCACTTTCAGGTGAAATTGCTTTCATGGTTCAGAAAAAAGCCTTCGATTATTTAGATGCACCGGTTATACGCATTACATGTGCAGATGTGCCACTTCCATACTCGCCAACTTTAATTGCTGCCAGCTTACCTAATGCAGAGAAAGTAATTAAAGCAGTTAAAGAAGTAATGTACGCAACAAAATAAAATTACTAATCTTCACAAACAGAAGACTAAAATATACTGATCCTCCAAAGCAATTTGGAGGATTTTTTTTGCTCTATACTTTACCACTTAAAAACACCATATAACACGTAAGCTTAATCAGATTTATTTCTTACAAGGGTTAAGTAATTAGAAAATCAACATTTATTAATCCTTCGCTTTCAGCAGCCCCGCCACTTATTACAATCTTTTTTAACTTCTGTCATGCTTCAATTACCGTCATTGAGAGGAGGAACTACGTGGTAATCTTTTTAGCTAGTACAACAAAAAAGTATTTCCATTTCTGTCTGGTTTATTTTAGTAAAACCTGTATAAAAATCTTAATTCAGTCGTGCTAGAACGCCAAAAACAAAGCGATAATTTTTAACTTAGCCTTCAAATTAAAGCAACCAATGTCTAATAATTACATAGCTGATCAAACATTTAACAGAGAAGATTTTACTGTAAAAGCATTACCGATAGCAGAGTACGAAAATTGTAAATTTATCAACTGCAACTTCTCCAACTCTGATTTAAGCGGCGTAAAATTTCTCGATTGTGAATTCATTTTATGTAATTTAAGTTTAGCAAGCTTAACCAAAACCTCATTTAACGACATTGTTTTTAGCGATTGTAAAATGCTTGGACTCCGTTTCGAAAACTGTAACGATTTCGGTTTAGCTTTCAGTTTTAACAATTGCAAGTTGGACCATTCATCATTCTACAAAATAAAACTGAAGAAAACCAATTTCAAAAACACCCAAATGCATGAAGTTGATTTTTCGGAGTCTGATTTGACAAATGTTACTTTCGATAATTGCGATTTACTCAGCGCAACATTCGACACAACCACTTTAGAAAAAGCCGATATAAGGACGGCGTACAATTTTTCCATCGACCCTGATAATAATCGGACAAAAAAAGCAAGGTTTTCTAAATCTGGTTTAGCGGGTCTTTTGCATAAATACGACATTCAAATTAGTGAATAAGTATTGCCGATTTTCGTATTTTCATTCCAAGATTTCAACGCTATGGAAAAACTAGAACCAAAAACTATAGATGATTACATTCAATTATTTCCAGCCAAAACACAGTTAATTTTGGAGCAAATTAGGGAAACACTACGAAAAGCGGTACCGAATGCAAACGAAGTGATTAGCTATAAAATGCCAGCCTTTAAACAGAATACTGTTTTAGTATATTTCGCAGCTTACGAAAAACACATTGGCTTTTATCCAACAGGTTCTGGCATTAAAGTATTCCAAAACGAATTTGGAGAATATAAATGGAGCAAAGGTGCAGTTCAGTTTCCAATTGATAAACCGATGCCATTAGATTTAATTACCAGAATTACTAAATTTAGAGCCGAAGAGGATTTGGATAAAATAGCAAAGAAGTCTTAAGTTATCCAAAGTTCCTCCTCTCTATCAAAAACCCAAATTCCATTTACTTTCATTGCGTAGATAATAGTACCCATGCTCCAAAAATTCTGATAACCAACTTTCTTGCTCTGTGAAAAGACATAGCAAGCTCTTGTTTTATTTTTGTTAAAAACAACTCGGGTAAAAATCAGATTTCCATTAAAGTTTCTATCGTGAATGACAGATGAATCATTTCTAATCTCATATTTTTTTGAGTTTGTGGTCAAATTGGCTGGAGAAAACTTAAGGTTAGTATTCTTCAATATTTCACCAATGGAATCTGGATGTATTATTATACCTCTTTGCTTTGAAGACAAATTATTGAAAAGCTTTTGACTGATCTCATTTAAGGTGTCATTTGTTAAATACAGATGCTTTCTATTTAAAGGCACTTTAGGTATTTTGCTTAAATTAATTTCCTTACTTCCTTTAGGTGGAAATCGAACCTTGGTTCTTCTTAGCTCCTCAGAATCATTTTCTGATACTGCAACAGCAGCATTCTCGAATGTATTCAAGATAACCTGAACTTCTTCATCAACATTTTCCTGAATTTCAGAAGTTTCATATCGGCACCCGGAACAAAATACTAGCAGAATAAAGGTTATATTTTTCATATTATAAATATGATGCGATTATTTTACTTTTCCATAACTTCTTTCTCTAAATGCACAAAGCAACCAAAAATAGCAGCAATACCCCAAGTACCTAAACGGGATTGAAGCGATATATCCCGATTTTTCATTGGGAATTTAGCGTAAAGACAGACTACCAATAGACAATACTTCTGCCATTGCTTTCCAAAAAAATT
Organism: Pedobacter lithocola; assembly: GCF_042650845.1. Lineage (NCBI taxonomy): Bacteria > Pseudomonadati > Bacteroidota > Sphingobacteriia > Sphingobacteriales > Sphingobacteriaceae > Pedobacter > Pedobacter lithocola. The sequence goes on along the minus strand of NZ_JBHSBW010000011.1, from coordinate 677,042 downwards.
AGATTATTACCAACAATTTCTAGTGGAAAACTTCATTTTAAAAATCCTTAAATCCCGCAAATCCTGATTAGCTTTGCCACTTTAATTTTTAAATATGTTAACCCACCATAAATTAATTGCAACCGAATTAAAAGTTGCAGAAAAGCAAGTTACTGCTACTATATCACTATTAGATGAAGGTGCAACAGTACCATTTATTTCTCGGTATAGAAAAGAATTAACCGGAAGTTTAGATGAAGTTCAGGTTGCTGCAATTCGTGATAGAGTTTTACAATTACGCGATTTAGATAAGCGTAGAGAAGCGATTTTAAAATCGATGACGGAGCTCGGAAAGTTAACGCCTGAGTTAGAAAAGCAAATAAATTTGGCAGAAACTATTTCCCTGTTAGAAGATATTTATCTACCATACAAACCTAAACGTAAAACTCGTGCATCGGTAGCAAAAGAGAAAGGTTTAGAGCCATTTGCCCTACAAATTTTCGACCAACAAAATTTTGATTTAGAAGCTACCGCAAGTAAGTTTATTAATGCAGAAAAAGGAGTTAATTCTTTGGAAGAAGCCTTAGCTGGTGCAAGAGATATTATCGCTGAAATGATTTCTGAAAATGCAGAAGCACGAACTAAAATGCGTACCTATTTTCAAGAAAAAGCAGTTTTTAAAGCCGAAGTAATTAAAGGTAAAGAGGAAGAAGGTATAAAATATAAAGATTATTTTGAATGGAGTGAACCCGTAAAAACTGCTGCATCTCACCGTGTTTTGGCTATGCGCCGTGGCGAAAAAGAGCTAATTTTGCGTTTAGATGCTTTACCTCCTGCTGAAGATGCTCTTTCTATTCTGGAAAATCAATTTGTTCTTGGCAATAATACTGCTTCAAAACAAGTTCAGCAAGCTTTAGAAGATGGTTATAAACGTTTGCTGGAACCCGCCATGGAAACCGAACTCAGGGTTTTAACAAAACAAAAAGCAGATGAAGAAGCGATTCGTGTTTTTGCAGAAAATGCCCGTCAGTTACTATTGGCCGCACCAATGGGACAAAAAAATGTACTAGCTATCGACCCTGGTTTCCGTACCGGTTGTAAGGTGGTTTGTTTAGATAAGCAAGGTCAGTTATTAGAGAATACAGCAATTTACCCGCATACCGGACAAGGAAACATAAAAAATGCTGAAGTTATTATTCAAGAACTTTGCAAAAAATACGAAATCGAAGCTATTGCAATTGGCAACGGTACTGCTGGTAGAGAAACAGAAGCATTTATTCGTGGACTAAACTTACCAAACACAACTATTGTAATGGTAAATGAAAGTGGTGCATCAATTTATTCGGCCTCAGATGTTGCCCGAGAAGAATTTCCTACACAGGATATTACCGTTCGTGGAGCCGTTTCAATCGGTCGCCGCTTAATGGACCCACTAGCCGAACTGGTAAAAATCGACCCGAAATCTATCGGTGTAGGGCAATACCAACATGATGTTGACCAAAATAAATTGCAAGCGAGTTTGGATGATAATGTGATAAGTGCAGTAAATGCCGTTGGTGTAGAATTGAATACTGCATCGAAACAAATTCTGGCTTATGTATCGGGCTTAGGACCAACTTTAGCGCAAAACATTGTTGAGTACAGAAATACAAACGGCGCTTTTAAAAACCGAGAGAGTTTAAAAAAGGTTCCTCGTTTAGGTGATAAAGCCTACGAACAAGCAGTAGGTTTTCTGCGCATACGCAATGCCGAAAATGTTTTAGATATGAGCGGAGTTCATCCAGAGCGCTATGCTGTTGTAGATAAAATGGCGAAAGATTTGGGCACAACCGTTTCGGCTTTGATAAAAGACTCACAACTACAAAAGCAAATTAAACCTCAGCAATATGTTAGCGACGAGATTGGTTTACCTACGCTTAATGATATTTTAAAAGAACTTGCAAAACCTGGCCGCGACCCTAGAGAGCAGTTTGAAGCCTTCAGTTTTACAGATGGTGTTAATGAAATTTCGGATTTAAAAGCAGGCATGAAGCTTCCGGGCATTGTTACCAATATTACCAATTTTGGTGCTTTTGTAGATATTGGTGTGCATCAAGATGGCTTAGTACATACCAGCCAATTGGCTAATCGATTTATAGCAAATGCAAATGAGGTTGTGAAAGTTCATCAAAAAGTTGAGGTTACGGTAATGGAAGTAGATGTGGTTCGCAAAAGAATCTCGCTTTCTATGAAGACAGAAGCTAATCCGAAGTCTGAAGTCCGCAGTCGGGAGCCTAAGGTTCAAAAGAAAGAATACAAACCGAGTAATCAGAAGCAAAACGTAAAGCCACGTAACGAACCTAAAAGTGCTGATGGTGATTTACAGGAGAAATTAGCAAAGTTGAAAGAAATGTTTAAATAACATTTTTACCACTAAGGCAATTAATTAAGTGGCAACTTAAATCGTTTTTTTACTACCTTAGAAACCTAAGCTATTCGCTTATATAGTCTTGGGTTTCTAAGGTGCTTATATATTTCCAAACTTATCATTAAAGTCCAACCTTTTCTTTGGTAAACTTTCGGGATAATTGTTTTGAATAAAGGTTATCATTGCTTCACGCACATTACAACGCAAATCAAATGCTCTTGATGAATTTGAAGCACTCATTAAAAATCGAATTTCTATAGAGCCATCTTTATTGGTATCTGTAACTTGTACAACATTTACCCTTTTATCCCAAAGCGGATTATTGGTCAAAAGTCTAGTTAATTCTTGCCTCAAAGGTTCAATCGGGATAGAATAATCCATATAAAGAAAAACGGTTCCAAGTAAATCAGCAGAAACTCTTGTCCAATTTTGAAATGGTTTTTCAATAAAATAAGTTATAGGTAAGATCAATCTCCTCTGGTCCCAAATATTTACTACAACATACGTTAGTGTTATTTCTTCTACCTTTCCCCATTCGCCTTCTACAATTATTACATCATCAATACGTATTGGTTGTGTAAAAGCAATCTGAAACCCAGCTAATAAATTTCCCAGTGATTTTTGGGCTGCAAAACCTATAATAATTCCACCGATACCTACACCGGTAAGTAAGCCTGCTCCTATTTTACGCATACTTTCGAAACTCAAAAGCACAATTGCAGCGGTTACCAAAACGATTAAAGAAACAATAACCTTTCTTACAAATTGCAACTGGGTTCTTATTTTTCTTTCTTTTAAATTATTCTCTTTGTTTAAATCATACTTAAGAAAAAAGTAATCTTCAAGAACATTAATAACTCGAATCAGGATTAAAGCAAATGTAACAGTCAATGCTATTTCTAACGTTTTAGTTAGTGGCAATCGCCAAGCAGCACTCATTACCATTAACGACAACGAAAAGTTTAAAAACAAAAGCGGAATGAATAAACCTATCGGATTTCTAAGGTGCTTAATGGTCGATTTAATTATAATTGAACTCCACCAACGTGATAACAACAAGAATAATTTATGAATGATAAACTTTACGAAAGCACCTAATAATAAAGCTACTATACCAACTATAATATTTTTTAAAAACAGAGGAATGGGATAACCGAAAATATTATCGAGATACTGCATACATTAAATTTGATGGTTAAGGATTTAACAACAGCTATTGGATATTGTTTGAGGTTACAAATTGTGACCTCAAATCCAAATCAATTTTTATATCTTACATTTTAAATCCAAAAATGATATGACAGCTAAACAAAAGCTCTCAATCATCCCCGAAAATATTTTAGTTAACAAAATTTATGAAATCCGTGGGCATAAAGTTATGCTGGACAGTGATTTGGCTGAGCTTTATGGAGTTGAAACAAGAACATTAAACCAAGCTATCAAAAGAAATAGTGAAAGATTTCCAGAAGATTTCATGTTTCACCTTACAGAAACTGAATGGCAATCTTTGAGATCACAAATTGTGATCTCAAAGAAAAATAAAGGTGGCAGAACCTATTTACCTAATGCTTTCACCGAACATGGTGTGCTAATGCTTTCTAGTGTTTTAAATAGCCAACAAGCCATTCAAGTAAACATTCAAATTGTAAGAATACTTACAAGATTGCGCAAATGGCTAAATGAAAATGGTGAACTAAAATACAAGATTGAAGACATTAAAAGAAAACTCAAAAATCAAGATAAAAACATCGAATTGGTTTTTACTTACATAGATAAGTTGATGGATAAGAAAATTGAACCAAGAAAAAGGATTGGATTTAAACCTGATGATTTGTAACTGATTTTGGACTTTAGAACAATAGCATTTCAGGCCTAAGTTCTTCAAACCCGATTGAGGTGGAAATACTTTTTTGATAACTGAACGAATGAAATTGCTCCGTTGATCCTCCTAGCAATGACGAAATATTAAAGTTGCTTGCTTTCACAAAAAAGATTGTAACAAAAAGCGGGACCGAAGCAAACAAAAGAACTACTGTTATTGCTTTACAAAATATTTGATATATTTAATTAAGAACTAAGATGCTGAAATAATTCAGCATGACGACTTTCTAAAAGAACTTATTGCTTATAACTTTAACTTTTTTCCCATCAACTATTTGATAATAAAAGTTTTCTATCTATCTTTGCAGTCCCAAATTTAATGGGAATAAATAATTGTTTAATAAATTAAATACAAGCAAGTGAATACGTTAAGTTACAAAACTGTCTCTGCCAATGCGAAAACTGTTAACAAACAGTGGATTGTTGTTGATGCACAAGGCGAGATTTTGGGGCGCTTGTCATCGAAGATCGCTATGATCATCCGTGGTAAAAACAAGCCTGAGTACACCCCACACGTAGATTGCGGAGATAACGTTATTGTTATCAATGCAGACAAGGTTAAATTGACAGGAAACAAATTCAGCGAAAAGCAATATGTTTCTTATACTGGTTATCCAGGTGGTCAGCGTTTTATTTCTCCGAAGGAGTTAATGGCGAAACACCCTCAACGTGTAATCGAGAAAGCGGTACGTGGTATGTTACCGAAAACTAAATTGGGTAAAAAATTATACACAAATCTTTTTGTGTATGCTGGTGAAACTCACCCTCATTCAGCTCAATCTCCAAAAACCATTAAACTTTAAGAAATGTCAGTTACTAACACTTCAGGAAGAAGAAAAACAGCTGTTGCACGTATCTACTTAAAAGATGGTGCTGGAGCAATTACCGTTAACGGTAAAGATCACAAAGTTTATTTCCCAACTTTACCTTTGCAATATATCGTAAACCAAAGTTTAGAAGTTTCTGAACTTACAGGTCGTTATGATATTACTGTAAACGTACAAGGTGGTGGAGTAAAAGGACAAGCAGAAGCTGTTCGTTTAGCTATTGCTAAAGCGATTGTTGAACTAGATGCGGAGAAAAAACCTGCATTACGTGCTAAAGGCCTAATGACGCGTGATATGCGTATGGTTGAGCGTAAGAAACCAGGACGTGCTAAAGCTCGTAAGAAATTCCAATTCAGTAAACGTTAATCACAGGAGGCAAAGACAATGGCAAGAACAACTTATCAAGACTTATTGGATGCAGGTGTACACTTTGGTCACCTTACCCGTAAATGGAATCCAAAAATGGCTCCTTACATTTTCATGGAGCGTAATGGAATCCACATTATAGATTTAAATAAAACTTTAACTAAAACTGAAGAAGCTGCGGCTGCGATTAAACAAATCGTAAAATCAGGACGTAAAGTATTATTTGTTTCAACAAAAAAACAAGCAAAAGGAATCGTAGCTGAGCAAGCTAAAAAAGTAAACATGCCTTTCGTAACCGAGCGTTGGTTAGGTGGTATGTTAACTAACTTTGCTACAGTTCGTAAGTCAATCAAAAAGATGGTTACCATCGATAAAATGACTAAAGACGGTACTTATGCTATCTTATCTAAAAAAGAGCGTTTGATGATTCAACGTGAACGTATTAAATTAGAATCACTTTTAGGTGGTATTGCTGATTTAAACCGTTTACCTGCAGCTTTGTTCTTAATTGATGTTAAGAAAGAGCACATCGCAGTAACTGAAGCGTTAAAATTAAACATCCCAACTTTTGCGATGGTTGATACAAACTCTGACCCTTCTAACATCGATTTCCCTATTCCGGCGAATGATGATGCTACGAAATCAATCTCTTTAATTACTGATGTAATTATCAAAGCTATTGAAGAAGGTTTAGATGAGCGTAAACGCGAAAAAGATGATGAAGCTGAAAAAGAAGCAGTAGCAGCGAAAGTTGCAGCTGATGCGCCTGAAGCAAAAGAGCCTAGAGCAGCTGGTGAAAAAAGACCAACTACTAAAAAGGTAACTGCTGAAGCAGAAGTTGAAGCACCTTCATCAGAAGAAACTAAAACAGAAGAATAGTAATATTTTTTATTGCAGGTTACTGGTTTCAGGTTTTAAGTTGGCTTAACATGAGTTTAACTTAACACTTGTAACTTGTAACCTGTAATTGTTATAACAAGATTGTAAATTTAAAAAAGGAAATAAAATGTCTACAGTACAAATTACTGCCGCTGATGTAAATAAATTGCGCCAACAAACTGGCGCTGGTATGATGGATTGCAAAAAAGCTTTAGTAGAAGCTAACGGCGATTTCGAAGCAGCTGTTGATTTATTGCGCAAAAAAGGTCAAAAAGTATCTGCCGCTCGTTCTGGTAATGCTACTTCTGAAGGTTTGGTTTCTATCGCTGTTTCAGCGGATGGTACAAATGGCAAATTAGTTGCTTTAGCTTGCGAAACTGAACCAGTTTCTAAAGTTGAAGATTTCCGTAACCTAGCTCAGGCTGTTTTAGCTGCAGCCGTTGCCAACAATCCTGCTAATGCTGAGGAATTATCAGCGATTACTTTGGAAGATGGACGTACAGTTGCTGAAACTATAACTGAATTAACCGGTAAAATCGGAGAGAAAATCGTTATTCAAGAATACGCAAATGTATCTGGCGAAAAAATTGTTTCTTATATCCACTCCAATGGTAAAATGGGCGTTTTGGTAGTATTTGAAGGTGCTAATGGTGCAGATATTACTGAAGCTGGTAAAGACGTTGCAATGCAAATTGCTGCTATGAACCCAATTGCTGTTGATAAAGACGGTGTTGATCCTGCTACTATCGAGCGTGAAATCGAAATTGCTAAAGATGTTATCCGCCAAGAAGGTAAACCAGAAGAAATGGTTGAGAAAATTGCTGCTGGTAAATTGAACAAATTCTACAAAGACAGTACTTTATTAAACCAAGAGTTTGTTAAAGATAGCTCAGTAGATGTTCGTAAATTTTTAGATAATACATCTAAAGGATTAACAGTATCTGCATTCAAACGTGTTCAATTAGGTGCATAAGCATTTATAAAATTAATTAAAACCTCTCGATTTTTTCGGGAGGTTTTTTTTTGTACTTTCCTATCCAAATTTCTTTGCATAAACCATTACATTTAAGCTAATCCATCATCTACTATGTTTACAATCGATAATGCTCAAATTTTTCAGAATAATGATTTTATAGAAAATCAAAGCATTGAAATAAATAATGGGAAGATATTATCTATTTTATCTTCAACTGGCCAAGCGAAGAACAATGAATTTGTAGTTCCGGGTTTTATAGACTTACAAATTTATGGTGCTGGCGGTAAATTGTTTTCAGCAGAGCCAACATTAGAATCATTAACCATTATGGAAGATGATTTATTAAAGAAAGGGACTACTGGTTTCTTAGCGTGTATGGCAACCAATAGTGCAGAAGTTTTTAATGAGTGCATAAAAGCAGCAAAAACTTACCAAAAAAATGCGAGAAACTTTTTAGGCTTACACCTCGAAGGACCATATTTAAATCCCAAACGATTGGGTGCCCATGCACCTGAATTTATTAAAAAAGCAACTTTAGATGAAATTAAAGCACTTCTAGATTTTGGTGATGGCGTAATTAAAATAATGACCATTGCAGCTGAGCTGCAGGATGATGATGTGATTCAATATTTGTTAGATAACGATGTTGTAGTATCGTTAGGCCATAGTAACGCTACTTTTGAAGAAGCAACGGCTGCATACGATAAAGGCATTCAAACAACTACTCACTTATTCAACGCAATGAGTCCAATTCATCATAGAGCGCCAGGAATTCCAACAGCAGTATTTAATCACAATAAAGCAGTAGCAAGTATAATTGCAGATGGACAACATGTAGATTTTGAGGTAGTAAAATTTGCACATAAGCTTTTAAAAGAACGGTTATTTTTAATTACGGATGCCGTTACCGAATGTTCAAACGGACCATACCAACATATAAAAAGCGAAGATAAATTTGTAATGCCAGATGGAACACTTTCAGGATCGTCTTTAACGATGTTGCAGGCAGTTAAAAATTGTGTTCAACATTGCAACATTGGCTTACCAGATGCTTTAAACATGGCCACGATATACCCAGCTAAGTTAATCGGGAAATCTAATACCATTGGCAAAGTTGAAAAAGGCTCAGAAGCAAACCTGTTAGTTCTGGATAAAGATTTAAATTTAAAACAGGTAATCTTCCAGGGTAAAAATCTTTCAATCTAAATAATTACATCATTTGTTTAAAAGCATAGCAGGGTATTAAAAAATTGTTAATATTTTTGAAGTCATGAAATACAAACGCATCCTACTTAAGCTTAGTGGCGAATCGCTAATGGGCGATAAACAATACGGAATTGATAATGAACGTGTTAGGCAATATGCAATCGATATTAAAGCAGTGCACGATGAAGGGCTTGAAATCGCAATTGTAATTGGAGGAGGAAATATTTTTAGAGGCCTAAGTGCCGAAAAAAGTGGAATGGATAGAGCACAAGCCGATTATATGGGGATGTTGGCCACTGTTATCAACTCAATGGCTTTGCAAGATGCATTGGAAAAAGTTGGTATAAAAACACGATTACTTACTGCGATTAAAATGGAGCAAATATGCGAACCATTTATCCGCAGAAGAGCTGTAAGGCACTTAGAAAAAGGTAGAGTAGTTATTTTTGGAGCAGGAACTGGAAATCCTTATTTTACCACCGATTCTGCAGCAGCACTAAGGGCAATAGAAATTAAAGCCGATGTTGTTTTAAAAGGTACTCGGGTTGATGGTATTTACACAGCCGATCCTGAAAAAGATCCGCTGGCTACCAAATACGAAGAAATTACCTTCAGAGAAGTTTACGATAAAGGTTTGAATGTAATGGATATGACTGCCTTCACCTTATGCGAAGAAAACCAAGTTCCTATTATTGTGTTTGATATGAACAAACACGGCAATTTTATGAAAATTGCTAAAGGTGAGCCAATTGGTACTTTGGTGAAATAACCATTTAAAAAAATTATTATTTTTGCAGAAATACACACAATTATGAACGACCTCATACAATTACAATTACTGGATGCTGAATCTGCAATGGATAGAGCCATCGATCATTGTGAATCTGAATTAACTAAAATTAGAGCCGGGAAAGCATCGGCAGGAATGCTTGATGGTATTTTTGTAGATTACTACGGCTCCTCTACTGCATTGGCTCAAGTATCGAGTATTAACACACCAGATGCCAGAACCATCGTTATTCAACCGTGGGAAAAATCACTTTTAGTGCCTATTGAAAAAGCGATACAGGTAGCAAATATTGGCATTAACCCACAAAATGATGGTATTGTGATTCGCTTAGTTGTACCACCTTTAACAGAAGAAAGAAGGAAAGACTTAGTTAGAAAAGTTAAAGAAGAAGCAGAACGTGGGCGTATTACAGTGCGTAACATTAGAAAAGACGCCAATACCAAGATTCAAAAGTTAAAAGGAGAAGGTGTTTCTGATGATGAAATTAAAACTGGTGAGGCTGAAGTACAAAAACTTACTGATGCTTATATTATCAAAGTTGATAAACATGCAGAAGCCAAAGAAAAAGATGTAATGACTGTTTAATCTTTACAGATAATTTTTAGAAAAGGGACAAAGAAAATTTGTCTCTTTTTTTTTTGCCTTTTGAAAAGAAAAACCTTTAAAATAAAAAGAGCAACCCATCCGGGATTGCTCGATTAACTAACTTATTATTCATAAAAAATGCTGTTGGGGAAGGAGTCGAACCTTCAAGGGGTAGTTAGCTACAGTTCAAAAAATTAATTGTGGTCAACCCAATAAACTGCGTTTGTCCCATTATTCCCCACCACCGAGACAAGGAGGCGTGTCTGCCAATTTCACCACCCAACATTTTAAGTATTCAGTAAGCAGCTTCCAATTGTCAGTTATTGCTAACCGTTTACTGTATTCTGCAAACTGAAACAGCTGTAGGGGAAGGAATCGAACCTTCAAGGAGTAGTTAGCCGTTACCGGTTTTCCATATTCTCCACCACCGAGACAAGGAGGTGTGTCTGCCTGTTTCACCACCCTACATTGTGTTTAGCAATTTTGTTTAAAGAACGTTCCCTTTTTGTTAATTGCTTGATACAAATGTAAAGGAACAACCAATACCTTGCAAATATTTTAAGCATTTAATTTTATTTTTATAATATTGATAATTATTATTAAATTTGCTTAACAAAATCAGAAAATATGCTCAAAAAAGACAATTCCAATTTAGAAATTGACAACCTAGATATTGATATTCTAAAGCAATTGATGCAGGATGCAACGAAACCCTACACTGAAATTGCAAAAGATTTGATTGTTTCGGGAGGTACTATCCATGTTCGAATGAAGAAATTGCAGGAAATGGGCATTATTAAAGGCTCGCACTTAATCATCGACCCTCAAAAAGCTGGTTATGACATTTGTGCTTTTTTGGGTATTTATTTAGAAAAAGGGATTCAATACAAAGACGCTGTTGCTCAATTAAGCAAAATTAAAGAGGTGGTGGAATTACATTACACTACAGGCTCGTACAGCATGTTTGCCAAAATCATTTGCAGAGATACCAATCATTTACGCCACGTGCTAAACGAAGAGATTCAAGCGGTTAATGGCATCCAAAGAACAGAAACTTTAATCTCTCTGGAAGAAAGTATTAAAAGACAAATTGAGTTAGGGTAAGAGTAAGGATAAAAGAACAAAGATTAAAGACCAAATTTGCAAATCTTTAGCCGATTAGCTCTTAATCTTATCACTTTCAACGCCTCTAGACCCGATTGATTGAGCACGGAGCCACAGCCGTTTCTGCTGTGAGCGAAGTAAAACGGAAAGTGGGAACAAACTTGAATAGATGCACAAAAATTGCTCTTCTAATTTTAAAAATTAATTCTTTTAAAGAAATAGGACAAATTTTAAGCAATCGGTCGAAATTATTTCAGCAATTGATAAGCAATTAATGCCGCGAAATATGCCATTGCGGTCATATAAGCCAATTGAATAATCGGCCACTTCCAACCTTTGGTTTCGCGATACACGATAGCAACTGTGCTCATACATTGCATTGCAAAAGCATAAAATAACATTAATGAAATGCCTGTAGCGAATGAATAAACGGGCAGGTTGGTTCTACTATTGACCGATGCTGCCATTCTTTCTCTAATTGTAGAGGTGTCTGCATCACCACCATCTACACTATAAATTGTGGCCATTGTGCCCACAAAAGCTTCACGGGCGGCAAAAGAGGTAATTAATCCGATTCCAATTTTCCAATCGTATCCTAAAGGTCTGATTGCTGGCTCTATCCAATGCCCTAAAATGCCAACGTAAGAATTTTCTAGCTTTTCGGTAGCTACTAATGTTTTTACATGTTCTGCTTTGGCGGTATCAAGCAATGCCGATTGATATTTATTATCAATATTTTCGAAGCGGTTTCCTGGTCCGAAGGAGGCCATAACCCATAAAATAATAGAAATAGCAATGATAACTTTACCCGCTTCGAATACAAATGTTTTTGATTTTTCGAACATGGTGTAGAATACGTTCTTCCATCGGGGCATGCGGTAAACCGGTAACTCCATAATGAAATACGATTTCTCTCTCGATTTTATAATAACTTTCATAACCCAAGCCACCAAAATAGCTGTAACAAAACTTATTAGGTACATTACCATTAATGCTAAACCCTGTAGGCTAATTATACCTACAACGGTTTTTTGAGGGATAATAAGCGAAATTAATAAAATGTAAACCGGCAACCTTGCCGAACAACTGATTAGCGGTGTAACCATTATTGTTATCATCCTATCCTTCCAGTTTTCGATGTTTCTGGCTGCCATTATTGATGGAACTGCACAAGCCAAACCGCCAATCATTGGTACGACAGATTTTCCATTCAAGCCTACTTTGCTCATGATTTTATCCATCATAAAAGTAACCCTTGCCATGTAGCCTGTATCTTCTAAAATAGATATGAATGCAAATAGAATCGCAATTTGAGGTATAAAAACAAAGATGCCACCTAGCCCGGCTATTACACCATCTAACAGTAAATCAGTTAGCATTCCCTCGGGCAAATAATTATGCCCCGCTTCTGTAATGTATCCAAAGCCGGTTTCAATCCAATCCATTGGATAAGATGACCAGGCGAAAATTGCATTAAAAATCACAAACAAAATGAGCAGAAAAATAGCGAAGCCCCAAACCTTGTGTGTAAGAATGCTATCTAATTTATCACTAAAGCTAAATTTTTCTGCGGTTCCTTTATCAATCACTACATCGGCCAAAATGGTGCTTAAGTGCTTATAACGTGCTATTGTTTCTGCAGCTTGCAATTTTGATGATTCGAAATGGTTTAATTTTTCAATCTCCTCAATTTCTGTTTGGTCGCTAGTTGAAAAGAAGTTTAAATGCTCATGTTGGTGCAAAACCTGTAAGGCATAGTAATCATTATCAGTATTAATTTTTTGCTTAACTGCAGTTATGGCTTCAGGTGCTAAAAAATTTACATCAACAGCGTTAGTTTGGGTTGCAATTTTGTTGGTGTAAGCAACCGCAGTTTTTAATTTATCAATACCGATGTTATTTCGGGCGGAGATTGGAATAACTTGTACACCGAGTTTGGAAGCCAATTTATCTACATGGATATAAATTCCTTGTTTATCAGATAAATCTGTCATGTTTAAAGCCAAAACCATTGGGATACCTAAATCTGCTACCTGAGAAAACAATAACATATTTCTTTTTAGGTTCGAAGCATCAACAATTAAAACGATAACATCAGGGTAGCTATTATTATTTTTATCTGCTAATACCTGGAAAACTATACGCTCATCATTGCTTTTTGGATAAAGACTATAAGTACCAGGCAAATCAATAATTTCGGCATCTCTACCTTCAACAAGTTTAGTGTAGCCCGTCTTCTTATCAACCGTTATACCCGGAAAATTTCCAATTTTTTGATTTAAACCTGTTAAGCGATTAAATAAGGTAGATTTACCTGTATTCGGATTACCAACTAATGCAACTTTAATATTCAAACCGACTGCTTATTGAATAATGATAACTGCAGCTTCACTTTTACGTAAACAAAGCTGATAACCCGCAACGCGGATAGCCATTGGATCTCCAAGTGGAGCAAATCTCTCTACTTCTACAATTTCGCCAGGCAAACAGCCCATTTCCATAAGTTTTACAGACATTTCTAAATCTGTAAAAGCCATTATAGTTCCGGATTGACCAACTTTTAGCTGCGAAAGTTTCATCTGCTTATTGTTTTTGGATTCAATCATCACATGTTATTATTGATAATTAAATGTTGTGCAAGTTACCCTTTCTTTAGATTTATTCCAAATAAGATGATGAGAATATTATAGTATTTAATACAGAGAAGTATGCAACATATTTTAGTTTCTTCGATTACCACCATCACCTCGATTTCTGCCTCCATTGCCATTTCCACGTATTGCATCAATATTTTTCCCACCCATTCTATTTAAGGCGTAGGTAAAGGAGAACATAAAATATCTTTTTAAAACGTTGTAGCTAACATCTTGAATGGTATTGTTATTGGCTGTTCTAGTTATACCTTGGTTTTGATTTAGCACATCATTTATTGCTGCTTTAAGTGTTCCTCTATTTTTAAAAAATAACTTACTTATGTATGAATTTACAAGTGTGAAACGAGTATCGAATCCTTCACCTCTACCTGTATTTTGGTTGTAATCGGCATCAACCGACCAGCGAATATCACCTGGAAATAAATAGCTTACACTAATATTCGGACTAAATGTATAATACCTGGTATTTGAATTCGATTGAACAGAATAAGTTGACTGATTAATGGAGCCATTAACACCCGCGGTTAAATCGAGTTTATCTAAATTGGATACCAATCTATAACCATTCGTAACCGACCAGCTGTTTGTTATGTTTTTAATAGCGTTTGTAAAGTTTACATCTCTATCGTAACTACCATTAACATTGATATGAAAATTAAGTCTGTTTTCATCCATAATAGGCAAACTTAGTGATGATGAAATACTCCCAGCATATGTACCATTAACGTTCACAGGCAATATAGCAAGCTTACCTTGATTTATACCACTTTGGATAAGGCTACTACTATTGGCAATTTTATTCGAAGTTTGTGTTAAATTTAAGTTTACAAATAAAGAGCGGTTTTTGCCAACAGTAAATGTATTGTAGGCAACCCTTAAAGAATTATTAAATTCGGGTTTTAAATCTGGATTTCCTACCGGAATGCTTTGTGTATTTGTGTTATTTGGTATGGGCTGTAATTGATTTATGGTGGGTTGATTTGTGCTACCACGGTAGTTAATTACCAGACGCTTACTATTACTAAAATTGTACCTATACATGGCCGATGGTGTGTAGTTAAACACATTTTGTTTTAGTACAAAGTTTTGTGTTAAGTTATTGTTGTTTCTATCTGTGTTTTGAACAGCAAACCCAAGATTCCAATTGTATTTTTTGCCGTTTCCATTAAAGCTAAATCCTGCAGTATTGGTTAAAATTGTGTTCTCATAAGAATTGCTATAGGTTAAATCGAGCAAATCGAACTGTAATGTTGCTGGATTGAAATTATAGGTAAACCTATCGGATAGATTGTGATTATAACCGTTCTGGTAATTAAATTCTAAGCTCAACATTTTAGATAATGGCTCGGTGTAAACCAAACGTGTGCTGTTGTTTATGGATGAAGATTTCTGATCGTTAAATTGATTGGTTAATTTTTGAGTTGTAACACCAGCATTAACGGTATTATCGGTAATGTTGTTGTAATTATCGGCATCACTACTATTTATACTGGTATTTAGATTTAAGGAAAGCGTTCGGCCTCTGCGTTTAAATTTACGTCTCAACAAAATATTATTATTAATTGATGGTGAGGTACTTGCGTTGCTTAATGATTGAGTACCATTTGTGGTATAGGTGCTATAATCTCTGGTGTAAATACTATTGTTTAAACTTTCATTGTTGGTATAACTTATCGTTGGCTGAATTCTTAAAGATGTTAGCGTATCAATTTTAGTATCAACCATAAAATTAAACCGATGGTTTAACCTATTAGAAGTGTTGTTTTGGTTATTATTAAAAACTGTGGTGATATCGCCAAGTAAATTTTGAGTAACGCTGTTTCTTAAAATCAAATTTTCTGTTTTATTTACAAAGTAACTGGCTGTTATTTGTGTTTGGTCGGTGTAAGTATCTGCAAAATTAAAACCTAACGCATTTGTTGTAGTGAGTCCGGTGCTTCTGCCTCCTGCCCCACCATTACCACCTAAACCACCACCAAAGTTTTGTTTGTTTACATTATTGAATTGCGCTACAACACTCATTTGCTGGTCTTTGTTAAATCGATTCAGATTTGCATTAATGTCGTATCTATCATCAGAACCATAGCCTATACTCGTGTTACCGAAGTAACCATTTTTCTTGTCTTTTCTAGTGGTAATATTTATAATTTTTGTCCTCGAACCATCATCAATACCAGTAAATTGAGCTTGGTCAGAAAGTTCGTCAATCACCTGGATTTTATCAACCATATCAGCAGGAAGGTTTTTGGTGGCCAACAATGGGTCGTTGCCAAAAAACTCTTTACCATCTACTCTAATTTTGGTTATTGTTTCTCCCTGAGCTTTTACAGCACCCGATTTATCAACTTCAACACCTGGCAATTTCTTTAATAAATCTTCTACAACTGCATTTTCTACCGTTTTAAATGAGCTGGCATTAAATTCTAAAGTATCTTTTTTTACAGTGATTGGTGGCACTTCTGCCTTAATCTCTACGGTTTGTAAATCAATACTGCTACCTTCTAAAACAATATCTCCTAAAACAACGGTAGGCTTATCTACTGAGATGATAAAATCTTTATTTACATTTTTTAAGCCGAGGTATGCGGCATACAAACGATATGAACCCGGTTGGAGGTTTTTGAAGGAGAATTTTCCATCGGCACTGGTACTACCAGATACCTCAATGCTAGAATCTTTCTGATTTTTTATTACGATTGATGCATAATCAATTGCTTTTTTATCTTTTGATTGAATAACACGACCACTAACTAAACCGATTTTTTGTTGGGCAAAAATTAAAGAATACGAAAAGAGCAACAAACAAGTAAAAAGTATCTTCATCAGGTTAATATGTTTTCATAGTTAGGACTTCGAAGCTACGGTATGGTTTGTTTCGCATAAGTAACAATTGAAATACATTTATCCTGCACAAAAAAGGTCTGCTTAAATAAATAAGCAGACCTAACAAATAACTTAAATCTTATTTAAAATCTCATACGAGGGGCGCCTTGACCACCCATTCCAGGCATTTGTACATCGTTGCCAATATTACGACCACCAATTCGGGTTAGCGAGTAGGTAAACGAGAACATGTAATATCGTTTTAGTACGTTGTAATTTAAATCGGTGATTGTGTTTGCAGTTGCCGTACGGCTAATCCCTTGATTTTGATTCAAAGCATCATTTACAGCAATTTTAAATGTTCCACGATTTTTAAAGAATTGACGACTTACGTAAGAATTTACAATTGTATATTCTGTGTTAAAACCTTCGCCGCGACCAGTGTTTTTAAAGTAATCCAAATCAATCGCCAAACGGATATTTAAAGGCAATACGTAAGAAATATCAAAGCTTGGATTTATGGTATAAAATGTATTATTAGAATTTGGCTGAGCAGAATATGTAGCATTTGTTACGGTACCACCAATACCTACTGTAATATCCCATTTATCTAAATTCGTAACAAAACGATAAGTATTGCCTAAGCTCCAATTGTTGGTAACATTATTAATGCCACTGGTAACATTTGTTCCTTTTGAATATGAACCTGTTAGTGTAGCGTTTAAATTTAATTTATTGTTCGGAATAATCGGCTGACCTAAAACTATATTCGCATTACCACTATAATTTCCATCAACGTTTATAAATGTTGATGCAATTTTACCATAGTTTACATCATTAATATCTGTTACAGCTTGCTGGCTTGATGCAAAAGCATTAAATGTTTGTGTTAAGTTTAAAAACACAGCAAAGAAACGCATTTTAGCAAAAGCAAAGTTGTTATACCTTATGCTTAAAGTATTATTAAAAGCAGGTTTTAAGTTTGGATTACCTAAAATTACCGATTGTGTATTGGTGTTATCAGGAATAGGTTGAATCTGATCGATAGTTGGCTGTTGGGTTGTACCTCTATAGTTAATATTTAATCTTTTGCTATTGCTAAAGTTATATCTAAATTGAGCAGAAGGGGTAAGGTTGATAAAGTTTTGGTTAAAAACAACGCCTGTTGTTAGATTGGTATTTTCTCTATGGGTTTGTTGCCCGGCAACACCAATATTCCAGTTGTATTTCTTTTGATTTACGGTATAACTTAAACCAGCTGCATTGGTTAAGGTTTGGTTTTCGAAATGATTGGAGTAAACATTATCAACTATATCAAAATCACCAGTAGCCGGATTAAAATTCAAAATATTACGGTCGGATGTGCTGTTATTAATACCGTTTTGATAATTTAATTCTAAACTTGCTGTTTTAGATAATGGTTCTGTATAAACAACCCTTGTTGTGTTGGTAATGTTATGGCTATTCAAATCATTTAACTGATTAGTAAGCTTTTGAGTTGTTACACCATTAAGCGTATTGTTATCTAAAATGTAATTGATGTTATCAGAATCGCTATCGTTGATTGTAGTATTAATGTTTAATGATAATGTACGACCTCTACGTTGAAATTTCTTACGCACCAAAATATTATTGGTTATAGATGGAGTAGAGCTTTCTGTTGTGAAACTTTGATTACCTACCGTATTAGAAGTTCCAGTGGCAATAATGTTATTTCTTATATAGTTATTTAAACTTAAGCCGTTATTTTCTGTATAAGAAATATTAGGTTGAATTTTAATACTTGTAGTCGAATCCAATTTTGTATCAATCATAAAATTTAATCTATGATTGTTTCTATCGCTATTGCTGTTTAAGTAATTATTTACATTTTGAGATGTATTGCCTAAAAGCGTTTGTGTATTACTAGTTTGTTCGTTAAAAACGGATGATTTATTGAAAAAATAACTACCCTGAAGTTGAGTTCCGTCTTTATAGGTATCACCAAAATTTAAACCAGCAGCATTTGTAGTTGTAATACCGCCACCAGCAGATGTACCGCCACCGCCGCCACCACGACCTCCATTACCACCACCGCCAAAACCATTGCCCTGACCATTTCCACCACCAAAATTTTGTTTGTTAACGTTATTAAACTGACCAATAAAACTGAATTGTTGGTCGTTATTAAATTTGTTTACGTTTAAACTGGCATCATAACGATCGTTAGTACCGTAACCAACTGTGCTATTACCAAAGTAGCCTTTTTTCATGCCGCTTTTGGTTGTAATGTTTAATATTTTAGAACGAGTTCCATCATCAACACCTGTAAATTGTGCCTGCTCTGAAAGTTCATCAATAACCTGAATTTTATCTACCATATCAGCAGGTAAATTTTTTGTAGCCAATAAAGGATCGCTTCCGAAGAATTCTTTACCATCTACTTTAACCCTTGTAACGGTTTCACCGCCAGCTTTAATGCTACCATCCTTTGCAACCTCAACACCTGGAAGTTTCTTTAATACATCTTCCACAACGGCATTTTCACGAACCTTAACCGATTTTGCATCGTATTCTAAAGTATCTTTTTTTACAACAACCGTTGGCACTTGGGCAACTACCTCTACATCATTAAGGTTTAAACCATCATCAGCCATAGCAATGTCGCCAGTATTTACCGCAGCTTTTGCTACAGTTACATTTTTACTCGTAGTTTTTAATCCAAGAAATGCTGCTATTACCCTATAATTTCCGGCAGGAATATTTTTGAAAGAGAAAGTACCATCAGGATTGGTTTGCCCAGTTGCCACAACACTAGAGTCTTTTAAGCTTTTAACAGCAATAGTTGCATAATCAACAGGTTTTTTGTCTTTGGCGTTGATAATTCTACCATTTACCGAGCCAGTGTTTTGAGCGTTTGCAAGGTATCCACAAAAAATAAGAACAAGAAATATTGCTCTTTGAACGTAAATTTTCATCAAATTTTAAATATTAGTATTATAAAACTATGCTATCAGACTAGGGGAATGCTGAAAGGTTTGTTAAGGTGTGTTAAATTTTAGGTAACAATTTAAATACAGCACCGAAATCCATCGTTAGCGGTAAATTTATTGTTTAGAATGCCTATTTGCGTTGCGAAGGGTAAGATTTGTAATAAACTTTAGGGCAATTGCAGCCTTTTTTAAAAATGCTACATCCACTTAAAGCTAAAACACCAACAATACAGATTAAACTAATCGATTTTTTCATCAAACTTTAATTTATGTAAAAGTACATAACTAAAAACTGCCATCAAACAGCCTAACATATCACAACCAAAATCCCACCATTCTGCAGAACGATATGTAAAAACTTTCCATTGCAGTATCTCAATTCCTCCACCTATAAATACACTAATTAGTATAATTTTAAAAATGGTTAAAGTTCTGAAACCAAAATTATGCTGATATTTTACCTTACCGTAAAATAGTAAAACAGATAAAACGAAAAAGAAACCCAAATGGGTCATTTTATCAAACCCAATAAAGAAAAAGCCACTACCTTCAGTTTGTGGCATTTTTAAATTACAAAGCACTAAAATAAAAAGGGTCCAAAAGATAGCCCATTTTTGCTGCTTTAGTGCTTTGTAAAATGTTAATGATTTATGCACCAACTAAAGTTTGGTAGGCATCAGCATCTAATAATTGGTCTATTTCAGATAAATCAGATAGTGAAACTTTTACCATCCACCCTTTACCATAAGGATCAGAATTTACCAATTCAGGGTTATCGTTTAATTCAGCATTATGCTCCAATACAGAACCTGTAAGTGGCATAAATAAATCAGAAACAGTTTTAACGGCTTCAACTGTACCAAAAACTTCATCTTTTGCTACTTCTGTGCCAACGCTGTTAACATCTATATAAACAATATCACCAAGTTCTTTTTGTGCGAAATCGGTAATACCAATAAATGCTTCATTACCTTCTACTTTAACCCACTCGTGGTCTTTAGTGTATTTTAATTCTGATGGGAAATTCATTTGTTTCTAACTTATTGATTATTAATTACTTATATTATTTACTAGTTGTAGGCTGAACACCAAATTGCAAACATTTTATTAAACTACTGCCAAATTTAGTATTATTTGCGATAAATTAGAGTGGTTTATTGGCGTAATTCAGATTCATTCCTTAAGAAATTACCTTTATGTTGACATTTTACAATTCATTGAAATCATCGAAAGTTTTCTTTATAACAAGTATAACAGATTTGTCCACATTCGGACTTTGTATTATACCGTTCATAATTTGAAAATATTCACTGTCACTGATTTGGCCTTCGTAAGTTAAAACTCCTGAGGTTAATTTTTCTTGAAGGTCTTCTGTTGTGTAATGACTGAATACTGTATTACAATTAACATAACACTCTTGAGTAAGACCATTATTTTCAGCCGGCTTAACCCATACTAAAGTACATTCATCTATCCCTGCATAAGCTAAATATTGTTTTTTCTTTTCAAATTGTGTGGTACAAACAACCAAATGGAAAAGCCTCCCTTCAATTTCAACAACGATAAAATAATGTGGATGGGGACTAGACAGTAGCTCACTAGGAAATTTATAAATCCCCTTTGGTTCAAAAATATCAGAATTTAGCTTAAGACAGTCGGGTAATTCCATTTAAGAAATTAAATGCTAAACATAATATTGTTGAAATTACTCTCTTCAATAAAATGATCTTTCATAAATTCCAATTGTTCTTTATCCTGATTAAATATACTAAACGGTTGTTCAGTAGGATCTTTAAAGAAATCTAGATAATCCATCTCGAATCTAGAAAATCTAGGAAATAAGTGTGAAAATTTAGTCCATTCGGGATAAAGATGTGTTATATCAGCCATTTGAAAGCCATCATATTTCCCAAATTCCTTGTAAGAAGCCTCCATCGCGTTTATAGCACTTATTGAGAAATAAGAATCTTCAAAAGATTTTAAACTTTTAAAGTTATGTTTAGATGTAGTTTTTAAATATAAACTTCTAAACTCTTGTTCTTCATCAGACATCATTTCACGACCTTCAGCTATATCCTTCGTAAACGAAGGCACTGGACCAAGCTTCATCGCGAAAAAATCATCACCAACAATAGTTAATCCACTCGTCCGAAGACTCAAACGTTCAGCAGCCCACATTAATTTTAATGCTTTCAATTTATTCAGGCTACCTCCTTCTTTTATAGCAAAGAAATTTAGTAACTGTACTGATTTTTGAAATTTAAAAGGGGTCATATTTTTGATTTAACTTTTTATAAAATTTAACTTTTATAAAAGCCTGTTTGATTTATTTTTAAGGGAGTGCAAAAGTAAGAATATTTTTTAAGTAAAACCTTGTTGTACAAAAAAATATGTCCACTGAACATATTCCCTCTTTTAAGCTCTTCCCACTAATTAACGTCTAATTTATAAAATTGGTTTTATAATTATCTAATAATTATAAAATATTTACACGAAGGGGGTACTTATGTTACATGAAACTATTCATTATTTTCAAATAGCAATAGAAAGAGTGATTTTTTAATCGATAATCTCCCAAGTTCCATCTTCTAAACCTAAATGAATAATTTCCTCATCAATAAACATTTCGCGATTTCCTTCAATCTCACAAACATCGTAGGTTCCGCTATCGTTATACCTAGTTATCTCGAAATAGGTAGTTTTTGTTTTTAATACTGTTCCAACCGGCAATATTTCCATTTTTAAAGATAATGTTTACGCATTTAATTATCAGCTGATTATATCACTTTTTGTATATTTACAATATGGCAAAGTCATCCGCTATTTCAAAAAACAATCAAACCAAAGAGGCTAAAACTTTGGGAAAAGCACCATCTGTAGATGCTTTTAGAAAAGCATGCGAAAGTGCTTCTTGCAACGCATACGAAATTTCTAAAGCATTTGACGTGAACCGTAGAACTATTTACAACTGGTTAAAACAGCCTAAATTAAAACAGGTTTATGATGATGTTCGTGAAAGTCTTTTAGATTTTACCGAAAGCCAGCAAATGATATTAATTCGTGGCTTAATGAAAAAGGATGATGATGGTAATTTCATTGGTTGGATTGAGCGCCCGTCAACCAGAATGATAATTTTTCTTGAAAAGAAGCTAGGAAAACATCGTGGATACTTCGAATCAAGAAAATCTAGGTTACCTAAATTTCTACAAAAATAAATTTTCATTATATTTAGATTATGTCTGATTCGTTTAAAGACTTTCTTTATCAAGTGCTTGCGGCCTCAATAAGTTGTATTGTCGCTGTTTATCTAGCATTCGGAATAATCTCGTTACTTCCAAAACAAAAACCAATCACCAAAGCTGAACTTGAGGCTTGCAGACCATGTCAAGAATTGCTAATTGGTGCTGGTAGGTACCCAAACTTTAAATAATCATTTAACAGAACCAACTGATGACAAATGTGTTAATACCTACCAATTATCGCCCTTAGCAAACGTGCCTTTAATATAATTTTCAATAAATCCATTAATATAGGTTTCAAGGTTTTGCTTACCATCTTCTTGTTTTAAAATACCTTTCTTATTAAATATCTCTTTATTGTTGGTACCTGATTGAGGATATATAGAAGCGGTTCTGTAAACATCACCGGTGTAGGTTGATATTTTATTTATGTTAGGTTCGCTGATTCTTAACTTACCTTCTTTAAATTGAAAAGTAATGGTATAATTCACATCCCAGCTCGGATTCAAATAAAGCACCTTCATTTTTATTGCTTTTGGCGCAATAGCATTTACTGTAATGCTTTCATTCTCAATAGTGCTTAGAACGTCCTTTGGCGAAGCATACAATCCGGATAGGTAAATTAAAGATTTTTTATAAAGCTCATTTTGTGTTTTACCTGGTAGCTCATAAACTAAATAGTTTTTTGTTGTATCAGTTGAACTTACAAAGCCTTTGCTTGTTAATGAAAATGTTTGCTTATCCTGAGCAACCGCAGCATTTGATAAAGCAAGAAATAAAACTAATGAGTAAAATAATTTCATAATGAGATGGTTAAGTTGAAAAACAAACTTAAAAAAAATCATTGATTATTTGCATTAAGAAAAGATCCTATGCATATTGCATTGCGAAACAATAATTAATAAAATTTTAATCTAATAGAGAAACCTTGATTCAATAGCTTTTTTTTCATACGATAATTCCAGGTGAGCCGTTCGAGCGGCATCTAATACTTTTCTCTTATAGAGTTAATTGTTGTTTCGCAGCACCTGGAATACTTTTTAATAAAATGTTATGCGAAACAACAATTTTAAAAACGAAACAAAACAGCTCCCGTCTTTAGGTAGAGCTAGAAGCATTCCAATCTTTACAGTTTATTTGAAAGGAGGTTCATCATGTGCTTAATTAAGTCAAAAGGGAACGATGCTTGCATTCACCCGTATTGTGCAAGAGCAAAAAAATCGCCTCAATATCATGTTACAAGACAAAGCATAATTGATGGCAATGCTGGCTTTGAGAAATTCAAAAAAAAGAAAAGCCTTATCAATGATGATTATTGGATGATGGCAATTAATCAAGTTGCTGGTAAAGCTCTGACAGAAATCAGAACCGCTGGTAATTGGCCGATCGATAGAGATGTTTTTAATCGTGATGAGATTCAGGTTCAATATGCTGAAGTATTAGAAAATTACCCTGTTTACAACGAAATCACAAAAAAAACAGAATGGAAAGAAATATTGGACGTTAGCGAGTTTTACTTTTACATTGGAGGCGCTGAAAATGAAAAATAATAAAAATACAATCAAGTTTCTTAAAGCCAGGCTTAAGATTTTAGAAAAACTCTATCTTGAGGAACTACTAAAAAATGAAACCATCTATGAAAATTTAAGTTCAATAATTACAAATTCTTAAAACCAATATCATGCAAATAGCATACTTAAATAAAGGCAAAGCTGCAAAGCAAAGTGAAAATGAGAAGCTTTTAAGCGCTTTTCGTGATAGAGATATTAGGCTTGCTTTAAATAAGCACAAAGATAAAATTGAAGCTCTTAATATTTCTGAACCCGAATTCATTCTTGAACTTAAAAATAGATTACAAAAATAGGATTACATAATGGGTGTAATAATTTGCACCCATTATTTCTAATTACGCATATCCAAAACGTTAAGACTTCTAATCATTATAAATGATTTTAATGCAGCCAGTGGATTTATTTGTGAATATACAACGCTAAGAATATTATTGCATTCGGTTGTGCCTAAATTCCTGTGAAGCCATTTAACAATCCGCTTTGATGGTTCGCGGCTGTTGTTCTGAACAGCATAAGCAATTATATAATAAATGCGTTCATTCTCAGCCAATGTTACATCCTCAGTTAGATATTTTGCAACCTTATGAATCGTGCCAACATTAAGAGGTCTTAATTTTAAAGTTCTTGTGCACTTTGAAATTTTCAAAAACCTGATAAGTTTTATTACATAACCACTCTTTATACATACGCTAACCTTTAATACATTATCTTTCATTTTATTTTTTGTTAATTTTCTTTATTTTTTCTAATGCTGCTCTTAGTTCTGCTTCAGCAATTTTACTTGAGCCTGTAATTACATCAAAGCCCCTACTTTCAACAGCTGCAGCATAATTCATTCCGGCAACTACAACCAAAACATAACCAGTGTTAAACTTCGCTTTAATCTCTCGAATCAACGCTTTAGCAGATTGAACGCCCTTGGAGCCTGTGCCGCTTACCTCATAATTTTCTTGAATGGTTTTGCCGTTTTTTAAGATGATATAAGCGATAGAGGATCTTAAGTTTGAAGTATGATCAATAAAACCAGGTGTACTTTCCGTTATAAGTTTTGGTCTTGGTCCATATTTATGTTTAGCAGTCTTTCTTCCATTAACCTCTACGAAGTAAATATCCGCAGCTTTTGACCTAGCATTAGCTACAAACGTTTCTCCGACTAGTTGAAGTCTTGTCAATATTGCCAAATTAATTTGTCCAACACGTTTTTGTATTTCAGCTTTTAATTTGCTGCTATTAAACCTTGGTTTTAACATAATTATTATGATTCTAATAATTCTCTTAATTCTCTTTCTTCATCCTCCGGACTGACTATATCATCATCCTCTGAAGATTTCTTTTCGTAAACGGGTATGCTTGCTGTATCAAGTGTGAAATTTGCCCAGCTTGTCTGCCACAATAATTCTTGTTGGCTAACCTTGAAATATTTACGATATGAACCAGTCATTCTCCAAGGGCTATTATCTCCCTTGTCTTTAGGCTCATCTTTTGCAAAACCTGTGTGATTACACTTTATGCAGCCTCTTCCGGTGCATTTATCACATTTAGGCCTTTCAGCAAGATGATAGATTTCCATGAAATCCTTCGTATTAATTTGTAATAGTATGCCATCAAATATTTGACACAAATCAGAAAGCGTAAATTCATTTTCTATTAATTTTATTAGTCTATTTGTTGGCTCTCTATGATCGTTTTGCAGCGCACAAGCAACGCAATAAACGAGCTTAGATAAATGTTGATTAGCCCCGACCATTATAGCAGTTGTTAAATTCTGCTCCAGAAAATTTGATGGAATTAGAACAACTTTTGATGCTATTCTAAACATGTTGCCAACTAAAAGAGGTCGTAAAACAAAAACTCGTTTATTGGTAATACACCTAATCGTTATTAAAAAATGCTGAACAAGGTTTTTAGGTTTTATTGTGACCTCAATTAAACTAGGTTTTTCGGTCAAAATATCTCCTGCAGTCGAAAGAGATTCCTTCTCCTCGTTCGAAAATATATTTGTATTAATAGATTGTTCTAACATAGCTTATGGTTTTATTCCACCGTTTATAAGATTCTGGTATGATGAGCCACCACTTGTGTTTTTCTCGATTTTACTTAGGATTAAATACAGGTTATCGGTGTTGTTTGCAGTTCTAAATGTGTTATCCCGAATTTCCAATGCTGTAGTAAAAATATTTACAGACATATTATAGCAATCGAGCACGCCTTTGCTAATTGCCATGGTATGGGTGAGGCTATCGCCTGAAAGCCTGACTAATGTTTTTGTCAAGTCATATTGGCCTCTCCATATACCCATGGCGATATTGGCACTGTTTTCAGTTAATCCAGCAGATGTGATCGTGCCGGTAACAGCGGAAGCAGAATTGGTTAAAGTGGTATTTAAACTTTGACCAGTAATTTTCTGAAACTCTTCAAATTTCTTTTGAGCATCATCTGTAAAAGTTTTGAAAAGGCTTTGTAAGTCCAAAATTTCAGTATTCGTTAACTCATCATCGCTTTGGGCCTTTTTTGAAAATTGTTCGTAAAATTTATCAATACCGGCTGCAAGAACTTTATTTTTAAAAATGCTTAAAGCAGCATCGTTCATAGTAGATTTAAAAAAGTCGGCTAAATCCTGCGCCCCCGTTTTACCTTCTTTAAACATATTTAACAAACTATCTGTCAAAGTATCGGAGCTTGTACCTGTAAATATTTCGGCTGTTTGCTTTGCTAATTCCGCAACCGCAGCTGTTGCATCATAACCTTTTTGCTCAAGCTCTTTTAATCGCTCAACTAAAGCTTTAGCATCACCCTCAAGTTTACCTTGAGCTAGTAGTGAACTAAGCTGAGAAAAGTCCATCCCTTGAAGACTGCTGTAAGTTTTATTTACACTAGCTTTTCTAAACCAGGTACCATGCGTGTAGCTTTCGCTAGCAGTATAGTTTTGTCCTTGAAGTTTAGCCATAATCTCATTAACTTCTTTATTGTAATCGACTACTTGAGATTTTCTTAAGTCGATTTCAGCACGGATTCCTTCCAGAACAACTTTATTATCTCTAATGGTTTGTAAGGCACGTTCTTTTAATAAATCTTGATACTCTCTTTCGCCACTAATTGCACTGGCATAAAAATCAGCAACTTCCTTACGGGCCGCAGCATTCATTTCTTTAACCTTTTTTCCGATAGAAAACAAAGTTCCTATTGCCTTAATAGCAGCGCCAATCATTTTAGCAGGATCACCAGATGCCAAACCAGCTGCTAAATCAGCGACACCACCGGCGAGCTGTCCAATAGTATCTAAGGCATAGCCGGCTGCGGTTTCATTGCCTCCTAAAGCAGCTGACATACTGTTCAATCCATCTGCGGCATCTGCAGCATAATTACTAATATCTATTAATGACTCATTATCGCTTAGTTTGCTGATAAATCCACTTAAACCTTTATCCGCACCTTTAGCATTACCAGATATTTTTTTTAATTCAGCACCAACTTTAATTAAGCGATCCTGCAGTTCTTTTAATTTGGTTTGGCTTTGAGGCAATGTAATTGCTTTTTCAATATCAGATTGCTCTTTTTTTAATGCATTTACATTTGACTGCCTGCTGCCTAAACCTAATCTATTTTGTAACCCTGAAAGTTGGCTATTCAATTGATTTCGTACTTTAGGCTGGATAGATTCAGAATTGAGAAGTTCCTTAAGTATTGTTATTTGCTCCTTAATTTGTTCTCGACTTAAGAGAATCGTTTCCTGTGATAGTCTTTTATAAATCTCAGTTTTTTGATAGGCTTCATCGTTGGCGATTTCAATTGCATCATTTTTTTGCCTCAATAATTCGTTTTTCTTTTCATCGGTTAAATCTTTACCTAATGCCTTTGCCTTAGCACTATATTCAATATCGATTCGCGCTAAAGTTTCACCGTATGAAACAGCCGAAAGATAAGCTTCAGCATATTCTTTATCTTTAGCATTTTTCCTTATTTTGAGTTCCGCTTTAATATTATCTTCAATCGCCTTTTTTCGTTCCAATTCAGCTCCTGACAATTCATTTTTAGAATTTAGGTTACTAAGCTCATCTTGAAGGATTGTTAAATACGATTTTTGGGTATTTATCTCGTTGCTGAAGCGTTCTTTTGCTTGAGCTTCACCAATGATTGTTTTCTCCTTTTCAAAGTCGGTATAGATACCTTTCTGCTCATTCAATGAAATTTTGAGTTTTTCAGTATTTTGCCTGTAAATTAAATCGGAATTTGCACGTGTTTCAATTTCTCCCAAACCCTCAAGTCCTATTGCTTGCTTTGGATTTGCTTTATTAAAATCTTCTATAATCTTTCTGAATTTACTAAACTTGTCTTTTAAAGCTTGAACCTCTTCTTCATCTTTTGTAAAGCTTTTACGGCTGTATTCGGCATCAATATCATTCATGCGAGAAACAAGAGCTTTCCTTTCGTTGATTGTCTTGTCAGTAGTTTCTTTAATAGCTTTTGGTTTATTGTTATTAATACCTAAAACTGCAACAGCGCCGTTTTTTCGAATATTGTCTTGAACGTCACTCGCTAGCTTAGCATTCTTTTTATTCAGGATGTCACTATCAGTGGATATATCTCTTATTTTCTTATCAATTACATCCAAATCCTTTTTCGCCCCTGATATTGCGCCAGCAGCTAAACTCGCTTGAGATATAGTAGTTGCACCGGTAAGTGATGACGCTGTTTTATCACGATATTTATCAGCATTATTGAAGTTTTCTTGAGCTTTTTTAACTGCTAATCTGGCTTTCTCTCTTTCAGTTGCTAAATCCGCTTTTGTAAAATCATTTTCAAGAATTCTCGACTGATTTTCGGCAATGGCATCTTGAGCTGCTCTTGCTTTTGCAGCCGCTAATATTGCTGTTGTTAAAAGATTGTAAGCCTTTTCTGCTTTACCTGCAAGTATTTCTTCATTTGAAAAGCTACTAAAGTAGTCAGGGTATTTGGATTGCAACTCCTCAATAATTTTGTTACGCTCCTTCAAAGGAATATTCAAATCCAAAGCAGCCTTATAAAGCGTTTTCATTTCTACGCTTTCTTGAGCAGCGGCTTGTAAACCTTTTAGCCTGGCTTCTCTTGAGGCCAATTGAATAGCAATCTGCTCTTTTAATAGTTTTGTAGCTTGAGCAGTAGCATCATTACCTTTGAAAAGAGCTACAACCCATTCTAAAATTTCTTTTTTGTGAGAAACTAAAAATCCGGTTGCAAAGGATATTGCACCAGCCAGCGTAAACGTTTCCAAGGAAATTCCACTTAAAACTTCACCTGCTACTTCCTGAACAGCATTGTTTTCTTGAGTAGCTCCCTTTAATTTTAAAACATCTTGAGCAACCTCTTTTAGGTTGTTTACAATTGGAGCCGGTTGCATAACCGACTGCTTGTTTTTCCATAACGCTTCAGCTTCTCTGGCATTTTTGGCGTAACTATCAAGTAAAGCCTTGTTTTGCGCACTAACATCTTTAAGGCTTTTACCGATATTCTCACCAATGGAAGTTCCCGCAGCATTTTGTTTTTTGGATAATGCCTCAATTCCTGATTCTATTTTTTTAACGCCGGCATCGAATTTTGAAGTTTCAATTTCAGCTTCGAAACTTAAAGAGCCCCCATCACTACCATAACCTATGTTCACACTCATGTTATCCTAAATTATTTTTTTGTTTAATTTTTTCGTACTCATTTGATAAAAAGAAACTCCCGGCATGCTGGATTAATCTGTCGAAAAGAACAATCATTTCAGGCACATCACAATTCCAATGTAAAAACTGTTTAAGCTTTATAATTTCTTTGCCGCTTACATGTGGACTATTAATGAGAAAAACTGAAATGGTGTTTAGCATTAAATCAATATCTTTCTTGCCATCCATCATTTTTACGTAATCAGCAGCTAATTCAGCAACGGAACATAGTACTTCATCAACTTTAAAAATTCTTACTTTTCTAAATAGTATTTTATCGGTAATAGAGCGTTTCTTTATCTTAAACTTTACCGCCATAATAGGTGGTTTTGAAGCCATGTAAGCTGTAAAAGGTCCACCTTCGCTAATGTCTTGAATAAGCATCATGAGCAGATTATTTTCTGGCAAATCGTTTATTGTTTTTGTTGTGTTTTCTTTCATTTTTAGTTATTTTGGTTTAAAACCTTCAATTTTTGCATCAAAACATTAAATAAATCAGCTGTTTTGTCGGCTTTTATTAAGCTATAGGCAGATATTATGATTGTTTTAAGCATTTCTTCTCTTCTACTTCCAATTGGTTGGAAAGCAAAATGTTCAGCTAAAACCCTGATAGCATCAATTATCTCAGGTTCCTGATTCAATTTATGTTTGTTTGCCATAATTTTATTAATGTGTTATTAATCCTAAAAGGCCTTTTAGTGTGGCATTTGAGAAAATCTACAACGGGTCTCTCAACAAAAAAAATATTGTTATGAGGCCCGTTATTATTAAATAAAATGCTTTAACATATTATTATCGATGGGCTTCAAATCTTTAACGATGAATCAATCTTAGATTTTAAGAAGCTTGAATACTTCATCGGTTAAGTCTTCATCTTTCTTTTGCGATTTAAGCTGAGTATTCAATTGTTTACTTGCGTTCGTGCCGTAGGATATTTCTTCCATACCATCCTTTATTTCATCAGCTGAAACTTGCTTGTCATGAATGTCGGTTGCCGCTTTAACGACTTTTAAAAAATCAGCATCGTTTTCGAAATGTGAAAACATTACCTTATTTCGAAGAACCCGCTTTAAATCATCAGGATAATTTTTCAAATTTTCTTCCAGGTATGCTTCATACCTTTCGCGTTGCTCTGTTGAATGATTGGCCATGTTATTTTTGTTTAATTAAAAATTGTTGCAATTCATTTATTTTCAATTCCTTTTCCGCAGCTGTCAGAAATCGATTGTTGTTTACCGCCGCAATTTCCGCCAGGTAAATCGTACGAGTTGTGATTTCTTCTTTAGTTTTTTTCATGGTTTATTAAAAAATTTTAGTTTCTTCCTGCTGATTATTAATCTCATTAATCGATAAATAATCAAGGTCCTTGAATGAAGTGGTTTCACCAATCCAGTTTAGCATAATATCGTCCGTTGCACCATTCCGATGCTTAGCAATAATCACTTCAGCTTTTCCAGCCGTGGAAATGCCATTGGGATATTCTGTTTGTCCATAATATTCTGGTCGATGAAGAAATAATACTAAGTCAGCATCTTGCTCGATTGAGCCTGATTCCCTTAAGTCAGATAATAGAGGCGTCTTGTTCGCCCTAGATTCAACGTTTCTTGATAATTGGGATAAAACGATTACTGGTAAATCTAAATCTTTTGCGAGGGCTTTTAAGCTTCTTGAAATTAAGGCGATTTCTTGTTCACGATTATTGCTTCTTGATTTAGCGGGTGTGGTAATTAGCTGCATGTAATCAATTACAATTAACTCTATACCTTCTCTCCTATGTAACTTTTTAGCTTTTGCCTTAATTTCTGTTATTGATATTGCCGAAGTATCATCCCAGAATATTTTTGAGTTTGATATTTCGCCGGCTTTGCGATGTATTTTCTGGAAATCAAATTCGCTTAATCTATTTTTTCTAAAATTTTCTAAAGGTATCTCTGTAGTAATTGAGATTTGCTTATTCATCAACTGCCTATTGTTCATTTCCAACGAGAAAAAAGCGACTTTACGACTAAAATCTTTTGCGGCGTTTAGAACGCATTGTATTACAAACGACGTTTTTCCCATCGCCGGGCGGGCCGCAATAATTATTAAGTCTGTTTTCTGCCAGCCGGCGGTTATCCTGTCTAAATCTGAAAAGCCAGATTCAATCCCGGTTATTTCGGATTTTTTGTTTCGGCTAGTTTCAAAATGAATTAAGCTTTCTTTAAAAAGCTCTTCATTTGTAATTTCTCGTTTTGTTATAACCTCGCTTAACAATTCATCTTTTTTCAGATCGACCTTTGAAATAACATCGAAAACATCTTCACCCTCATCATAGCATGCTCTTTCAGCTTCTCTACAGGCTTTGATAAGTTCACGCTTCAAGTATTTTTCGGAAATGATTGCAATGTGATACTCGATGTTTGCTGAAGATGCAACACGATTGGTTAAATTTGTAATGTGATAGGCGCCGCCGACCTCGTCAATTTTTCCAACCTTTCTTAAAGCGTTAACAACCGTTATTATATCAATTGGATTTCCATCATTAAAAAGATTTAACATTACTTCGTAAATCAATCTATTGGAGGCCGAATAAAACATTTGAGGTTTTAATTTGTCAGCAGCTTCAACCATTGCTTGTTCCTCAAGTAGAAGAGCTCCAATAATTACGTCTTCGAAATCTAAAGCATTAGGAGGTGTAAGAACTTGAGAATTTATATTATCATTTTTCATTGTACTGCAAATTTTTGAAGTGATTTAGGCAAGGGCGCCACATGATGTTGCGGGTTTTCGGACTTTAGTGTATTTTGAGATATATCATCATCCCATCTTTCCTGATTTAAAAAGGTAGTTGGGTTAGGATGGTTCCATCCGGGAAATTGTTTCCACACGGCGTATGCTGGCAGGATTTCAATTATTTTGGTTTGGTCAACTTGTTTAAGAGAATCCCATTTTTCTTTAGCTTTTTTCTTGCTAATTTTTGTTGGGTATAAATTCCAAAAAATTGCAAAATCTATCTTTGTTTCTTTTTTTGGTTTATTGTTTAATGTTTCTTTTAAAGTATTATGTTCTGCATCCTGTTCACTTAGTGAGTTACCTAGTGATTTAGAAGGCGATTCAGTTGGTGAGTTACCTATCGATTTTTCGCCTAGTACTGTAAGCGTTACCTTCGCTTTTGTATAATGATTTACACCTTTTGTATACCTATCAATCAAACCATTTACTAGAAAAAATTCTAGCGCTTTATAGTAAGTGGTCTTATCAACTTTCGATAAGGCTAATATGTAACCAAAATCCACATCAAACTCT
Organism: Pedobacter lithocola; assembly: GCF_042650845.1. Classification (NCBI taxonomy): domain Bacteria; kingdom Pseudomonadati; phylum Bacteroidota; class Sphingobacteriia; order Sphingobacteriales; family Sphingobacteriaceae; genus Pedobacter; species Pedobacter lithocola. The sequence continues at coordinate 643,814 of NZ_JBHSBW010000011.1, read as the reverse complement.
TCGCTCCAGTTCCATTGATTGTTAATTTCTAAAAGGGAGTGATAAACCGCAATCATTCCCGATGTTAGCCCCGGTGTATTAAGCTTTATATCTCTAAAAGCATTTAGCTGCCTGATGTAATCAATTCTAAACTTCATCTTAAATCCAGTTGCTTGAGTTTGTAGCTGTTTTAATTAAGGCTCTTAAATGAGATTCATCCACTCCATATTTTTTTACCAATTGGTTTATAGTTGCTTGAGTGAAATACAATTGCATCTTTTTTAGAGATTTAAGAATGTATGAATCGGAATATGTTTGAATATTTGAACTATTGCTCATCGTCAACTCCTTTCTTATTCAAAGCATAGAAATACACACTTCTGCCGGTTACACAATCTTTTCGAAAGCTTTCAATCTTAATTAAACCTTTATCCTCAAGGCCTTTTAAAGCACGGCAAAGCGATGACACTGATATTAAGGTCAGGTTATGAATTTGACGTCGGCAAAGTGATTTAGTAAGACTGAGAACCTGAAGTATGAGCAGCTTCTCAGTGCTTGTGATGGTTGGTTGATTTTTATTTTTTGGTAAGGTTCTGGGAAAAACCTTAGCCATTAGATTTATTATTTAGATTGGTGCCAGAAATCCAGTTTTCTAAGTACTCCCTATCGAAGTAATTCCGGGTTCCCTTTTTAATCGACTTGAGATTACCTAAAGAAATCTGAATTCTCAAAGCATTTGGCGATTTGCTTGTGATTTCCGCAGCACCATTAATATCGACATATTTAGGTAATGAGGCTATTGGGGGGCTGGCAATCATGCTTCTTAACTCATTTACTTCAGAACGAAGTTCTTGCATTTGAGCGTCAATAGACTCAATAATTCCAACCCGATTATTTGGTATTGCTGTGGTGAAACTTAAACTTTCCATTTGCATATATTTAATTATAAAACAAATGTAAAAGCGTAAACGCCAGTAAACGAATTATTTAACTATACTAATTATACATATAAGCAAGATGTATAATTAGTATAGTTATTATATTGAAATGGCTTTACCCTCTTTGAAACCCTGGTAAGAAATGATTATTTCGAATCTTTTCGCAAATAGGGGCCGGAGCTTTATTAGATTAATTTTTTTGAAAAAACCTTTGTCATGATAACTCCTTACAATTTTGGCAAGGTGCATCCCTTCACCTTTCTTTAACTTAAAATCACTTTTGTTTTCAAAAATTGATTTGCCGTCCGGCGCATATGCTTTAAGTTCATTGTAAAATGTTTCTTTGTTGTCTTCATTCAGAAAGGCATCATCGAAATGCTGAAAAACTTCATGTTTTCTGATAGTAGTATTCTTTGCATCCTGTGTAATATGTTTTGGCAAACAGTCTTTCATATTTTCGAACAAGGCAATTGAGGTTTGAAGAAATTCACTCTCTAATTCCTTATTGAAATGCTTTTCGAAAATATAATAAGATTTAAGATTTCTGAGTTTATTTATTACCAGTTCTTTAGTTGAAGCTTTCCCGTCCAAATTATCGCTAAGCCACTTGTAACCGCTTAAGGTTTCAAACTCATAACAATCTTTTACAAATGCCTTTACAGTCTCAAAATATTCTTTTAAAACATTATCAATTTCTTCGCCACTATCGCAATTGCAAAATGACTTTTGAAATAACGGGAAAATATCTCGAACAAACTCATCCGCAATTCTTAATTGATCATCATTCATGAACGTTGCCTTTGATAACAAATAAGTATCAAAGTATTCAGACCAACAATTAACATCATTCACTATGTTACGTAAATCTGTAATAGTTTTAATTTGATTCATGATTAGTCAACTTTTTTTAAAAGATTAGCTTCAAATTGTTCTTCTTTTTCTTTTGAGAATTGGCTTAAATAAGCTTCGGTTGTACTCATACTGGAATGTCCGAGTTTCTTACTTATATAAATTGTTGGGGCTCCACTTTCCATAAGAATGGTTGCGTAACTGTGTCTAGCAAAGTAGCTGGATATGGATTTCGTAATACCAATTTTAACAGCAATTTCTTTTAATGAGCGATTAATGGCGGCGATAGCTATGTCTTTTGCTTTGTGCTTATCCTCTTCACTCATTTGATTATTGAAAACTTTAAATACATAATCAGAATTAAGCGAATGAATTTTATGCCTTTCTACAATATCGCGTATTTCATCTGTTAATTTAATTGAAAGTGTTTTAACCTTTCCTTTACCTTTTGTTTTCTGCCTTATGAAAGTTATCCTATCAGCACTAAAATTTGAATGCTTCAGCCTGAAAACATCTGCCATGTTCATACCACTACATAGATAACTGAACATGAACATCGATTTAGCGAAATCTTCAACTTTGGTAACAGGTTGATAGTTATGAAGCAGCATAATTTCGTCCAAGGTAAGCGGCCGCTTTGCATTTACAGATTCTGGAATTTGATATAGCTTATCACCAAAAGGATATAAAGATTTGTTTAGTTCGCCTGATGCAATAAGGTTATTGAGTACTTTCTTGACCCTTACCAAATACATACTAATTGTAGTTGTGCTATAAGCTTTTTTATCACCTATTTTCTTTTCAGCCCATGTTTGAAATGCTCGAAGCTCATTTGGAGTAACCTGGCTTATTTTGAAAACATCTGATTTAAATTTGTAATTGGCGTATTGCTTGAAGAGTTCACTCGCATAAGAAAAGATGTTAGCGTTCGAAAACTTATCTTCCTTCTTTAATAAAATGGAATGTTCTTTTAACAGATTAACTAAGTCTGAACGATCTCCTTTCTGGTCAAATCTTATTTTAAATTCATGAAACGTGAAGTTAGGTAGGTTCTTTATAACCTCATTAGCTTTTTGCTCTTTAATTTCAATTTCCCTTTTAGCTCTTTGTAAATCCTCATTATTATTCATGTTTTTACCAGCAACAATTTTTTTGTTGTAGGTATCTTCATCGAACGAGTAATCAGTATTTAAGTAAATTGATTTTCTTTCATGAGTTACCCTGATACGAACCTTGTAAGTTCCATCAGCCAGTTTAAACCTCTTATCTAGAAATTTGCTCGCATTTGCCATAACTAAAGGTAAACACTTGCACACACATTTGCAAACAACTTGCACACATTAGTAAATTTTCGTAAATATCTAACCTATCGAAATGAAATGAAAAAAGCGCCTTTTAGCGCTTTAAAAATGATTCAACTTATTCAGAAATACCTATGATTTCCCTTCTGATGGGAAATTCATTTGTTTTAAATTTATTTATGTCAAAGTTAATCAGGATTTTCCTGAATCTGGGATTTTAGCATTAAAAAACTTTATGAAGAAATCATTCTAAACATAAAAGTTACCATCAATTTAGTGTAAACCTTAAACTAAACCCAAAGTTACTAAACGATGTATTGAAAGTTTGTGATGTATAAGGCTTCGTAATGTTCGAATCGTAAAATAGTTTTACGTTAAATTTTTGGTTTAACACGTAATCAACACTTGGCCGTAAAGTAATGTTTTTAGCACCCGATGAAACTTCTGCTTCTTCTACATCGGCACGATAAATAACCGTTTTATTATCTCTTATCGCCACATCCAACTTAAAATCCATATTGTTATCCATTTTTAAGCTTTTAAACCAGCCAAAAGGAAATCTGAATTTTGTGGTACGATATCCTAAACCTAAAACGACATTATTTTCTGATAACTGTGCAAGCTGACTGTTTGATAAGCTTAAACCCAATAAACGTGACCGATTTAATTCGAAAGTTGCTGTAACGTTGTTTTTCAATCTTGTATCAACACCAATTAATGGCGAAAAATATTCGGAAACCGTTACCTGAGAAAACTGAAATTGCGGTAAAAAGTTATTGTTTGCATCTCTACTGCTTGAGAAACCATCATTCTCTTGATAGCGCAACAAAGAATTATAACCGTTAATGTTGTAGGCAGAACGATAGCCGTGTTTGATATCAACTGATGAAAATCTATCGGCAATAAATGCAATTCTTGTTAAGCCGTTGTAAGTTAAAGTCCAGTTAGGCAAAGGTATTTTCGGAAACGAATTCATTTTTGAACTACCAGCATCTTTACCTGAATAAGCTGCAAGGAATGCCGAAATCACAACATCCTGACTTTCTTTTCCATAACCATCGGCATAACCATTTGCTGCTCCAACCGAATTTGGATTTTGAGCACCTAATCTTTGCGATATTATCAAACGATTAGACATAAATCGATTGTACAATGTAGAAACTGTGCTGGCATTATTCTCTTTAAATGCTGTTCCAATTGCGATGTATGAAATGCTGTAATCTCCCGTGGTAATTGCACTTAAATTTTCGAAAGATGATACACTTGCCACATACCTGAAATTGGTAGAGAAATTTCTGGTTTGAGCTCGGTTTGCACGAATGTTAATTCTTAAATCCTTTATTGGCTCTAATTGGCCTGTGAGTTGAAAATCTTCACGAAGGGTGTTTACATACATTTGGGTTTGCAATGTATCGGTAGTTAACCATCCATTATTTAAAGCCATTTCTCTAATGTCTCGCTGGCTGCCAAATGCAAAACCTAATCCCGGTGCACCTGTTACATTATCGATACCCAAATATCTTGTTGTAGGCAAATAGCCGGGCAAAAACGTACCCTTAGTTTGTACATAGTTTACATTAACATTCTTCAAACTAGTTAATATATTGATAAAGAAATTTTTAGCTCCCCCACCTTGTTCGTTGTTGCCTGCATTTCTTAAAAACCCAAATTTATTATAAAGAGATGTTAAATTAAAAGTGGGATTTACCTGTATGTTTCTACTGTTTTGTACCGTGTTTCCTAAATTTATATTTGGATCTCTTAACGTAGAAAGTGGTTCGGTTTGCCAGTTAAAGTTTGTGCCATACTTGGTTAATAACGTAATCCAATTTAAGCCTGGTATTTTGTTTATTGGCACCGCATAAGTTACATTTAGGTTATGATTGTAATCTGTCGTGCGACCTAAGCGTTTCAGATTTTCCCAAACGGTATCACGTTTCAGCCCTTCAATTCTGCCATCTGGTTCATCAATAATCGAATAATTGGTTGCATTAAAATCTAACTGAAGCGAACGCGTTAAATTCCAGGCGATGCCATAAATACGGCTCATCCTAAAGTTTTTATTAAACGTTGTTCCATAACCACTTTGATAAATAGGAATGGAATTATTTGGATCGTTATTTCTTAATGTATTTTCTGCATATAGTCTATCTACATCTACCCTAAAGTTTATAGCACTTGGTAAAATACTAAAATTAAAATCTTTCAAAATGGCCAGCATATTCGATTTAATGATCTTTTCGAATGGAGCAAAACTCTTCGCTTCTTTTGAATAGCTATACTGTAACGATCCTCTATAATTATTCTGAATACTGCTTTGATTGATAAAATCTCGGTGATTATACTGTGTATAAGCATAACTTGCAGAGAAGTTTTCAATATCCCAAAGCCGTACAGGTTTGGTATTGTTGGTCCGCTCTTTACGCACATTTGTAAAGTTGATTCCTCTTCGAACGGTATAATCTTGTGCAAAGTTTAATATCGAATCCTTTTGTTCTCGCGATGCCTGATCTAAAGCATTTTTCAGTTCGATATCTGGCGTTTTTGGGTTGTATTGTGGTGTAGCAATTTGCTTAGAATAACTCACATACATCGGAATTTTTACACCCGATTTTTGAGGTAAAAATTTACCCAATTCAACAGCAGAAGAAACATCAAGGAGCGTATTATCTGCCCGATTACGTTCACTTACTTTAGAATCTATAGAGCCAAAACCGATTGTTGATTTACTTCCGGAGATGTTTACATCAGCAAAATCTGCAAGCTTTAAATTTAATCTTGCCGTTGCTGCCCAACCACCACGTTCATCAAACTCCGTTAACCTTAACTCATTAAACCAAACCAATACACTTTTATCCAAACCATCATCACCTTCGCCTTCTGCCAAATTTCTAATTGGGTTTTTAACACCAAGCATGTAAACCCTGACTTTACTCATATCTGGCTGGCCTTTAACTACAATTGTTCTTGTGCCATCTGTATAAGTAAATGGCAAATTGATAGGCCAAGGTTGTCCATTTGCAAGTTTTGCTACATTTCGGGCAAGTTTAGCATTTTGAAATAGCAGCAAATCAATATCCATTCGGTTGGCTTCAGGCCAAATCGCATCCGGATCGGTAGTTCCTGGTGATGTTATCTTTAAAGGAAGAATATATTCGTAGTAGTTATCTTGATTATCCGTTCCGATTCTTAAAAAAGCTTGTACATCACCATCATTTAACAATTGGTTATTTATGGCTTCTGCATGAATGTACATTTCCAAATGTTTGTAAGAGCGGAAATCGCTGTATGCTGTTTTAAAAGCAGCACGGCCGTAACCATCTCTTAAAGTTTTTACCGTAACAGATAAAGATTGTTCATTCAATCGAGTATCTCCTCGGTAATTACTAAAATCTCTCTCACGCACAATACCTGGAGGTGTAACATAAGGAATTGGAGAACGTTTACCGTTTTCTTCTATGTTAACAGTAGAAACTTCGATGGTAGAATTATCAGGAGTTAAGGCTGGCAAAGAGGGATCAACAATCACTTGGTCTGCCGTGTTCTTAGCATTAAATTCTCGCCATTCGCCCCTTATTAGTTGAAGTTTTGCAAAACGCATAACTGTTGTATCGGCAAAATTTGTCATAAACATTCTTAAAAACCGAATGGATTTAAAATCCTGAATGTTACCTACTTTCTGCTGATAATCGCCGATTGGAATTCTAAACTGATACCACGAAACGGCCTGACTATTTCCATTTGCCAATCTCACCTGAGAAGTAACCTTATCGGTAATAAAGTTTTGACCAACTGTTAAATCACCCGGACGAACAGATACTTTATATTGAAAGTATTCATCGCTTTGTGTCATGTTATTATCGCGGTTGATGTCTTCACCATCAGGCAATGATGTTGATGCAGAGTTTTCTAAGCCTAATTCATCTTGCGATTGCTGTGAGGTTTTAGAGTTACCCTCGGTACCATTATATTTTTCGTAGCGTTTTAAAATCCCGGCATTTGCTTGGTCTAAAAGAGGCCCTCTAAAATAAGTATAATCATCAGATGATGGATCGGCATCCATTAAGGCAGCTGCAGCGGTGCTTAATTGCGCCTTTATCAAGTTTACGGCAGAAGCAAATTTTACACGCTCATTTTCGTTTGATAAACCATCTAAACCAACATCTTGCTGCCTTCGGGCATCCGGACTGTTATCAAAAGCTTGAATAACAGGTTGTAATTTTGGTACTCTACCCCAAGTTGTTTCATCAAATTTAGTAGGATCGTTGGTTGCAGGCAAACCATTTTCTAACGTCTTTCTTCCATCTTTTAAAATATCTTCAGATATATTACCAAGGTTGAAATATAAATCCCCACCAGTAGAATTTGTTTTATTGATGAATGGATCCATCACCCAGAACTCGATAAAACCGATGTTTAAAGCTTCAAAATCATTTGTTTCGATTTTACGCTGAAAACCTGCCCAATTGTTGCGAGGATTTAACAAAGCACCATCTCTATCAAAACCCGTTGTGCGGTAATTGTATGGACCACGAACCGTTGGATAGTATGCAACATTTAGTGTAGTAATATTTAAAGCTTGCCCAGTTGCGGTTTGTTTAAACGGAAAAACTTCCTGCTCAATAACTTCCCTAACATAGTGGTTAGAAAGCTCATTTCTATTGTTACGAATATTAGCTGGTGTGGTAGATGCGGCAGAGTTGTAAAATGTTGGATCGATGTTATAGAAAGCAACTCTAGCCCGATTATAGCCATAAGCCAAATCATTAGTAAGTTGCGATTCTGAAAACATTTGCGGCGTTCCGGAAAGCTGCCATGATATTGCACTTTTTAAATCAATAACCGATCTTGATGCTTCAAAATCATCTAAATAACTTACTCCATTTTCGCTTCCGGCAAAATTTAATGCCCGTGGATGCCCAGGAATTAATTGTGCATATTCTCCATAAAAGTTAACGCTTGATGGAGCTTTGGTAGAAATAAATGGAAGTTTATCTACCAATTTAGTTAAAAATCTGGACGGCGAACTGTAATTAACATCGGCTCCCCATATGGTATTAGAAATCGGTTCTTCGCCAATATTCACCTTCTGGGTAAGCGGTTTCTCGGTTAAGTTCATAATTGTACCGCCGAGATTTAATTTATTGTTTACACGATAATCAAACCGGGTTCCGAAAAGTGAACGTTGCTGTAAACCGAAAAGTTCATTGTTTTCCGTCGTAATACGTATAGGCTGCCCAGAGGTTAATAAAGCTTGATTGATAACACTTACTCTTCCACCTTGATAATCAACTGTAAAATCTACACCTTCAGTTAATGGCATTGTGCCGGCAAAAACTTTTACCGAACCTTCAGGTACGTTAATGGCATTAAGGCTAAATTCTGATGAAACATCTGACTGATAATTTCCTTTAATGATGTACCTATTTTTATTTTGAAAAAGCTGTTTGGCAATAAGCTGAGTGGAATCATATAAAGCTGTAAAAGTATATTTATCAATTAAGGCTTGTTCTGCTGGCGTAAATTTTGCCGCCAAATCTTTACCAAAAGGTTCAATAATCGGGAAAATAATGCGTCCGTTGGCTGGGTCTATGGTAATGTAACCCGTATTGGTATTGGTAACCAGAGAAGCCAAGCCCGAACTAGATAAATTAGAACCAAAAACGTTGCTGCTATTTGCGGTATAAGAATTTGTTGCCGAGCCAAAAGCATTATTGGCTGGAACGAAATCAAACACCCCATCCGACCTTCGTTCATTTTGTTGATTCAAGCGATCGAATTCTACCAGATTAATCCATTGCTTATTAGCCGTGTTTTGTCCCTCTGTCATAACAGGATTTTCCACGCCACTTTCATTATCAATGCGGTAAATATCTAGTCTAAAATTCTGACTACTGATTTGATAACCACCAATAGAATAGATGTTTTTCATCATCAAATCCCAGGTAGGTAAATTAATTTTTGTGGTTTCGTTTTTTAATAATTTTGCATACAAAACCTTTGGATTAGTAGCATCGAAAGTAACATCGGTAGAAAATTCTCCAACCTGATATTCTACACCATTATAGGTATAGCGATAGGCAACTGCTAAAACTTCATCAGAATTTAATGCGTTATTTAATGAAAGGTATCCTAACTGGGGTTGAAATGTAAATTCCCGATCGGTTAATTTCCTGGCGTAGGTTAGTTTCGCAAAGTTATCAGTTGCACCATTGGCCTGGAAATAAGAAATGACATCATTAGAATTTGTAAACCTGGCACCAGCAGGTAAATTTTGCAACAGATTGTTAGATTGCTGAGGGAAACCAGTAGCGGTCGTACCACCAGGCAAAGCAGAACTTCCTCCAGTTATCAAGGCGGTGTTGTATGGAATATTTTCTCCCAGATCCAGAAATCCCAAAACATCTCTTGAATCAGTTGTGCTTCCAGATTTATTTGTAATCCAAACCTCAATTTTAGTAATTTGAATTGGAGAAGTAATTATCGGAGCGTTAGCAAGATTTTTGTTGTAATTATGTCTAAAATATTGCGCCAAGAAATAATGTCGATTTCCTTCATAATTATCAGCGCTTAAACGAAACTCGTTAGATTGGGCTCCGTTAGTAATTTTAATTTCACGAGATTGAGATTTTTGCTGTGTGTAAACACTCGTTACGTTTAATTTGCCAAACTGTAATTGAGTTTTCAAACCAAAAAGCGCTTGGGTACCTGTAATTAAACTGGTATTTAAGGGTAAACTAACATTTCCAGCCTCAATTTTTTTGATGATATCATCTGGTCCGCCGGTATAATCTAGTTTGATTTGATTCTCAAAATCGAACTGTGCTTCCGTATTGTAATTGCTTTTGATTTTAAGTTTTGTTCCGATATTTCCAACCAAATCCATTTGAATTCGTTGGTTAAAATCGAAATTGGTTTGTACCCGTTGGCGCTCATTAAACAACGGATTTTCATTCTTATTTATCCGACCTAGAAATGTAAGTTCTGCTTCACCCCGAGGTTGAATATCGATAACTGTTCCACCAAAAATCTTTTCAAACGCCCGGCTGTTAACTTGTATTTGCGGAATTATGCCTGTATTTCGGAAATCACTTACCTCTGCATTTGAAATGCTACGCCAGTTATTTCTTTTTATTTCGCTATTAACCAACCTTTGATATTCATCAACGGTTAAATATTGTGTATTGGTAACGTATTTATCGCCAACTAAATCTTTAACAATATAGCGCTTATTTTTTGCATCATATTCCACCACCCTTTTAATACCATTAGGCAAAGGATAAAATGGATTAGTTGTTGGACTTAAGCCAAGCAACTGTTTTTCGCGTAAGCTAAAGTTATTTTTAAGCAAAGCAGTATCCGCCTTGCCTGTAACAACCTGGGATGAGGCGTTTTTAGCAATAAATAAAAGTGGGATGAGAATTAGTAGGGTAAATATTCTCTTCAAAGGCGGTTAGATCTATAAGTTTTTCAAAGCTTGTTTAATTAGTTGTTCTACCGAAAGCGTTCCCTCTGTACCCTTTAAAATCTGATCGATAGTTTTTTCTGATGTTTGTTTGGCGAATCCGAGCATTACCAATGCAGATAACGCTTCATCTTTAACAGTATTGTGTTGCGGCATAGAAATTAATGAATCTACACCTTCCTTTTTTAATTTATCTTGTAACTCTAAAACCAAACGTTGTGCTGTTTTAGCACCAAGCCCTTTTATCCGTTGAATTAAAGGATAATCTGCCTGAACTATGGCTGTTTGAATTTCTACAGGAGTTATTGATGATAATATCATTCTTCCTGTATTTGGCCCGATACCTGATACAGAAATTAAATGCAAAAATAAACGGCGTTCGCCTTCATCTGCAAAACCGTATAGAGTATGTGCATCCTCTTTAACGTGAAGCCAGGTATATAATTTACACCTTTCAGCATCGGCAAGGCTACTGTACGTATTTAAAGAAATATTTATATGGTAACCTACACCTCCGGCCTCCACCACCACATAAGCTGGGTTTTTGTGTGTTAATTTACCATCGATATAGGCGTACATTTAATTTATGATTTTAGATTTACGATTTTGAATTTATAAAATCGACTTATTTTTATTTGACGATTTTCCAAATAGTCCCTTTTTTTGTGCGGCTGCTAACTCTTCCTTAGCTTGAACATCTACGACAGCAATAGTTACCATGTTTACAATTTCACGTACAGAACTACCCAATTGAACAATGTGAACGGGTTTGTTAAGGCCTAACAAAATTGGCCCGACAGCTTCTGCACCTCCTAGTTCTTGCAACAATTTGTAAGCAATATTACCAGATTCTAAATTAGGAAAAATTAAAGTATTTGCTGGTGCGTTTGCTAAAGTGCTAAAAGGAAAATTGTCTTTTAACAGTTCATTGTTCATTGCAAAGTTTCCTTGCATTTCTCCATCAACCACCACTTCAGGGTGCTGCTTATGAAGAATTTTCACGGCTTTACGTACCTTTTCAGGTACAATACCATCGTTAGAACCAAAGTTAGAATATGAAAGTATTGCTACTCTAGGTTTGATATTGAATTGTTTAACGGATTTTGCAACCAGTAAGGTGATATCAACCAGCTCTTCTGCCGATGGATCTACATTAACCGTTGTATCCCCAAAAAACACTGGACCCTTTTTAGTCATCATCATATACATTCCTGCAACCCTTTTAACTTCCGGGTCTGCACCAATTACATGTAAAGCAGGTTTAATGGTTGTTCCATAATCTTTAGTTAAACCAGAAATCATCGCATCGGCTTCGCCAAATTCTACCATTGATGCACCAAAATAATTACGATCGCGAAGTAGTTTTACTGCATCTCGCTCTGAAATTCCTTTACGCTGACGTTTTTGATAAAGTGAAAGCGCATATTGCTTGGTTTTCTCAGGTTCGAGCATTTGGTCGATAATTTGAACACCTTCTAATTCCAATGCATGAGAATCAATAATATCTTGTATTTTTTCTTTATTACCTAAAAGGATAGGAATTGCTATTTTTTCATCTCTAACAATTTGTGCAGCTTTTAAAATCTTGTAATTATCTGCTTCGGCAAAAACTACACGTTTTGGATCTGATTTAGCTTTATTGGTTACAGAACGCATAATTGCATCGTCCAAACCTAAACGTTTTCTCAGTTCTTCACTATAAGCATCCCAATCAGTTATAATTTTACGGGCAACACCACTTTCTATAGCCGCTTTTGCCACAGCGATTGAAACTTCGGTAATTAACCTAAAATCTACTGGTTTCGGAATGATATAATCTCTACCAAATTTTAAATTACGGGCATTGTAAGCAAGATTTACAGCTTCAGGAACAGATTTTTTTGCTAATTCGGCAATTGCTTTAACTGCAGCAATTTTCATCGCTTCATTTATGCTTGTTGCTCTAACATCCAAAGCACCACGAAAAATGTAAGGGAAACCTAAAACATTATTCACCTGGTTAGGATAATCGGAGCGACCAGTAGCCATAATTAAATCCTTACGGGTTTTTATGGCCAGTTCGTATTCAATTTCCGGATTTGGATTTGCCATTGCAAACACAATCGGGTTTTTGGCCATGCCAACCAACATTTCCGGCTGAATAACATTACCTGCAGATAAACCGATAAAAACATCAGCACCTTTCATGGCATCGCCGATGGTTTTTATGTCTGTTCTAAAAGTGGCAAAACTCATTCGCATTTCATCCAAATCGGCACGGTGAATATCAATTAGTCCGTTGATGTCGAACATAACCAGATTTTCACGCTTTACACCAAGCGATAAATACATTTTAGAACATGAAACTGCGGCAGCACCTGCTCCACTTACCACAACCTTAATTTTATCTATTTTCTTTTTTTGGATTTCGCATGCATTTAATAATGCTGCGCCAGAAATGATTGCTGTTCCGTGCTGGTCGTCGTGCATCACAGGAATATTCATTTCCTGCTTCAACCTGCGCTCAATTTCGAAACACTCGGGTGCTTTAATATCTTCTAAATTAACACCACCAAATGTTGGCTCTAAAGCTTTAACGATTTTAACGAAATCATCAACATTTTTGGTGTCTAATTCTAAATCGAATACATCAATATCAGCAAAGATTTTAAAAAGCAAACCTTTACCTTCCATTACCGGTTTACCCGCTTCCGGACCAATATCGCCCAGGCCTAAAACCGCTGTACCATTACTAATTACTGCAACAAGATTCCCTTTTGCAGTATATTTATAAACATCTTCTTTATTTTCAGCTATTCTTAAACAAGGCTCAGCAACGCCAGGCGAGTAAGCCAGGGTTAAATCGCGTTGAGAATTTGTTGGTTTTGTTGGAACTACTTGTATCTTTCCCGGCCGCCCTTGCGAGTGGTAATCAAGCGCATCTTGCTTTCTGTTTTTATTACTCATTAATTGTAACTAAATAGTGACGGCACAAAGGTACAATTCTTTTATGGTGGGTTGAAATAAATAAGAAAATGAATAAAGTGGGTGGGCGTAAAGTAAATTCAGAATTGATTTACCCCTTACTAATTTTCAAAACCATACCAACCTGCAAACCAGCTCTTGCTAATCTGTTATCTCTTTTAATATTTTGAACGGTAGCACCATCAAATTTTTCGGCAATTTCAGAAAGTGTATCGCCACGTTTAACTTTGTAGCTTAAATAAGAAGCCGGAGCTTTGTAAACAGTGCGCTTATTGGTGTAAATTTTCAGCTTTTGTCCTGGTACTATAGTTTTGGTTTTTAAATTATTCCAAACTTTTAAATCTTGTACCTCTATACCATATTTATTGGCAACTGCATTCAAATTCTGACCTGAAGATACCTTGTGGTAAACAACTGAAGAAGCAACTATAGCTGAAGGTTTTCTTTTTCGCAACTCACGAACATCATCCGTATTTGCTTGGATTACCTGCATTTTGTTATCCAGGTCTTCATTATTAAGCACATCATATAATCCGGCTAAATCAGCACCTTTCATTTTAGGAAGCACCAATCTTTTTGGTAAATCGGCAGTTCCATTAACTATTTTTTTCTTGTATGATGGATTTAAAGCAAAAAGCGATTCATCTTCTACATTTAAAACTTTGGCCAGGGCAGATAAGCTAACAAAATGATTTACCTGCATGGTATCTGTTTTTAAAAATAGGTTGCAGGCTTGTTCCGTAATTTGGTGTTTGTTAGAATAGTTCATTACATAAACCGCAGCAATAAATGCTGGCACATAATTTCTTGTTTCCTTTGGTAAATATGGTCTGATAAGCCAAAAATCTCTAGATCCTGCTTTATCAATTGCTCTGGTAACATTTCCTTTGCCGCAATTGTAGGCTGCAATAGCAAGTAACCAATCGCCCAGTTCTTCAAATGCATCACGAAAGTAAGCCGCAGCGGCATAACTAGCCTGAACCGGATCTTTACGTTCATCTACAAAGTTATCCATCTTTAAGCCATAAGCTTTGCCCGTACCAAACATAAACTGCCAAATACCAGTTGCACCAACACGCGATACTGCATGAGGATTCATCTGGGATTCTACAATGGTTAGATATTTAATCTCCTGCGGAATGTTATAATCCTTTAATGCTTTATCAAAAATTGGAAAGTAATAATTTGATAAGCCCATCATTTTACCAAACATATCTTTACGTTTCGAATAAATATCGATGTATTGCTGAACGTATTCGTTATGTGGCAAAGGGACAGATTTGGCTATGGAATCTAATCGAAGTTTGTAAATGTAATTTTGACTCAGTAATAATGGATTTTCTGTAGCAAGCGGAACAGTTACGGTATCGTTGTTAACGAAGATATTATTAGAAACTTTATAAAGGCTATCGGCTTTTAGAATTTGTTGCGCAAATGAGGTGGAAAATAATCCGGTTAAAGCACAAACTGACGTAAAAAGTAATTTTTTAATCATGGGCCATTTGGTTAATTCATCACCAGATTCTGCTACTCGCAAGCCATTTTTAATTTAGATTTGTTTACAAAAACAAACCTAAGCGAATGAGAAAAATAGAGACAAAATTGCAAAATTTTAATTGGCAACCTTAAACTCCTCTAAAGGTTGCGCTATATTTGTTATGATCGTTCGTAAGCCAAAAATTCTTGAGAGAAAGCTAGTAACTGCTCTTCCTCAAAATGCCTGGCAATAAACTGAATACTTAACGGCAAACCCACCGAATTATTGCCAAGTGGTAAAGCTATTGCCGGATTGCCACTTAAAGATGGTAAAACAGTAAAAATATCTGCCATGTACATCACTAATGGATCTTGCATATTATCGCCAATTTTAAACGGCGTAGTTGGTGCCACAGGCGATAAAATCAAATCATAATCATGAAATAAGACTTCTATTTTTTCTCTAATTAACCTACGCACCTGCTGTGCTTTTTGATAATATGCATCATAATAGCCTGCACTTAAAACAAATGTTCCTAAAAGAATTCTGCGTTTTACTTCTTCTCCAAAACCCTCAGCCCGAGAATGCTTATACAATTCTGTCAACGATTTTGATTCCAAATTACGATGACCATAATGTACACCATCATAACGCGAAAGATTTGAAGATGCTTCGGCGGTTGTTAAAATGTAATAAGCTGGGACCATATAATCAAGTAAATTGAATGAAACATATTCAACCTCGTGCCCTTTATTCTTTAAATCTTCAATTGATTTTAAAATTGCTGATTTTATTTCCGGATCTAGCGCTTCGCTTTCAATGGTTTCTTTTAAAACTGCAATTTTCTTTGTAGATGTGTTGTAGAGATTACCAGAATAATCTGGAACGTCTTTTGAAGAAACCGTAGAATCATATTCATCAGCACCAGCTAAAACTTGTAATAGCAGCGCTGCATCTTCTACAGATGAAGTTATCGGACCAACTTGATCGAAGGAGGAAGCATAAGCAATAACGCCATATCTTGAAATCCTTCCGTAAGTAGGCTTTAAACCAATTTGCCCACAAAAAGCTGCTGGTTGACGAACTGAGCCACCTGTATCGGTACCCAATGCTGACAAACACATATCTGCCTGTACAGCAACAGCCGAACCGCCCGAAGAACCACCCGGAACCAAATCAGGATTTGCCGCATTTTTTACCGCTCCGAAATATGATGTTTCGTTAGAACCACCCATTGCAAATTCATCGCAATTTAAGCGGCCAATGATTATTGCATCTTCCTGTAATAATCTTTCTACAACGGTTGATGAATAAGGAGAAACAAATCCATCGAGCATTTTTGAGGATGCCGTTACAATGTGATCTTTATAGCAAATGTTATCTTTTATACCGATAACCATACCAGCAAGTTTACCTGCGGTACCATTTTCTATTTTTTGCTGTACTGCTTTCGCCTGAACTTCTGCCGAATAAAAAAACACCTCATTAAATGCATTGAGGTGTTTATTATCTTCAATTTGCTTAAAATAATAAGCCAATAAATCGGGTAGTGTTAGTTGCTTTTGCGAAATGAGCGTTTGTATCCCCTTTAGAGAACTGTATTTCTTCAAAACTTAAAACTATTATTATTAAATGGTTTTATCACGGTTCGATGGATCAACTTGTTCTCCATCAACACCATCTTTACCATCTTTAAATTCTTTTACACCTTTGCCTAAACCACGCATAAGTTCAGGAATTTTTTTACCACCAAATAATAACAATACTACTACTGCAATAATGATAATTTCTGGTGTTCCAAGCATTGCTGCTATTGTTGTATTTAACATAACTTTTTTGTTTAAACTTTTTGACTGTCAGTTACTATTTTATCGTCGATGGGAGTGCTTTGTGGATAGGGAACATTAGCGGTTTCTGTGTGTTCATCGGCCGTAACTACTGGTGCATTTGGATCTACAACAGGAGATTCCGTTGGATGATGACGCTCATTATTGCTTGCTACTGTTTGGTCTGCATCTTCTTTATCCAAATCCATAGCATTAATGTTTCTGTGTATTTCTCGTTTAACACCATCAGAAGCATCTTTAAATTCTCTAATACCTTTACCCAATCCTCTTGCCAATTCTGGTAATTTTTTACCACCGAATAACAATAGAACTACCACTAAAATGAGTATGATCTCTGACCCACCCATGTTTAAAAATTCTAATAACGTGCCTTGATACATCACTAATCTATTTTATACAAATATAACATTTATAAACTGTCTTCACTTTATTTACTAATCCAAGCTTCTGGATTCTGTATAACGTTTCCTCTCCAAATTTGGAACTTAAGAATAGCATCATCACCAGTAGTTGCAACAGATCCTAAAACTTGCTTTATCTCTACAGAACTTCCGACTGAAACTTTAACATCCCTCAAATTTTGATAAATTGTAAAGTAATCACCATGCATAATAATTATAACAGCTCTACCTTGTATATAATCTACCTTAATTACTTTGCCTGCAAAAACAGCTCTTACTGAAGTACCTGCAGAAGTTGTGATATCTACACCATTATTTGTGTATGATGCCTGGTCAACTTTATGCAAACCAAAACGTTCAGTGATTTGCCCAGTTGCTACTGGCCAAGGTAATTTTCCCCGATTATTTTCAAAGCCGTCAGATAATCTTGCAGTTTCAGGCGTTGCAGTAAGGGCTTCACTAGTTGTTTTAGTCTTTACAGCTGCAGCCTTTGTTGCTACCGGAGCAGGCCTATTTTCTAATCTTGCCTTTTCAGCGGCAGCTTTTTCTTCTGCTGCTCGTTTTGCAGCAGCAATACGAGCTTCTTCAGCGGCCTTTCTTCTAGCTTCATCAATAGCTCGTTGTATAGCTGCTCTAATTGCTCTATCAATTTGTGCTTGTTGTTTTTTCTTTGAGGCAATATCTTGCTTAAAGGTTCTCTCTTGTTTACTTAGAGTGTTTAAAACTGCCGATTGCTGACTTTTATCTTTACCTAAACGCTCTCTCTCACGTTCTTGCTCTTTTAATAAGTCGCTTTTCTCTTTCAAGGTTCTATCCAGAACTCTAATTTTTCCATTCAAATCTTGCTGTGTATTTTCTATATAACCAGCTTGTTTTTTACGGTATTGACTAAACTGCTGCAAATACTTAATTCTTTTATAAGCCTGATTAAAATCCTTTGCAGCAAAAATGAACATCATTTTATCATAAGAATTTCGGTTTCGCTGTGCGAAACGAATCATGCCTGCATATTCCTTTTTAAGATCACCTAACTGACCTTGTAAAGTATGTACGGTATTTGTGTTTTGAGAGATTTGATTATCAAGATTTTTTATTTCGGAATTAATTGCTCCGATTTTATCTTGACGTAAACGAATTTGTGTATTTATTACATTAATTTGCTGCAAAGTAAGTTTTTTACCACTTGCAGTTTTGCTAAGGCTTTTTTGAAGTTGTTCAATATCACGCTCTATTGCTTCCTTTTTCCTTCTAAGTTCATTTGCCGTTTGCGCCGAAACCGAGATGGCAAACACACTAAAAAACAAAATATATAAGAGTTTGTATAGCTTCATTAAGCCAAAAGTATAAAAATTTTACAGTAAACTATATTAAAATTGATATACTTAAATGGGTATTTGTCGTTACAGAAATATCTTCACTTGTTCTTCATGAAAATAGCTTTGCCAAACAAAAATGTAAATGCTATTTCACTAAAGTATATCGCTTTGGAACAGTAAACGGAAAATCGACGGGAACATTGCCATCAATTTTAACATATTGTAAATCGATATTTATCTTTTTAGCTCCCGAAAGGGTATTTATTTTTAAAGCTCCAGGAAACAATGATTCGTTTAATTTTTGATAATCGGTGTAGGCAACTTTTAAAGCCTGACCACTTTTAGCATCATTCAGATTGGTTTCTGCCACTTTAAATAGTGTATTGAAAAGCAATTTATAATCTAAATTTTCTTTTGAACCAGACACTGCATAAACTCCATTTTCTTGTCTAACATCCGATTTGTCTGTTAAAAACTCACCCATTGCATTACCTGTTAAAATGGCTTGTAACGTATTAAAATTAACTTGCTTGTTTGTAAAGTTATAGATGTAACTAAATGGCTTTTTTAAGTATTCGCTTTTAAGCTTGTTTTGAATTTTAATGCTATCTGGTGTTATCAAAGCTCTGGCAACTTCTGCCATTCCGCCCAAAGCAGTAATGCTAACCCAAATGGTTTCCTTGTCTTTCATTCGAAAGTTCATGGTTACATCATTTGCATCTCCAGAAATATCGAGCGAAGCTTTTGCTTTTAAAGAAAGGGTGTTAAATTTTAATTGTTTGCTATTTAAAAGGTTTAGTGCTTCAGCTTTTGAATTATCGATTTTGGTTTCCGTTTTGACAGGTGGAGCTGTAACAACTTCTTTCTTAGATTTGCATGAAGTTGATAAACTTAATGCACCCAGAATAAACAGGCTATTTAAAATATTTCTTTTCATTGATTTTTTTAGTTAGTACTTCTGAAACGTTACCAGCTTGTTGCGCCTTTTTCCATTGCAGTAATGCAGCATCTTTATCACCTTTCATGTAAAGAATATCTCCATATCGCTCCAAATAAACACCATTCTTACTGCTATTGTTTTGCAAAGCCTTTTCTATCCAAGTTTGTGCCAAAGTGTATTTTTGCTGCTTAAATAATATAAAGGCATAAGTATCTGTAACCGATGAATTTTCGGGCATTGCCTGAGCCGCCTTTTCCGCATACTGAGCCGCCTTATCTAAATCATCGTTTCTAAGTGCCAAGTAATAAGCATAATTGTTCATGATAAGATAATTATCTGGCTCTAAAGCTATTGCCTTTTCAAACGCTGCCTTTGCTAAAGGAAAATTATTTTGGTTGATGAAAATATCGCCTTGCAAAGCATAAACCTGTGCCTGTAAAGCCTTATTATCAACATCTAATTGCAACACAGTTTTTAAGTTATTTAAAGCTGAATCGTACTTTCCTGTTTTAAACAATGCATAAGCCATGTAGTAATACAAGCCAGCCTGATTTGGATAAATTGTTAGGGCTTCATCGCCAAATTTGATGGCTTCGGCATAATGCCCAAGTAAGGTTTGAATGTTTATAACTTGTTCCCAAACTACATAAACTTGCTCATTAATTTTTAAAGCTGCCTGATATTGATTTAAAGCATCATTTAATTTATTTTGCTGGTACAACACATCCCCATAAAGTGCCAAAACCTTTGCATCTGTAGGATTTTTTTCAGCCAAAACTTTGCTTAATTCTGTTACATTTTTTGCTATAACGGGCTGTTGCATTTTAGAAAATAGTGTGGCAATAATTTTCACCTTTTCATCAATTGGCATCTCCGGGCTTTCAAATGCTAATCTTAAGGAAGCAAAAGCCAATTCATCATTCTTTTGTTTCCGATAAATATCTGCCAAGCCTAAATTCACTTCAAAATTGTTTGGTTCAATGCCTTTTGCCTTCAACAAAACTTTTAAGGCTTCGGCATCGTTTCCTTTCTGCAATAGCAATCCGGCAGCATATAAATAGTTTTTTAAATCGGCTTGATTTCCTTCGAGCAACTTTACAATATCACTATCACTTGGATTATTATTTTGCTGAAATCGCCTTTTTGCATTTGTTAATTCTCTTGATTCGCCAAACTTCTGTTCGATGGAATCATAAGTTTTCCTTGCCTCATCGGGCTGATTTAAAATAAACTGTGCATTAGCCTTATCAAAATAATAAGCTTCATTATCTGCATCTAATCTAATTAGCTCTGTAAAAACTTCAACCAGTTCAGGAATTCTGTTATTGCGTTTATAAACTTCAGCTTGCAGGCGTAAGTACCATTTGTTATCGGGTTTTAATTTAACAGCTTGTTTAATGTTTTGCTCGGCTTCTGCTAACTTATCCATCCTTAGATTAGCATTTGCCAGTTCGAAATATGCGGCATGATTTGCCGGATCTGCACTTACAACTTTTGAAAAATTTGATGAAGCAACAGCATAATTATCAGACATTTTTTCTTTTAAACCAGCAAAGAACAGCTGTTTTACCATATTGCTATCACGGTTGCCATTTGGCATAGGAATAACCTGAGCAATTGCTTTATAACCTACAACAATCAAAAAAAGAAAAACGCATCGTTTAATCATAGAATTGAGTATTAAAGGATTGAATGAATGAGTTTTGAATGAGTGATTTTAAGTAATAAGACTATTAATTTTGAATGAATGAATTTTATGTATTCTCTCATACAATCATTCTCTCAATCAATCATTTCTTTTAAGCATTTTCATCAAATCGCCTTTTTCGAAATATGCAATTGCAGCAATAAAAATAATCAACATTCCATTTCCAATGTAAATATTTCTGTCGAAAAGAAAAAATGAAGAGAATACAATAATTGTTGAAACGATTAGATAAACTAAAATTCTTTTCAAATTGTATGGCACAGGGTAATATTTCTGTCCGAGGATATAGGAAATTACAGTCATTGTACCATAAGCAGCCATAGATACCCAAGCCGAACCCATGTAACCGAATTTTGGTATTAATAAAATATTAAAAAAGATTGTGATAAATGCACCAGCAAGGGAGATGTATAAACCAAATCGGGTTTGATCGGAAAGACGATACCAAACAGATAAATTCATATATATCCCTAAGAAAACATAACCTAAAAGTAAATAAGGAACTGCGGGTAAACCTACCCAATATTCTGCCCTATGTGCCTCGTCTCTACTGATAAAATATTTTAAAATTTCGATGTTGGCTATTAAAGCAACAAATAAAACAGCCAAAGCAATTACAAAATATTGAAGAATGGTTGCATAAGTTTTTTTGGCATTAACATTTTTAGCATGACTAAAAAAGAAAGGTTCGGCACCAAGTCTGAATGCGGTATTGAATATGCTCATAAAAATTGCAATCTTACAAACTGCGCCATAAATACCAACTTGCACTTCAGTAGAGTACTTATCTAAAAGAATTTTATCAAGATTTTCATTTATGATGAAAGATAAATTTGCGACTAAAACAGGCCAACTGTAAGATAGCATGTTCATAAATAATGCTTTATCAAACTTAAGCTGCAATTTTAAAAATTCGGGAATTAGTAAAAGGAAGGTAATGGCACTAGCAATTAAGTTTGCGATGAACACATAACCAATCCATTTAGCCCTGAAAAAATCTTTAAAAAACTGTGCTCCAGCCCAATCATTTCTAATTATTGCCGGGATACCGTAAATAAAGAAAAGACAAATACTTACATAAGTTAAAACGTTTATAAACTTTAAAAGACTGTAGCGAAATGGTTTTCCATCGGCTCTTAACTTTGCAAATGGAATGATGCAGATTGCGTCAGAAAACAAAAGCCATAAAAAATATTGTACGTATCGTCGCTGGTCTTGAAATTGCGACATGTTATTATTCAGCAAATATTTTGTTATTGGATCCGTAAATATCAATCCTGTTATTAAGAATAGGATAGAAATAAAAGCAATTACAAAGAAAGAATTGTTGTAAACCTGCTGTTTTTTATCCTCATGTTTATTTAGGTACCTGAAAAATGTGGTTTCCATCCCGAATGCTAAGACAGCATTGATAAGTGATGCCCAGCTATACATTTTGGTAAAAATACCATAAACTGCAGCCGCATAAGTACGTGTAAATATTGGGGTAAGAATAAAATTTAGTAAGCGAGAAACTATGGTACTAATACCATAAACCATTGTTTGCCCAAGAAACTTTTTATATACAGACAATTTGATTTTAGATTTGGGATTTTAGATTTTAGATTGTTTAAAGTCCACTAAAATTTAAATCAGTTATTATTTTGGGAATATATGAATTATCGTGATTCTTAAAATTAACTTCTCTTTTTTAAATTTTCTAAGTCTGCCAAAATAAGTAAAACGTAATTCGTAAATCTATAACTGTAAATCTTCTCATTTTCTTAATACTTCAAAATTACGATAGTTTTTTACTTCACCTTCTTTTACGGTAACATTTTCTACACGAGAGCGATCTGGTCCTTCATTACACCAATTTACAAATTCTTCCAGAAAAATATCGTCGCCTTCTGCCTCAATAAAAACAGAGCCATCTTTTTCGTTTTTTACATACCCTTGAACCATCATTTGATTGGCAATAATTTTGGTGGTTTCTCTAAAGCCTACACCCTGAACTTTTCCGGTAATAGTAATATCGAGATGTTTCATAATTAGACAAAGTTAGTTTTTTTGGTTAATGTTAGAATTGCTTTTTAAACTCGTGTCGTCCAAAAGAAACTAAACCAAAAGCAATAGCAAATATTGTATAAATTGTTAATGGCATTAGAACAAAAGTAGATTCAAGGTGTTTTAAAAAGTATTTTGCGAGTGTTATAGCACCAACAATAAAATGCACAAAGTTTCCGAGTGAAACTGGCTTGCTGTAAATTCCTCCAATTAGATTTGATTTTGCCGTCCAGTTTAAAATGGCAAAACCTAGAAAAAGCGCACCAAGCATTTCAATCATAATTGCTAATAATTCAATATCCGCAAGACCTACATATTTTAAAATTTCATCAGGAGCAAAAGCGCATGTAACTCCTACTAAACCTAAAAAGATACTGCTAGACATCATTAGATATTTTGTATTCATATATTATAAATTTTAAAAGAAATTAAAATTAGAGATTCGTGTTTTCTCCAAAAGAAATTCCTCAAAAATTTTATCTAAAATCTGTTTTGCTGGTTTAATTTCTTTCAGCATGGCTGAGACTTGTCCGATTTCGAGTTCTCCATTCTCCATATCGCCCTCAAACATACCTAGTTTTGCTCTTGCCTTACCAAGCAATTCTGATAATTGAATTCGATCTGCGCCTTCTGCTTCTGCGGTTGCAACGGCATCAGCAAATTCATTTTTAAGCAAACGGACTGGAACCAGCTTCTTCATGGCCAATTTTGTATCTCCTTCTGTTGATTGCAGAATTTTATTTTTAAATGCAGGATGCGCCGATGATTCTTCAGCTATGGCAAAGGCCGAACCAACTTGAACGGCATCGGCACCTAATGCCATGGCTGCCAACATAGATTTGCCACTTGCAATTCCTCCCGCAGCAATGAGTGGAATATTAGTTGCTTCCTTAATCATTGGGATTAGGCACATCGTTGTGGTTTCTTCTCTTCCGTTATGCCCGCCAGCTTCAAAACCCTCAGCAACAATGGCATCAACACCGGCTTCTTGTGCCTTCAAAGCAAACTTTGTATTCGCAATTACATGAGCAACTGTAATGCCTTTATCTTTCAAAATGCTTGTCCAAATAGCTGGGTTACCAGCCGAAGTAAATATAATTTTTACTTCTTCTTGAATTACTATATTAATTATTTCCTGAACATTTGGATATAATAATGGAATATTAACTCCAAAAGGTTTATTGGTTGCCAGTTTACATTTTTGAATATGCAAACGCAACACTTCTGGATACATAGAACCTGCACCAATAATGCCTAAACCACCCGCATTAGAAACTGCAGATGCCAATTTCCAGCCGCTACACCAAACCATACCGGCTTGGATAATTGGATATTTGATGTTAAAAAGTTTACAGATTGGGTTCAGCATCTTATTATTTTTTATAGTGCCCTCGCAGAGAATAAACAACTATAATTTCAGATTGAACTTCATAAATTAAACGGTGCTCTTGATTAATTCTTCTCGACCAATTTCCTGAATGTTCGTATTTAAGAGCTTCTGGTTTACCAATTCCTGTAAAGGGGTTTTGTTGGATATCTTCTAATAAGATTCGAATTTTATTTAAGATCGATTTATTTCCAGATTTTTTAAAATAGTTTAAATCTTGTAATGCAACAAGTGTAAACTCTATTTCCATATCTCATCCAAACTAAGCTTAACGGTTTTACCATCTTTTGCTTGCTGTTTACTAATTTTCATTTTATTATTAAAATCAGCATTATATGGCTGCTTGTTTTCTTCAAATGTAATATTGAAGGCTTTCATAAAAGCTTTAAGCGCAGAAAGTTGCTCTTTATTTTCAGGATGTACGATTAATGTTCCCATATACTCAAAAATACATAAAACTTATTATTGAACAAATGTTACCATCATAAATCATCAAACTAATTTTACTATAACGTCACTTTCAATCATCAAATCTTCTGATAATGAAATCAAATTTAAACCAGGTGTTTTACCCACTTCAATCGTTCCGAATTGCTTATCTAAACCTAAAAATTCTGCTCCATTAATCGTTGCCCATTGTAATAAGTTTTCGAAACCGATATTTTTATGCTTTTGTAAAGTTTTCATCTCAGCTAAAATATTAAGTTGCTTGTTACTTGCTAAACTATCTGTCCCTATGGTTATTTTCAATTGTTTTTCCATCCATAAATTTACATCTGGTAATGAATTTTCAATGTACAGGTTGGCATTCGGACAAAAGCACCAATACAAGTTATGATGATTTTGTGTTGCAAACTCAATATCTTCTTTATTAGAAACCGTATTATGTACTAACAATAATTTTTGGTTTACCATCTTGGGCAACCAAGTTTGTAATGATGATTTTCCACTTGGCTCGAAAAAGGCAATATCTAAACCAAGAAACTTATATAACTCTAAAAACCGGCCAGTTTTATCAACAAAAAAGGCATTTTCTTCTACTGTTTCCTGATTATGAATGCTAAGAAAGGCATTATCGCTCTCCGCTTCTTCGTTAATTAGTTTAAAAAGTTCTGAAGAAACAGAATACGGAGCATGCGGAACAACAGAAGCTGACAATGGAAAAAATTCATTCTTAATTCCAATTGCATAATCCATTACAGCTTCAGCTCTTTGTGGATTAAAGCCCATCGCTTCTACAAAAGTATGGTAAAATATTTGGCTGATTTGTTTAATTTCCTTTGATGAAATTTGATTCGAGATATCTCCAACAGCAACTATACCATTATTATACATTTGTTTATTAGCCATTTGCATAGCCGATTTAATTTCATCTTTATCTGCCTGCCTACCAGTAATGATGTGTTTAACAAAATCTACCAAACCAGTACGTTCGGGGATTTTACCTAATAAATGTGATAGTTCTAAATGGCAATGTGTGTTTATAAATCCTGGAACAATTGCACCTTTAAGCTTTTTAATATCAATATGATTTGCATACTTCTCTTGCAGAATCGCAACGATTTCACCTTCTGAATTAACTTCTACGATTCCATTTTTTATTGGCGGACTAGAAACAGGAAAAATCCAATCGGCTGAAAAATATGTTGACATGAAACGAATTTACAGTTTTAGATGTGTGATTAACAAATTCTAATTAAAGCTGTTAGCTTTTGAAGGGAATTATAAGATTGTGGTAGATATTTTACACTCAAATCCTCACAACTATAATTGAAAAGAGCCTCCTATCGGAATCGAACCAATGACCTACTGATTACAAGTCAGTTGCTCTACCAGCTGAGCTAAGGAGGCTTTTATCGGGCTGCAATTATAGAAAAAACTTTTCTTTAAATAAAATGTAAAACAGAAAAAATTTAATGAATTAATCCGATAGATTTTGAATGTAGAATTGCTTCATCGCTGTTTTTATAAAGACAAGTGTGAACGTTTTGAACCTCAATCTTTTGCAATAAACCCATGGTTTCAGGTTCCCTTTCTGGGCGAATGTTCCTAATGTAAACAGCCTTAATATTTGCAGGATATTTTTCTGCAATCATCGAATAAATATGAGGGTCTTGTTGCGAATTATCTCCAAAAAAAACAAACTTCTGGTTTGGGAAAGCATCCAAAATCCTCATCACCCTTAGTAATTTTCCTTCGTGACCGGTTTTTCCGGTTTTAATTAAATCCTTCCAGCGTTTTAAGGTATTTAAAAGAAAAGCTCCATCAGGCAACTTATTATATTTAAAAGTTTCCAGAAGGTAATCGTACAAATTCCACTCACTGCTACTTACATAAAAAAATGGATTTGGCTGATTAACCTCGGTATTTGAAATTGCCAACAATTGATAATGATTTGCAGCATCAGGAAATGTTTTTCTGGTATGCGGATTTTTGATAAACAGCTCACGCAAACGCCTTCCAACAGTAGCCGAGTGAGATACCATAACGGTATCATCAACATCAGATATAAAAGCATATTGTGTGATGTGTGGAACATAAATCTTTCCTTCGCCCGAATTTAAAACGTTTCCTTGCTCATCAATTGCTTCGACTGTTACATGATGCCAACCTGCATCAACATCATTTTCTGCCTTCCATTCAAATTTAAAGAAACCATCTGCCTCGGTTTTATTTTCAATGGTTTGTGCTAAGAATTTAAGTCGCACCGTTATAAACGGATAAGGTTTTAGCACAAAAAGCTTTAATAAATGAATAATATTTACGAAAAGATTGTTGCTATAAACCTGCTTCGTTTTCGCCCTACGTTTAAAAACATGACCATAAACAACTAAATTATGAGTATGTCCATATCCATGATATACTTTTACGCTTACAGATTTATTCATATATAATTAAAACAGAGTTTGTAATAAGTTGTTTGAAGATAACCTAAAGAGGTTGTTCTAATATGAAATTACTTTTTATCATTAACCCAGGTTCGGGTAGTCACAAATTAAATCTTAAAGAAGTTATTTCTAATCATTTTGCTGGTAAAAATATCGATGCAGAACTTTTCGAATTGCCAGACGATTGTTCTATAGATAAAATAAAAAATAAAATTGACGATACCAAAGCAGATAAGGTTATTGCTGTTGGTGGCGATGGTACCTTAAAGCTGGTTGCCGAATGTTTGCTGAATACAGAAACACCGATTGGCATCATCCCGGCCGGTTCTGCAAATGGTATGGCGAAAGAATTGGGCATACCTGCTGATATTAATGAAGCCCTAAACTTCCTCGAAATTGGTACGCCTAAAAAAATTCACGCTGTTAAAATTAATGATGAAATATGCATTCACTTATCCGATTTAGGTTTTAACGCTTATTTGGTAAATAAATTTGATGCACTGCCCGAGCGTGGTATGTGGGGTTATGCAAAAGCTACCTGGCATGCATTATGGAACCATAAAAGAGTAAATGTAGAATTAAAATTAAAAGGTGAAACCATAAAATCAGCAGCTGCAATGGTTGCTATAGCAAATGCAACGATGTATGGTTCGGGTTTAAAGATAAATCCTGATGGAAAACTGGATGATAAATTATTCGAAATTATATTGGTAAAAGACTATTCTTATTTAGAAATCCTTAAGATTTGGGTTACTAAATTACCTTTCAATCCTAAAAAGATTGAGGTTTTTCAAACTAATGAGGTTAAAATTGTTTCTAAACATAAAGTCCATTTTCAGGTTGATGGCGAATACATTGGCAAAGTAAATTCTATTGAAGCAAAGATTTTACCTGATGCGATTAATGTGATTTACTAGTTAGAATAATTAATTCGAAATTAATGCCTTAATTCCCGGCGATGGATTTGAATTGTAAAGTACAACCTAAAAAATTCTGCTATAAAACAGATTTTAAATAGTATATCGAACCAGTTTTGATTTAAATTTAAAATTTCGGGTAAAAGTGTTATAAAGCCTACCGAGAAAACCCAAACTATTAAGCGAAATGGGAACTGAATGTAGTAAGCAATAAATCCAGCCCTTTTAAAAAGAAACAAACCTATTGCCGAAACAAATAGCAAAATAAACATTGGTAACGTTAATATAACCCTGATTTGAGATAAAGTTTGGTCTGGAATTTCATTGAGATGTGTAATAATATTCCAAAATGGATAAGCCAGAAGACAAATGCTGACCACATCCAGCAAGGCAAAAATTTTAGTTGTTAAACGCATTACTTACAATATTTTGCAAGATAATCTTCTGCTTTATTACTTCCCAAATTTTTAACCAGATTAAAATCTTCACAAGCTCCTTGTTTATCGCCTTGTTTTATTTTTTTAAGGGCCTTGTTTATTAATCCATCAAGATATTCATCATCAATACCCAACTGAGATTTTATTGCCAGTATTCGAGCTTCTTGCTCTGGTTTTGCCTGACTTTGATTTTTATAGAAGTTAATTACGGCATTTGTTAATCCTTCTTCAGCTTCGTAAGCAACAATGGAAGACTTGATTTGTGATGTTGTTTTACCTTCGCAATTATAACCTGAAAGCCTAAAATTTACCGGAACAATAACAGCCATTGTTGTATCGTATCCTGTTGGAACCTGCCACTTCCCGCTACTCATGCGCACCAACCGCAACGCTTCGTTATCTAAATCCGAAATGATACCTTTTGAAATTTTTGATGAATAAACATTACCAGCCAAATCCAATTTAAAGCTGATGTTAACCGTACCTTGAATACAGTTCTGCTTAGAAAATTGAGGGTAAATTGTATTGCTTTTTAGAAATGAGGCGAAACCCGATGGTCCGCTTTTAAATTGCACTTGTGCCATTGCAAAATGGGTGCAAAACATCAAACCTAAGATTATAAATTTCATCATTATTCTAATTTACAGAAATATGCTGAAAGCGCATGTAGATTAATAGAACGAATATTTAAGGATTAAGTTTGGATCAGGACAATTGGCTAAATATTTTTCCCTTTCGCTAAATTTACATACACCAGGATAATCGCCTTTAAAACCTTCCATATCATTAATAACCTGAAAATGTAAGTGTGGTGGCCAATAACCATTTTCTTCCATCACACCAAGCTCAGCAAATTTTTTACCTGCTGCGATAAATTTACCTTCGTGTAAATCATCAAGATATGCCAAACTTAAATGGCCGTAAAGCACATTAAATTTTAAACCATCTATTTCATAAGATAAAATAATAGTTGCGCCATAATCGCCAAAGTTATTATTGTTGGCAAAGCTGTGTACAACAGCATCATAAAAATTATAAATAGGTGTTGTTGCTGGTCCCCAAACATCTACACCCAGATGCAATCTCCTTGGTTCTTCAATCGTATTAAAATGAGAACTTCTGGAGTAGATTGTTCTGTGTTCATCATAACCTCCAATGCCATAACGTGCTTCTACATCATTCAGTTTTTCATCTATCCAAGTAGAAAAGAGAACCGTATTTCCCAGAATTTTATCTGTAAGTTCAGTATTCCGCTTTGTAAAATCAAGCGGTAAAAGCTTATCAAAATTTTTATTAAAATCGATGACATTTCCCAATAGTGAAGCATTATTCCGAATAACATTTTCAAATGTCTTCATGCAAACTATTCGCTTTCCTCGTCTTTTTGTCTGGGTTCTTTAGCTATCTTATCGAAAAGATTATCCATTTTTTCTACATACTCATTGGTATCATCCACAAAAAATGTAAGTTCTGGCACAACTCTGGCCTGATGACGAATTCTAGAACCAAGTTTATATCTGATTTCACCAGTATGGGCGTTTACAGTATTAATTGAAAGTGATGTATTATTGGTATTAAAAAAGCTCAAATAAACTTTCGCTACAGACAAATCAGGCGATACCCGAACACGAGTTATCGTTACCAATGTGTTTGGCAAAAATGAGCCTCCCTCACGTTGAAAAATTTGTGCTAATTCTTCCTGTATTACTCCTGCAAATTTCTGCTGACGTTTACTTTCCATGATGTTTTTTTTATAAACCTATTTAGGTTTGAAACAATTTAACAATCTTATATCGCTCTGCAAAGATTCCTTCACACCTCGCGATGACGTTAATTAATTTTAATACAACAAATTACTATCATAAGGATATCTCGCTGTGTGTGCAGCTTTTATCTTATCGTACAATAGTTTTTTAAACTCCTCTATATTTTCTTTTTCAGTTGCTGATATAAATAAAACAGGCGATTTACCGTGGCTCATCCAACTTTTCTTAAAATCGGCAAGGTTCATTTTACCATTTTCAAAAGCTACTAAATCATCCTCTTCAGGCGCAACATAGGCATCAATTTTATTAAAAACTAAAATTGTGTCTTTATCTGCAGCACCAATATCTTTCAAAGTTTCGTTAACGATATGAATCTGATCTTCAAAATTCGGGTGAGAAACATCTACAACATGGATCAAAATATCAGCTTCGCGAACTTCATCCAAAGTAGATTTAAAACACTCTACCAAATGGTGAGGCAGCTTACGTATAAATCCAACGGTATCCGAAAGTAAAAATGGCAAATTCTCTATTACAACTTTTCTCACGGTGGTATCTAAAGTTGCAAAAAGTTTGTTCTCTGCAAACACTTCCGATTTCGAAAGCATGTTCATAATGGTAGATTTGCCAACGTTTGTATAGCCAACCAAAGCAACCCGTATTAACTGACCGCGATTTTTACGCTGTGTTTCGTTTTGTTTATCAATTAAACGCAGTCGCTCTTTTAATAACGAAATTTTGGTTAAAATAATTCGCCTATCACTTTCAATCTGCGTTTCACCAGGACCACGCATACCAATACCACCTTTTTGGCGCTCTAAGTGCGTCCACATACCTGTTAAGCGTGGCAATAAATATTGTAATTGCGCTAGTTCTACTTGTGTTTTTGCTTGTGCAGTTTGTGCCCGATTGGCGAAAATATCGAGAATTAAATTACTTCTATCTAATATTTTAACTCCAATTTCACGCTCAATATTACGCAATTGAGATGGTGATAATTCATCATCAAAAATTACGGTATCAATTTCTTCTGATTTAACGAAAGCTTTAATTTCTTCCAGTTTTCCTGTACCAACAAATGTAGCACGTTCTGGCTTCAACATTTTTTGGGTGAAGTTTCTTTCAACCATTCCGCCAGCTGTTTCAACTAAAAAAGCCAACTCATCTAAATATTCCTTTGTTTGCTCCTCCTTTTCGCCAGGTGTAATTACACCTACCAAAATGGCTCGCTCCTGCTGAATAGCAGTATCATATAATTTCTGTTTTCCCATGTAATATGTACAAATATACACAATTTGCAAATGTGTAATTCCATTTACAAACCATGCAATAGTAATAAATGTTTTTTCGAAAGTTAAAGCATGAAGCTTGTGGCAAATACAGTCCCGCTTTCTGTTACAAGTTTTTGTGCGATTTCATTTTGAATCCGTACAAGGGCACAACAAAAACTTTTCACTACAATCGGGCTTATTAAACTTTGGAAACTGCTGTTATTCGAAACTTGTTGCTAAAATTTCATATTTAGTTAGTGCTTCCGGCCGGTAAGATACCAACCGATAGGGCAGCGATATTTAAAAATTGAAACAACCATTTGGCTAAGCCTTAGCAACCCCCTACCCGTTCTACTTAAATCCGGCCTAAAAAATTTTTCGGAATCCACTGTCTATTCCATACCCCAACTTCCATAGAAAAATTCTCAGCCGGCAATTTTGTTTCTTTAGTTATCAGAAGAAAAAAGCCCATCCGGCCAGGACAATTATTTATGTAGATTACCAATCCACTTTATCTTAAGTTCGACATACGCTATACTTAACATTTCGAACAGCGAGGAAAGGCGAGGTTAAATAAAAAGCCATCCCGATGATAAAGATGGCTTAAGCTTTAAACTAATTATAGTATTAGTTATTGAAATACATAAGTTGAAGTAATATCAGTTAAAGTATTTCCACTACCAGATTTTTTATCAACACTCTTACCGTCAACAAAAATCTCACAATCAATCGTACCGCCTGTGTAAGAGGTTCCACTAATTAATAAAGCATCATACTGTTTAACCGTCATATCAAATTTATAAGAATATGGAAGTGCTTGATTACTAAATAATTCAGTTGCTCCCGTTGCATTTCTTCTAACGATGCTATATAAAGATGTAAGCCCAGAAGGAGAAGTTACTTTGTACTCTACCGAAACTTTTCTTGGGTAGTTATCTGCCGGTGTTGGGTCATCACTTTTTTTACCGCAAGAAGTAACGGTTAAAAATAAAATAGCAATTAAGGAAATTGAAAAAAATTTTGAGATAGTTTTCATAGATTTTTGGCTTTTAATTTCTTACGACACATAGAATAACTGTGCCAAAAGATTTATTAAAAAACAAAACACTAATTTCGGGGGTACTTTTAAACTACCTGTAAGCAGATGGTTTATAGCTTTTTATAACAGTTTGAAGATGAGTAGCGCTAAAAAAACATTCTATAATCTAATCTATTTCTGATACGAATTCTTTAATTGCTATTCCCGGATTATCCGTTTTCATAAAGTTTTCACCTATTAAAAAACCATCGAATCCTGCTAATCGGAGCTGTTTTATTGTTGTTGAATTACTAATTGCACTTTCCGAAACTTTCATAAATTCATTCGGAATTTTATCAACCAAATCATACGATGTCTGAATGTTAACAGTAAAATCTGCAAGGTTTCTATTGTTCACACCAATAGCATCTAAATGCGGGCAAATGCTTCTTTCCAACTCTTCCAGATTGTGGACTTCTAATAACACATTTAATCCCAGACTTTTCCCAAGTTTCCCCATATCCACAATTTCTTTTGGTGATAAAATTGAAGCAATTAAAAGAATTATATCGGCTCCCCAGGCTTTTGCTTCTAAAATCTGGTATTCATCAATCATGAAATCTTTTCTCAATATTGGTATATTATTCGCTACCCTAGCCGCTAAAATATCTTCTCTTTGTCCTCCAAAAAAATCTAAATCAGTTAAAACAGAAAGTGCAGAAGCTCCTGCATGATTGTAGGCTTTGGTAACTTCAGCTACGTCGGCAGTCCCATTAATTAATCCTTTTGAAGGAGAACGACGTTTAAATTCGGCGATAATTCCGGTTCTGTCTTTATCCAGCAAAAATTCTTTAAAAGAATAAGGTGTTCTTCTAAAATGAATGGATTGCTCCAAATCCTTAACAGAAACTAATGCTTTTGCATCGGCTACCTCTTGTTGTTTGCGTAATACGATCTTATCTAAAATATTCATTTACTTTTCTTTAAGTCTTTATTGCGAGGATATCAGATCATGGTACGAAGCAATACTTCCTACAAAAATGGATTGCTTCGTGCCTAGCAATGACAGATATGCTCGCAATAACGAGTTTTTTTAAGATGTCAACCAGTTTTCCATCATTTGTTTACCATATTCTGTAAGCACACTTTCCGGGTGAAACTGAACGCCCCTCACATCAAGTGTTTCGTGCCTTAAAGCCATAATTTCATTTTTATGGTCTCTGGCAGTAATTTTCAAACACGCTGGGAAATTTTCTTTGCTAACCACCCAACTGTGGTATCTGCCAACATTAATCGTTTGCGGGCACTCCCAAAATAACGATTCATCTCCATCTACAACGGTTATAGGTGTAGCAATGCCATGCATTGGCCTGCCCAGGTTTAGAAGTGTGCCACCAAAAACCTCAGCAATAGCCTGCTGACCTAAACACACGCCAAAAATACTTTTTGTTGGTGCATAAGTTTTAATAACATCAAGCAACAAACCAGCTTCTTCAGGAATTCCTGGTCCTGGAGAAAGTAAAATTTTATCGTATTGCTCAACATCAGCAAGATCAAATTTATCATTACGCCAAACCTCAGCTTCGTAACCAACTTCGTTAATTAAATGAACCAGGTTATAGGTGAAACTATCGTAGTTATCGATTACTAAAACCGTTTTCTTATTATCACTCATTATAAATCGTAATTCGTAAATTTAAAATCTTAAATACCTTCTGCCATTTCTATCGCCTTGCGCAAAGCAGCAATCTTATTATTTACTTCCTGCATTTCAGTTTCAGGCACTGAATCAGCTACAATTCCAGCACCAGCACGATAATGCAATTCGTTGTTTTTACTCATAAAAGTTCTAATCATTATGGCATGATTAAAATCTTCGTTAAAGCCCATAAAACCTATTGCTCCAGCATAAAAATTTCGGCCAAGCTTTTCATTTTCATCAATAAGCTGCATGGCCTTATATTTAGGCGCACCGCTTAATGTACCAGCCGGATAGGTGTCTGCCACAACTTTAAAGGCACTAACATCATCCTGTAAATGGCCGCTAACCTTACTTACCAAGTGAATTAAGTGCGAATAATATTGAACTTCTTTAAACGATTTAACTTCTACCCGATTGCAATGTCTGCTCAAATCGTTTCGAGCCAAATCAACAAGCATAACGTGTTCGGCACTTTCTTTTGGGTCTTGCTCTAACTTTTTAGCTTGTTCTGCATCTTCAATATCATTTCCACTGCGCTTAAATGTACCTGCAATTGGGAAAATATTTGCGGTATTGTTTTTTATCGTAATCTGGGCTTCGGGCGATGAACCAAACAATTTAAAGTTTCCGTAATCAAAATAAAACAAATATGGTGATGGA
This sequence comes from Pedobacter lithocola, assembly GCF_042650845.1. NCBI lineage: Bacteria > Pseudomonadati > Bacteroidota > Sphingobacteriia > Sphingobacteriales > Sphingobacteriaceae > Pedobacter > Pedobacter lithocola. The sequence goes on along the minus strand of NZ_JBHSBW010000011.1, from coordinate 608,537 downwards.
TTTATAGAACGCAAACAGCGATAAACATTAAACTCATCACCTGTAAAAGCCTGTTTAAAAGCTCTTGATGGAACAATTTGAAAAACATCGCCACGATAAATATGCTTTTGAAGTTTCTCTACCAACTGAATAAAACCTTCGTCAGTTAAATTAGATGATTCATCTCCTTTGGTTTGAAATTTATATTCAGGATAATTTTTATTCTGAATTAAGTATTCCATTTTCTCTAGTCCAACTTCGTCATCTCCATCAAATGAATTTCTGAACAGCGTAATTTCGTTTTTGAAATGATCAATTGCAATTATGTATCGGTACAAATGATATTGCATTTCAGGAATTTCTTCACCTTCGGGAGTTTCAGAAACGAATTTGATATCTTCAAAATGCTGAACAGCATTCCACGTAAAATAACCAAATAAACCGCTGGTAATAAATTTTATTTCCGGTATTTCTGTTTCTATAAATTTATCTTTAAACGTAGATATTTGTTCCGTTAAATTTTCAGCATCTGTTATTTCAACCGAACCATCTGGAAAATAACTTTCTAATCTGCTGCCTTTTAAAATTATTCCTGCAACCGGGTCTGCACAAACAAAACTCATCGAATTTTCTCGACTGTGGTAATCAGAACTTTCTAACAAAATACTGTTCGGATAAACATCGCGTAAACGTAAATAAATGCTTACTGGTGTTGTGGTATCGGCAAGTAATTTTTTGTATGTTGTGGTTATTTTAAACATTTCTTTCTCTGTTGTCGTCATTGCGAGAAACGAAGCAATCCTTCTTGGTTGGCATTTAAAAAATTTCTTTTACTTTAAGATTATTTCTTGCCTCGCAATGACGAAATTATTAATAAATAAAAAGCCCGACGTGTGGTTCTACGCCGGGCTTTAATGGTTCTTTTAAGTTTTAGGTTGATAAAAATATTTTCCTCATACGCAGCCGGCGCAATTCTGTTTTGAATTACTTTGCCAAAGCCATGTATGTATATTATTAATCATGTGCGACAAAAATATAAAGAATTTTGAAAAATGGAAATATTTATAAAAATACTTTTTATTATATCTATTTAGTCATTCCGAAAAAACTTCTACCCGGCACATCTTTAACCATTAATAAAATGGTTACGATGATTAAAATCAACGCCAAACCAAAAAATATAGAAATGGTACGGTGTTTGGCAACAGCATCTACCAATTTTTTTGATTTGGAATTTCCGATAGTAATCAAAATAATGGCAATAATCATCATGCTGATGTGTTCCATTTTCCAATAACGGCCAACTGCGTTACTGCTATCTACTTTGTACCAATCACCAATAAAGTAAAGTGCTAAACCAATTAGCAACTGAATGTGAGCACTTATTAAAGTAAACACATTTAGCTTTCTATCGCCTTCAGTGTAAGTTTTATTGCCTAACCAACCTGATATTGCTTTAACTACAGCTACTACTAATAGAATTAGAACAATATAGCGCCATCCAGAGTGAGCACTTTTTAAAATTTGATACATGGTTATGATATTTTGTTCGTCAAAAGTAACGATTTATTGTAAAAAATAGGTTAACAAGCAACTTCAACATTAATTTATATTAGTTTTAAACAAAATAAACCCCCTAAACATATTATGAAGAAAATTTTACTTGCCTTTGTGCTGGTATTTTCCTCTACAATTCTGTTTGCACAACAAACTACATATCCGGTTAACGGTTCTTACGACACCAGACCAGGTATGTTTGCCTTCACTAATGCAACTATTGTAGTTAATGCCAATCAAACACTATCAAACGCAACATTATTAATCAAAGGTTCTACCATTCAAGCTGTTGGCTCGGGTTTGGCTGTACCAAAAGGTTATGTAATTGTAGATTTAAAAGGAAAATTTGTTTATCCTTCGCTTATTGATGCTTTTACAAGCTACGGAATTCCTGAGGTAACTGTTCAGGGTCGTGGTTTTGCAGGCGGCGGTCAGCGTCAATCCATTTTTGTATCAACTAAAAAAGGTGCTTACGGTTGGAATGAATCCATCAGACCAGAAACTCAAGTTAAATCAATTTTTACAGTTGATAGTAAAAAAGCTGATGAATTACGTAAAGCCGGTTTCGGAAGCGTAAATTCTGTAAGTCGCGATGGTATTGCTCGTGGTGTTTCTGCAGCTGTTACACTTAATGAAGGTTCTGATAATAACGTCTTCCTAAAAGACCAAACCGCAGCGAACTATTCTTTTAACAAAGGGTCATCATCGAACGATTATCCAACATCATTAATGGGATCAATTGCATTGTTGCGCCAAACATATTACGATTCGCAATGGTATGGCAAACAGAAAGAAGAGTATAACATTTCGTTAGAAGAGTTTGGTAAACAGCAAACCATGCCTCAAATTTTCGAGGTTGATGGCTGGGCAAATGTACTTCGTGCTGATAAAATCGGTAAAGAATTTGGAAAACAATACATCATTAAATCTACTGGTGATGAATATCAAAGAATTAAAGAAGTTAAAGCTACTGGAGCAAGTTTAATTATTCCTTTGGTTTTTCCTAAAGCTTACGATGTTGAAGACCCGGCGGAAGCTAGGAACATAACTTTAACGCAAATGAAAGCTTGGGAAATGGCTCCAACAAATCCTGCTGCTTTAGAAAAAGCAGGAATTAAATTTGCTTTAACAGCTTTTGGTTTAGATAATACCAGAGATTTTTGGGGGAATATCCGCACTGCGATTGAAAATGGTTTAACTGAAAAACAAGCCCTATCATCGATTACAGAAATTCCGGCTTCACTTTTAGGTATTAGCGACAAAGTTGGTAGTTTGGAAAAAGGCAAAGTGGCTAACTTTTTAATCTCATCAGATAATTTATTCAAAAAAGAAAACATCATTTTCGAAAACTGGGTGCAAGGTAAACGTTACATCGTTAATAAAATGGATGTATCAGATGTTCGTGGAAATTACAACTTAAACGTTGATGGAATTAGCGGTGGCTTGTTATTAAAAATTACCGGAACTACTGGTGGCTCAACAGCAGCTATCGAAAGAAGCGGAGTTGATAGTGTTAAAACAACGGCAACTTTTACCAGAAATGGCGATTGGGTAAGCATCAACTTTAACTTGAAGAAAAACCCTAAAGGTGATGTTCGCTTGAGTGGTTACTTAACCTCTGCTAGTCCTTTAACTTTTAAAGGTGAAGCAGCATTACCTGATGGAACTTTTGGCAAGTTTACTGCAACATATAAAGATGCGGCGAAAGAAATGCCTAAACGCGATGAACCAAAACCAACACTAGCGGTAGGTACTTTGCTTTATCCATTTGGTGCTTTTGGAAATGCAGAATTGCCAAAACAAGAAAGCGTATTAATTAAAAATGCTACCGTTTGGACAAACGAAAAAGAAGGTGTTTTACAAAATGCAGATGTTCTTTTAGAAAACGGAAAGATTAAAGCTGTTGGCAAGAATTTATCAGCAGGAAGCGCAAAAGTAATTGATGGAACAGGCAAACACGTAACTGCAGGTATCATAGATGAGCACTCGCACATTGCTGGCAGTGGTGGTATTAACGAAGGTGCACAATCTGTTTCTGCAGAAGTTCGCATTGCAGATATTATCAACTCAGAAGACGTAAACATTTATCGACAGTTGGCTGGAGGAGTAACCACATCTCAAATTTTACACGGTTCGGCAAATCCAATCGGCGGACAATCGCAATTGATAAAGTTGCGTTGGGGTAAAGCACCAGAAGAATTGAAGTTTGCAGGCTCTGATGGTTTTATCAAGTTTGCACTAGGCGAAAACGTTAAGCAAAGTAATTTTGGTACTGGCGCCCGTTTCCCGGTAACACGTATGGGTGTTGAGCAAACTTTTGTTGATGAATTTACCCGCGCTAAAGAATACGAAAAAGCGATGAAAGTAAAGGGTAACAGCGTTCGCAGAGATTTAGAATTAGATGCAATCGTAGAAATCTTAAACAACAAACGCTTCATTACTTGTCACTCTTACGTACAAAGTGAAATTAATATGTTAATCCACGTTGCAGATAGTTTAGGCTTCAAAATTAACACCTTTACACACATTTTAGAAGGTTATAAAGTAGCCGATAAAATGAAAGCTCATGGTATTGCAGGTTCTACCTTTTCAGATTGGTGGGCTTACAAAAACGAGGTTGCAGAAGCCATTCCTTTTAACGGAAAAATTATGCATAACGTTGGCGTAACAACTGCTTTCAACTCTGATGATGCTGAGATGGCTCGTCATTTGAATCAGGAAGCTGGAAAAGCCATTCTTTATGGTGGCGTTCCGGAAGAAGACGCATTAAAATTTGTGACTTTAAATCCTGCCCGCATGCTTCATATTGATGACAAAGTAGGTAGTTTAAAACCAGGAAAAGATGCTGATGTGGTCATCTGGTCGGCAGCACCGCTTTCTATCTATGCAAAAGCAGAAAAAACTTTTGTTGATGGTATTGCCTATTGGGATATGGAAAAAGATGCCGTAACTATTAAAACACAACAAGCAGAAAAAGCTCGTTTAATTCAAAAGATGTTGGAAAGCAAGAGCAGCGGCGTTCGTACACAACGTCCGTTTGGTAATGCACCACGCCTTTACAATTGCGAAACTTTAGAAGAATATTCAGCAGAATTAAATGAGAAAGAACATGCAAACTAACATAAAGTATTTACTGAGTTTGGCTTTATCGGCATCAAGCCTGATGTGCTTTGCTCAAGCCAACATATCGCCTGCAAAAAAACAAACCAAAACCATTGCAATAACTGGTGCAACTGTACATGTAGGCAATGGAACGGTTATCGAAAATGGCACAATCCTTTTTGGTAATGGAAAAATTATTTCGGTTACCGCAGGCGGACAAGTGCCACAGGGCGATGTTATGAACATTAATGCTTCTGGAAAACACATTTACCCAGGACTAATTGCAGCGACAACAAACTTGGGATTAATAGAAACAGAATCGATAAAAGCTACTTTAGATTATCAGGAAATTGGTGATTACAATTCACACATTCGTTCTATTGTTGCGTATAATACCGATTCGAAAGTTCCGGCTACTTTAAGAAGCAACGGTATTTTAATGGCGCAGCCAACACCTCAAGGCGGAACAGTTTCAGGAAGTTCTTCAGTTGTTCAATTGGATGCCTGGAATTGGGAAGATGCTGCTGTAAAAACAGATGACGCCATGCACATGACCTGGCCGGTTACACCACGTTTTAGAGGAGGATTTGGCGGTTTTGGTAGAGGTCCGGCTACATCACCAGAATTACTAAATGAACGCACACAAGCTGCAATTAGTCAACTAAATTCATTTTTTGCAGAAGCCAAAGCGTATTCAGAAATGGGCAAACCTGAAGTAATTAACAATCGTTTTGATGCCATGAAAAAAGTTTTTTCTGGTGCAGAAAAATTATTTATTGCTGCTGAAAGTCAGAAAGACATTGTTGCTGCTGTAAACTTTGCCAAAAAATTCGGCATTACGCCGGTAATTACTGGGGCTGATGAGGCATATTTAGTTATCGATTTCCTAAAAGACAATAACATTTCTGTTGTGGTTAAACAACCTCATGCTTTACCAAACAATAACGATGATGATGTAAATATGCCATACAAAAACGCTGCTGTTTTAGCAAACGCAGGCTTAAATGTGGTACTGAGCATTGATGGTTACTGGCAACAACGCAACCTGCCGTTTATGGCGGGTACGGTTACCGCTTGGGGTTTGGATAAAGAAAAAGCGTTATCAACAATCACTCTAAATGCTGCAAAAGCAATGGGTATTGATAAAACAACTGGCAGTATCGAAACCGGGAAAGATGCTACTTTCTTTGTTTCTGCTGGTGACGCTTTAGACATGAGAACCAATAAAGTTGAACAGGCTTTTATTCAGGGAAGAGATATTAACCTGGATAACTTGCACAAACAATTGGATAAAAAATTTAGCGATAAATATACCGCTGAGAAAAAATAGATTCGATTTTTCTAATTTAAAAAACCTTCATCGATTAGTTTTGATGGAGGTTTTTATTTTATAAAAAATTTTATGTGGCGAAATATGTGGTTCATGTAGTGAAATGTGCTATTCATATCATAACTTGTATAAGCAAAAAAAATATTTTAAATTAAAACAATCTTTATATCTAAATAAACCAAAACTAGTCATTACATGATGAAAAAATTAATGCTCTCCAAAGGCAAAGCTATGGCTTGCCTGATTTTAATGTGCCTTTTTTTAACGCAATCTTGTTGTAAAGACAATTTAAACCTTAACCATCAGGAAAATAAACAACTTATTGCTGAAGAAGTATTTAACCAATGGTACGCAACCAACCCTGTAGCAAAATACATTTCACTTGACTGGAGCAAAGCCCGCCAGACCACTATAGATGGGCAAAACGTGGTGCGTGTACCTACATTAAATGCTGACCCCATTGCTTTAAAAAGTCTGAATGCAACATTAAAGATAACATTCAGGCCAGCAACGGTCTCTTAAATGTAACGACAGGTGTAGCAACTTCGAGCACCAACACTGAAAATAGTCATTTTTACACCGCACACCCACCTGAGGTTTTTTTCATACAGAAAGGAAAAGATAGTAAGTTAAGTTCGTATTTATTGAATTTTGTACCAAAAGATCCAGGCAAAGAATTTGGTCAAGATGGCATCTGGACCGGCAAATTATTTGAATGGAACTTAACCGGGGATACTATTTTTGTACAGGAACTGGATAAAAGTGCTATCATATCCAAACAGGTATTTAAAGTAGGTGTGGTAACAAAGGTAGACAACAACATCAACAGTGTTGTTAAAAATAATAAACTGGAATCTTTAAATGGCTTAAAAGATAAAGAGGTAAATGGCTTTTTTGGCTGGTTAGTTGATAAGCTTGGAGAGCTTATTGGCCAAATCGGCAGTTGGTTTGGTTTATTAACCCACAACGATTGGGCTTATGACACATACAACGATTCCTTTGATTCGGAATGGCGTTTGGATATTGACTTAAGCTCAATATTTTCGAGTGGTGGTGGCTCGGGCGGAGATGTGGGTTACTATATATCTGCAGGCGGACCTGTTTACGCAGATTATACGCCAGGCTACAACCAACAACCTATTGATACTTTTTCCGATTATGGGAATTACCCTGGAGGACCTAGTGTAGACGTGCATAGATTTTTAGTAGATTACCTGGTATCGGCATATGATTTAAATGATGGGGAAAAATACTTTTTGTTGCAAAATGTAGCCGTAGCAGAAGAATTAAGAAAATATGATGCTGAAAATCTCTATAATCAAGTAATGATAAAATCGATTTTGTAAAATGGACAATCGCATATTTGAAAGAGAATCCTAATAGTTTTGAAGATTTTAAAAATGTTTATCTTAACACACCTGAATCTTTGAATATGTATAAGCTTGATGATCTCACTAAACTTCAATATCCAAGGTTTGCAAAAGTTGTTAATCAATTAAAACCTTATTTATTAGCTAATCCAAAAGTTATTAACGGAATTGTGAATTATACAGGATATACAAGAGAACAAGTTTTAGATTTAGCAACTCCAGGAAGAGGATCGAAACTTGTTGTTACTGATGATTTAATTGTTTATTCTACAGGAAAAGCTGATGCAGAATATTACAGATACTTAAGAAACCCAAATTATAATGGTACAAATGATAGATTTTTAAAAGATTCAAACGGTAATTTCATAAAGGAAGATAAGATATCCATTAATAAAGCGATAGTCGAGCAGCTTGAAGATGGACTTTTGAGACTGGATCCAACAGTAGAAAAGAAAGTTCAAGGGTTAGCTTTTCTTTTAGCAATAACAATTTTTCACGAGACTGTTCATTACGGTAGGAATTGGAATAATATGAATCCTTATAATGATAAAGAGTATGGTTGGAAATTCGAAGATATGTCATTTGGCATCAGAGTTGACAAAGATACTGCTGGTGATATTACTAATTATAATTTTAAACTTAATTAAATATGAAGATTTTTTTAATAATCTCTATTATGCTTTTTGCTGCATGTAAAAGGGAAGAACCTTCTTTTAATAAATCTTTAATTTTGCAACAATGCATAGATTCTCTAAGCAAAATGCCAGATTTAAAATATATGGACAGCTCTCAAGTCGTTTTATTATATAACGATATTATTAAGGACTCAATAGATTTAAGATGGAAGAAAAACTTAGTTAAGTTTGAAAAAGAATCTTTAACAAATTCTGAATCTAATACATACAAAAACCTAGTAGATTCTAAAAAAAGAAAATTATTAATAAATAAAATTTCTTACTCAAATACACGAGCAGAGGTGCAGATATTATTTTTGGAAATACAAGCAAACTATATTTTCTATTTTCAGAAAAACAGCACTGATTCTATTTATAAAATTACAGAAGTTGGCCAAGTTGATTTTTAGAATTAGACAAAGGAGAATTATTACTCTACTTTTAATCTTGATAATTTCATCTTGCACATTAAAAGAATCAAAAATTGAATGTGATAAAAAAGACGTTATCCAAAAATGCTTAAACTATTTGAGTACATACGATAAAAAAAATAAAAATATTATAATAATAAATAGTAATGAAACTACAGAGAACATGCATTTATTATGGAAAGATACCCCTGTGTCTTTTGAAGAGAACAATCTTAAAGACATTCGCAATCTTGTACAAACAGGAAAATTATATTTTATGATTGATAAAATAACATGTAGCAAAAATAAAACAGATATTGGTATAATTTGTATAAATGCCAAGGTGAAATATGAGTTTGAATTGCTTAAATCAAAAGACAAAAAAGAAACATTACGAATCGTACAAGAAACCGATGATATTTTACCTTCGAGGTAACTTAGCATGTAGCATATAATGGTTTGCCTATATTTTACTGAATAATAACAATAGGCAAACTTGGGCTGGCACACTAGTTTCGCATTTAAATAATTTGCACAAACAATTGGATAAAAAATTCAGCGATAAATATACCGCTGAGAAAAAATAGATTTGATTTTTCTAATTTAAAAAAACCTTCATCGATTAGTTTTGATGGAGGTTTTTATTTTATAAATTTAAAAACCAAAAGCTTATCCAAAGAACTATTTAGTATCTTCTTTAACTTACTTCTCACTCTTCATTTTTATAAATTTCAATCAAAAAAAACAATGGAAAAACAAATCGCTAAGATGCAGAAGGAGTTATCATTACTTAAATGGTATGCCGGTATTTTAACAATCTTCTTTATAGCAACTGGATTATTTGCATTCAAACAATCTGGAATGCGACATTTTGAGGAAATATCAGCAGAAAGAATAAACATAGTTGAAAAAAATGGGGCATTGAGAATGGTCATTTCCAATAAAAACCGCTCACCCGAAGTATTGGCCTATGGAAAAGGCTTTACGCCACCAATTCCCGGTGGTACACGTCCTGGTCTTATTTTCTTTAATGATGAAGGCACTGAAAATGGCGGACTCGTCTTTATGGGTGGCAAAGACTCAACAGGTAAATATTCTGCTACAGGTCATTTATCTTTCGACCAATACAATCAGAACCAGGTCCTTTACCTCCAATATGCAGATAGTAACGGTGAGCAAAGTACTGGTCTGCACATTGACGATTGGCAAACTTCTCCTCCATTTTGGCAATGGCGGGCAGCTTATAAAAAAGCGCAAACACTACCTGATGGAAGCGAAAAAGAAGCATTGTTAAAGAAACTGATTGAGCCAAAAAAAGGACAAAAAGCTTATGCCCAACGTGTTTTTGTAGGAAAGGATGAGGAGAAAACGGCAATGGTAATATTAGCCGATCGTATGGGGAAACCTAGGTTAAAACTTCTGGTAGATTCTAATGGAGTAGCTAAATTAAACTTTCTTGATCAAAACGGAAAAGTTACCTACAGCTTACCCAAATAGTATTATTTACATGGCTTGGAAAGATTATTTTATTTGATAGAAATACTTATAAACCTACATCAATTAGTTTCGATGGAGATTTTTATATATTCATTCAAGAATTTTAAACTTAACATTAATCCACAAAACCAACAATTTCACAACCATTTCTTAATCTAAAATCGACCTTTAGTTAATATTGTAGAAACAACTTTGCACCATAAACAATCAGAAACTAATTATGGTCAAAAATTTACTATTCGCAGTATTAATGCTGTGTTTTTGTGTTTCAAGTTCCCTAAAAGCCCAAACTACACAAGCATCCATTTCAGGTATCGTAACCGATGAGCAAAAGAAGCCAATTCCCGGCGCTTCCGTTCAAGTAAGAAACAATTCTACTGGTTTTACAACCAGAACATCAACCAATGCACAAGGTGAATATACCTTTAAAGAACTTCCTTTAGGCGGACCTTATTCAATCAAAGCACTATTTATTGGCTTTGGTGACCAAACCAGAAGTGGTTATATGCTAAACCTTGGCGATGTGGTAAAAGTTACAATTTCGATGCAAGAAGCTTCACAAAATTTAGAAGCTGTACAAGTAGTGGCATCAGGTTTAAGAAACAAAGTTCAAAACTTTGGTGCTTCAACCGAAATCTCTGCCAAAACAATGAATCAATTACCGGTAAATGGTCGTAACTTCTCAAATTTGATGGATTTATCACCATTAAGTCGTGGCGGCGGTATATCTGGTCAATTGGGTTCTTCTACAAATTATACTATTGATGGTATGAATGCTAAGAATCCAACATCTGCGGGTAGTACAACCAGCAGAAGTGGTGCACCTTATTCAATTTCAATTGAGGCAGTGAGAGAATTTAAAGTGGTTACAAATCAGTACGATGTAACATTAGGTAGAGCAGGTGGTGGTACCGTTACTGCCGTAACAAAATCAGGCACGAATGAAATCAGTGGAAGTGCTTTCGTTTATGGTCGTGCAGATTGGTTAGCCAGTCCTTATGACATCAGAGGTATTAAACGTGATAACGAATTCTCAACTTATCAATATGGATTTACATTAGGCGGACCTATCATTAAAGATAAATTACATTATTTTGTAGGTTTAGATCATCAAAAGGATTCCCGCCCGTTAATCATTGCTGATATTAATGGTCCTGCTGATGAAGCTAGATTTAGAATAACCAATTCTACATTAGCTAATTTCTTAGCAATTGCACAAACAAAATATGGTGTTGCAAATACAGAGCAATACGGTTCGTTTGATAAAAAACGTGGTTCTGATGCAGCGTTTGCTCGTTTAGACTGGCAAATTAACGACAGAAATTTGTTAACCATTCGTGATAACTATACAAACGATAGAAATCCATTGGGTTTAGCAGACAATACAGCAATTAACTTTTATGAGAGTTATGGCAATGATAAGAATGTTGACAACAGCTTATTGGCTACATTACGTTCGACAATTAATAGCAAAGTAACTAACGAATTAAAAGTTCAGCATTTATATACGTATCAGGCGAGTACACAAAACGACCAACTTTCGTTTGCAATTCCAAGAGCAATTGTTGGTAACGTGCAATCTACTTTATCTGACGGCTCTGCTGCAAATACTGCTATTCAAATTGGTGGTCACCGCTTTGGCCAAGAGGGTTTTACAAATAATGTTTTCCAATTGGTAGATAACTTTTACTATAATACGGACAAGGTTAAATACACATTTGGTGTTGATGTAATGTACACCAATGCAAAATCACTTTATGGTAGCGAGGTAAATGGTCGTTTCGAATATACCAATTCTACAACGGCTTCATCATTGCAAAACTTTAATAACTTGGTTCCAAATAGATTCTATCGTGAAGTTCCGCTTGTTGCAGACCCAACCGTTAAAGCTGGAATTTGGAATGTAGCAGCTTATGGCCAAATGCAAACTAAATTGGCTAAAGGCTTAGATTTCGTTGGAGGTTTACGTGTAGATTATAGTATCTATCCAAAATCGCCTTTAAACCAAGCCTTATTTAATGCTATTGGTGTTAGAACGGATAATGAATTGAAACAGTTTTTGGTTCAGCCAAGAATTCAATTTAACTGGGATATCAATGAAAACAGAACAGACTTTGTTCGTTTTGGAGCTGGTATTTTCGGTTCAGATATAAATAATTATATGACCATCAATAACCTAACCTTCGATGGTAAACATTTCGCTACCGTTGATGCTTTTGCAGGGGATGTACCAACACCTAACTTTATTGGTTATAGAAATGGAACGGTTGCCACGCCAACTCTAACAGCTCAACAAGTTCCTACAATTAATACATACGCAGAAGATGCTAAGGTGCCGGTGGTTTACAAAGCGAATCTATCATATAGTAAATTACTTACCGATAAATTTAAAGTTGGTATTACCGGCTATGTTACGTTAGGCCGTAACAATTATATGTATGTTGATAGAAATATGGCGGCAAACCCCTACTTCACTTTACCAAACGAAGCCAACAGAGGTGTATTTGTTCCTGTAATACCTGCCAACGGTGCGGCAGATTGGAAAACAGGTCGTTTAAATAATGCTTTCGGTCGTGTGTTAGAATTAAACAGCAAGGGTAGAGTAAATCAATTTGCTGTTGTATTAGATGCAACTTGGAATTATTTCAAGGATGGAGAAATCTCAGCAAGTTATACATACAATGATTCGAAAGATAACACATCTTATAATGGTAACGTAGCCAATACAGCAACTTTATCATTACCTGTTAAAGATGACCCAAGAGATTTAAGTAAAATGAGCTATTCTGATAATCATTTCAGAAGTAAAGTTGTTGTTTATGGAACTTTACCAACATTTTACGGCGTTACAATTGGTGTTCGTTACTCTGGAATTGGCGGCACACGTTACAGCTTATTATCAGGTGTAAATAATAATGGTGATTTTGTTGCTACTAATGATTTAGCTTTCATTTTTGACCCTAACAACACAAGCGTACCACAAAATATACGTACTGGTTTACAAACTTTATTAAATAATCCAGCTGCAAGTCAAAGTTTAAAAAATTATATCACAAAGTACGCAGGTCAGATTGCGGAGCGTAATGGTGGTATAAATGATTTCTTTGGTATTGTTGATTTAAGAATAAGCAAAAAGTTTAAGATTTATAAAACCCATACAATTGAAGTTTCCGGAGATGTTTTCAACTTAGGTAACTTACTAAATAAAAAATGGGGTGTAAATGAAACTTTAGGAAGTCAGGCTTTGTACGCATTAAATGGCACACCTTTAATTGCTGCAACACCAACTACACCAGAAATTCCTGCAGTTCCGAATTACAACGCAACTACAAGATCATTTAATTACCGTGTAAATAATGCAGGTATCGTAATTCCATCAGGTAATCCTTGGCAGGCACAAATTGGTTTGAGATACGGTTTTTAACATCGAAAGTTACATCTGTATCTTTCTAAAAAGTCATAAAAAAGGGGAATGGATTTTTATCCGTTCCCTTTTTTTATGTTTGCATTTACAAACAACAAAACTTAATGGGATTATTATTAGACTACCTGAAAAACCACAAGTGGATTGTGGCCTTGGCGTTATTGCTTGCAGGTGTAAATATTGGCTTTTCTTTAATGGATCCTTACTTTACCGGTAGGATTTTAGATTTATACATTAACAAACGAGCATCATTCACAAGCAAAAGCACATACATCTGGGGCGCTTTAGGTTTTATTGGTTTAGCCATTGGTGCTGCAATGATTTCGCGTATTGCAAAAAACTTTCAGGATTATTTTACCAGCGTTATTGTACAAAAAGTTGGCGCCAAAATGTATGCTGATGGTTTGCAGCATTCGTTGAAATTACCTTATCAGGTTTTTGAAGACCAACGAAGTGGCGAAACCTTAGGTATCTTACAAAAAGTTAGATTAGATTCTGAAAAGTTCATCACCTCGTTTATTAGTGTACTTTTTGTAAGCTTAATCGGGATGGTATTCGTAATTGTCTACTCCGTTTCCATCAGCTATAAAGTAACGTTAGTTTATTTCGCTGCAATTCCAATTATCAGCTTTGTAAGCTGGTTCCTAAGTAGAAAAATTAAAACAATACAACGCTCTATCGTTGGCGAAACAACTGCGCTTGCGGGTTCAACAACTGAATCTTTAAGAAATATCGAATTAGTAAAGAGTTTGGGTTTGGCCGATCAGGAAATTGAACGACTGAACAAAACCACTTACAAAATTTTAGGTTTAGAGCTTAAAAAAGTAAAATATGTTCGAAGCATGAGCTTTGTTCAGGGCACAACCGTAAATCTTGTAAGAAGCTCGATGATTGTGGTGCTATTACTACTAATTTTTGATAATACGATTTCTCCCGGACAATACTTCTCCTTTTTGTTTTATTCGTTTTTCTTATTTGGTCCGCTGCAAGAATTGGGCAATGTAATTTTAGCCTGGCGAGAAGCAGAAGTATCATTAGGTAATTTTAAAAAGATTTTAAGCACACCTGTTGATAAAAAACCTGCCAACCCAATATCGATTAAAAAAATTAAAGAGTTGAGTTTTAAATCGGTAAGCTTTAAACATTTAACAGCCAATAGAAATGCGTTAGAAAACATTTCATTCGATACACATAATGGGCAAACCATTGCCTTTGTTGGTCCATCAGGTTCTGGGAAATCTACTTTAGTGAAGCTTCTAGTTGGTTTATATCCTGCAAGAGAAGGAGAAATTTTATACAACGGTACAACAAGTAACGATATTGATTTAGATGCATTACGCGAAAAAATAGGCTTTGTAACTCAAGATACGCAACTATTTTCAGGAACGATTAGAGAGAATTTACTATTTGTCAATCCTACTGCAACCGATGAGGAATGCTACAAGGTATTGAATCAGGCGGCTTGCCAAACTTTATTAGCAAGAGCAGATAAAGGTTTAGATTCGTTAATAGGTGAAGGTGGAGTTAAGGTTTCAGGAGGAGAAAAGCAACGCCTTTCAATTGCCCGGGCTTTGTTACGCCAGCCAGATATTTTAGTTTTTGATGAAGCTACATCATCCCTAGATTCGATTACCGAGGAGGAAATTACCAAAACGATCAGATCGGTTTCTGATTT
Source organism: Pedobacter lithocola (assembly GCF_042650845.1). Lineage (NCBI taxonomy): Bacteria > Pseudomonadati > Bacteroidota > Sphingobacteriia > Sphingobacteriales > Sphingobacteriaceae > Pedobacter > Pedobacter lithocola. Next base: position 593,519 of record NZ_JBHSBW010000011.1, on the reverse strand, counting down.
GACTGATCACATCACCATATTAATTGCCCACCGTTTATCAACCATTAAGCATGCCGATGTAATTTATGTTTTAGAAAAAGGTCATATCATCGAAAAAGGTAACCATGAAGATTTAATTGCTCAAAATGGTTTGTACCAGGCCATGTGGCGCCAACAAATCGGCGAAAGAATTGTTGAAGCTTAATAAATCTTCATCGCAATGGCATTAGCACAGGTAGAAAGCAGCAATCAAATCGCAATTATCATAATCATCGCAGCCATACTTTGGTTAGCCTTGATATTAATTGCACTATATCACATATCCAAAAATGCAAAAATGGCGTTTCCAATAAAAATAATTTGGTTTGTAATCATTTTATTGGCACCATTTATAGGTTCATTGGTTTATCTGCTTTGGGGGAAGAATAAAAGTTTTTAATTTTTTTGCCTTGAAAATTGCATTAATGATTTGGAAAGCAATGCCAGAAATACTTCGGTCTGTTTCTGCCCGGTATTCCTCCAAGCACTATGAAAAATAGGGGCTTTCCGTACTACCGGGTTTAGTTTGCAAGGTATTTCGTCTTTTTAATGCTTTTGAAGGGCAAACGTAAATAATTATACTGCCCTATATTAATTAAACCTGACTGTACGAAAATACTTTTTGTTGTTCTAACAATCAATTTTATTGCAGAAATTAACCCAAAAAGATTGTAGGGAAAGCAGGATGTGCATTAATCTGACTGCAGTGACTGCTTTTTTAATAATTTGAATAGAACTACCATTTCGATAAAAACACTGCTTTTCAATTCATCGTAATTATTAATTTTTTTTTATTTAAAGATTTGGAAAGCAATGACAGGAATACTTCGGTCTGTTTCTGCCCCGTTATTCCTCCAAGCACTGTGAAAAATAGTAGCTTTCCGTACTACCGGGTTTAGTTTGCAAGATACTTCGCTTTTTTAATGCTTTTGAAGGACAAACGTAAATAATTATGCTGCCCTATGTTAATTAACCTGACTGTAAGAAAATACTTTTTGTTGTTCTAACACATCCATCATTATCATTTAATTTTTTTTGCTTTAAAGAATGGCCTTTTAAAACTTGGAAAGCAATGACAGGAATACTTCGGTCTGTTTCTGCCCCGTTATTCCTCCAAGCACTATGAAAAATAGTGGCTTTCCGTACTACCGGGTTTAGTTTGCAAGGTAATTCGTCCTTTTTAACGTTTTATATAGCTAACGTAAATAAGTGTGCTGTACTGGGTTAATTAAACCTGACTGTACGAAAATACTTTTTGCTGCACTAACAATCATCTTTATTACAGGAATTACCCAAAAAGATTGTAGGGAAGGCAGGATTTACATTAATCTGACTACTGTAACTGCTTTTCAAATAATTTAAACAGAACTACCATGTCGGTAAAAAAACTATTTTTAGTTAATTAACTAAATCTTATTTGTTTGCTCGTTTATATCCTGCAAACTTAATTTAGTAAGTGATTTTGTTTTAATCCATGTGATAAAAGCAATTCCAATCGTCATGCTTCCACCAAATACTACAGCAGGAACGGTGCGCATCAGCTTTGCCGTTAATCCCGATTCGAATGCACCAATTTCATTTGAGGAGCCGATGAACATACTATTTACTGCAGATACCCTTCCTCGCATTTCATCAGGCGTAAGCAATTGCATAATGGTTGAGCGGATGATCACGCTCACGCTATCAAAAGAGCCTTCTAAAAAGAGGAAAAATAGCGTTAGATAAAAACTTTTGGATAGGCCATAACAAATTATACTTAAACCAAAACCTGTTACCGCAATTAGCAAATTTCTCCAAGGCTTATTCATTGGTGAAAACCTGGTCATGGCAAGCATGGTAATTACAGAACCTGCAGAAGCTGCAGCTCGCATAAAGCCCAAACCCTCCGGACCAACCTTTAAAATATCGTTCGCAAAAACCGGAAGCAAGGCCACAGCTCCGCCAAAAAATACCGAGAATAAATCCAAACTCATTGCCCAAACCATCATTTTTGTTTTAAAGACAAACTGAATTCCTTCAGTTAAACTCTTCACAATTCCTTCTTTGGGTATAAAAGATGGTGGATGAGCATTTAAAAAGAATATACAAATTAATGCGATGAAAATAAATGTGATGATAACAACGTAGGTTACGGTAATCCCAAAGAAACCATAGATTAATCCTCCTGCGGCCGGACCCAAAATGGAAGCCATTTGCCAACTAGAACTACTCCAGGTGCTTGCATTAGGATACAAATCTTTAGGTAAAATTTGCGCCATAAGCGAGAAAGTCGCCGGACCGAAAAAACCTCTTGCTAAACCTATGCCGAAAACCATTGAGTACATAATTGGAACAATGTAACTAGTTGGTACATAACGATGCATGTACGTGGTAGTTACCGCAAGCATAATTAGCGAACAAAGAAATACACCCGAGAATATTTTTAATAACAAGCCTCTCTTTTCGCTTTTATCTGCAATATAACCACCATAAAGGGCAATCGTAATAGCTGGAATCGCTTCGCAAAGGCCAATTAAGCCAAGTGCAAGTGGGTCTTTTGTTAAATGATATATATAAATACCAAGTACAACAGCTTGCATTTGATAAGCAAAAGTAAAGAAAAAACGCATGCCAAGATAAGACCTAAATTCTTTATAACGCAATGCTGCGTATGGATCGGGCTTAGTTAAAATGGATTTAGAATCGGTGGAATCTGCCAATGAGGTAAGTTTACAACGCAAAACTAAGCTTTGAAAAACAAATATTGCAATAGAATATAAAATTATAGGTTTGTATGATTTATCGGCGAATTATTTTTCATGCTCAAAAGCCTTAATTAAGAAATTTTATCAAACGATATACCGCGTTCTAACTTTTGCAAATGTGCTTTAAGACCAGCATGTTCAGGTTTTTCTAGTTGTGGATCAGTTTCAAAAAGTTCGATAACAGTATTTCTAGCTTCTGATAAAATAATCTGATCTTTGGCTAAATCAGCCAGTTTTAAATCCAGCACACCACTTTGTTGTGTTCCGGTAATATCTCCAGGACCGCGAAGTTGCAAATCGATTTCGGATATTTCGAAACCATTATTGGTTCTAACCATCGTTTCCAAACGAACTTTTCCTTCTTTGCTTAGTTTATTACCACTCATTAAAATACAAAAGGAATAATCAGACCCACGCCCAACCCTTCCACGTAACTGGTGTAATTGCGAAAGACCAAATCGTTCGGCATTTTCGATAACCATCACCGATGCATTGGGCACATTTACACCAACTTCAATTACCGTTGTTGCGACCATTATCTGACTTTTACCATCAATAAACTGCTGCATTTCGAATTGTTTATCAGCATTTGGCATTTGTCCATGCACGATGCTAATTTGATAATCTGGTCTTGGAAATTGATAACTTAACTGTTCAACCCCTGCCTCGAGGTGTAGCAAATCTAACTTTTCACTTTCCTTTATTAGCGGATAAACAATATAAACCTGCCGTCCTTTTGCAATTTCCTGCTTCATAAAACCGAACATCCTCAATCTTTGTCCTTCAAAAAGATGCTTGGTTTCAATCGGCTTCCTACCAGCAGGCAATTCGTCGATAACAGAAACATCCAAATCACCATAAAGCGTCATAGCCAATGTTCGTGGTATTGGAGTGGCGGTCATAACCAAAATATGCGGTGGAATTATATTTTTACGCCATAGTTTCGCCCGCTGTTCAACACCAAAACGATGTTGCTCATCTATTACAACCAAGCCTAAGTTTTTGAATTGTACTTTATCTTCAATTAAAGCATGCGTTCCTATTAAAATATCAATCTCACCAGATTCTAATTGCTCGTGTAAAATTGTTCGATCTCTTTTTTTTGTGCTTCCGGTAAGTATGGCAACTTTTACCAAATCATCAGTTACCAATTCGGTTATAGAAGCATAATGTTGCCGGGCAAGTATTTCTGTTGGTGCCATCATACAAGCCTGATAGCCGTTATCATTTGCCAAAAGCATACTCATTAATGCCACGGCTGTTTTTCCGCTGCCTACATCACCTTGTACCAATCTATTCATTTGTACACCACGTTGTGTGTCAATTCGAATTTCTTTAACAACCCGTTTTTGGGCGTTTGTTAATTCAAAGGGTAAAAATTCATTGTAAAAACGGTTAACCTTATCGCCTACCTTATCAAACTTTACACCTTTAAACTTTAATTGACGGAGTTGCTTATTGTGTAGCAATTGTAACTGAATGAAAAACAATTCTTCGAATTTCAATCGCCGCTCTGCTGCATTTAAATCATGTTGATTTTTTGGAAAATGAATATTTAATAAAGCCGTTCTTTTATCGCAAAGCTGATATTTATTCAAAATATAGGAAGGTAAATTTTCTTCTACCTGCGGAATTAATTGATCCAATAATCCGGCAATTATTCTTTGTAAACCCTTCGAATCTAAAGTGAATTTTTTAAGCTTCTCGGTAGAATTATAAACAGGCTGCAATGTTAGGTTTCCTCTGCCTGCTGATTTATTTTGATAAAGCTCCATTTCTGGATGAGAAATGCTAAACGTTCCATTAAATAAGGTTGGTTTGCCAAATGCTACATAAGCTACGCCAACTGTGATATTATCTTCAACCCATTTCAAGCTCTGGAACCAAACCAGTTCCATTATCCCAGTATCATCTTTAAAAACGGCCACAATTCGCTTTGTTCTTTTCTCACCAACAACCTTTTTGCTAATTACTCTTCCAACAATCTGGATGTATTGCGAATCGAGATTTATCTCATTGATTTTAAAATATTTGGTTCTGTCGATGTATCGGAAAGGATAATGAGATAAAACATCCTGATAGGTGTACAGACCAAGATCTTTTTTTAAAACATCAGCTCGATTTGGACCAATGCCTTTTATAAACTCAACAGGGGTATTTAATATCGAGTTATACAATGTTTTACTGTTTCTTGTTTAAAACACTTTTGAGCAATTGCAAATTAAAAATAATAATCGATAACAGTAAAAGCAAGTAGGCAAATAACTGATGGATATCAATTTTCTCTTTAAAATAGAAAAATGCAACTGCAAAAGCAACTATCGGATTAAGATATATTAAAATTCCCAATGCAGATGATGGCATACCAACAAGCGCATAAGAATTTAGAAATAAGGGAACGATGGTAAAAACAATAGCAATTAAAAAAATATGCCACCAAAAAAAAGTTTCCGTTGGAAAAGCATTACCGCTAAACAAATACATTGGCAGCATAATTAATCCTGACAAAATTAACTGAACACCAAGAAAATTGAATTTATCTACATTTTGGATAACCTTAAGCACGATTACATATAATGCATAAAAAGAAGCAATAACAACTGCCCAAATAACTTCATGTAAAGAACCTGTTGCTAATAAAATGATACTAATAAACGCAACTACTATGGCGATGACTTTAGTTTTAGTAAGCCGTTCTTTTAGGATAAGAAAACCACATAATGCAGTAAGCAGCGGGCAAACCATGTAAGCAAATGCCGCAGCTTTGAGGCTTACGCTGTTTACCGCATAAATGTATGTAAACCAGTTGCCAGTTATTAATAATGCCGAAAAAATAGTTAGCAATAAAAGTTTTCTTTTTCCTTTTGAATTAAGCGATTTAACATAGCTTATATCATTCTTAAGTGCTGCTTTTCTAAATATAAGGATAGTTGTCCACACCATTATGATAGAAACGAATATCCTATAGTATAAAATTTCTTGAGGTGGAAAGTTTTTTATATCCCGTAGCGGAATAGACATCGTGCCCCAGATGATGTATGGAATAATGCCAGCAAGAAAATATTTGCTTTTGCTTGCCGCCAAAATTATTCAACTATGGCGATAACAGAAATTTCTACATTAACATTTTTTGGCAATACAGAAACCTGTACAGTTTCACGAGCAGGGAAATCGGCAGTAAAATACTGACCATAAATTTCATTAACCTGTGCAAAGGTACCCATGTCAGTTAAAAAAATTGTAGATTTTACCACATTATCGAACGTCAAACCAGCTTCTAATAAAACTGCTTTAAGATTTCGCATAACCTGGTGCGTTTCATCATCAATATTATTGATGTTTAATTCTCCACTTTCTGGGTTGATGGCTACCTGACCAGATACAAATAGAAAATTGCCAGCTTGCACAGCCTGACTATATGGACCTATTGGTGCAGGTGCATTACTGGTTGTAATTATTTTTTTCATAAAGTATTGCAATTATTTAGCAAGCCATTGAATGAGCTTGTAGATTATGCCAGCAAGAAATACAGAAATAGCCAATGCATTTATAAAATGCATTATTTTTAAATTTATGTTATTTGGCCTGTTCGGATCTTTTTTCCTGAAGAAGTACATAATACAAACTTAGGTAAAAACCTTTATACAGAAAATTAAAAGGCATAAAAAAAGTCCCGATTTGCATCGGGACTTTTTTATAAACTTTATATTGAAATACTAGTTTCTAGCAGTTTCAACACGACGGTTTTGGATACGACCTTCTTCAGTATCGTTAGAAGCAATTGGATTAGCTTCGCCATTACCTTTAGTAGCAACTTGACTAGCGTTAACACCAGAGTTTACTAAGTAAGTTTTAACAGAATTTGCTCTGTCTTTAGATAATTTCATGTTATATGCAGCAGTACCTTCGCTTGAAGCGTAACCGTTTACAGTTACTTTACCACCGTTTTCACGTAACACTGAAGATAATTTATCTAAAGTTGGATAAGATTCAGTTTTTAATACTGATGAGTTAAAATCAAAGTTGATTTTTTCGAAACCAGTTACATTTGAAGCACTATCAACTGGCGCAGTCATTTTTGGAAGTGGACATCCTGAACCATCAACAGCAGTACCTGCAGGAGTTCCTGGGCATTTGTCGAATTGGTCAGCAACACCGTCACCATCAGTATCTTTTTTCAAATCTTCAACAGATTTTTCAACAGCAGAAACACGGTTTTTCAAAGCTTCAACTTCTTGACGTAAAGTTGGATCTTTTAAATCATCGTACATTGTAGCTAATGGGTTAGACCACTCTAAGCTTGGTTTAGCAGATGAACCTAAAGAGAATTCTAAACCAGCATAACCGTAAGAGAATTTATCTTTAGTAGTTCCTTGAGCATAAATACCATCTAAGTTATCAGCATCAACAAAGTTCATAGTGTAACCTAAGTTAAAGTTAACACGCTCAGATACTTTGAATTTAACACCAACACCTACTGGGATATACATAGCTTTTACATAATCTTTAGCCTCATGTGGATCTCCAACTGGACCAGTAGCTCTACCTTTCCAATCAACAACATTACCGTTAGTGTAAGTTACTTTTGGAGCATAAGCCATGTAACCAGCACCAGCTGTAACGAAGAAACCTACTGAATTCTCACGACGTAAGAAATCGATAGAACCAACATTAACAACACCACGTAAATCTACAGCATATTGTAATTCAGTTTCGAATTCTCTAGCAGTTGCGCTTCCAGGAGCGATTGGGCCTGTAGTAGCATCATTAGAACCTGATACTTTACCACGTACACCATTTAATTCTAAAGCAAATGAATGACCTAATTGTTTACGGATATTTAAACCGTAACCTAAATTAACATCCCATTTGTTGAAGTCATTTGAACCACCGATAGCAACAACTGGTGCTAAAACACCACCGTTAACGCCGATAGACCAAGTTCTGTACTGTCCTCTTCCACCAAAAACTTTGGTAGAAGAAGTAGTTGCAGGAGTTTCCTGAGCGACAGCAAGAGAAGCTACTCCTGTTAATGCCACTAAAGAAAGTGCAACACTTTTCTTTAAAGTAGAATAATTCATAATCTTTTTTCTTTTTAAGGGTTAAACAATTAATTGATTAATTTTTTAGTAACTGCAAAATTAAACAAAATATTAAAATTTCAAACTTTTATACAAACTCCGTTCCAAACTTCTTTACATTTAATCATTTTCTTACATTTGGCCACTACCCATTTTACACCATATTAGTTATGAAATACCCACGAATCAATCAGGATTTATTTATTTTAAATAGAAAAAACTTTGTTAAAAAGCTTAAGAACAACTCTTTAGCTATATTTCAATCAAGTGATGAATTCCCACGTAGTGGCGACCAAAACTATATCTTTAAGCAAAATCCAGATTTATTTTATTTATCAGGAATCGACCAAGAACAGACAATTTTGCTATTATATCCTGATTGTCCTAACCCAATGTACAGACAAGTCCTGTTTTTAAGACAGACAAATGATCATATAAAAGTTTGGGAAGGTTATAAATATACAAAGGAACAGGCAAAGGCTACATCAGGAATTGAAGCAATTTATTGGTTAGAGGATTTTGATAATATTTTGCACAGTATTGTAAACTATGCAGATAATATTTACCTAAATACGAACGAAAATGATAGGTATGCGCACTCGGTACCATACCGTGATATTCGTTTTATAGAGGAAATGCGCTCCAAATATCCGTTACACCATTATGAGCGTTCTGCACCAATAATGCGAGAATTAAGATCTACTAAATCGGAGATAGAAGTTGAATTGACAAAAAAGGCTTGTAGTTTAACTCGAGATGCATTTTTAAGGGTTTTAAAGTTTACCAAACCTGGCGTAAAAGAATATGAAATTGAGGCCGAAATTATACATGAATTTATTCGAAATGGTTCAACTGGGCATGCATACACGCCAATTATAGCGTCAGGACACAATGCAAATATTTTGCACTACAATGATAACAACCAAGTATGTAAAGACGGCGATGTGATTCTGTTCGATTTTGGTGCTGAATATGCAAACTACAATGCTGATATGAGTCGCTCTATTCCTGTAAATGGAAAATTTACCCAAAGGCAAAAAGATGTTTACAATGCTGTTTTACATGTAATGAAAGAAGCGACGAAGTTAATTGTTTCTGGAACTGTATTAAGCACATATCATGAGGCTGTTGGAGAGATTATGACAGAACAATTGATAAATCTTGGATTGTTATCAAACACTGATGTTAAAAGCCAGAACCCAGCGTGGCCAGCTTATAAAAAATATTTTATGCATGGTACATCGCATCATTTAGGTATTGATGTACATGATTTTGCCGGGCGATATACTCCATTTGCTGAAGGAAACATTTTAACAGTAGAACCTGGAATTTACATACCAGAAGAAGGTTTGGGCATTCGCTTAGAGAATAATATTTTAATTACATCAACAGGAAACATAGATTTAATGGCTGACATTCCTTTAGAAGCAGAAGAAATTGAAGATCTAATGAACAGCTAAAAGATTATAAGTTAAATAGTTTTAACTGCTTTTTTCAAACGCCTCAGAAAAACGGTAGATGTTAAAATCATCTTTTTTCATCGCTTCGTGAATACTATCACGAAGCCTATGTTTATCAATAGGTTTCATTTTACTGTACTGAATAAGTTTCCATGCTTTTTCAGCAAATAAAAATTCTTTAGTTGCATTTTGATTTCCTTCTGCAGGTTTTATAATCCAGTCACACAAATCGTTTATGCCTTCGTTTTTATCGGCTACGGTTTTTAAAATCGGAATAACTTTAGCCCCTTGATGAACGATTTTTTTAAGGTTGTTGGCAAAAGTTGCCGCACCATCCCTATCAGCCTTATTAATTACAAAACAATCGGCAATTTCCATTAAGCCTGATTTTATGTTTTGAATTTCATCACCAGATTCGGGGACTAAAACAACAATAGTTTTATCGGCCAAACCAGCAATCTCTACTTCTGATTGACCAACACCAACTGTTTCTACTAAAATTAAATCGAAGTTAGATGCTTTTAATACATCAACCATTTCGATGGTTTTGGCAGAAATACCACCCAAAGCGCCGCGTGTAGCAAGCGAGCGTATAAAAACGTTTGGATTATTAAATTGTGCAGCCATTCTAATTCTATCGCCCAGTAACGATCCAAAATTAAAAGGTGATGTAGGATCGATAGCTAAAATTGCAACACGCTTACCATCATTGGTAAACTGATTGGTTATAGCATTAACCAAGGTACTTTTCCCAGCACCCGGTGGTCCTGTAATACCAATCACTGGCACATTTTTCATGCTATCTAAATCTTTTAAAAGTAAGTTTGCCGGTGCAATATCATTCTCTACCAAAGTTAAAACCCTGGCTAAAGTCTTATAATTTCCTTGCTTAATTTCGTTTAAAAGAGTTAGATGGGTATTCATCAATAAAACTATATTTGTACAAATAAACAAAATTATAACCCGGATATAAGTCAAATCCGCAAGAATTTTAAATGAAAGTTACCGGATTTACCTTTATAAGAAATGCCGTTGCAAATGATTACCCTATTAAAGAAGCAATACTTTCGGTTTTGCCGCTTTGCGATGAATTTATAGTTGCGTTAGGTGATTCTACTGATGAAACTTCTGAATTGGTAAAAAGTATTAACCCCGAAAAAATTAGAACAATTGATACCATTTGGGATGAAACTTTAAAAGAAGGCGGGCGTGTATTTGCAGCTGAAACCGATAAAGCATTGGCTGAAGTTTCAAGAGATGCAGATTGGTTAATTTATATTCAAGGCGATGAAGCCATTCACGAAGATTATTTACCTATAATAAAAATGGAAATGGAAGCAGAACTTAACAATAAAAAAGTTGAGGCTTTGCTTTTAAAGTACAAACATTTTTATGGTTCTTATGATTATGTGGCAGAATCAAGACGGTGGTATAGAAGAGAAGTTAGGATTTTGAGGAATACACCGGGCATACATTCTTATAAAGATGCTCAAGGTTTTCGAACTAATGACAAGAAACTTAACGTTAAACTTATTGATGCTTACGTATATCATTATGGTTGGGTAAAACCACCAGCAGGTTTACAAGGTAAAGTGCGTAACTTTAATAAATACTATCAAACCGAAGATTGGATTGAACAAAATTATCCGGTACAAAAAGCGTTTGATATGCGAAATGCCGATAGATTGATTCATTTTACTGGCACTCATCCAAAAGTTTTGCAAAAAAGAATTGATGCTGCAAACTGGAAATTTGAAGATGATTTAACAAAGCAAACACCAAAAATGAATTTTCGTAGATTGATGCTTCAAAAAATAGAAGATTTTACCGGCTTGCGTTTGTTCGAATACCGCAATTATAAAATCGTAAAGTAGATGCTAAAAAGTGTTTCAATCATAATACCGAATTATAATGGCAAACATCTGCTGGAAAAATACCTTCCTTCAGTTTTTATTGCGGCTAAAAATGCAAACACACTATTTGAAGTTATTGTAATTGATGATGGTTCTAAAGATGATAGTATTGCTTACATTAAAGCACACTACAGCAATGTTAAGCTATTAATTAATGATAAAAACCAAGGATTTTCATTTACCTGCAATCAAGGTATTCGAGAAGCACAATATGAATTAATTCTACTCTTAAATTCGGATGTTAAGCTTACACCTGATTATTTTGAACATCAATGGAAATATTTTACCAAGCCTGACACTTTTGGTGTAATGGCTAGAATAATGAGTATTGATGAAAAGAAAATAGAGGATGCCGCCCGTTTGCTTTACTACAGCGGGTGCAGAATTAAAGCAAATAAATTTTATTACAGCGAAAACCAGACTGATGATGCCGTTTACACCGCATATCTATCTGGAGCTAATGCCTTAGTTGATGCAAAAAAACTGAAAGAGCTAGGTGGTTTTGATGAGATATTTTCTCCCTTTTCATCAGAAGATTTTGATTTAAGTTTACGGGCCTGGCAAGTAGGTTGGAAATGTTATTATGAACATCAATCGGTTTGCTATCATCACGTTAGTGGCAGTACCAAAACGCAAATAAAATCAGATTTTATAAAGAAGATATACTATAGAAACAGATTTTTCTTACAACGCATACAATTACAAGGATTGCGTTTAACTTTATTACCTCTTCATTTATTATTTGCCGAGATAATACCTAAAGTTTTAACAGGGAAATTTTGGATAATAGATGCCTATAAACAATATTTAGCATCGTTTACATTAATTAATAATAGCCGAGATAAGCTCACTAATTTAAAGATGAAGAACAATTCATCAATAGGAATAACAGAGGTGATGGAAATAATAAATCAATCTATTTCAGGAAAAAAAATAAAACGATTGTAAATTTAACAGACCTACTATTACATACCCCAATGGTTTATTTCAAAACCGTTACATTTGCTGAGTTTATTCAGATTTTTTTTTGGGAGGTGTACGTAGTTCATCATCCATTGTACATATTCCATTTTAATAAAAATGAAGATTTATTTTCGGTTATTATCTTTTGCCAAACCCATAGAAAAATTTGCAATCCCTTATGTTATTGCAACTTTGTTATCAATTCTGTTTGGAACATTTAATCTTGCATTGCTTTCTCCATTGTTCGAAACTTTACTAAATGCTAATAAAAGTGTGGATAAGAGTGATAGCTTGACGAACAAAGCTGCTGAATCATTCTCTCTTTTAGGTAAATTAAGAGAATTAGTTAATGAATCCATTTCAATTAATTCTATAGAAACAACCTTATTATATGTGTGTGTAATCATTGTGGTTTCCGTATTACTGTCTAATCTTTTCAGATATTTTTCTCAGCGATATATGGAAGATTTAAGGGTTCATACGCTGCTCAATTTCAGAAAAAGGGTATTCGACAATGTAATGAATTTGCATGTAGGCTTTTTTAATAATGAACGTAAAGGTGATATTATTTCTAAGGTAGCTTCAGATGTTCAAGTGGTTCAATTTACCGTAACTAATACCCTTCAAGTAGTTTTTAAGGAGCCAGTAACCTTAATTGTATATATAATTTTACTTTTTAATATTTCTGCAAAGCTTACACTATTCTCCCTTTTAGTAATCCCAATTTCGGCTTTTATCATCAGTAAAATAGTTAAGCGCTTAAAACAACAAGCCAAAGAATCGCACGAATCCTTTGCAAAAATGATAGGATTCTTAGATGAATCTTTAAGTGGAATTAAAATTATCAAAGCATTTAATGCGACAGAACGAGTAAAGGATAAATTCAATAATGAAAATATTTTTTATTCTAACTTAACTAGAAAAATGGTTAGGAGGCAGCAATTAGGCTCTCCTGTATCTGAATTTTTGGGTGTTTTAATGATTGCTATTATTGTTTGGTATGGCGGAACGCTTATCTTACACAACGATGAAACTGCTCTTGCTGCTTCTGATTTTATTGCGTATATAGCCATATTTTCTCAGGTTATGCGACCTGCAAAAGCCTTAACAGATTCATTTAGTGGCATTCACTCTGGAATTGCTGCCGGAGAGAGGGTATTAGAATTAATAGACACCAAGCCTGAACTGGTAAATAAAACAAATGCACAAAACCTAGAGACATTCAACGATTCTATTGTTTTTGAAAATGTTGGCTTTAGTTATGGCGATAAGCAAGTTTTAAAAAGCATTAATCTTGAAATAAACAAAGGTGAAACCGTAGCTTTAGTTGGCCCATCGGGTGGAGGAAAAAGCACTTTGATGGACTTAATACCAAGGTTTCATGATCCAAAAACTGGTTCAATTAAAATTGATGGCTTTGATTATAAGGATTTAACTGTTGAAAGTATTAGAGGCCAAATGGGTACTGTTAACCAAGAATCTTTCTTATTTAACGATAGTATTTTTAATAACATTGCTTTTGCCAAACCAGATGCTACAGAAGAACAAGTTATTGCAGCAGCTAAAATTGCCAACGCCCACGATTTTATTTTAAATACTGAAAGCGGATATCAAACTTTTGTGGGAGATAGAGGTAACAAACTTTCTGGCGGACAAAAACAAAGGGTTTGCATAGCAAGAGCAGTATTGGCAAATCCTCCAATTATGCTTTTAGATGAAGCTACCTCAGCTTTAGATACAGAATCTGAGAAACTCGTTCAGGATGCTTTGAACAACTTAATGAAAAACAGAACTTCCATTGTTATTGCACACCGACTAAGCACTATTCAACACGCTGATAAAATTATTGTTATTGATAAAGGTGAAGTTACAGAAACAGGAAGCCACCAGCAATTAATGTCGCGAAATGGCCTTTATAAACGTTTAATAGATATGCAAGCATTTAATGATTAGTGTATGAGTAGCATTTTAAACATCGCCAAACCGATTAATGCTCCTGAACATACTTTAGAATTTTCGATATGTACTCTTGTTACCCGTAAAGAGGAATATAATGAAATGCTCCAGGCCTTTTTGGATAAGGGATTTTCTAATTTACTTTGCGAATTTTTGTTTGCAGATAATACTAAAAAAAACGAGTTCGATGCATTTAGTGCTATAAATCAATTCTTAAAAATTGCCAAAGGAAAATACGTTATCATCTGCCATCAAGATATAATAATAAATAAAGATGATATTAATAATTTAAGAACTTGCCTAAACCAACTTGATGATTTTGACCCAAATTGGGGCGTTTGTGGAAACGCAGGTGCTGCTGGTCCAAATCATATCGTTTATTATATTTCTTATCCTGATGGAACTTTCATGAATAAAGGTAAGTTTCCTTTAAAAGTTACCGGCTTGGATGAGAATTTTTTATTAATTAAAAATACGGCAAATCTTAAAGTATCTAATAATCTTAAAGGCTTTCATTTATACGGAACTGATTTGGTTTTGCAGGCAGAATTAAATGGTTATTCCTCTTATGTTATACCTTTTAATTTAACTCATAAAAGTCGCGGAAACCGCGACGACGAATTTTTTAGGGTTAGAAAAGATTTAATTAAAAAATATAGTCGTTTTTTTAGAACCAGATGGATTCAAACTAATTCAACAGTATTTCATTTATCAGGAAGTTTATTAGGTAAATTATCAGGAAATGGCCTTTTCTTATTTTTTGTTAGAATGTTTAATGGCATTAAAAAGCGAAGACAATAATGGGCAATAATAAACCACTTGTTTCTATTGCATTATGTACTTTCAATGGAGAAAAGTATATTGCTGAGCAATTGGTTTCAATTCTGAATCAGGATTATTCAAACCTTGAAATTGTTATCATAGATGATAAATCGAATGATAACACCGTAAATATTCTTAAATCATTTTCAGATAAAAATCAAAACATTAAGCTTGTTTTAAACGAAACAAATATCGGTTTTAACAATAATTTTAGGAAAGCATTAGATTTATGTTCTGCTGAATATATTGCAATTGCAGATCAGGATGACGTTTGGGTAGAAAATAAGATTACACGCTTGATGGAAAACATTGGTGATAATCTCTTGATTTATCATGATTCAGCCTACATCAATAACCTCGGCGAGCCAACAAATAAAAGCACGCTTTCTCACCATCGTTTTGTGAAAGGAAACTGTGCAAAAAACCTGCTTTATTACAATTGTGTTTCTGGCCACACCTGCTTAATAAAAAAAGAACTTTTAACGTTAACAGCTGGTTTTCCAACTCATTTTTACTATGATTGGTGGTTGGCTTACACCGCCGCTTGCAGAAGCAAAATAACCTTTATCATCGATAAACTTGTGCTTCATAGAAAACATGAAGAAAGTTCTACAGGGAAAGATAAAACAGATGCTAAAACTACGAGAATAGCGCATTTGAAACTTTTCTACAATCATCAGGAAACGCCTAATAATCTTAAAAATTTTATTCAGTTGCTTTTAGATGGTTACAAGGAACTGGATAGGAACCATTTCTCTTCTAAGCTTTTTAAAACATTGTTGCTTAATTTCAATTCGTTGTTTTATGTAAGAAAACGTTCTTTATTTAGTATCTGTAACTTGATATTGAGAGAAAGCAAATCGAAATAACTAATTTTAATACATGTTAAATTTGCCTTTAATAAGTATTGCCGTTTGTACATATAATGGTAAAAATCATTTACATGAACAATTACAAAGTTTGGTTAACCAGGATTATCAAAACAAAGAAATTGTTATAATCGATGATAATTCTATTGATGGAACTTTCGAAATTTTAAAAAAGTATGAATCTGAATACTCTTGTATAAAATTATATCAAAACGAAAAAAACTTAGGATATATTAAAAATTTTGAGCTTGCAATATCTTTATGCATGGGCGATTTTATTGCATTAAGTGATCAGGATGATGTATGGCATTTGAAAAAACTAAGTACATTGCAAAAGTCCATTAATTCTGATTCAATCTTGATTTATCATGATTCAGCCCTGGTTGATTATGAAGGTAAACCATTAAATAGATCGCTTTCAAATACAATTGGATACTTGGATAATAGCGAAAGTAGGAATTTGCTGTTAAACAATTGTATTGCAGGCCATTCGGTGATGTTTAGAAATAAATTAAAAGATCACATTTTACCGTTTTATTCAACCATTCCACACGACCACTGGTTAGCTTACGTTGCTTCTATTGTTGGAAGAATCCAGTACTTATCAAATATTTTGGTTAATTATAGACAGCATAACTTTTCACTAACATATACCGAGCATGCAAAAGACAACCAAAGATTAGAAGTTGAGCATGAGCATAAAAATTCAGAAAAACTGAAGTTAAAAAACCTAAGGATTAATCATTTAAAAACACTAAAACTTTTTAATAGACATAATGCAAAAGACTTAAAGTTTATTGATAAGCTGATTGAGCTATTAGCTAACAAGTCCAATTCAAGCTTTGCCTTCTCCTTATTCTTTTTTTTAACTTTTCATCATAAACAACTTTTCAGTTTATATCACAAATCCTTTATGAGTACCATGGTATTAATTTTTAAAGAGTGTAAAAGTTAAATTAAACAAAAATTATGTTGAAGAACCCAAAAGTTTCAGTTGCTATATGTACTTATAATGGTGCCAAATTTATAAAATCACAGCTGGAAAGTGTTATTAACCAAACTTATAAAAATACCGAAATCATAATAATTGATGATAAATCTATTGATGATACCGTAGAAATTTGCAGATCATACATTGATAATCGAATATTTTTATCTGTTAATGAGCAAAACTTAGGGTACACTAAGAATTTCGAAAAAGCCATTATGCAATGCTCAGGAAAGTACATATGCTTATGCGACCAAGACGATATTTGGAACCTAAATAAAATAGAAATCTTAGTTGATGAAATTGGGAACAATGAATTGATATATCACGATTCTGATTTTATTGATAACGATGGAGCTAAAATAACTATGCCTACAATGGCAGAAAGATACCACATGTACCAAGGCAATAATCCACTACCTTTCTTATTGTTCAATTGTATTTCGGGGCACGCATCAATGTTTAAAAGCGATTTAATAAAATATTTATTACCATTTGATAAACGTTTTTTTCATGATTGGTGGTTGGCTTATGTAGCAGTTAATGTTGGTTCAATTAAATTTATTAATAAAGTGTTAGTTAATTATAGACAACATACGGATAGCATTACGGATAATCTTAGCCTTAAACCAACACTAAAAAACAAAGGAAAACGTGTTAAAATTGATTTAGATTGGCTTGAGAAAATTGCTAAGTTTGACTATAATAAGCAACCAATGTTAATTAGTAAAGCATTTTCGATTTTTAAAACCTTGCTGATGGGTAAAGGTAGATGGAGGGCGTTTATATTTATAGTTTCTTATTACGATGAACTTTTTTACATCGCGAACAGAAAAAGAAAAAGCTTGATCAGCAAAATAAACTTCGCCAGAAAACTAAGCTTATCCAATAAAAGCTTGCTATAGCCTTAAAGTTTTTCCTACTAGGTATCTATTCAGTTTAAGGAATAATTTAAAATCAAAGCGTCTAATCCCATCTTTATTCCATAATAACTGAACCACTTTTATTGCAGGAATTTTATTTGCCAAAGATTTATCTATAAAGTCTTTAAAAGTTCGTTTTTCAATTTGTATCCTAGTCCTTTTATCAAAATTCATTGTTTGAATGGGTAAGTATTTGTTCCACTTGCTGTGAAGCTTCATAACTTCCAACATCCAGGATTTATCAAAATTACCTTCAGAAAAATGCTGCAATAAAATATCGTAACGAACATTAATATCATAGTGCTGCCCAACCTGTAGCGAAAAATCAATATCATAGGCATGAAATCCTTTAAAGTTTTGCTCATCAAATGGATTTTCAGTTACAACTTTCTTCAATGTAGAAAACCATACACCATCAATGCAGGCCACCCGAGTATATTTCTCATTGAGTGGATTTCGAGTATGATGCATCTCTGTTTTGTCAGAAAATTTAAATGTTTGTATAATATTGGTTCGTTCTGTGTTTTCTGAGTTGCTGTGCCAACCAGATGGTGCAATGGCTTTGTAAATGCTTCCAGCAATTCCAATCAATCCAAGTTTTTCATTTTGCTTAAATGACTTACACACAATACTACCCCAATTGTAAGTTTTAATACTAATATCCTCATGCATAAAACAAAGAATATCATACTTAGCCATTCTAGAACCTTTATTGTACAATTCACAAAGACCTCTTTCTCCTCTAGCGTTGTCGAAACTAATAATTTCAAAATCGACTCCAATAGTATCCTCAATATTTTTAGATATATTTTTTAATAAAATATTTTTTGTTGATGCGATTATGATTGATATCATTAATATTTTTATTAAAAATCAGCTAGGGCGGTGTATTATTTTTAAGCGAAAATAATGAATCGATATTGATGCTGGAGATAATTAATGTTAAAAAAGCTACGTTATGGATATTAAAGGGAGTAAAATCAACCGATAGTTCTTATTATTGCAGAATTATTATGTTATCACCTATAAAAAAAGAAAAACTTAACTACGATTTTGTTGATTCGCTTCGATTCATAGCTATTATAACAATTGTTTTAGAGCACACTTACATGTGGCCTGAACCCAAATTTTTCAAAGACGTTTACGAACAATCGATTCAGTTGTTTACGATGCAGGTTTTTAAATTCGGAACTATTTTATTTTATATACTTGCAGGCTTTCTGATAGGCGATAAAATTCGCACTACAACCTCATTACAATATTTAAAAAAGCGTTTTGATGGAACCTTTAAACCCTGGCTTTTTTGGATAGGAGTTTTTTTAGTTTTAATCTACGCCAACTTACTTGTGGTTTACCTTAAGGGTAGCTGGTCTCCCATGTTTGAAAAACCAATCTGGGGATTTGGGGAGCAGATTTACGATATTATTGTTAAAACAAGTTTCTGGTTTATTTTAAATTTTTTGGGAAGTATTGCGATATTACTGATTTTTAGAAGATACCTTTATAAGATTCAGTTAGGCATATTTTTTGGTATTTGTTCTCTTTTTTACTCTGTAAATTTATATTACGAATGGATTTACAGCACACACACAACAGCTATATTAGGATTTGTATTTTACTTATGGTTGGGGGTTATTCTTCATAAAAATTTCCAACAATTTAATGATTGGATAAAAAGACGCTCTATTTATACCCTGTTACTGGCTTCTATATTTGCTTTGGTAATATCTTGCTATGAGAGTTACTATTTAATTAATGCCAAAATACAAGGCGATCCGTATAATACTTTAAGAGTTTCGAATATTGTTTACTCCTTGGTTTCCTTTCTTTTCCTTTATCGTTTAGGTAATCCAAAATGGATTAAAAAGTTAAATCCTCGAAGCAGTACATATGGTATACACCTGATTCATTTTATCATAATCATGCAAATATTACCACAAATTTTCAACCCCTTAGGAATAGGTCCAGAAGGAAAAACCTCGTTTGAACTGGTGATATTGCAGTATATTAGATTTTTTATTGTATACTTTGCCAGTTATTTTATTGTGTATATAATTAACAAATTTGATAAAATAAAGTGGATTATTGGACAGTAACTTACAGATTTGACTTGTATAAATAAAACACAGCAGTATCACCATTTTCCTCACTATTGAGTTTAATAGCCTGCTTTTGGTAGTTTTCTATTTCTTCTTTCGAAAAGTATTTCTCAAATGGATAGGCACACCTTTCATTGCTTTCCGGAAAAAGCTCGATATCCCGTTTATAAAGTTCGCTAGCTGTAAATTGAAAACTCAGTGAATCAAAGAGCTTGCTTCTTATTTCAAAGCCTGTTTGCTCAGCTAAAATTTTCATGCTTTTTACAGTATGAAGAAAGAAATGCCTTGGTGCATCTAACTGAACCCAATTTTCTTTATAAATATTAAATGCTTCTGCAATGATTGGTATGGCAATCATTAAGCAGCCATTGTCTCTCAATAATTTCAGGCAACCTCTTAGTACATCCTGCTGTTGAGGCATGTGCTCTAAAACATGATTCATGATAATTAAATCATAACTATTTGGAGTAAGATCCTTAATGTCTTTCTTTAAAATTTTCACACCAAAACCATGATCTATTTCTTTGGGAATAAATTTATCTACACCTTCTATATTTTCAAAACCCAAGTTAAACAAATCGCAAATCTGTTTACCTTTACCGCAACCTATTTCTAATATCCTATCTGAGAATTTCGGCTTAATAGGTTTTAGGTATCTTAAAACAGGTCTATTATCATTTAGTAATTTTTTAATCCTAATATTAGCAATAAGACGTTTAAAAAACGGTTGTCTTTTTAAAGGTGCAGTATCAGCATTAAATGAATAATAATATGCTGGATAGTATTTATCAATATTGTCTGGAAACTTATCTATTTGCAAGCAGTTACATGCAGAACATTGATTATATGTAAATTGATCACGGAAGCCGAACATCATTTCTTTAACGAGATAATTATCAGCAAATGGAGAATTGCAAATTTTACATAAATTGCCATCCGTCAGATGAGTATTTAAAATATTCAATAGTAAGTATATTTAATGTATTAGTCAATACAATGATAAACAAAAAGATGTAACTAAGTCTTAACACAAAAAAGTCGCGATTTTCACCGCGACTTCTATATTTAAGAAGAAATTGGATTACAACTTCCTTGCAACTTCTACTTGTTCGTAAGCTTCTACAATATCGCCAACTTCAATGTTGTTAAAGTTTTGAATATTCAAACCACATTCGTAGCCTTTAAGCACTTCTTTAACATCATCTTTAAAGCGTTTTAATGATGCTAACTCACCTGTGTAAACTACAACACCATCTCTAACGATACGGATTTTGCTGTTACGGGTAATTTTACCATCCAATACCATACAACCTGCAATGGTACCAACTTTAGTGATTTTGAAAGTTTCGCGTATTTCTACGTTAGCCACAATTTTCTCTTCAAATTCTGGGTCTAACATACCTTCCATTGCCGATTTAATCTCGTTGATTGCATCGTAAATGATAGAATATAAGCGTATATCAATTTGTTCTGCCTCTGCAAGTTTACGTGCACCTGTTGATGGACGAACCTGGAAACCAATGATAATCGCATCTGAAGCTGAAGCTAGCAATACATCAGATTCTGAAATCTGACCTACACCTTTGCTAATAATATTGATTTGGATTTGCTCAGTCGATAATTTAAGTAATGAATCGGCTAATGCTTCGATAGAACCATCCACATCACCTTTAACAATAATGTTAAGTTCTTTGAAGTTACCAATTGCTAAACGACGACCAATCTCATCCAATGTGATATGTTTCTGAGTACGCAAACCTTGCTCACGTTGTAACTGCATACGTTTGTTTGCAATATCACGTGCTTCAGTTTCACTTTCTAAAGCATTAAATCTATCACCTGCTGTAGGTGCGCCTTGCATACCTAATACTTGTACTGGTTGCGATGGACCTGCAGAATCTACCTTAGCACCACGTTCGTTTGTTAACGCTTTTACACGTCCACTGTAACTTCCTGCTAAAATTGGGTCTCCAACTCTTAATGTACCAGCCTGAACCAATACCGTAGTTACAATACCACGACCTTTATCTAAGGCTGATTCAATTACTGTTCCTGTAGCTCTTTTATTTGGATTCGCTTTCAGTTCTAATAATTCGGCTTCTAATAATACTTTATCTAAAAGTAAATCTACATTTAAACCGCTTTTGCTTGATATTTCCTGAGATTGATATTTACCACCCCAATCTTCAACCAAAATATTCATTACTGATAATTGCTCACGTACTTTATCTGCATTTGCACCTGGTTTATCTACTTTGGTAAAAGCAAATACCAATGGTACACCCGCTGCTTGTGCATGGTTTATCGCCTCTTTTGTTTGAGGCATTACTGCATCATCCGCAGCAATAACAATAATTGCAATATCTGCCGCCTTAGCACCACGAGCACGCATTGCTGTAAACGCTTCGTGACCAGGAGTATCTAAGAAAGTTACTTTTTTGCCTGTTGGCGTAGTTACCATGTATGCACCAATGTGCTGTGTAATACCACCCGCTTCACCTGCAACAACATTTGCTTTACGGATATAATCCAGCAATGAGGTTTTACCATGGTCTACGTGACCCATAATTGTAACAACCGGAGCTCTTTCAATTAAGGTTTCAACTGCATCTTCTTCTTCAATAACGTTTTCCTCATCTTCATCAGGTTTAACGAATTGAATTTCATAACCGAATTCATCAGCAACAATTGTTAATGTTTCAGCATCTAAACGCTGATTGATTGATACGAACATACCAAGGCTCATACAAGTACCAATAATTTTGGTTACCGGTACATCCATCATACTTGCAAGTTCGTTTGCTGTTACAAATTCTGTTACTTTTAATATTTTTGATTGAGACTCAAGTTCATTCGCTGCTTCTTCTGCGTTATATGCAACATCATCACGTTTCTGACGACGTAATTTAGCACGTTGAGCAAATTTACCAGATTTACCAGCGCCACTTAAACGAGCAAGTGTAGCTTTGATTTGATCTTGAATTTCTTTTTCAGTAGGCTCTTCTTTAGGTCCGCTAGGTGTAGCATTTCTATTTTGAAAACCTGGTCTGGTGTTATTATTATTTCTATTTCCCTGATATGGGGTTCCACCACCACCTGCTGGTCGGTTACCTTGGTAAGGAGTTCCACTTGCAGGTCTATTGCCTTGGTAAGGTGTACGAGGTTGTCCTGGCGCACCGCCTTGGCCTTGAGTTGTTGGATTTTGACCAGGTTGACCCTGACCACCACCATGCTGACCTTGTTGACCTGGCGCTCCTGGAGTTTTCTTACGCTTACGTTTGCGTTTTGCCGCTTCGCTATCGCTCGATGATGCTACAGGACCATTTCTTCTATCAGGTGTAGTTGGTAAAACAATTTTACCTATAATATTCGGACCAGTTAATTTTACCGAACGGGCTTTCATAACCTCAGGCTCTGTACTAACTGGTGTTGCTGGTTTAACTTCTGGAGTAGCAATAGTTTCCACTTTCGGTGCTTCTGCCTTAGGCTGCTCTACAACTGGTTTTGGAGTTTCTTCAACTTTTGCAACTGGTTGAGGTGCTTCTGCTTTTACTTCAGGTTGTTCTTTCTTAACTTCAATCGGCTTTTCTTCTACTTTAGCTTGTTCGGCAATTGGTTTTGGAGCTTCTTCAACTTTAGAAGTAGGTTCTGGAGTTTCTTCCTTCTTAGCTGGTCTTGTTTTAGAATTAAGATCGTTTAAATCAATCTTACCTACAATTTTAACACCCGGAAGACTACCATCATCGGCTTTATCTTCTGTTTTAGTTTCCTTCACAGGCTCTGCAGTAGGAGGTGTTTCTACTTTAGGTACCTCAACTTTAGGTTTCTCTGCCTGAGGAGCAAACGATTGAGTATTTTTAATTAAAATCTCTTCGTTTTTCTCAAAATCGGTGTTCTTTTTCGGTGCTTCAGCTGGCTTTTCGGTCTCAGGCTCGTCACGACGTATTTTACCAATCACTATTTGTTTGGCTTCTTCTCTTACGATCTTATCTCCCTGATACTCTTTTAATAAGGCGTTATACATATCGCCCGAAAGTTTAAACATAGGGCTTTTCTCGGCTGAGAACCCCTTTTTGTTTAAAAACTCTACGGCCGTACCCATGCCAATATTAAGTTCTTTAATAGCTTTAATTAAAATGATTGGTTTGTCGTCTGACATTTAGCTCCTGTTATTGTTTTTATTTTAATACAAAAGTAGTGTTTATTTGGCAATTACACCACTTATTCAAATTCTGACTTCAAAATTTGAACCACTTCTTTAATGGTTTCTTCTTCAAGGTCGGTGCGTTTTACTAAATCTTCTACCGTAAGTGCTAAAACACTCTTAGCAGTATCGCAACCGATAGCCTTCAATTCGTCGATAATCCAGCTATCAATCTCATCTGAGAATTCTTCTAAATCAACATCTTCATCTGTTTCTTCACCAGCTTCGCGGTAAACATCAATTTCATAACCGGTTAACTTACCAGCAAGTTTAATGTTATGTCCACCACGGCCTATTGCTAATGATACCTGATCGGGTTTTAAATAAACCGATGCATGTTTAGTATCATCATCTAATTTAATAGAAGTAATTTTTGCCGGACTTAAAGCACGTGTAATATATAACGAAGTATTATTTGTGAAATTAATCACATCAATATTTTCGTTTTTCAACTCGCGAACAATACCATGAATACGAGATCCTTTCATACCCACGCATGCACCTACCGGATCAATACGATCGTCGTAAGATTCTACAGCAACTTTAGCACGTTCTCCTGGTTCACGAACAATTTTCTTTATGGTAATTAAACCATCGAAAATTTCTGGAACTTCTTGTTCAAACAAACGCTGTAAAAATTCGGGTGCTGTTCTAGATATGATAATTTTAGGGTTTGCATTAATCATTTCTACTTTAGAAATTACTGCTCTAACAGAATCTCCCTTTTTAAAATAATCTGCAGGAATTTGCTCTGTTTTCGGCATTAAAAGTTCGTTACCTTCATCATCCAAAACCAAAGTTTCTTTTTTCCATACCTGGTAAACTTCACCCGATACAACTTCGCCAACCCTATCTTTATATTTTTTGAAAATTTCGTCTTTCTCTAATTCCAACACTTTAGAAACTAAAGTTTGGCGAGCAGCTAAAATTGCTCTGCGGCCAAAACTTTCTAAAGTAATTTGTTCGATATAATCATCTCCAACTTCTAAAGTGTTATCTAATTTAGAAACCTCAGCAAGTTCAATTTCTAAATCATCATCTTCAGAAAATCCGTCTTCCATTACTTTTCTCGTTCTCCAGATTTCCAAATCCCCGTTATCAGGATTTACAATAACATCACAGTTTTCGTCTGTTCCGTATTTTTTACGCAACATGCTACGGAAAACTTCTTCCAACACACTAATCACCGTTGGGCGATCTATATTTTTGAAATCCTTAAACTCCTGAAAAGAGTCGATTAAATTAATTGTTGTAGTACTCATTTTTTACCATGATTAAATAGATTTTTAGGTTACAAGATAATCTCGTTTCACTTCTAAATCGTATTACTTAAAACTTATTAATACACTTGTTTCTAATATATCATTAAAAGCCACCTCTGTTTGTATTGTAGTTGCTTTTTTACCTTTTTCTTTAACTGATTCTTCAATCAGAATACTATTATCAGTAACCTCTAAAAGCTTACCTTCCTTTTTTTGTCCGCCCGCAAATTTAATGCTTATAGAACGGCCAATGTTTTTATTATACTGGCGGATAAGTTTTAATGGCTCACCAACACCTGGAGAAGAAACTTCTAAATTATAAGCTTGCTCAATGGTATTTTCTTCTTCCAAATGAAAACCAACATGCCTGCTAATGGCAACACAATCTTGTATACTTATGCCTTCATCACCATCAACATGGATAATTAATTTGTTATTCGGCAACATTTTCACTTCAACCAAAAATAGCTCTGGCCTATCTGCAATTTTCTCTTCTACGAGTGCTGTAACTCTCTTTTCTACCTGCATATTTTAATCTGATTTCATAGAAAAAGGGGACATTGTCCCCTTCTCTTTTCTTCGATTACGATGCAAATGTACATAAATTTTAGAAATAATCAAACTCTGATACAGGAATTTACACGTAAAACTATCTTTGTAGCATTTGTTGTTGAGGTTCTAAGTTGTGTTTTATGGTTCCTTTAAATAACTTGCTACCGTTGGCAAATTCTACAGCAATGTAACTTTCAACTAAATATTTTTTACCTTTTAGAAATGGTTTATCAGGTAAAAAAATTATTGAATCGCCCCTTAGAATTGTCTTACCAGAAATATTTATCTCATCCTGCAAACTATCTGTTTCGCCCGGTGTTAGTAGAACCGAAATAAAATTAACAGAATCTGGATTGGCCTGGTAAACTTTTTTAATTTCGAACAGACTAGCTTGGTCAATATTTTTTATTACAATTGAAGTGCTATCAGCAGAAAATTTTAGGATTGGCTTATTGTTTGTATTATTACACGAACAGATATTTATTGCAACAACGAAAACAAACAAATATTTAACAGATTTAAACATTTTACTAAATTAAACAATTATGAGATTAATTATTGAAATCCTTTTGATGGGATTAGCCGTTTTTATCGGTGCGAAACTGGTTCCGGGTGTAACTGTAGATGGTTTCGGAAGCGCAATTATTGCAGCTGTATTAATTGCCCTGGCAAATGCTACAATTGGATTCATTTTAAGACTATTAACATTCCCGGTAAATTTCCTTACTTTAGGTTTAATGTCGTTTATTATTACTGTACTTATGATTTTATTAGTAGATAGTATGATGACATCATTCAACACTACAGGATTTTTAGCAGCAGCATTTTTAGCTATTGTTGTAGCCTTAATAAAAGCAATTTTTGGTGCAATATCAGGCGATAAAGATTAATTCAGTTTGCAATCTCAGTTTACAGTAATCAGTTGGCAAATTAATAACCAACTGATTGCTTTTTAGTTTACAGTTCTTAGTTTTCAATTTACAATTGGTAATGAAAACAAAATCTTTAAGAAATATTTCACAGTTGGGTTAGTTCAAACTTTCTTACCAGGAACTGAAAACTTCAAACAAGAACTGAAAACTACCTAATAACCTCTCTCGAAATTACCATTTTCTGTATTTCAGAAGTTCCTTCGTAAATCTGTGTAATTTTCGCATCACGCATTAAACGTTCTACGTGGTATTCCTTTACAAAACCATAACCACCATGAACTTGAACTGCTTCTATAGTAACATCCATAGCTACTTTTGATGCAAACAATTTGGCCATAGAGCCTGCTTGTGTATATGGTAAACCTTGGTCTTTTAACCATGCAGCCTTATAAACTAATAATCTTGCTGCTTCAATTTGTGTTGCCATATCGGCCAACTTAAAAGCAATTGCCTGATGTTCTGAAATTGGTTTCCCGAAAGATTTTCTGGCTTTAGCATATTGTGTTGCCAATTCGAAAGCACCTTGAGCAATACCTAACGCCTGTGCCGCAATACCAATTCTACCACCTTCTAAAGTTTTCATTGCAAACTTGAAACCAAATCCATCTTCACCTATTCTATTTTCTTTTGGAACTTTTACATCATTAAACATTAATGAGTGTGTATCAGAACCACGAATACCCAATTTATTTTCTTTCGGACCAATCGTAAACCCTTCCATACCTTTTTCAACAATAAAAGCATTAATGCCCTTGTGCCTTAATTCGGGATGGGTTTGTGCTATAACTAAATAAGTTGAGGCAGTACCTCCATTGGTAATCCAGTTTTTAGTTCCGTTAAGTAAGTAATAATCGCCCATATCTTCTGCAGTTGTACTTTGCGATGTTGCATCCGATCCTGCTTCGGGTTCTGATAAACAAAAAGCACCTATCTTTTCTCCAGAAGCCAAAGGCTTAAGGTATTTTTCCTTTTGCGCTTCACTTCCATAAGCTTCTAAACCGTAGCAAACCAATGAGTTATTTACAGAAACCACAACAGATGCAGAAGCATCAATTTTAGAAAGCTCTTCCATAACCAATACGTAAGAAATCGCATCTAAGCCACTGCCATTGTATCTTTCAGAAACCATCATCCCCAAAAAACCAAGTTCACCTAGTTTTTTAACTTGTTCTGCCGGAAATTTTTGATGCTCGTCTCGCTCGATTACGCCGGGCTTTAATTCCTGATTAGCAAAATCTCTGGCAGCTTGCTGAATCATTATCTGTTCTTCACTTAATTCGAAATGCATAACATTTGTATATAAAAGGTTAGTGTATCAAATGTAGTATATATTGTTCGATAATACTATGGCTGCATAGTATTTATTTCTAATTTGTGTGTTAAAGAGTTTGCGACTTTACTAATCGCATTCCTTTATTAATATGATTTAGATATGATTAGTTTTTATCCTTTTAGAAAAAACTAATAGTAAACTTAAGCAGCCTAATATTATGGTAAGCAAGAATTGTGATGAATGCAGTATGGTTGCATACGCCAAGCCATCTTTAAAGGGAACTGCATACAATACTAATGCTTGGGCAACCATCCAGTGAAAAACCCCGAGCCCTCCCTGAACAGGCGCTACCATAGCAAAACTTGAAAATACAAGGGCGGTAAAACCTACATTTAAACCTAAACCGGAAGTAGCCTGAATCGCAGAAAATGCTAAATACATTGATGAGAAATAGAAAACCCAGATTCCTAAGGTATAGGTTATAAAAAGCGATTTATTTTGTAAGTTGCTGTAAGAGTTAAATCCTTGCTTTAAACCGACATAAATCCTCAAAAATTTCTTGTTTAAGGCTTTTCGTATAAAATATATTGCAGCTAAAATGATGCAGAGTATTAATACAATTAATACTATAGACCATAAATAATTTATTGAATGAATTTTGGCTGCTATATTAACATAAATGCTATTGAATAGAAAATCGGATACTAAATCGTATTGAAAAATCAACATCAGCAATGCTGATAAAAGTAGCATAAACATATCGAATAACCTTTCGGTTATTACTGTACCAATGGAAGCAAACATTGGTACTTTTTCTGATTTTAACATAACCGAACACCGACCGATTTCTCCAAAACGAGGAAGTGCCAGATTTGCTAAATAACCAATTATTACCGCATGATAAGTATTCCAAAAAGTGACATTATAATTAATGGAATGGAACAACATACGCCAACGAAGCGCACGAAGAACATGAGCTATCCAAACTGAAATTGCTGAAAGCGCAACCCATAGAAAATTTGCATTCTTAATTTCTGCCCAAATCTGCCCTAAATTTTGGTCCTTAAACGCTAAGTACAAAATGCCAATCCCCATGCAAAAAAGGAAGAGGTATTTTAATACCGATTTAAGGTTCAACATCAAGTTGTTTTATTTTAGCAAATGATTATTGTCATCAGGAAAAACGAGTACCGGATTGTATTTTTTGGCTTCATCGATTGGTAAAGCACCGTAAGACATTATAATTAGTACATCACCAAGTTGCGCCAAACGAGCAGTTGCACCGTTTAAACAGATGGTTCCAGTACCACGTTCTCCTTTTATTACATAGGTTTCAAAACGGGCACCATTATTATTATTAACAATCTGCACCTTTTCATTAGCTATAATGTTGGCTGCATCCATTAAATCTTCATCAATCGTAATACTGCCAACATAATTAAGTTCGGCCTGTGTTACTTTAACACGGTGTATTTTAGATTTTAATATCGTAATAATCATTCGGCAAAGTTAGCAATAAAGTTTATAATGAATTAGTGAATGAATGAATGTCGAAATTAGAGAATGGCAAAACATTCTATCATTCACTCAATCAAAATTCGTTCATTTATTTAATAATCATATTATCTATCAGCCTGGTTGCACCTACCTTTGCGGCAACTAAAGCGACTAATGATTTCTCTTCTTTAGTTTCGGCAGGCTGTAATGTATCACCCTTCGCGATTGTAAAATAATCGAGTTCAACTCCCTCTAAATCATTATAAAATGCTTTTGCCTGCTTTACAAGTTCATCAAAGGAATAAGATTGAAAATTATCAACAACATACTGTAATGATTTACTTAATACAAGCGCATTTTTTCTATCTGTTTTGGATAAATGAATGTTTCTGCTGCTCATGGCTAAGCCATCATCCTCTCTAATTATTGGGCAAGTAATGATGTTTATCGGCAGTTTAAAATGCTCGAGCATATTTTTGATCATCAAAACCTGTTGATAATCTTTCTGACCAAACATGGCAACATCAGGTTCTACTGCATCAAAAAGTTTTTTTACAATCTGAGTTACTCCCTGGTAATGTCCTTTTCTAAAAGCACCCTCTAATAAAAATTCAGCATTCCCTAAATTAATGTGCCAATTTTCTCCAGCACCTTCCGGGTACATTTCTTCTACATTTGGCATAAATACGGCGCTGCAACCAGCAGTATTTAGCATAGCCAAATCGTGTTCAATTGGTCGTGGGTATTTTTCGAGGTCTTTCGGGTCTGTAAATTGTGTCGGATTTACGAAAATGCTACAAACAATAACATCTGCGTTTTCTTGCGCCAATTTAATTAACGAAATATGACCGTTATGCAAAGCACCCATTGTAGGTACAAGAGCAATTTTTTTACCCGCTGCTTTTAGTGGTTCTAAATAGGCTTTAAGCGCTGCTTTGGTTTTAAATACTTCCAAACTTAACGATATGAGTTGAGGGGGTAAAGGTGTAAATTAATCTAAACGAAACCAAACAAATGGTTGCGATATTGATAAATAGTATTATTATTCTTATCTTTGCAGCTCATTATCTTTTAATTAACTTAATTTTTTCTTTGAATATGGAGATGGCAAAAACGAAGCTGCTGATTGTTACACACGAGATGTCGCCTTTCCTCGAGCTTACTAAAATTTCTGAAATTACTCGCCAATTGCCACAGGCTATGCAAGAAAAAGGATTCGAAATCCGCATCTTGATGCCAAAATTTGGTAACATTAACGAGAGAAGAAATCGTTTACACGAAGTAATCCGCTTATCTGGAATGAACATCATTATTGATGACAACGATAACCCTTTAATTATTAAAGTGGCTTCTATTCCAGCTGCACGTATGCAGGTTTATTTCCTGGATAATGAAGAGTATTTCCAACGCAAGCAAGTTTTTGCTGATGCAAGCGGAAAATTCTTTGATGACAACGACGAACGTACCATCTTTTTCTGTAAAGGCGCATTAGAAACGGTAAAAAAATTAGGTTGGGCACCAGATATTGTTCACTGCCACGGCTGGATGAGTTCTTTAGTACCTGCTTACATTAAAACAACTTATAAAAACGACCCTACTTTTAAAAATTCGAAAGTTGTGTATTCTGTTTACGAAGGTGGTTTTACCGAAAGTTTAAATCCCAACTTCTACAAAAAAGCTGTTATGGCTAACATGACAGAAGATGATACAAAAGCTTTCGAAGCGGCAGATGTAAACAGCTTACATGTAGGAGCGATAACTCACTCAGACGCAGTAGTTTTAGCAGATGAAAACTTAGATAAAGATCTGTTAAAATTTGTTAAAGATTCCAATAAGCCAACTTTAGCTTATAACTTAACCGATAATTTCGAAAACTTCTACTCATTTTACGAAGAAATTTCGAATGAAGAATTGGTTTCTGTTGCTTAATTAGGTATTATTATTTTAAATATGAAATTTACAAAACAAGACTTATTAACCCTGTTGATAGGTCTTTTTCTTTTTGCATCGTGTAAAAACCCAAATGGCGTTGGCTTAGATGTTGACCCAAATTCGGCTATACAAGGTACTTTGGTAAACGATCAGCTAGTTACTTCTCAAACGATTAAAGAGCCGGATTTTATTACCTCTACGCTAAGTCAATATCCGCTAGGCTACATGACCGACCCAGTTTTTGGTAAAACCGAAGCTAGTGTTGGGATGACAGTTTGGCCAACCAGCTTAAGCTATAATTTTGGAACTTCTCCGGTTTTAGATTCTGCAGTTTTAGTTTTAAACTTAGGAACACAGTTTTATGGAGATACAACATCTTCGAGATATAGTATAGATGTTTATCAATTAACAGCACCAATCGCAAAATATAAAGCTTCTGATGCTATACCTCATAGCACAACACTTTTAGGAAACTTTAATAGTAGAATTTTTCCAACTACACCAATTAAAATAACTGAAATTGTTAAGGGTGGTAGAGACACACTTAAAACGGTTAAAGCTCAAATTAGAATTCCTTTAAACAAAGCTTTTATTCAAAGCACAATTTTGAGTTTAGCCGCTGCCGGAACATCTACAAACGATAAATTTGCACAATATTTTAAAGGCCTATATGCTGAAGTAAACAAAACTTCATCAACAGGTGCAGGAGGTATTGCTTTTATTGATTTTGCTAGTACCAACTCGTATTTACAACTCGTTTATAAGAACACAAGTACGACCAATGTTATCGATACTGTTACAACCAATTTTCCTATTAATACATCTACAGGGCAAGTGGTAACTGCAAACATTAAACATGATTACACTGGCACACCTGTTAAAACTCAATTGGATAATCCTGGCTCTACAGCTAGTCCGATACAATATGGTATAACATATTTACAGGCTTTGGGCGGTGTAAAAACAAAAATATCATTCCCAAATCTTAAAAACTTTACAGCTACTTACGGAAAAGTTATTGTTAATAAAGCAGAACTGGTTGTTGATTTAAGTACAGGAACTTTTGCCTATCCTTTTGTACCAGCACAAAGATTATCGTTGTATAGATGGGATATTGCCGAACAGAATGTAAATGTTCCTGATCATGATCAACCAGGAACTACATCTTCTGGATCTACTTATGCTGGAGATTCTAGAGCAAAATCTGATGGAGTTTTTGGTGGGTATTATGATTCATTAAAAAACAGATATATATTTAACATCACAGCATATGTACAAGATTTGGTTGATGGAGCAAAAGTTGATTACGGTACATTTTTAGCACCAACTAATTTAACAGCCACGCCGTTTGATTTAGGCCCTTCGGGTTCATCTGCAGCAAGAGCTGTTATAGGTTCATTTGGTAATACTACAAACCGATTGAAACTTAATATTTATTATACAAAAGTTAATTAAAATCACTACATAATTTGTAAACCCGTTTGGCATCACAAACGGGTTTTTTTATGACGATTTTTTATGTAAAATATTCACAATAGTTTTAAACAAACGTTTGTTTACTATATTTGGTAAAAATAAAAATAATATATGTGTGGAATAGTAGGTTATATTGGCTATAGAGAAGCGTGGCCAATTGTTTTAAAAGGACTTAAAAGATTAGAATATAGAGGTTATGATAGTGCTGGGATAGCCATCATAAATAGCGAAGGCCAAAACATTTATAAAAAAGTTGGTAAAGTTGCAGCACTTGAAGAATTTGCCGAAAGTCAAGATAAAAAAGGTACTATTGCTATGGGTCATACTAGGTGGGCTACGCATGGTGTTCCATCCGATCGTAATTCACATCCACATACATCTAATAACAATAAACTTTCCATTATTCACAATGGAATTATTGAAAACTACGCAACATTAAAAGAAGAACTTGCTTCTCGCGGCCATGATTTTAAAAGCGACACAGATACCGAAGTTCTAATTCATTTAATAGAGGAGATTCAAAAAATTGAGCAAACTGATTTGCTAGAAGCCGTACGTTTGGCATTAAAAGAGGTTACCGGCGCTTACGCAATCGTAGTGATGGATAGAGAAAATCCTGATCAACTTATTGCTGCACGAAAAGGTAGTCCGATGGTTATTGGTGTGGGCAAAGGCGAATATTTTATTGCTTCTGATGCAACACCAATTATTGAATATACTAAAAACGTAATTTACCTTAACGACCATGAAATTGCCTTAGTTACTAAAGATGATTTATTGGTTAAGCGATTAGATAATGTTATTCAATCACCTTTAATTCAAGAACTGGAATTAAAGCTGGAAATGTTGGAAAAAGGCGGTTTCGATCATTTTATGCTGAAAGAAATCTACGAACAACCTAGGTCCATTAGAGATTGTATGCGTGGTCGTATTTATCCGGAAGAAGGTAAAGTGCAATTGGGTGGTATAAAAGAATTTGTAGAGAAACTAAAAAATATCGACCGCATTATTATTGTTGCCTGTGGAACTTCATGGCATGCTGGCTTGGTTGGCGAATACTTAATTGAAGAATATGCCCGCATTCCGGTTGAGGTAGAATATGCTTCTGAGTTTAGGTATCGCAATCCAATCATAACCGAGAAAGATGTTGTGATTGCCATTTCACAATCGGGAGAAACTGCCGATACTATGGCAGCGATAGAAATGGCTAAAGAAAGAGGTGCTACCATTTTCGGCATTTGTAACGTAGCAGGTGCATCTATACCAAGGTTAAGTCATGCAGGTGTTTACACCCACGCCGGACCAGAAATTGGAGTTGCATCAACCAAAGCCTTTACTGCACAAGTTACGGTTTTAACTTTGATGGCTTTTTACATGGCTCAACAGAAAGGAACCATAACACAATCTAAATTAATTGGTTTATTAACAGAGTTAGATAGCATTCCTGATAAGATACAGATTGCATTAGAATCAAATGATATTATAAAAGAGGTTGCTGCGAAAATTAAAGATTCTAGAAATTGTTTATTTTTAGGAAGAGGTAGTGGTTTCCCTGTTGCCCTTGAGGGTGCTTTAAAGCTTAAGGAGATATCTTACATTCATGCTGAAGGTTATCCGGCAGCAGAAATGAAACACGGTCCTATTGCTTTAATTGACGAAGAAATGCCTGTAGTATTTATAGCTACACAAAACTCATCTTACGAAAAGGTAATTAGTAATATTCAGGAGGTTAAAGCACGTAAAGGAAAAGTTATTGCAATTGTTACCAAAGGCGATACGGAGGTAAAGAAAATGGCTGATTATTGTATCGAAATACCTGATGCCGATGAAGCATTTTTACCGCTATTAGCTACTATTCCACTACAGCTTTTATCATATCATATTGCTGTAATGAGGGGTTGTAATGTAGATCAGCCAAGAAACTTAGCTAAATCAGTTACTGTAGAATAATTATTTTTTAAACAAAAGAAGCCACGAAATTTCGTGGCTTCTTTTGTTTGTAGTATTTATCTAAAATGGCAAATCTCCATTCACATCATTAGGTTGTATGGTAAATTCATCTTCAATTTTAGATTCGTTATTTTGAACATGATTTATGGATTGTCCTGGTTCGAAATCACTTTTTCTGCCTAGCATAGTAAAGTTTTCAGCCACAATTTCAGTAACATATTTTTTAACCTTCTCTTTATCTTCAAAAGATCTGGTTCTTAGTTTACCTTCAATATACACAAGCTTACCTTTTTGAAGGTATTTCGATGCTACTTCAGCCAAACCTCTCCACAAAACTATATTATGCCATTCAGTTTGTTCAACACGCTTTCCATCTTTGTTATAGGTTTCAGATGTAGCTAAAGGAAAGCTTGCTACTGTAACGCCTCCATCTAAGTGGCGCACTTCTGGGTCTTTACCCAAGTGCCCAACTAAAATAACTTTGTTAATCCCAGACATAAAATATTTTTTTTGGTTAGTTTTATAAACGATGAAAAATCCTTCATTTAAGGTTAGTTAGGCCTTTTTTGTGCTAAGAAATTTTCATCAATAAAATTTCTTATCACGTTTGGTTGAGGTAATTCATCCAATGTATTTAAAAGAACCCAATTAAGTTCCTTTTGTTTACTAAAGTTAAATATATAATTTTTTAAACCAAAAAACTGTACATGGATAATTTGGTGTGTTAATAAGTGTTTTTTATAGCTGATAAAAGTAATTTCAGCATTATCGCCAAATTGATTTTTAATTGCAGTATGAAAATCTCCATCCATGACCGTGCAATTCATTTCGGTTTCTATGCATGGAAAATCATAAAGATGTTGCCAAATATCTCTTGTTTGCCTTTCTTTAACAAGAATTTTATCATCATCAATACATATAAAATAATTAAAATACCGGTGTCTTTTTTCTGCCTTTGCAAGTTTTACAGGCAATTGATTTACGGCATTATTATTATAAGCAAAGCAGTTTATCCTAAGCGGGCAACTACCACAATCAGGCGATTTTGGTTTACACTGTATTGCACCAAACTCCATTATTGCCTGATTGTATAAAGCCGAATCCTCTTTATAAAGTAACTCATTAGCCAACTTAAAAAACTGCCTTTTACCTTCTGGAGAGTTAATCGGCGTATCAATACCGTAAAACCTTGCCAAAACCCTGAAAACATTTCCATCAACTACCGCTCTGGCTTCGCCAGATGAAAAGGATGATATTGCTGCTGCGGTATACTCGCCTACACCTTTTAGTTTAATCAAATCATCATGAAGTGTTGGGAAAACGCCATTGTAGTTATTCATAACAATTTGCGCAGTTGCATGCATATTTCTACCGCGAGAATAATAGCCCAAACCTTGCCATAGTTTAAGCACTTTAGCTTCAGTTGCGTTAGCAAAATCATTAACTGTTGGGAAATTGCTTAGAAAACTGATAAAATATGGTAAACCTTGTTCTACCCGAGTTTGCTGCAAAATAATTTCTGATAGCCAGATGGTATATGCATCGGTGGTATGGCGCCAAGGTAAATCTCTTTTATTTGCCCGATACCAGTTTATAAGTTCGAATTGGAATGTCATTGCTGCAAATTACGATGTATTTATTTGTTTAAAAAAAAACTTGCAATAGCCTGATATAGCGCATAATAAAAAAATCATCTTTTATTTCCCTATCTCATTAAAAAGCAATACTTTTGCAACCCCAAAACACTGATAATTAAATACACAATATATAATAAATAATAAAATATGACTAAGGCAGATATTATTTCAGAAATATCAACAAAAACCGGAATTGAGAAGGTTGATGTGCAGGAAACAGTTGAGGCATTCTTCAAGGTTATCAAAACTAGCATGATTGGCGGCGAGAATGTATATGTTAGAGGCTTCGGAAGCTTTGTTGTTAAAAAGAGAGCTCAAAAAACGGCTAGAAATATCTCTAAAAACACTGCAATAATTATCCCTGAGCATTTTGTTCCAAGCTTTAAACCTGCAAAAGTTTTCGTAGATAAAGTTAAAAACAACAGTAAAAAAATCCAAGTAGAAGCTTAAATCTATACACGTGAACAGCAGCATCAGATTAAAACAAACCATCATTATCGGAGCGATTTTATTGCTTATTGCTTTCCTGTTTACAAGAGATATTAAAGGTTTAGTAAAACCTACTGAAGAAAATGGCAAAACAGCTGCTCCTGGTCAGGTATCAGAATCGGCATCAGTTTCTTCGGCTTTAAGTATTCAAACCACATCTGAAGCTGCTAAAAATGCAATAAATAAAAGTTTAATAACCGATATCGCTGCATTAGAAAACAAGTATAAAGATGCAACAGGTGCTGAAAAAGTTGAATTGGCACAACAGTTAGCTCAGAAATGGGATGATGTTGAACAATTAACTCCATCGGCACTTTATTTAGAAATTGTTGCAGAAGCAAAACCATCATCAACAACTTGGTTAGCATCTGGTAATAAATTTTTAAAAGCTTTTGAAAGTACACAAGATAGTTTGGCTCAACCTGCTTTATTGCAGAAAGCAAATACATCATTTACAAAGGCATTAGCTTTAGACAAAGATAACATAGATGCCAAAACAGGATTAGGTGTTACTATTGTTAATGGCTTAGGCGCACCAATGCAAGGTATTGCAATGTTGCTCGAAGTTGTAGCAAAAGAACCTAAAAACATTAAAGCAAATATGAATCTCGGTTTATTTTCTATTAAATCGGGACAGTTTGATAAAGCAATTCCTCGTTTCAATACGGTAATTGCTACAGCTCCAACACCCGAAGCTTACTTTTATTTAGGTACGGCTTTAGAAAATTTAGACAAAAATAAAGAAGCTATTGAAGCTTATTTAAACAGTAAAAAATTAGCGGCAGACCCTACTTTGGCATCATTTATTGATAAAAAAGTGGCTGAACTAAAGAATAAAAATTAATTAACGGATTAATAAAAACATTTAAAACTAAAAATTATGCCAAGCGGTAAAAAAAGAAAAAGACATAAAATGGCTACGCACAAACGTAAAAAACGTTTAAGAAAAAACAGACATAAGAAAAAATAGATTCTTATTTTGATTTAGCTTTTTAAACCTCATAGTAAAAACACTATGAGGTTTAAAATATTTATATACTTTTTTAGTATCTAAATCTAGGCAAATCACTGTTTCTGTTTACTATCCATTTGTTAATAGGCGAATAGCCTTAAATCTGTAGCTGTTGGTAAAAGAATTAATTATAAATTCGACTCCTGCCGGAGTTACCATAGCGTTGATTGAAGACAAACAACTTGTTGAGCTTCACAAAGAACAAATCAATAATAACTACGCTGTAGGCGATATTTATTTGGGCCGCATAAAAAAAATTATGCCTGGCCTGAATGCTGCTTTTGTGGATGTTGGTTATGAAAAAGATGCGTTTCTGCATTATTTTGATTTAGGCCCTCAGGTAGAATCTTTAATCAAGCTAACTAAGATCAAGCGTAATGGCTCGGTTACAGGCACATTATTAGATAATTTAAAGCTCGAAGCCGATATAAACAAGGCAGGCAAAATTTCTGATGTGCTCAGTAAAAACATGCTCCTTCCCGTACAAATTGCTAAAGAACCAATTTCTACTAAAGGTCCACGTTTAAGTTCCGACCTATCAATTGCCGGCAGGTATGTGGTACTGGTGCCATTCTCCAATACCATATCCATATCAAAAAAAATAAAAAGTAATACGGAACGTAATCGATTAAAGAAGATTATCGAAAGTATTAAGCCTCAAAATTTTGGGGTAATTATCAGAACCGTTTCCGAAGGAAGAGGTGTTGCTGAATTGCAAAAAGATCTATTGGATTTAGTTGCTAAATGGGAAACCTTCATCAAAAAACTTCCTTCTGCCGAGCCTTCGAAAAGGGTTTGGGGTGAAATGGACAGATCATCAACGTTAATACGTGATATTCTGAATCCTGATTTTACAAACGTGTACGTGAGTACACCTGAACTGTTTGATGATATACGTTCTTATGTGCATGATATTTCTCCAGAAATGGAAAAAATTGTTAAGCTGTACAAACATAAAGAACCAATATTTGAACATTTCGGTATCGAAAAGCAAATTAAAAATGCCTTCGGTAAAACAGTAAACTTACCAGGTGGTGCTTATCTTGTTGTAGAACATACAGAAGCGCTACATGTTGTTGATGTAAATAGCGGTAACCGTACTGCCAGTAAAGAAAATCAAGAAGAGAATGCTTTACAGGTAAACAAAGAGGCGGCTAAAGAAATTGCCCGTCAATTGCGTTTACGTGATATGGGCGGTATTGTTGTAATCGACTTTATCGATATGCACAAACCAACGAACCGTAAAATGCTATTCGATTACTTGCGTGAATTGATGTTGCTTGATCGTGCTAAACACACCATTTTACCTCCAAGTAAATTTGGTTTGGTACAAATTACAAGGCAACGCGTTCGTCCGGAAATGAACATTGTTACGGTAGAAAAATGCCCGGCATGTGGCGGTACAGGTGAAATTAAAGCGAGTATTATCTTAATGGATGATATTGAAAATAACCTGAACTACATTTTAAGAGAACAAAATGAAAAAGGTGTTACACTTTGCGTTCACCCATATATTGCAGCATATATAACTAAAGGCGTTTTTAATTTGCAGCGTCGTTGGTTCTTCAAATATGGTCAGTGGATTAAAGTAAAAACTCAACCATCTTATCATTTAACCGAATTTCACTTCATTTCAGCAAAAG
Source organism: Pedobacter lithocola (assembly GCF_042650845.1). Classification (NCBI taxonomy): domain Bacteria; kingdom Pseudomonadati; phylum Bacteroidota; class Sphingobacteriia; order Sphingobacteriales; family Sphingobacteriaceae; genus Pedobacter; species Pedobacter lithocola. The sequence goes on along the minus strand of NZ_JBHSBW010000011.1, from coordinate 553,824 downwards.
ATGAAGAGATAAAACTTTAAACACTTGATAGCAAGAAAGCCTGATTTTTATAAGTCAGGCTTTTTTGTTTAAAAATGATTTAGTTTTTGCCACCAGTATAATCTAAATTCGTGCATCTAAAATCGAAATTAAATTGGCAAAAACAAAAACAGCATATTTCTGTCAGAGTTGCGGTCACGAATCTGCAAAATGGTTAGGTAAATGTCCATCCTGTAATCAATGGAATACATTTGTTGAAGAAATCGTAGAAAAAAATCCAACGGCAGTACCTACCTGGAAAAATGATTCAGCACCAGCAAGAAAGCTGAGTAAACCCAGCAAGGTAAATGATATTCAAAGTTCGCCAGAGCGTAGAATGTTAACTGGCGATAAAGAATTAGACCGAGTGCTTGGCGGTGGTTTAGTAGAAGGATCGTTAATTTTAATTGGTGGCGAACCTGGTATTGGCAAATCTACCTTGATGCTTCAGTTGGCTTTAAATTTAAAAGGCAAAAAGCTACTTTATGTTTCTGGTGAAGAAAGCGAACAACAAATTAAAATGCGGGCAGAACGTATTACAGAATCTCCATCTGCCGATTGTTATATTTTAACGGAAACATCAACTCAAAATATTTTTAAGCAGATTGAAATACTCGAACCAGAAATTTTGGTTATCGATTCTATTCAAACACTTCATTCCGCACACATCGAATCTACACCTGGAAGTGTTTCGCAGGTACGCGAGTGTACAGCAGAGCTACTACGTTTTGCAAAAGAAACAGGTACACCAGTATTTTTAATAGGGCATATTACCAAAGACGGCGCCATTGCTGGTCCAAAAATATTGGAACACATGGTTGATACTGTTCTGCAATTTGAAGGCGACAGGCACCACGTTTACCGGATTTTACGATCAATAAAAAACAGGTTTGGAGCAGCCGCTGAATTAGGCATATATGAAATGCAAGGAAGTGGTTTACGAGAAGTTTCCAATCCTTCAGAAATATTATTAACACAGCGTGATGAAGAATTGAGTGGTATCGCTATCGCTGCAATGCTTGAAGGAGCCAGACCGATGCTGATAGAAACTCAGGCTTTGGTTAGTACCGCGGCTTATGGCACACCGCAGCGATCTGCCACAGGTTTTGATACCAAAAGAATGAATATGCTACTAGCGGTATTAGAAAAACGCTGTGGTTTTAGATTGAGCACTCAAGACGTCTTTTTAAATATTGCTGGTGGAATAAGAGTTGAAGACCCGGCTATCGACCTGGCAGTTCTTATTGCGATAATTTCTTCGCATCAGGATATTGCGGTTTCATCAAAAAATTGTTTTGCTGCTGAAGTTGGGTTATCTGGTGAAATTAGGGCAGTTAACAGAATTGAGCAACGGATTGCAGAAGCAGATAAACTTGGCTTTGAAACCATATATATTTCTAAATACAACTTAAAAGGCATCAATATTGAAAAATATAACCTGGAGATTAAAGCAGTTAGCAAAATTGAAGAAGTTTTTGGCCTGATATTCGGCTAATTGGCAAAAACAAATGGGGAATAGATTCAACATATTTCCACAACAAGGTGAATATTTTCCCCAATTACCCAACTCAATTAGATTTGGCACGATAAGTTATTTTTTATAATTAACTGTGATACAATTAATTATAATCTATCGAACCACTTCAATAAGTTTGGATTAACATTTGTCTAATACATTGTGTTGTACATCATGGGATGTGATCTATAACAATAGGGATGATTTTCCTCGTTAGTGAGAGCTAGCGAGGATTTTTTTTGTCTATTCAATTTTCAAAAAATTTTAAATACTTTTGAAACAGATAATTACGGAAACTAATTAATACATATTAGATATTACATTATGAAAAAAATAATTTTTAGTATTGGGTTTTGCTTAATAGCAACATTTACTTTTGCACAAACTGAATTAAGTGGCCAAAAGTTTGGCGATGAAGTATCCGCAGGAAATATTAAACCTGCTGCCAAAATGGAAGCAGCTATGGGTGGCAAAGACACAGCTGATATGAAAATTGAAGGCAAAGTAGTTGAGGTTTGTAAAAAGAAGGGTTGCTGGATGACATTAGAAATGCCAAATGGTGAGCCAATGCGTGTAACTTTTAAAGATTACGCCTTTTTTATGCCAATGGATGTTGTTGGGAAGAAAGTGGTTTTAGATGGTATTGCAAAAAAACAGAACATTTCAGTTGAAACTTTGCGTCACTACGCTGAAGACGCAAAAAAATCTCCGGAGGAAGTTGCAAAAATAACAGACCCGAAAAAAGAACTGGCTTTTGAAGCTAAAGGCGTTGTTATCCTTGATAAATAAGCATTAATACTAAAGCAGAAAGCTTAAAGACTAGAGCAAAAATGCCCTAACCTTTTCAACGGTTAGGGCATTTTTTTATGCAGTCAATATTAATTTATAAAATCCAGTTCCAGCCAAATTCATCAACTGTTAAGCCGTAGCGAATGTCATTTAATTTTTTAGCAATGCCATTAGAAACAGTTCTGGTTGATGAATCGGTAAGTTTGTAAGTATTACCCAAATAACCAATTTCGCCGATTTGCGTAACCGTTGCTGCTGTACCGGCTGCAAAAGCCTCTGTTAAACTTCCATTTTCAATTCCTTCAATAATCTCTTGAACAGATACTCTACGCTCTTCAACTGCTACACCGGCATCTTTCGCTAACTTAATAATAGTATCGCGAGTTACGCCATCTAAAACGGTACTACGAATTGATGGTGTTACCAATTTTCCATCTATTACAAATATTAAATTTGCTGTTCCAGCCTCTTCAATGTACTCATGGTTAATCGAATCTGTCCAAATTAACTGATCGAAACCTTCTATTTTAGCTTGTTCAAAAGGATATAAAGAACGGGCATAATTACCTGCAGTTTTTGCAAAACCTACTCCACCTTCATCAGCTCTTGTATATTCAGTTTCTATCTTAACTTTTAAAGCACTGCTATAATACGGACCGGTTGGTGTTGTAAGCAATGCAAATTTATATGTATCAGATGCCCTTACACCCAAATATGGGTCGGTTGCAAACATTACCGGACGAATATATAACGCATAGTTTTCTTGTGAAGGCACCCATTTTTCATCAATTTGGATTAATGCCGCTAAACCTTGCATAAAAATTTCTTCAGGGATAGTTGGCATAGACATTCTTGCTGCCGATTTGTTAAAACGCTCGAAGTTTTTATCAGCACGAAATACACTTATTTTACCATCAGGCTGGCGATAAGCTTTTAAACCTTCAAAAATTGCTTGTCCGTAATGCAACGCAGAAATTGCCGGGCTCATTGGAATTGGCCCATATGGTAAAATTTGTAAATTTTTCCATTCGCCATCTTCAAAGTCGGCTGTAAACATATGGTCGGTAAAAACTTTACCAAAAGGTAGTTGCGAAAAATCTGTAACTGATAAACGGGTAGTTTCAGCTTTTGCAATACTTATATCTAGGGTTTCGGTCATAATTGTATTATTTAATAATTTCTGGAAAGCGCAAGTCTCTTCGAAAAATGAAGATTTCATTCTCTATTCTATCCATTTTAATTTTTGCAAATTACGAAAAAACGAGCTATCATAATAGCATTTTATGATATTAATCTTTGTTCTTTAGTGTTTTAAGGACACTAAGCACCCAACCTTTGCCCCATTCTTCCATTTGTCCATTCGTCCATAAAAAAGGATAAAAGATTCTTTTTTGGAAACGGGGAGGTAGATATTTCTGCCAGTTGGTTCCACCGGTGGCGGCAACATCAATAGGATCTTTTTCTAGGTAACGAACGGCAGACTTGTAATGTGCAAGAGGCCATTCTACATTTACGTACAAATCTAACTTGCGAAGTTCTTCTGCCAGTGAAGTAACATCATAACCATTAGCTTGAAATTGCTGATACAAAGCAGAAAAATTTGTTGTTGTTCTATCTTTCGCCAGCTGAAGAAATTGAGAAGAATATTTTTTAATAAACTGTTTTAAGGTTAGTGTTTGCTTGCCAGATGAGAGCTCTGTAGCACCAAATTTCCAATAAATATTTTCAAACTGTTCTTCTAAAGTGGCATTGCTCAATTCTACCCTTTTTGTTTTATCAACTAAGCGAATAAAATCTGTAGCGCATATTTCTATCATTCTATACTGCCCTGATTGAAAACCACTTGCTGGTAAAAGCGACATTCTAAATTTTAAAAACTGCTCCTTCTCCATTCCATCAACCATTACTTCAAAAGAAGTGGTTAGAGCATTAAAGTAGGCGTTTATTCTTTTTACACGAGCTGTAAAAAAATCAATTGTTAAATTTTCATGTTCTGCTATTTGCTTGCATTCATGCAAACATAATTTGAAGTACAGCTCCGTAATTTGATGGTACATGATGAAAATTTCTTCATCAGGTATTGGCGTTTTTGGGCTTTGTAAGCTTAACAGTGTATCCAAATGAATGTAATCCCAATATGTGAGAAAATTGGCATAGAGCAAGCCATCTAAATAAGATGCCATATCTTGCCCCATAGCTGTATATTTTTCTTGTAATTGGTTCAGTTTATCTTTTATTTCAGGGGTAAAATCCATGAGGCAAAGTTAATATTCCAAAATTGATAAACATATTTTGCGTTAAATAGTAAATTTTATACTTTTGAACGATGGCGATGGGGTACCGCCAAAACCGCCAAACAGGCTGATGACTCCTACGATTTTTATTTTAAAATTGATTTCTAATGCCTGTTAAAAAATTAACGGAAGGTAATCTTTCGTACTTACATCGTTTCCAAAAACTAGAATTCGGGCTATTATTAGCAAACAGTTTAAAGTGGTTATTTTTCTCCGCAATACTTGGCGCAATCGTTGGTTCTGCTTCTGCATTGTTTTTAGTCGCTTTAAATTTTGTAACCGATTACCGCGAACAAAACCAGTGGATAATTATTTTTTTACCATTGGCAGGTTTGCTTATCGGCTTAGCTTACCATTATTGGGGTAAAGAAGTTGTAAAAGGAAATAATCTTTTAATTGAGGAACTTCAAAGCCCAAAGAATATTATTCCAATAATAATGGCTCCGCTTATTTTTTTAGGAACGATAATTACACATTTATTCGGTGGCTCTGCCGGGCGTGAAGGAACAGCGGTGCAAATTGGGGGAGCATTTGCCGACCAGTTTACAAAAGTGTTTAAGCTTAAGCCTCGCGACCGAAAAATCATTTTAATCTGCGGTATTAGTGCAGGTTTTGCGTCAGTTTTCGGAACACCATTAGCAGGCGCCGTTTTCGGACTAGAAGTTTTTGTTATAGGTAGCGTAATGTATACAGCTATTCTACCATCTCTTATTACAGCGGTAATTGCCGATTACGCTTGTAAAGCATGGGGCGTAGGGCATACTCATTATTCTATTTCAATTGTGCCACAAATGGATATGATTAATCTTTTACTATCGCTAGGTGCTGGAATTATTTTTGGCTTAGCTGCCAGAAGTTTTTCGGCTCTAAACCATGGTTTATCACAGGTTTTTTCAAAAATTAAATATCCACCATTGCGTCCTTTTGCTGGTGGATTGATTTTAATTGGAATTATTTTTTTACTCGGCACAACACGTTATATTGGCTTAGGAATTCCTGTTATTTCCGAATCATTTAACCAACAAGAGCCTTATTATACATTCGCCATTAAGCTTTTTTTAACTGCTTTAACTTTAAGCGCGGGCTTTAAAGGAGGCGAAGTAACACCACTATTTTTTATCGGAGCAACTTTAGGCAGTTTCCTTAGTATTTTTGTTCCATTACCAGTTGGTTTGCTGGCAGGAATGGGCTTTGTTGCAGTTTTCTCAGGCGCAGCCAATACACCACTTGCCTGTATTTTTATGGGTGTAGAATTATTTGGAGCAGAGTGTGGCATTTACATCGGGCTTGCTTGTGTTATGTCATATCTGTTCTCTGGCCATACTGGAATTTATCGTTCACAAACTATTGGTAGTGCTAAACATTTGCTACTAAAAAGACATCAGTTTTTAAGTTAGGAATGTTTGTGGATTGAGGTATTGCGCAGTTCAGCTTTGACAAATTAAAATCTTGCCAAAGCCTTGAATTGATAATAATTGGTATCTAATAAAGCACTCTAAACTTTATGGTATGCTCAATTTTTTTTAATGCTTTAAATAATTGTTTATCATACTCGGTATTAATGTCTGTAATGGCATAACCAATTTCGGGGTTTGTCATTAAAAACTGTCCAACAATATTAATATTATGTTTAGCAAAAACAGTATTGATTTGAGCCATAATGCCTGGCACATTTTTATGGATGTGAATTAATCGGTGAGATTTATCGATTTTAGGCAACTGTAAATTTGGGTAATTGCTGCTTAAATAAGTTGCACCGGTATTCATAAAATCTATCATCCGTTTTGGAATAAAATCTAAGTTCCGCGGGTTAGATTTCACATCATCAAAAATTACAATACCCATTTTTGTGCAAATATCTGCATCAATTTTGTTCTTAGAATTGCCTAAATAACCTATTGTTTTGAGCTTGACAGCATTTTTTAATTGCTCTTTTCCTATCTTCTCTCCATCGGCTAAGAGTATAATACCAACATCTTTAACATATTTTTCTTCAAAAGAACTTTTATGGCGAATGGATAATCCATCATTTTTTAATAAAGCAATACTTTTTTCATCAACATTACCAATTACTAAACATAAAATGCGGTTTTTTGGATAAGATATCGCTCTTGGCAAATCATTTACATATAAAAACTCATCAAAGCTTGGTGTTACATGGTCTGCTTTTGAAACAATACTTTCACGGGCTATATTCTCAGTAAAGGCGAAAAACTTGTTTATCATACCACTTTCACGAAGTTGGAAATCTGAATAACCATCTCCGATTCCAAATAACTCACCTTCTAATTTTAAGTGCTGAAGCAGTTTAACTTTTCCTCCTTCTTCGCTTAAAGGATTGGCATGGTCGTAATCTATAATTTTTCCATCGCCTGTGGTTACAAAAGTATTAGCGTAAATATTTTCCTTTTTTATGTGATATTGACTAACGACTGGTGTGATAAATTCTTTAAAACCACCCGAAACGATGAGCACTTCATCTGCATGTTTTTTAAAAAATTCTGCGTTGCGACAAAACGATGTTGAAACTTTCTTTTTTAAATGCTTTATAAGTTGCTTTAAATGATCCTCATTTGCATCGAGCAATTTTACACGTTGAGCCAAACTTTCAGAAAACGATAGTTTCCCTTCCATTGCCAGATTGGTATATTCTTCTATCTTTTGAAATATAGATTCCTTATTTGGATGCTTTTTCAGTGAAATTCGGGCAAGTTCATCGAGCGCTTCTACTTGGGTAAATGTACTATCAAAATCGATTATGTAATAGGCTTTTTGCTTCGGCATTATTTTAAATATTGTGTAATTTCTTGTATGCTTTGTGCAACTGGTTTAAATTGAATTCCTGTTGCTTTAATTATTTTTTCATTGCTGTAGTAACTTAATGACAAGCTGCTATTCGCCGTATCTTTAGTAATAGAAGGTTCTTCGCTGGAGAAAATAGACAAAAACTTCAAAGCTCGCCAGGCTATTCCCAACATCCAGGGTTTTGCTTCCTTTATTGGCGGCTTTACACCGAAACCTTGAGCTATCGTAGCGAATAAGTCTTTGTAATGGTAGTTATCTGATGAGATGATGTATCGTTCGCCACTTACAGGATTTTCCATCAATAAAAGCATTGCCTTCGCAACATCTTCAACATCTACAAAACCAGAAGCGCCGTTGGTATAATACGGAAATCCTCCTTTAATCAATTTGAAAATTGCACCGCTCCCTTCAAAGCCTGCATTTTTACCTATTATTATTGATGGATTAACAATTACCGAATCCAAACCTTCGGTGATGCCTCGCCAAACTTCCATTTCGCTTTCGTATTTAGATAAACCATAGGCGAATACTTTTGAATCATACTCCCAAAAATCTTTCTCGGTAATTTGTTGTCCGTTTTTTGCAAGCCCTAAGGCCGCAACTGAACTTACATGTACAAGCCTGCAACCGTTTTCAATGCATAAGTTAACGATATTTGATGTACCGTCTATATTGACATGGAAAAGCTTTTTTTTATCTTTTGGATTTAAGGAAACAAACGCAGCACAATGAAAAACCTTCGTTATGCCAACAAAAGCATCTTCTAAAGTTGCTGGCTCATTAATATCTGCTTCAACCCAATCAATTAAGAAATTATTTTCGATGAAGGATGGAATTATAGAAGTTTTTCGTTTTAAAGCCCGTACAGCTAAACCACTATCGGTTAACTGTTTTATCAATTCAGATCCTAAAAATCCAGTTCCGCCGGTTACCAGTATCATTTATTTTTTTTTGGGCTATAGGTGAAAATACGCATTCAAAAATAGATATTTGAGGCGATAGTTTTAAATATATGTCATTAACCGATTTTTTTTCGCCCTTAAATGCTGAGCAGTTTACGCCAAAAGATGGTTTTTATACTAGCCAGCTGGGTTTAAAAACACACTTTTATACAGAATCCTTTCCCGATTTAGAAGAAAACCAATACGATATTGCCATATTTGGAGTGCTTGATGGCAGAAGTGCAATAAATAATGAAGGTTGTGGCTTGGCTCCCGACTATTTTAGAGAAAAATTTTACAAATTAAATGAAGGTGCATTTGCAAGTCGCTTGGTTGATTTAGGCAATATTCGCCCGGGTGCAACCTTGGCAGATACCTATATCGCTGTAAAAATGGTTATTTCTGAGCTAATAAAAAGCAACATAATACCAGTAATAATTGGTGGGGGCCAGGATTTAACTTATGCCCAATATCTGGGATACGAAGATTTAGAACAGAAAGTAGATTTAGTAATTGTTGATAATCAATTCGATATTGATGATGACGGAAGTGAAGGTTTGGCAACGCGATCGGATTGTTATTTGAATAAAATTTTTCTTCATCAACCAAATTACCTTTTCAATTTTAGCAATATCGGTTACCAAACCTATTTTGTAAATCAGGAAAGTTTAAGTGTTATGGATAAACTGTATTTTGATGTTCATCGCCTGGGCGAATTTGCGCAAGATATTTCATTAACTGAGCCAATTATCCGCAATGCGAATATGATAAGTTTTGACATTGGTGCCATTCGTTCTGCAGATGCTAAAGCAAATGCAAACACAACGCCAAACGGCTTTGATGGCGAAAAAGCATGTAGAATTGCCCGCTATGCCGGAATGAATGATAAACTAACATCAATTGGATTTTACGAATTTAATCCGGCCTACGATAGCAATGGACAAACGGCATTTCTTTTAGCGGAAATGGTTTGGTATTTTGTAGACGGTTTTTACGCCAGAAAGAAAGATTTTCCGTTAACGCCAAAATCGCAATATATTATTTACCGAACCAGTTTAAAAGATGGTTCTGGAGAAATGACTTTCGTAAAAAGCAAGAAATCAGATCGTTGGTGGATGCAGGTGCCTTACCCAATTGGGCAATCTAAAAACGAAAGGTATCACTTGGTACCATGCCGTTACGATGATTACCAAACTGCGGTAAATGGCGAAATGCCCGACCTTTGGTGGCGCACTTATCAAAAGCTATCATAATTTTACACAACAAGTTGCGTTTAAAATATGCAATATTTATATTTACAAAAACGATAATCAACCCCAATGAAGAAAATATTATTAGCTGCAATGGCATTATTGCCTTTTGCAGCATTTGCTCAAAAGCCATTTACAATAAAAGGTGATGCAAAAGCATTAAAAACTGGCGATAAGATCTATTTCATATATACAGCAAACAGCGAACGTAAAACTGATTCTGCAATTGTAGCGAATGGAAAGTTTGAATTTAAAGGAACGGTAACCGATCCTGTTAATGGAAATTTATTTAAAAACATTAACCCATACCTTCCAGGTGCAAAGACAAAAAATATGGATTTCGCCAATTTATTTGTAGAGCCAGGAAACATTTTAATTAGTTCTGTAGATTCACTTAAGTCAATGTCGGTAAGTGGAACGCCTGCAAACAACGATAACCTAAAGTTAAAAGCAAGCTTAAAGCCTGCTACAAGTAAAATAGATGCCATAAATGCTGAATACGAAAAACTTAGTCCGGAGCAGCAAAAAGACAAAACCATTATGGCAGGCATTAGAGAAAGATATGGAAAAGCTGCCGATGAGATGACTCCAATCTACCTTGCTTTTGCAAAAAATAACCCAAAATCTTATGTAAGCTTAGTAACGTTGGCACAATTGGCCAGCGACCCAGATGCTGTTGCACAAGTTGAATCTATATATACTGGTTTAAGTCCTGAATTAAAAGCAACTAAAACAGGTACAACTTTAGCTAAAACGTTTGAAGCAGGTAAAAAAACTGCTATTGGCGTAATGGCAATGGATTTTACACAAAATGACCCGGATGGTAAACCAGTAAAACTATCTGATTTTAAAGGAAAATATGTTCTAGTAGATTTTTGGGCCTCATGGTGCAGTCCATGCAGAGCAGAAAACCCGAATGTTGTTGTAGCGTACAATAAGTTTAAAGATAAAGGATTTACAGTTTTAGGTGTTTCTTTAGATCAGCCTGGAAAGAAAGATGAATGGTTAAAAGCCATTGCTGATGATAAATTAACCTGGACACACGTTTCTGATTTAAAATATTGGAATAATGAAGTTGCAGTGATGTACGGCATTCGCTCTATCCCAGCCAACTTGCTAATCGACCCAACAGGAAAAATCATTGCAAAAGGTTTAAGAGAAGAAGCTCTACAAGCTAAACTTCAAGAACTTTTAGGAAGCAAAACAAAATAGCATACCCTTTTTGGTTGGCCTTATGCCTTCAAATAATCTTATAAAAACGAAGCCCCGACTTAAAAAATCGGGGCTTCGTTTTAGACACATAAATTCTTTTTATTTAACTTTCTGGAGCTAGAAAATCGAGCACATTTATAAAATAGTTTTCCAAACCTTCGTAGTCATCCTCACCAGGTATCCATGTTGCAAATTTCCAATATTTCCAACCTGTATTTTCAATTATTGGAGGGATAAGTAAAAAATATTGTTCTTCGTTAATACCACCAACTAAAATACTTCTCGATAGTTGAACAACAATATCAAATGATTCATCGTGAACCAGCCAATCTTCGATAATTTTTGGATCGATATCTTTCAAAAAACCAATTTCGTCTACTTTAGCAAACGAAGGCTCAACATGTTCGTTGGGTGAAGCAAAGCCGTTAGTAATTAATAAAAAAGCCTTATAATCTGCTGGAAGTTCTAATCCTAATCTATCTTCAGATTGTTTTATTTCATCTTTTGTAGCAGGTTCGTATCCTAACCATTTAGATTTTTTTTGATCATCGGTAAAGGTGAAGACTCCTTGGCGAATGGCCGTTTCTGAAATCTTTTTTAGTATCTTTTTCAAATTGATTTTCTTAAAATTTAAATTAAATCGAAGCCAATATCTTCTCTAAAATATTTACCATCGAAATAGATTCTACCGGCATCGGCTGTTGCAGATTGTAACGCGGTAAACATATCATCTTGCAAACTGGTAATAGCAATAACTCTGCCGCCATTGGTTTTAACCACATCATTTTCTAACAAGGTACCAGCATGAAAAGCATTGGAGTGACGTAAGTTTTCAATGCCTGAAATGGCCTTCCCTTTTAAATATTCGCCAGGATAACCACCTGCTACAATCATAACCGTTGCGGCAGTTTGCTCTGAAATAACCAAATTAACTTGATTTAATTGTTTATTGGCAGTTGCCATAAAAAGCTCAACCAAATCATTTTCAATTCTTGGTACAACACTTTCCGTTTCAGGGTCACCCATACGAGCATTGTACTCAATTACATAAGGTTCTTCGCCAACTTTTATTAAGCCAAAAAAGATAAAACCAGTATAATCAATTTTATCTTTCTTCAAGCCTTCAACAGTTGGTTTGATAATCCGTTCCTCTACTTTAGCTAAAAATTCTGGAGTGGCAAAAGGTACTGGAGAAATAGAACCCATACCACCCGTGTTTAAACCCGTATCGCCTAAACCAATTCTTTTATAATCTTTAGCAGAAGGAAGGGTTACATAGTTTTCAGCATCGGTTAAAATGAATACAGAAAGTTCTATACCACTTAAAAATTCTTCTATAACTACGGTTGCACCTGCGGCCCCAAACTTACCGCCAAGCATTAATTTTAGTTCTTCTTGTGCTTCGATAGTTTCCGTGCAAATTAAAACACCCTTTCCGGCTGCCAAACCATCTGCCTTTAAAACGACAGGTAAAGGATGCGTTTGAAGATAAGCTAAGCCATCATCTAAAGTTTCGGGTTTAAAAGATTTTGATGAGGCGGTTGGAATGCCGTGGCGTTCCATAAATTTTTTAGAGAAATCTTTACTGCCTTCTAGTATTGCACCTTCCTTTTTTGGTCCGATTACAGGAACATGAGCGATGCTACTATCAGCAAGAAAAAAATCATGAATACCATTTACCAAAGGTTCTTCCGGACCAACAATCACCATATCAATGCCTTCTGAAAGAACAATTTTTTTAATGGAATCGAAATCGTTGACGTTAATATTGATGTTGGTACCGTAAGTGCCTGTACCACCATTTCCAGGTGCAATAATTAGTTTATCACAATGTGAAGACTGGCTTAATTTCCAGGCAAATGCACTTTCTCTGCCACCTGAACCTAATAGTAAGATATTCATATCGGCAAAGATAATTAAAAATAGAAGATGGAAAATGGAAAAAGACGTACGATGGAAGAGGTAATATGTAAGATGGCTTAGCGATAGTAAAATCTTACGCTTCGTAATCATCCATTTTACATCTTACATCACTTGGCGCTTCTTGTCATTTGTTCCAGCATATCCCACATTTCGTTTGGTATAGCTTCCAAACCATTCATTTGACCTGCACCTTGCAACCATTCGCCACCATCAATTGTAATTACTTCTCCATTAATGTAACCAGAGAAATCGCTGATTAAAAATGCAGCTAAATTGGCCAGTTCCTGATGTTCTCCAACTCTTTTGAGCGGAACGCGGTTTTTAAAATCAAATTTTTTGGCTAAATCGCCCGGCAATAATCTTTCCCATGCTCCTTTTGTTGGAAAAGGGCCTGGAGCTATTGCGTTTGTGCGAATGCCATATTTACCCCATTCTACCGCTAAAGAGCGGGTTAATGCTAAAACACCACCTTTAGCGCATGCAGAAGGTACAACATATGCCGAACCAGTAAAAGCATAAGTTGTTATAATATTCAGAACTGTTGCGGTTTGCTTTTCTTTAATCCAGTACTTGCCAAATGTTAGCGTACAATTAACGGTTCCTTTTAATACAATATCAATTATTGATGAAAAAGCATTTGCAGATAAACGTTCGGTTGGAGAGATAAAGTTGCCTGCTGCATTATTCAAAAGCGCATCAACCTGTCCAAATTTTTCAATGGTTTTTGCCAATACATTTTCCACTTGTTCAACTTCTCGAACATCACATGCTACAGCCAAAACCTTTCCACCTGTTTTCTCCTCCATCTCATCGGCGGTTTTTTGCAAAACATCTTGCTTACGACTGGTGATAACCAAGTTTGCACCTAACTTCAAAAAATAAATCCCCATGGCTTTACCCAAGCCAGTTCCGCCGCCGGTTATTACAATGGTTTTGCCTTCTAAAGAGCCATCTCTAAGCATGGGTTGATTGAATGCGAACATAATATAAATGGATTACTCAGTTATTTGATTAACTGATTATTGATAAATTTGGTTAAATGCAGCTTTTAATTGAAGAATTAAAGCTTATATTATTTTCTCTGAAGACTTTCTAAAATCGTTTTTAAAATGTGGCGTGTAGCCGGCGACCACCATTGCTGAAGCATTTTTTGTAGCGTTGCAGATTGATCGGAAGTAACCGCAGCAATTAAATCCTCACGAATATTAAGTTTACTTTGCGACCAGGTGTTACTTTCCAGCTCCATAAATTTCTTAATTTTTCTTTCAGCAGCTGTTAATAAACTTTCGCCTTTTACAAGTTCATCAATTAAACCAACTTTCAAAGCTTCATCTGGTTTGTATAATTTACCGGTAAGTAAACTTCGTGATGCTTCTGCTTTGCCAATCCAAAAGGCATATAACTGAAAAATACTGTTGGGCACAATGATACCAACCGGAACTTCGTTTAATCCTATTATATATGGTCCTTCAGCCATAATTCTATAATCGCAGGCTAGAGCCATTACACAACCCCCTGCCGGACTATGACCACTTATTGCTGCAACCATTGGTTTTTTAAACGAAACCATATTTGCAGTAAAACTGAAAAAAAGGTGAAAGAAAGATTTTACTTCTTCTTCGTTATAACCATAAAGCTCTACCAAATCTAAGCCTGCAGAAAAAAATGGAGCGTTTCCTGTTAAAATAACTCCGCCAATATTATCATCTGCAGAGATATTTTTAAGCATATCGTCTAACTCGGTTATCAATTCACGATTTAAGGCATTTGATTTTCCTTTGTCTAATGTGATGGTAGCTAAACGATCTTTTACACTAACTTTTATAGTATTCATATTAAATGGTAATCTAAATTTGATTAATTAGTATGGAGCAAAATAATAAATATTATGCATGCATACTAATTCAAATTTATTTATTTTTTCCTACTTAACATCATAAGTAAAAATCTTTCTTCCCAAATGCCCTTCAGCATTAACACCTTCTAAAACCACTCTATAAGTTCCTGGTTCATCAGCATTATAGAAATCAAATTTTGCTTTACCATCTTTATCGGCTACAACCTGTGGATTCCAGTAAATTGTGCTTCGGTAATCGGCTTTTGCGCTTGATGTTTGTGCATCGTATTTTGGCGAATAAAAATCTCTCGAAGTAGAAAAGCCTTTTTTATTAACTACCACAACGCCTGGTGTATAAGTATTGTAAGAAATCTCGCTTCCACCACGTTTGGTTGTTATTATCAATACGCCCCCACCACCTTGGCTTCCGTAAATTGCGGTATTGGCAATTGTTCTTAAAACTTCAATGGTTTCAATATCATTAGGATTTAAATTATCTAGAAAGTCTGGCTCAACCTGCATTCCATCAAGTATAATATTCATTGGTGTATTCGGGCTACGGGTTGAATAAGGTATGCCACCCCTAAAAATTACGAATGGTAAGCGACCGTTTAAACATTGAGAAAGTTGTGCGCAACTGGTTAAATCCTTTGCCGTTAAAACAAAATCGGCATTGCCGGCACCGTTTAGGTTGGCAGAATTTTTAGCAACAACCCTTTTTTCCGTTATAACAACTTCATCCAGCTTTATAGTACGTTCTAACAAGCCAAGGCGAGTCATTTCATTAAAATAATTATCGCTTTCTTTAATGTATTTCATTAAAGAGTTATTTACGTTTACATCAACATCGGCACTATTTTTATTTTTAGTAACGATTTGGTAAGGAACGGCATCAACAGTTATTTCGACAAATTTCCTATCTGTTTTCGTTCTTGCCTGCACAATAAACTTTGTACTATCGCTAAACACCAAATTATCAAAATTGAATCTACCTTCTGCGTTGGTAACCGTATCAATTACAAAAAAACCACCTTTGGTTGATAGGAGCATAACTTTACCGTTTGCAACAGGTTTACCTCCCTTTTTAACTACTCCGCTAATAGAAGTTGTTTTCTCTGGTTGAAATGTAATTGCCGGACCAGCATTATTAATTACGTTTCGCCATAAAAACCTTCGCCAACCTTGGGTCAACATCAAGTTATCTAACTCTTGAGCTGTTTTGGTATCATCATTTAAAAAGTAATGATTGGGCTTTTCTATGTAACCTGCCAAATCTGAGGTAAGCCAAAGCGTAGCAAAAATATTGCTTTCATTATCTTCATCTGGTGTTACTTTGCTTGCGTTAGTTACCGATGCAGAGAAACTACCAATCACCGGTTTCTGTTGATCCAATGCATCGAAAGTGAAGGCAGATTTTCCCTTTTTTTCGCCCGATATGCCCGCAGTATTAAGCTTTAAATCAATCACATCTAATTTGCTCTTATTGAAAATCAGGCGTTCGGCAATGGGTTGATTGCTTGCAGAGAACAAAGTAAATTGTATGATACCCGTTGGTAATTTACTTCTGGGAATAATGGCAGATAATACTTGCTTATCAACCTTTGCTTTAGAAACATAATAAATATTTCCACCTTGTTGTGCAACAATTTTTAATTCATCGCTATTGGTAAGGTTAGCGCTAGCTAATATTTTGACGGATACTTTGCCCGTATCCAAATTATTTATGGTAAGTGCATAACCACTTTTTTGTGCTATTGGAAGTTTAAAATCTTTTTGAGAACCATCTTGAAATTTAATTTTTGCAGTGTAGGTTTTACCTGGCTGAACATTTAATATGAAGTTACCCATGCCCAAATAGCTTGTAGCAATACTGGTAATTTCTGCCCCGGTTTCATCAATAATTTTACCAGTGATATCTTCTCCCTTTCCTGTACCATTTATCGCTTTAATAGCAATTTTTTGTGGCAACTCTTCTATCAGGTTACCACCTTCGGGCAAAAACTGAACATCTACATCATTACTGGTAGATGTTATTGGAATCGCCTTTACAATTTTCTGTTTATTATCAAGTGTTATAGTAGCTAGAATTTTTCCTTTTTTATTGGCGATAGATTGGTTGCTTTCGAAATTAATTAAAGCATTACCTTGTAAATCTGTTTTTGTTTTACCTCTTGCTACGGTCTTAAAATCTAATTGCACTTCATAGCTAACTTCATTTTCTTTATAAGCTACGCCTGCTTTATCCTCAAAATGAATGTTTGCAGCAACTTTATCACTATTATTCTCTTTGGTAAATTTATAATCGGTAACGGTAAAAACCTTATTGGCCCAGCTGTTTCCAATTTTTATGGTTTTATCGAAAAAGAAATCCGTTCCATAATTTCGCATATAGTTTGTATAAGCCCTAATGCGGTAATTTCCTTCGCCTAGTGAATCGGTTAGCTTAAAATCGCCCCAGGTTATACCGCCCATTAAAGGCAGTTTAATTTGCCTTTTTAACGAATCCTTTTCATTTATAAGTTCTACATATAAAATCTTACTGATATCTGTTGGGAGTTGAGTTTTGGTATTAAATACGTAAGCTTTAAACCAAATATCATCACCAATTGCATAATACGGCTTATCTAAGTGGAGGTAAACTTTTTCTTGTTGAAACTTATTGGTGTACTCATCTAGTTTTTTGATAAATTGTGCAAAGGGGTCGTCATCAATTGTAAAGGCAGCAAAACCTAAAAAAACAATCAGAAAACTTAGAGCAAGGATAATTTTGGATTTCATTAGGCTTGGCGTGAAAAGTAAATATGCCTCAAGGTACGAAACCCGAGGCATATTATAATGAAGATAAAATGAATTATTTCTGTTAGAAAGCGTTTTTCCACATCATACTTTCTACCGGTTTTGTAGTTTTATTATTGTATTTGGCATTGCCCTTCGTATTGTACATGGTTTCTATATTTCCTTCAACCATAAAATAAATTAATTGCCCAATTGGCATGCCGGCATAAATTTTTACAGGCTGTGCAACAGATATTTCTAATGTCCAAGTATTGCAAAAACCTACATCACCTTTACCTGCAGTTGCATGTATATCGATACCTAAACGGCCAGTACTGCTTTTACCTTCTAAAAAAGGAACATGGCTATGGGTTTCAGTATATTCTACCGTTACGCCCAAATATAATGTGCCCGGGTGAAGAATAAAACCATCTTTAGGGATTTCGAAATGTTCAATTTCATTATGTTTTTTGGCATCTAAAACCCTGTTTTTGTATGTTGCAAGGTATTTACCCAAGTGCACATCGTAAGAGTTTGTGCCCAAGCAACTACTATCAAAAGGCTCTATAATAATTGTTCCTTTCTCTATTTCCTCCAGAATCCTTTTATCTGATAATATCATTTTTATGCGTATTTTTGGCCCTAAATTATCATTTATTTAAGATAATGTTGCATCCAAAACCTCGATTTTATAAATGCCTGTAGTTTATAATAAAAATATTGATGAGCATTCGGTTTTAGCAATCTGGAAAATTGAAGAAACAGAAGCTGAATTGCTTGCCGGCTTACAGCTTAAGCAGCATGAATGGGATATTATTTCTTCTTTCAATAACGGCAAAAGGATGTTGCACTGGCTAAGTACCAGACTTTTATTACGCACTTTACTTAATACCGAAAAATACATCGATTGCCAGTTTGATGAGGATGGAAAACCCTATCTTCCCAATTCGGATTATAAAATTTCTTTAAGTCATTCTTACGATTATGCTGCCGTAATGATGAGTAAAGATAATGCGGTAGGTGTTGATATTGAATTGATTAAGCATAAAATAAAAACCATTAAACATAAATTTTTGAATGATGTTGAACTTGCACAAAGGCAAATTGGCGATAATACAGAAGGATTATATGTTTGCTGGTGTGCAAAAGAAGCCATATACAAATGGCACGGAAAAAAGGGATTGGAATTTAAACAGCATATTCACATTAAGCCCTTTAAACTAAAAAATGAAGGAAGCTTAAACGCTTTGGTAGAACTACCAACAGGAACTCGTGAACTAACCGTAAATTATTTTAAAACTAAAGATGGTTATATGTTGGGATATGTACAGGCGCCTGAAGGAACAGGTAAAATTTAGGCGACAGACAGCTTAATAAAAGAATTGGAGAATCAATTATGCACAATAATATCAACGTTGAAAATTCAAGCTTACCAGTAATGGATTCAATACTTCGGGTACCTACACAGTTTATTGATTGGGGTTTAATTGATTACCAGCAAGCTTGGGATAAGCAGGAAGATTTGTTAAATAAAACGGTAGCCATTAAAACTGATAACCGAAATAACGGCACAAATTTACCTACACCAAATTATCTTATTTTTAATGAGCATCCACATGTTTATACTTTAGGAAAAAGCGGGCATCAAGAAAATTTACTTCTCGATGAACAAGGTTTAAAAGATAAGCATGCAACCTACTATAAAATTAATCGTGGTGGCGATATCACTTACCACGGACCAGGACAAATTGTGGGCTACCCGATATTAGATTTGGACAATTTTTTTACAGATATCCACCTCTATCTCCGAACTTTGGAAGAGGCCGTTATCCTCACTTTAAAAGATTATGGCATAAACTCTGGTCGTTATCCTGGCTACACAGGCGTTTGGCTGGATGCAGATAATGATAAAGCCAGGAAAATTTGTGCCATGGGCGTTCGCTGCAGTCGCTGGGTTACCATGCATGGCTTTGCATTTAATGTAAATGTAGATTTAGATTATTTCAAAAACATAGTTCCTTGTGGTATTGATGATAAAGCTGTAACATCATTAGAAAAGGAATTGGGTTATAAATTGGATATCGATGAAGTGAAGGGAAAATTAAAAAACCATATTGCCAATTTGTTTAAAATGGAATTGATTTAATGAAAAACGCACTCGTAATTATTTTCCTATTTTGCTTTTGCACTTCCTTTTCTTTTGCGCAAAATATTGATGATATGGTAAACTTTATCAAAAATAATCCTCAGAAATCATCAATAGTGATAAATGAAAACGGTATAGAAACACTAAATTATCGTGGTAACCAAATAATGCCATTAGCAAGCGCTGCTAAAACAATTGTCGCGATAGAATTTGCCAATCAGGTTGCTTCAAAAAAAATAAATCAAACAACCAAAATAGCAGTAAAAGAAATCAACCGATATTACATTCCTTTTACTGATGGAGGTGCACATCCTGCCTGGTTAAAATCATTAAAAAAGACTGCCAACGATAGCGTAACCTTGCTAGAAATCGCTAAAGGTATGATTAGGTTTAGCTCGAATGCAAATACAGAATACCTTCAGGATTTGCTAGGCATGGATAAAATAAATGCCAATCTAAAGGAGCTGAAAATTAAAAATCATTCTCCATACTATTATTTCACCGCAAGTGCTTTAATGACATGCTTGAAACCTGATAATATTGAACAAGGTATTTGGGTGAGTAAATTAAAAAACCTTAGTGATGCTGAATATCGAAAGCTTTGTGCACTAAACCATCAAAAACTTAAAACAGATAGCAACTTTATCAAGCAATTTAATTTTAAAAATTTTCCGGTTGAAATACAAAAAATTTGGTCGGACAGATTGGTATCTTCTACCACAAAAGAGTATGCTGAATTAATGAATAAAATTAATAGCGAAAGCTATTTTAAACCAGCGGTTCAACAGGTTTTGCAACAAATTATGGAGTGGCCTATGGGCTATGCAAGCAACAAAAAGAATTTTCTTCATTTGGGGCAAAAAGGTGGTTCAACAGCATTTGTTTTAACAGATGCTTTTTACCTTACAGATTTAAAAGGTAATAAAATAAGTTCTGCGTTTTTCTTTAATGATCTTTCTCAGAGTGAGCAACTATTAATAAATAAAAACTTTGGTGAATTTGAATCAAGTATCATAACCAATTCTAAATTTCGGGAGCACTTGGTTAAAGAGCTAATTAAAACCGAAATGTAGCTTAATCCGTAAATCTGATTATGAAACTTTTCGCTGGCATTCTAATACTTTCTTTTTTATCTTCGGGCTGTACTAAAGATAATAATATGCCTGATGCGGTAAATCCTGTAAATCCATTTTTAACAACAAACCCTACAGGTAACTTTACCTATTTGGCATTAGGCGATTCTTATACCATTGGCGAATCTGTTAAGCAATCAGAATCATTCCCATATCAATTGCAAACTGCATTAAAAGCCAATAACCGTAATGTGGAAAATCCTAAAATTATAGCCGTAACAGGCTGGACTACCGACGAACTTCAGGGTGCCATTACGCAAGCAAAAGTTACAGAAAAATTTGATATTGTTACTTTGTTAATAGGTGTAAATAATCAATATCGCGGATATTCTTTAAGCACTTATAAGAAAGAATTTTCTGAATTATTACAAACGGCAATTGGTTTTTCTGGCGGAAGAAAGGCAAGAGTTTTTGTAGTTTCTATTCCAGATTGGGGCGTTACGCCTTTTGCTAAAAATTATTCTAAAAGTGCCCAAACCATAGCAGCAGAAATTGATGCATTTAACGCAGCTGCAGAACAAATTACAACAGCTGCGGGAGTTAGTTTTACCAACATCACTCCAGATTCTAAAATGGCTGCAAATGATGTATCACTTATTGCAAGTGATGGTTTACACCCAAGCGGAAAAATGTATAATCAGTGGGTTAATGCCTTAACGCCGAAAATTTTAGATGTAATAAAATAATTTAATCATGTTTGATTAAATAGCATTCTACCAAACTAACTGTTCGCAGTTAAATGTTTATAATCTTTCATAACGGTTTCTAAAAATTGCAGTTCATTCATGCCTTCGGGTAGTGTTGCCGCGATATGGTTTTTGGTTTTTGCAGCCATGGCATAAATCAAATCCGGGTTTCCGGTTTGGTAAAATCCAGTTAAAACTTCATAAATCAACTCTGCATCTCTATCATTTAAATGCAGCACCTCTTTAAAAACTGGTTGGTAATCTTCTGGCAAAGAAAAGCTAAAGGCAACGTTATCAATCCTTGTTCTCGGCACTGTTTTAATCAAAGTAGTTTTAGCAAGCATATCGCCTACACGCTGATGGTTTTTTGATACGGCTACACTAATAAGTGCAACAACACCCCAACCGAAAATAAAACCAAAATCTACAATTCTAAAAATCCATCGCATTAAATATTGCCCAAAGGTTGGTTGTCCGCCATCAAGACTAATTACTTTAATTTTCATAATTTTCTTTCCAAAAGTTTGGCCATCCATCGTTAACTCGCAAACCAAATCGTAAAAAAGAAAAATTACGCCGAATATTACCAACATGGTAATGGCTAAAACTTCAGAACGGCTAATGGAAGCTATAATCATTAATATAATTGCAACAATGTAAAGCACTAAAAACCCCGCTAAATCAATTAACCTGGCGGCAATTCGCTCTCCTAAACCTGCAACTTCATATTCGATATCAACATTTTGAGCGGTGCTAATTCTGATGCTTTCCATATTTCAAACATAATTTTTTTTACTCACAATGAAGATAGTAACCCTTTAAAAAATTCTCCATTGCCTCTTAATTAATTTAAATCTTTTACGCCCGATTTTTTTGTATCCATTGAAAAATTAACCTATTTTAACCCAACATTTTAGTTAATTAATGAGAGAAGCTTTATTTGTAAAACAGAACACAGAAAAGTGGAAACGCTATGATGAAATGCAATTGGCAAATCCTGATGAACTTGCCAATCGTTTTACAGAAATCACAAACGATTTAGCTTATTCGAAAACATTTTATCCGAACTCTAAAACCACAGCTTATCTTAACGGATTAGCATCAAAATTACATCGCTCTGTTTACAAAAACAAGAAAGAAAAATCGCACCGATTTGTTAATTTTTGGAGAACTGAACTTCCGCTGTTATTTTTTATCCATAAAAAGCAAATAGTTTATGCCTTGATATTCTTTCTGGCTTCTTGCTCAATTGGAGCTATTTCTGCAAAATACGACGATACATTTATACGTTTAATTTTGGGTGATGGTTATGTAAACATGACAAATGATAACATTGCAAAAGGCGACCCATTCGGGGTTTATAAGCAAGCCAATCCGGTATTAATGTTTATTCAAATTGGTGCAAATAACATTTATGTTTCGCTTTATACATTTGTTTTAGGTATTATTTTCTCTTTTGGCTCTATCGTTTCTTTATTCAGAAATGGAGTGATGCTTGGCTCTTTCCAATATTTTTTCTTTAGTAAAGGTTTAGGCTTACAATCTGTTTTGGTTATTTGGATACACGGAACCTTAGAAATTTCGGCTATTGTTTTGGCAGGTGCAGCCGGCTTAGTTTTAGGCAACAGCATGCTATTTCCGAAAACCTATACCAGAAAGGCATCCATATTAAAAGGTGCAAAAGACGGATTGAAAATTGTTTTAGGCTTGGTTCCAATTTTTATCGTTGCCGCATTTTTCGAAAGTTTTATAACCCGACATACAGAAATGCCAATGTGGTTAAGTAGCTTTATTTTATTGGCTTCTGCAACCTTTATCATTTGGTATGTATTTATTTATCCTGCTAAAATTAATAAGAAAACAATCATCTAAAAACCTATGCTTTCAAAAATAGAATTTAAAAAAGTAAGAGATTTCGGCCAGCTGATAAACGATACTTTCACTTTTATCCGTCAGAATTTAAAGCCGCTTGTAAAAACTTATTTCATTTTTAGTGGTCTTTTTGTATTGGGCGCAATGCTTTCCATGTTGTTGCAGCAATACAAAACCATCGGTATGATTAATAGCATTGATGGAAATACGGCAAGAAATGCATTTGGCTTCGGCTCGCTTTATGGGATAGAATACTATTTAGCCGTTATATTTTCTTTTGCCGGCTACTCAAGCACAACCGTTGCAATACTTTCTTATATAGCTGTTTATGTACAAAAAGGAAATCAAACCCCCACTACCGACGAGGTATGGGGATATTTTAAACATTACTTTTTTAGGGTTTTTGGGAGTTCTTTCTTGCTAATTTTAATGCTTATTGTTGCGTTTATATTCTGCCTTGTTCCAGGTTTTTGGTTATTCCCTTTTATAGCAATGGTGTTCCCGATTATGGTGGTAGAGAATGCTACGCTTAGTTATGCTTTTAACAGGAGTTTTAAAATCATAAAAGATAACTTCTGGATAACCTTCGGTACTTTATTTATCATTTGGATAATTGTTTATGCTAGTATGTCTATTGTGGTTTTACCAACAACAATTTTTAGCATGATAGGTTTATTTTCTCATAATAAACCACATATGTCTTTATCGTTTTCTATGATAACAACCGTTATTCAATACCTTTGTCAGGTGTTTACCATTATACCAATCATTACCATAACATTATCTTATTTTAGTTTGGTTGAGCAAAAAGAAAGCACCGGTTTAATGGAGCGCATTTCTAATTTTGGTAGTACAGAAAAACCAATAGATACAAGACCAGAAGAATATTAAAATGCTAAAATTTCTGCTTAAATTTTTAATGCTTTTTCTATTATTTTCATCTTCTGGAAATAGCTATGCCCAAAAATTAAAACTAAAACCTAAAGCAGAAATTAGGATTGATAGCATTAAAATAGTTGAGCAAAAATTTAATAAGAATGCTTTAAATGCCTATGCGGAACAAAATGAATTTAAATATGATGCAGCTTTAACCAGAGATTTATCGCTTTGGGATAGGTTCTGGATTTGGTTTTGGAGTAAAGTTGGTCAGCTTTTTACAGGTGCAGCATCCAACCCGGTTTCTAAATATTTTTTTATAGGTTTAGGTGCAGCCATTCTTTTATACATCGTTTACAAAGTAATTGGAACTGAAAATATATTTGCTAAAAAATCAAAAGAAATTACATTGCCTTACTATATTTTGAATGAAAACATCCACGAAATTGATTACGAAAAGGAAATTCAGCAACTAATAGAGCAAGGGAAGTTTCGCTTGGCAGTGCGTTTATTATATTTAAGAACACTGAAAAAACTTAGTGATGCAGAGATAATTAATTGGCAACCCGAAAAAACCAATTACAATTATTTAATGGAAATTGCTAAGCCAGAAGTAAAACAAGAATTTAGCTTATTAACCCATCAGTTTGATTATATCTGGTATGGAGATTTCCCCGTAGATGCGCATAAATTTGAGCCAATAAAACAATCCTTTAATCATTTTAATGCACAAATTAAATGAAAGGATACAAAATCTATATAAGCATTGGCATAATACTAATTTTGATTTATCTGGTTGCACAATTTAATAAACCAACACCAACAGATTGGTCGGCATCTTACCTTAAAAAAGATAAAATACCGTATGGAACATTTATTTTATACAATAGATTAAGTGATGTGTTACCGAACACAACCATAAAATCATCATCGCTGCCTATTTACAATACTGTACAAAACAACAAGTTAAAAAATAGTGCGTATCTATTTATTTCTCCGCGAGTAGAGATTAGCAAGGTAGATTTTGAGAAGTTGAAAAAATTTATAACTGACGGCAATAAAGTATTTATAGCCACTTACGATTTAGGTGCTTATGCTAACAAAGCTTTAAAATTACAGGTTGCTACAAGTTTTACACAAGATGGAAGCTCTTTAAATTTCACAAACCCAAATTTAAAAACAGTAGTTAATTATGGTTTCGAAAAGGGAATTGGCAGTAATTATTTTAGTAAAATCGATACCAATAAAGCCACTATTTTAGGAATAGACGCCAACAATAAACCAAACTTTATAAAATACAACTACGGTAAAGGTTCGCTATTTTTAATGGCAGGCCCAGGTTTTTACAGTAATTTTAACTTATTGGATAAATATGGAGCAGAATATGCAGCCAAATCTTTAAGCTATTTGTATGGCGCTGAAACTTTAATATTTGATGAATATGCTACCATTATAAAAACCGGCGAAACAGATATTTTAAGGGTTTTCTTCAAACATCCAGAATTAAAGTATGCTTACTACCTCTGCATTTTTAGTTTATTGCTTTTTGTATTTTACGATATTAAAAGGCGACAAAGAATTATACCAATTGCCGACCCTTATACCAACACATCAGTAGAATATGCGCATGTTGTAGGGAGCGTATATTACCACGAAAGAAACAATTTAGATATTGCCTTAAAGCAAATTAATTATTTAATGGAACATTTGCGAAGCCGATATTTTATAAAAACCAATGTGATAGATAGCAACTTTGCTCAAACGTTACAACTAAAAACGGGTATAAATGAAGCACTGGCTAAAAATATTACCAGGCATTTAATGCAAACCCCAACACTAACTGAATATAGCGACGGGCAACTCATTTTGCTTAACGATATAATAGAACAATTTTACAAAAACACCAAACCCAATGGAGCAGGAACAGGAACCATTTAACCAACGCACTGATTTAAGTGCATTAAACGAATCTGTAACTCAAATTCGTAATGTGCTAGGCAAAATTATTATTGGTCAGAAACAGGTTATCGATTTTTTGATAGTGGGTTTACTAGCCGATGGACATATTTTAATAGAAGGAGTGCCTGGAGTTGCTAAAACCTTAAGTGCAAAATTATTGGCAAAATCCATTGATGCGCAATTTTCGAGGGTACAATTCACACCAGATTTAATGCCGTCGGACGTTTTAGGAACACCAATTTTTAACACCAAAACTGGCGATTTTGAGTTTAGAAAAGGTCCGATTTTTGGCAATATTATTTTAGTTGATGAAATAAACCGAGCACCTGCCAAAACACAATCGGCTTTGTTTGAAGTAATGGAAGAGCGCCAGGTTACTATTGATGGTACAACTTACATTATGGATGAACCATTTATGGTTTTGGCTACTCAAAATCCAATTGAGCAGGAAGGAACTTATCGCTTACCAGAGGCACAGCTAGACAGGTTTTTATTTAAAATCGAAGTAAAATATCCATCATTAGAAGAAGAAACTGAAATCTTACTTGCGCAACATTCATTGGTTAATAAAACATTACTGCAAGATGTTAAACCTGTACTTTCCGTACAACAAATTCAATCAGCAAGAGGCATAATACGTGGTTTATTCGTAGAGCCAAAGTTGCTGGAGTTTATTGCAAAAATAGTAAACGAAACACGCAACAATCCATCGCTATATTTAGGCGCATCGCCGCGAGCCTCTTTAGCAATTGTGCATAGTGCCAAAGCTTTAGCAGCCATTCAAAATCGCGATTTTGTAACACCAGATGATATTATTACAGTGGCTGTTCCGGTTTTAGCGCATAGAATTTTGTTATCACCAGAAAAAGAAATGGAAGGCTTAACTACTACTGATGTTGTAAATCAGATTATTAAACGAATAGAAATACCGAGGTAAATTCCGCATTTCTCAAATTATTTAAATTTCAAAAAGGCTTCTTGAAAAAGATATTTCAACAATATTATAGCAACTTATTTTTAACAGACCGTTTATTTACGGCTCTGGCTTGTTGTGTTATGCTTTTTATTTTGAAATTCTTTTTCAATTGGCTTGGAGAAATGCCGGAAATTATAACATTAGTTGTGTTTTTGTTATTGATAGTTGATGTTGTGGTGCTTTATCGCAATGATAAAGGTATCGAGGCGCATCGGCTAAGCTCAAAAAGATTAAGTAATGGTGATGAAAATCCAGTTCAAATAGAAGTACAAAATCGATATGGCTTTGGTGTTAAGCTTCGTATTATTGATGAAGTTCCGTTTCAGTTTCAGCTTCGTGATAAGGATTTTAAATTGCATCTAAAATCAGGCGATATAAAATCTATCCATTATAATTTGCGCCCAACAAAACGTGGTGAATATGATTTCGGATTTATCAGAGTTTACACCAGTTCGCCAATTGGTTTGGTTAAAAGAAAATATAATTTTGATGGGGCAAAAGTGTTGCCTGTTTTTCCATCTTTTATAAATTTAGGCCAATATGAACTGATGGCAATTTCAAATAATTTAACAGAGTTCGGAATAAAAAAAATCAGGAAAATTGGTCAGAGTTCGGAATTTGATCAGATTAAAAATTACGTTGGTGGTGATGATATCAGAACTATCAATTGGAAAGCAACGGCAAGAAAAGGCGGCTTAATGGTAAATACTTACACCGATGAACGTTCTCAAAATGTGTATTGTGTTATTGATAAATCTCGGGTAATGAGAATGCCGTTTGAAGGATTGAGTTTATTGGATTATGCCATAAATGCAAGCATTGCATTATCAAAAGTTGCTATGTTAAAACAGGATAAAGCAGGCTTAATAACACTATCAGAAACGATTGGCTCTATTATTCCGGCCGAAAGGAAACCTGCTCAACTTGGCCATATTATGCAGGTTTTATACAAAGAAAAAACACGTTACCTCGAAAGTAACATGGAGGCATTATACAGCACCATCCGGTCGGTTATTAAGCAAAGGAGTTTGGTCGTTTTCTTTACTAATTTCGAGAGTTTATCAGCCTTACAAAGGCAATTGCCTTATTTAAAAAAGATTTCAAAATACCATTTATTGCTAGTGGTTTTCTTTGAAAACACAGAACTCAAAAGTTTAAGTACCACACCTGCTAAAGATGTTGAAGGTATTTACCATAAAACCATTGCCGAAAAGTTTATTTACGAGAAAAAGCAAATGGCACTCGAACTAAATAAATATGGTATTCTCTCTGTTCTTACCTCCCCACAAAAGCTAACCATCAACGTGATTAATCAATATTTGGCGTTAAAGGGACAACAGCGGATTTAAGTGAATTTCCTATAATTTAATTTGATCGCAATAGCCGAACAACTTAGAAGACTATTCCTTAATAGTAGAAACCTTGGTCTGTGTCCTCACAGACCGAAACATCAACAAAATTCATCTCTATAATCTGCTAAAAAGCCAAAATCATCAAAACCAGTCATGTAAAAATTTGCTGAAGAATAACTATAATTTTCTGGAATATCACTCAAGTTCCACCTTTCTTGCAAAGGGTTTCGATGGATATAATCAATTTTTTGCTCAACCTTCTCTTTAGAATCCATTAAAACTGCTAGTGGATCTCTTTGCCACAAACGAAATTGTCTTTCTTGATCATCTACTTTAAAACTCATTAATTTACTCATGCTTTTTGATTTCATATCTTCGAAAATTTTGTGAGAAGTGAATTTATTAAAACTAGCATAAGGCATCTCTTTTCCATTCATTTGAGTCATTTTCCATATAAGATGTAAGTGATTTGGCATAATTACAAAGGAATAGATTATAACTTTCTCTCGTTTTACAAGTTCCTTCATTGTATCCAATACTATATTTACATATAATGGATTTTCAAAAACATAAATCCAATCCTTTATGGTGTTTGTCCAAAAATATACATCACCCACAATCATTTTTGAATTACGCTGCTGCTTAAATATATTTTCATTCGTCATAATTAGAAATATGAAAATATTACTGGTTCACAATTTTTTCGATGTGAAGGAAATTTCAAAATGATAGTTTGTGTTTCGATTTTTGAGTACACAGACTAAAAAGCAGATGATAATTTAATTAAATCAAACCTGTTCTAATCCATGGTCTGTGTCTCCACAGACCATCGTAACAAATCGTTAATGTTTCGGTCTGTGGGGACACAGACCGAGGGGTTGCTATAAAAAGCAAATGGCGCTAGAATTGAATAAGTACGGTATTCTCTCTCTTCTAACCTAACCTCAAAAATTAACCATAAATATAATTAATCCATGGTCTGTGTCCACACAGACCATAATAACTAAAATTTTTGTTTCTGTCTGTGGAGACACAGACTGAGGAAGTAGCTTTAAACGAGTTACAAAACCCTTCTATTCTTCCTCTCTAAAATAAACCTTATAATAATTCATCGATTTAGCATCGTCGTATCCCTTCTCAATCATATCCTTATTTCCATGGATGTAGATATGAAAATTCTTATCCAACTTTAGCACGCTTTTGTAAGCCCTGGCTTGTTTTTTAACAGCCGATTCTGCAATTTCAAACGAATCAGCAATTGGCGATTCGTACTCCTCTTCGTAATTCTTTTTGTAGTTTTTAAAAGATTCTATCCCTTCAGCATTTCCAATTACTTCATTTCCAAATTCCTCAATATCAAAAGTTTCCTTCTCTTTAAAATACTTCATAGAGCGATTTAGCAAATCAATTTTATCCGCTTTGCTTATCTCGTACTCATCATCCATTTTTTGGGTTACAAAATTCTTGTAAACTCCCAAAACATTATTGGTTTGGTTATAGCTATCGTTGCGGATTTTTAGTTTCAAAAATTCATCCTTCCAATAAACTGTACTATCGTTACTGCTTTTTGCTTGGTCAAAAACAACAACCTTGTAACCTTCCGTTTTATCAACATTAAAAATTAAGCAGCCTTTGTCTAACTTATTAATGCTAATTGCATCTTGCTCATAACTCATTCCAAAACCATCCTGTTCAGGATAAACCTTTAAATAAGTATCTTTCGTTTCGGATTTGAAAATACCAATGGCATCTAATTGCTCACCTTCTAATTGTACTTTCTGAAAATAAGCAACGTACATTTCGCCCGATTTAATTTTTGGGTGATTGGCAACATCGTACAAATGTTTAGCTAGTTGCTGAGAATCTTCATGAAAAAGCTCATTGTTCTCAAAAATTTCTGTTGCAAAATGAAACACTTCATTAAGCTGCAGGTTATCATTTGGATGATAGAAACGATAAACTTCATTAACTTTTTCGAAGGGTTTTAAAAAGAACTGCATTAATAAATTACCAAGCAATTCATCCTCAATTTTTAAAGGAGCATCTGATAGTTTATAATATTCTTCTACCAATTTATTACCGGTGTGGTGGATAGAAAGCTGCTTTAGCGAAGCCTCGAAAAATGAAATCATAGCGGCAAAAGTAATGAAATATTAAACTTTAAAAGATGCTATTTTCCCTTAAATAAAAGCAATTTTACCTAGCTGCTTTCAGTTTATTTAAAAACTCAGTAAACTTTTTATTTGCATAATTAGCTATTCCTTCATGCTTGAAAGAGATTCTTCCTTCCTTATCAAAAATTATTGTTGTGGGCAAAGAATCTTCGAAAATTTGTTTAGGCACCGCACTTTCTACTTTATAAACAGGCAATTCAAATTCCCTATCTGCCATATATTTATTTGATTTAAGCAAATCTCCATCTGCATCTGCAAAGATAAAAACTACATTTGGGTCGTTTTTAAACTGTGTATAAAGTTTATTTATAGAAGGCATTTCTGCTCTGCATGGTGGGCACCAAGTTGCCCAAAAATTTAAAAAAACTACCTTACCTTTCAAATCTCCTAAATCAATTACATCTCCTTTTAAATTGCTAAACTTAATACCGGTAAGGTTAACAGTCTCCTTATTTTGCTCTTCTACCTTCGGTGAGTAAAAACCAATTTCCATTAAACCCTTTAAAAGGAATGCTTTAGCATCTGGAATAAACACAATTACTAAGAGTAAAATGACGAAAAGGGTATTAAAAATATTTTTTCTAGTAAATTTCATAATTAGAATATTTGCTAAATAGATTTGAACAGACTATAAAAGCAATGTTACCATTCAAAGATATATAATTGGATAGTAATTGCTACTTTTGAGCCATTGAAAAAGCATAAGCAACATATAAACCGGTTATTAGCAGCAATAATGCTGATGGTTTTTGCTATTGCCTTAACTCCATGGAATTTATTACACTACCATCAACCCATTCCGGTTGTTAAACAAGAAACCAATTGTAAGCATTTAAGCCATGTACAAGCTCATGCCGATAACTGCTTAATTTGTAATGCTGGTTTTGAAAAAAACTACGTACATACCCATCATCTTTATAAAATTTTCCTTTCGGTAAAAATATTCGGACAAGCAGATCCCGTTCTTAAAAGTTCGTACACCGAAATAAAGCGTACCAGTTTACGTGGTCCGCCTGTAGCATAATTTTTTCAGCTCAAGTGTTTCTACACTTATCCAAATTATTTATTAAATAAGATACTAATGCGCATGGCTATTTAGCGATGTCGTTTTTGCTATCATACATCATCCAAAATATAAATATCATGAAAGAATTAAAGCTATTAGGCTTTGTAATTTTATATACATTTTTAAGTACAAGTACATTTGCCAACATATTAAAAGATATAAAAGGTAGAGTTATTGATGCCGATACTAAACAAACTTTACCTGGAGCAACCATATTTATACCTGATTTAAAAGTTACTGCCGTTACCAATAATGATGGAGAATTTACAGTAAATAATTTACCATCAAAAGGAACCTATATTGTTGAGGTACACTACATTGGCTACAAAACAACAACACAAGTTGTTAATTTCGCTACTGCAGGAACTTTAGAATTTGCATTAAAATCTACCGCGATTGAAACAAAAGAAGTCGTAATTACAGGTAGTTTAATTAGCAGTACCAGTAAGCGGAATAGTGCTTCATCTGCTGTATTGGGAAAAGATCAATTGTTGCAACCTTCATCTAATTTAATAGATGCATTAACTCGAATTCCGGGTGTATCTCAAATAACCACTGGTCCATCAATTTCAAAACCTGTTATTAGGGGTTTGGGATATAACAGAATTGTAACTTTAGATGATGGAATAAAACAGCAAGGACAGCAATGGGGCGATGAGCACGGTATCGAAATCGACCAATTTAAATCAGACAGAGTAGAGGTTTTACGCGGTGCTGCTTCTTTGATGTATGGTTCTGATGCGCTTGGTGGTGTTATCAATTTACTAGAGCCAAGTACAGCTCCAGAAGGTCAGGTTAAAGGAGAATTGATAACAAATTATTCTACAAACAATGGTTTATCAGCCAACTCACTAATGCTAACTGGTAATAAAAATGGTTTTGTTTGGAGAGCTCGTGGGACATATAAAAATGCCTATTCATTTAAAACACCTATAGGATATTTCCCAAACTCTGGATTTAACGAAACAGATTTAAGCGGAATGGTTGGTTTAAATAAAAGCTGGGGTTATACACATTTAAACGTTTCGAGTTTCCGCAATAACATTGGTTTTTATGAACCAACTTTAGATGCTGCTGGAAATTTTGTTAAAGAAGATGGCAGCCCTTTTGTAACTGAGGATTATAAAAGTAGAGATTTAGATTATCCTCGTCAGGATATTAGACATTTAAAAATAGCCCTGAACAATAACTTTATTCTAGGTAACGGAAATTTAAAAGCCGATTTCGGGTTTCAACAGAATCAACGCCGGGAGCTAGAAGATGGTCCAGACCCTTCTTTATTTTTCGACCTTAAAACATACAACGCGGATTTAAAATATTACATACACGAAACCAATGGCTGGCAACCCGTATTCGGTTTTAGTGCCGATGCAGGTAATAGTAAAAATAAAGGCATAGAATTTTTAGTTCCAGCTTATGATACTTATGGTGTTGGTGTTTTTGCTTATGCAAAGAAAAATTGGGAAAGTAGCACTTTTAGTTTGGGTGCCCGCTACGATTTTAGAAAAAACACTGGCGAGCAATTGTTAATTGATGGTGATGAGCAATTTGCTCCATTTGTGAATAAATCTTCTAATGTAAGTGGTGCATTAGGCTTTACGCATCAGTTTAACGAAGAGTGGAATTTTAAAGCAAATGCTGGTTCTGCATTTCGTGCACCAAACCCAGCAGAATTAGGTTCGAATGGTGTACATGAAGGTACATTCCGCTACGAAATCGGAAATTCTAACTTAAGCCCAGAACGCAGTTACCAAGTTGATGCGGCAATAGAATATGAAGGTAAAATTGTAAGCGCAAGTGCAAGTGTGTACAATAACTACGTACATAATTTCATTTATGCAGCTAACAATGGCGAAACCATTACTGCCGAAGGCGATGAATATCCTGTTTATCGCTACGGACAAGTAAATGCAAACCTTTATGGGGCAGAAGCAAGTTTAACCATCCATCCGGTTTCTTTTATTCATTTCGAGAACACCTTTGGTTATGTGCATGCACAAAATAATACTTTAGGCAGACCATTGGCATTTATCCCTGCCGGAACTTTAAGAAATGAGTTGCGTTTTGAGCCTAAACTAAAAGGAACAAATGATGCTTATTTATCTGTAGGAATAAATTCTGCATTTAAGCAAACCCGTGTTGATGATGTTTTTGAAACGCCAACAAGCGGTTATACCTTATTAAATGCAGGTATTGGCGCTACTTTTAATTTAGGTAAGCAGCCGGTTAAACTATCGGTATCTGCAAATAACTTGTTAAACCAAAGATATTACGATGCCTTGAGTAGGTTTAAACCAGGACGTTTCGATTATGAAAATCCAAATTTAGGCGTTTACAATACAGGAAGGAATATAACTTTTGGATTGTATGTGCCTTTTACTTTAGTGAAATAATCTATAATAAAAATAGCCACAGTTTTCAGATTAATGTTGATCTGTAAACTGTGGCTAAATTAACAAGCATATTGAATTAATTACTTGCGCAATCAATTCGGTATGCTATTTTTTGAATGTCTCTCTTTTTGCCCTCACATATTGATTTGGCCATTCTACATCATCGCCTAAAATTTGTGCGGCGTGTGTAGGAAAATATGCATCACGTAATGATTCCCGAGCAATGAAAATTAAATCGGCTTTATCATTTTGCAAAATTTCTTCTGCCTGATGGGCATCAACAATTACACCAACGGCGCCTGTGTAAATGCCAACTTCATTTCTAATTTTATCGGCAAAAGGAACTTGATAATTTGGTCCAGCTGGGATTTTAGCATCCGGAACATTTCCTCCCGATGATGCATCAATTAAATCAACACCTTTATCTTTCAGTACCGCTGCAAGTTGAACAGAATCCTCTTCATTCCATCCGCCTTCTGTCCAATCGGTTGCAGAAATGCGGACAAACAAAGGCAAATTTTCAGGCCAAACAGATTGAACTGCTTCTACAATATCTATCGTAAAGCGAATTCTGTTTTCAAAGCTTCCGCCATAAACATCTGTGCGCTTATTACTTAAAGGACTAAAAAACTGATGCAATAGATAGCCATGTGCAGCATGAATTTCAACAACTTTATAGCCTGCATCTAAAGCTCTTTTTGCTGCAGCCCTAAATGCAAACACAATATCCTGGATTTCTTTGATACTCAACTCATGAGGAGTAACTTGCCCCGCTTTGAATGGTATTGAAGAAGGACCAACAGGTAACCAGCTATTTTCACCTTCTGCGAGTTGTTCGCCACCTTGCCATGGTAAGTCGCAACTTGCTTTTCTTCCAGCATGTGCTAGTTGGATTCCGGCTATTGAACCATTATCATGAATAAAAGAAACAATTTGCTTAAGTTTTTCTACCTGCTCATCTTTCCAAATCCCTAAATCTGCATGTGTTATTCTGCCTTCTGGCACAACAGCAGTAGCTTCCTGAATAATTAAGCCGGCACCACCAACTGCCCTGCTTCCTAAATGCACCAAATGCCAATCGTTGGCAAAGCCATCAATTGCTGAATACTGGCACATTGGTGAAATTACAATTCTATTTTTTAAAGTAATATCCTTTAATTTTAAAGGAGAAAATAATTTAGACATATTCGATTTTGATTTACCGCGAAGAACGCAAAGTTTGATGCAAAGAAAATAAAAATTTTGCCTTTGAGTTCTTTGCGGTTAATTAATTTAAAAACCAGCGTTTTCTAATTCTGAGTTGATAAACTGGATTTCCTCACTACTCAATTTAACATTAATAGCTTCAGCATTTTGAACAGCTTGCTTTTCATTTCTTGCTCCAACTAAAGCTATTGTAATTCCTGGGCGCTCGATTGTCCACCTTAAAACCAATTGAGATAAAGTTGCATTTTTCTCATCAGCCAAAGGTTTAATTTTTGCCAAAAATGCATTTGTTTTTTCTATACTTTCTGGGGTGAAGAACTTGTTTCCCTGACGATGATCACCTTCTTCAAACTTATAATCGGTAGTCATTTTTCCTGTTAGCAACCCTCTTTCCATTGGGCTGTACGCCAAAATAGATTTATTATTTTCTATACAATAAGGCACAGTTTCATTTTCTACACCACGATTAACCATACTAAAAGGAATTTGATTAGAAACGATTTCTAAAGTTTCACCAGCTTCTTTTAATTGCGCTGCGTTATAATTACAAACACCAGCATAACGAACCTTTCCTTGTTCAATTAATCTACTCACCGCTTCAAATGTTTCGCTAATTGGTGTAGTTACATCCGGCCAGTGTATTTGATATAGATCGATATAATCGGTGCCTAAACGTTTTAACGATTGTTCGCATTCGTAAATAACACTTTCCTTACCTGCATATTTATACACGTCAATATCATCACCATCGTTATTTTTCGATTTCATTGCCAATTCGCCTTTGGCTAAATCCCAACGCATACCAAACTTAGTAACAAGTTGTATTTTATCTCTTGATATGCCTTTAATTGCATCACCAACAATTTCCTCGCTATCACCCTGACCGTATATTGGTGCAGTATCAATAGAAGTTACACCTAAATCAAAGCCAGCTTGAATCGCTTTTATCGCATCGTTTCTATCGGTACTTCCCCACATCCAACCGCCTGCTGCCCAAGCGCCGAAAGTAATTGCCGAAAGTTCTAAATCTGAATTTCCAATTTTTCTGTATTCCATAACTATTTTTTTAAAAGTTTATCAACCGCAAAACTATTATGCGGCAAGTATGCCAACAATAAGGATAAAAATGCGACATGAATAAGTTGTGATGGTAATGCTTCCCAGTTTTCTATCATTGTTGTACCAAAAATTAATGCTAAAGAAACTACACCCGCAAGCAATAAACCTTGCTTTGTAAACAAGCCTATCAAAATCAATAATCCAGCAGCGAATTCTAAGATTGGCAAAGCGTAACTAAAAGGCAGAACCAAAAAATCTGGCAATAACGACTTCGAAAATTGTCCCATCATCCAATTACTAAAACCTTCCAGCTTAGGTAATCGAACCAACCCATGTCCAAAAAAACTTAAGCCAATTGCCAATCGGCTTAACAAATATGCCCAATTTTTATCCATAAAAATGTGTTAACATACTATAATACAATCTCGATGTAAAGGATGTTTTACCACTGTAACCATTAAACTTATATTTTACATAATGCTTATAAAATAGAGGTGAAATGAAAATAAATCGGAAATTATTTGGAACATATTAAAATAGATTATACTTTAGTGTATTATTTAACTAATACAGTAGATATGATTAAAATTAACAATCTAAATTTTGGTTACAGCAAGCATAAACCATTATTTAAAAATATGAGCATGCAATTAAGCAATGGTCATATTTACGGTTTGCTTGGAAAAAATGGTGCTGGTAAATCTAGCCTGTTAAAAAACCTGGCAGGCTTGGTTTACGCTCAAAGCGGAGCGCTAGAAGTTATGGGATTTAACCCTGCAAAGCGCCAGCCAGCACTATTAGAGCAGATTTGCTTTATACCTGAAGAATTTTATTTACCATCAGTTAAGATAGATTCGTACGTAAAAGCCAATGCGCCATTTTATAAAAAATTTAATCACAGCTATTTCTTTGAGCTTTTAAAAGAGTTTGACATACCGGCAGATAATAAACTTATTAATATGAGTTATGGGCAAAAGAAGAAGTTTATTATTGCATTTGGTTTAGCTACTGAGGCAAAATTAGTTATTATGGATGAGCCTACAAATGGTTTGGATATTCCATCGAAAGCCCAGTTTAGAAAAATTATGGCTTCGGCATTAACGGATGAACGTTGCATTATCATATCCACCCATCAGGTTCGAGATTTAGATAATTTAATTGATACTGTAATTATGCTTGATGAAAATGATGTTGCTTTAAAGGCATCGGTTGAAGATATTACCAATAAATTAACCTTTAAAAAAGTAAAAGAATTGGATGAAAGCATTATTTATGCCGAACCTTCTTTGTCGGGTTACAATGCAGTGATGCCAAACTATCATAACGAAGATAGCAAGCTGGACATGGAACTTCTATTCAATGCGATACTTGCAGAAAAAATCAAATTTAAACCTTTATTTAACTAAGCGATGAACAACACATTTAACATAAACAGGTTTGGCTTACTGCTTAAAAGACAATGGTTAGATTTTGGAAAAATTTACTTGATAAGTCTTTTGGTGGTTGCAGGCGTTTTAATTGGGTTTTATAGCTATTATATTCCAAGCATTGAAAAAAGAACTGGCAATTTTGATTACGAGGGCAACCTTGATTTGCGTTTTCGCTATGGCATATTTTTAATTCTAGGTTTTTTATTTACTAGCACAGTAGCTAGTGGTTACTTTAGTATTCTCGGACAAAAATCAAGAGCTATTTTGGAGTTGATGACACCTGCATCCATTACTGAAAAGTTACTATCAGGAATATTTTACACAGCAATAGTAAGCCTAACGGGCTACTTAGTTATATTTTACTTGGTAGATTTGAGCTTTGTAAAATATCTAAATTCCAATATTGATGCCTTCAGGATTACCAATCCAAAAGTTGCCGAAGCCCAAAGTATTACTTACCAAATGTTTAATGATAAAAATTATCGTGGATATTTAGAATACTTCTTTGCCATCCCTTTCTTAATTACAAGCATTTTTCTACTTGGCTCGATATATTTTAATAGATTTCATTACATCAAAACAGCCATTTCAGTAATGATATTTTCGGGAATTGCATTCTATGCAATCTATAAAGCAGGAGGAATTTTAACGAAAAATATGGTTAATATTAGACATAGAGGTGCACACAACGATGAAGAATTAATATTTCTTTTGATCCTCTTGGTAACATCTGGCTTAACACTAATTTTTTGGACGATAGCTCACATCCGTCTTAAAGAAAAAGAGGTTTAATTTTTAATTGGTATAGATATGGAATTTAGAGATAACAAGGCAATATACCTACAAATAGCAGATTATGTTTGCGAACATATTTTGTTAGGAAAATGGAAAGCCGACGAGAAAGTGCCATCAGTAAGAGAGCTTGCGGTAGATATGGAAGTTAATCCGAATACAGTAATGCGCACTTACGAACTGCTACAAAACAAAAACATCATAAACAACAAAAGAGGTATCGGTTTTTTTGTGGATGAAAGTGCTATTGAACACGTAAAAAACTACCGAAAAATTCAATTTATAGATGATGAACTACCTGTAGTATTTAGAAACATCTATTTATTAAACATTGGCTTTGATGAACTTGAAGCTAAATATAAAACATTTGTTAAAGAAAATTTTAACGCTTAAAAACATGAAAACAAGTAATAAATTATTGATATCGCTTGCC
Organism: Pedobacter lithocola; assembly: GCF_042650845.1. NCBI lineage: Bacteria > Pseudomonadati > Bacteroidota > Sphingobacteriia > Sphingobacteriales > Sphingobacteriaceae > Pedobacter > Pedobacter lithocola. The sequence continues at coordinate 514,911 of NZ_JBHSBW010000011.1, read as the reverse complement.
ATTTCGCTGATATTAATCCCAATAATTGTGATTGCGGTGAATGTGAAAATAAATTATAAATCAGATAAAGAGCAGGATATTGCAAGCAAGAATATCGAACACTTTGCCACATCATCAGAAGGCTATGTTAGTATCCCATTATCAAAGAAATTTACATCTGTTAATATCAGCGATGCCAAAGGATTTTTCATAAATGTTCTGCTACTAAAGGATACAGCATCGGGAATAAAAATTCCTGATCATCTTAAAAGTATGCTAAGCTACACAGTTGATAAAAATGGTGTATTACAATTTCAAATTAACCAACAAAAAAATAATACCAAGGAATATGCTTCGATAGTTGTGTATGCGCCTTCGCTTAATAAATTTAGTGGTAGCAACGGTCATGGTATTGGATTAGGAATTAATTTAGATTCTTTAACAATAGATGCAACATCTTTAGGCTCACTTACAGTTGCCGACGATTCTAAATTTGACAAATTGAACGTTTCTGGAAATAATATTAAGAGCTTCTCAATCAACAATGCAAATGCTGGAAATGTCTTTATGAATCTTAACAATACGAATTTCAGTACCGAATTCTCATCCTTTAAATCATTATCAATTAATGCCTCTGGAAATTCGAACATCGAAATTAGTGGTGCAGAACCTGATAAAACCAAATATAAAATAGATAATCTATTTATCAGCACTAAAGGTAAAACGGATTTGAAATTAGAAAACATCCATGTTACCAAATCATCAGGAAGCTTATCCGATTCTACAACTGTAAATATGTCGGCTGCTGTTTTAAAAACAATGTTTTAATAACATTATTCTGCGGTTTGTGCTAACGAAAAGTTAAACGTATAAATTCTTTATCAACAATTGCTTTTAAAACATTGCTTTTAAGATTGCTTCGTACCTCGCAATAACGACCGCCATTCAGTTTTAGTGAGGTACGATGCATTCGATATATTCCTATTAATTAATTTTAAATAACCCACTACGCTTGAGCTAAAATTTCAGGCATGGTTTTTAAACTATTCTCTTCAACCAAATCGAATTAATTATTATTAATTTCGCCAGGTTACTAAAATATTTTTAAATGAAGAGATTTTTAATTCTATTTGCCCTTTCGTTATTTTCGTTTACAGCTGTGCAGGCGCAAAAAATTGATACGTTATCCATCACTCTTGAGAACGTAAAATATCCGTACCCAATAAAGTTTTTACCAATCAATATTGAAGGTCAGGATGTTAGAATGGCTTATATGGATGTACCTCCAACTATTGCTCCAAATGGAAGAACGGTTATGCTATTCCACGGCAAAAACTTTGGTGGCTATTATTGGAGCCACGTAATAAGAGCTTTAGCGGGGAATGGTTACCGAGTTTTGGTCCCAGACCAGATTGGATTCGGGCGTTCATCTAAACCGATTATTAACTATAGTTTTAAGCAATTGGCTCAATGGAATAAAAAGTTGCTGGATACTTTAGGCATTCAAAAAACTTCAATTTTAGGACATAGCATGGGCGGCATGTTGGCAACACGATTTGCACTAATGTTCCCAGAACGGATGGATAAATTGTTATTAGAAAACCCAATCGGCTTAGAAGATTACAAAACTTTTGTGCCGGTTTCTACTGTTGAGGAGCAGTATCAGCGAGAACTCAAAAATACCGCAGAAAGCATTCGCCAATATTACAAAAGCTCTTATTTTACAGTTTGGAAACCTGATTATGAGAGTTTAGTAAACGTTGCCGCTGGGGTAACCTTTAGTGCCGATTTCCCACGATATGCTAAAGTTGCTGCACTAACCTATAACATGATTTATGAACAACCAGTTGTAGATGAATTTAAAGATTTAAAAGTTCCAACCATTCTTTTTATCGGCAAAGAAGATAAGACGATTGTTGGAAAAGGTTTACTTTCGGCTGATCAACAGGCCATTCATGGTTTATACAGGTTTTTAGGAAAAAATACAGCTCTTAAAATACCCGGCTCAAAAATAGTTGAATTTGAAGCATGCGGACATATACCTCATGTAGAAATTGTAACAGAATTTTTAGTAGCGCTAACAGGCAGTTTATAACTAATTTATTTCTTTTCCTACAACTTTATTTATTCCCTCTAAATTAAAATCTACAGATTGTTCGGCAACTTTCATTTTACCATATAATTCTAAACGGGTATGTGTATTTAATACCATACCTGTTTTTAAATCTATCTGTGCATCGCCGATATTCATACCCTTTAAATCGGTTTCCATTTTGCTGCCTAAACTTTCAAATGCTCCTTTTGAAATAAGTGTACCTTTAATTGCGAGCGTTGCAACACCGTTTTTTACTTCTTTAAGTGTATAAGTCATTGCCGATTCGATAGGCATGGTAATTACAACTTTGGTATTCACAACCCAACTTTCACCAATTTTTACTGCTTTATCTGGGAAAATTTTTAAAGAAGATTCCATCGATTGTTTGATAACCTCAGCATTAAACTGTTTAGTGAGGGAAGTCTTAATTTGTTTCAATTGCGCAGTATCAGTGGTCATTTTAGCAGCCATACTATCCACCATTTTATCAATCCCCGATATTGATTTTACTCCACCGTTTGGTGCCATTACCATATTAAATGTTGCATTTCTTAAACCTGCAAATGGATTTGGTTTCCCTACCTCTTCTTTATCAGAATCTAAAATCATTTCGTTTCCAGCGCCAACCGATTTAATATTCAATCGTTTGTAAATCACCTTTATATTTTTATCGCCAGCCTTTGCTTCCGAAATATCAAAAGTGTAATCTGTACCAACATTTTGAATGTAATTCAATTCTTTTCCATCTACTTTCTGGCTAATGATTTGGTCGGAGTTAAAAGCATAACTGTACTTTTTCCCTATTGGATAATTTTGCTTTAGCAAATAAGTTTGCTGGGCAAAAATGTTTAAAGAAATTAAACAAAATGCTACCGATATGATTATTTTGATGTTTTTCATTTTTTAAAGATTGATTAATTATCCTGCAGGTTGTTGTGCAAATATTTTACTTAATTGATGATATAAATCGGGGTGTTTATCTTTTAATAATTCAGGCTTTTCGAAAAAATATTCTGATACCACCGCAAAAAACTCTGCCTCATTTGTAATTGCGTAAGGATTAATGTCAGATTTGTTATCTTCAATCCGCTTCATTTCTTCATGCATCATTTTTATCCACGGTAAGGTATATTCGTGGCTCATCAGGTTTTCCGGAACTCCATCTGTAGCACCGTCAGATTTATCCAAAAGATGTACAAATTCATGGATAGCGGTATTTTCTTTTCCTGCGCTTTTAGAAAAACCCTGTCGTAATGCAGAACGAGATAAAATCATTTGTCCGTTCATGTAACCACTTCCAACCATACCCATAATGTTTCTTTCGCCTCCTTCAAATTGAAAATCGCTGTTAAATGTATCGGGATAAAGCAAAACGCTTGTGAGGTTTTTATATTGCCAATCTTTAAATCCAAAAATTGGTATAACAGCACTCGAAGCTATTAATAACTCATCAAAGGTTGTCATTTCTAATTCAATGCCTTCAATTTTCACTGTGCTAAAAAATGCTGCAACTTTTTGTTCAAATCTCAACTTATCGGTCGAATCTAAATGCTGATAGAAACCTACATAATCGTTTAAAATTTGTTTATCTGTTTCTGTTAAAGGCTCAATAGCAGGCTTCTTTTTCCTTAAGATAAAATAAAGCGCTAGTAAAAATATAGGGATTAGGTAGGCAAAAGGTAATGAACTCATGAATGGTTACTCGAATTGGTATTATTTTATTTGTTATTTACTTTCTAAAATTTCTAATTGAATCAATACATCCTCACGTGTTACGGGGTATGGTGCATTTGATGTTAGCGAGAGATAAACAGCATCAAAAAGTGGTAAATAACTACCCTTTTCTGATGGTACAACTTCTTCCGTTTTCAAACCCTCATTATCAATTGTGGTTAACAATCCATCTTTGCCTTTAGGTTCAATTCCATAACCTTCATCAGTCAATTTCATTCCTGCAAGCAACTGTTCTTCCTGACTATCTGCTCTCTGTTTTATAAAACTGCCATTAACACCATGCAGCACAAAAGCTGCTTGTGGATTTACCACCAACATACTCGATGTTACAAACACATTCACGCTATCTGCATAGTTAAGCTGAATGGAGAAGTAATCATCAACCGCGGTATCCTTCCTATTCTTCCCTAAAATTTTATGATAACTTAAAGGTTTTCCAAAAACGCTAATCACCTGATCCAATAAATGCGGACCTAAATCGTATAGCAATCCACTTGCTTCAACCGCCTGTTCTTTAAAAGCTTTCGGACCAATTACTTTTCTGTATCTATCGTAACGTAAATGCATCTCATTCAATTTACCTAATTTTCCACTTGCCAAAACTTTTTTTACCGAAGCAAAATCACTATCCCAACGGCGATTTTGATAGAAGAAAATTTGCTTACCAACACTATCTGCTAAATCGAACAATTCTTTTGCCTGTTTAGCTGTTGCCGTAAAGGGCTTTTCTACAAGGATATGTTTTCCTTTTTCTAATGCAGCTTTAGCATGTTCGTAATGAAGATTATTTGGAGTATTAACAACTACCAATTCGATTTCTGTATCGTTTAAAAGCTCATCAACACTATTGTAACTTATTATTTCTGGGTAATCATTTAGTGCATTTTTTTTACTGCGTTCTGCCACTGCTTTTAAGTTGAAACCATTGTGTGCATGCAAAAATGGGGCGTGAAAAACTTTTCCCGACATGCCATAAGCCAATAAACCAGCGGAGATAATTTTATTTGAGGTTGAATCCATAGATTATAAATGTAACCAAAAATACAATATTGATGTTAGCATATTGTAGAAACACCAAACCTTTTAGTATATGCTGAAACCTTTTTACACTATCTTTGCAAACATGAAACCGTCGGAGATTAATAGCAAATGGAAAGCGCTGCAAGAGAAAATTTCGCAAGAATTTGATTCGGATTTTCCTGATTTAAAAGTAATGTTATTTCTGATTGGAGTACAAGAATTAGGTAAAGGACCCAAGAAATACAGTAAACGCCAAAAAGAAGAACTGATGCATATCGCAACCTGCAGGTTATTGAGCGAAATGGGCTTTTACGAATTGGAAGGATTAGACCAAGATGGTTGGCCACATTGGAAATTGGTTAAAGCTATACCACCTTATACTATGCTAGAACAAGAATTGCTAATGAAATCTTTGGTGGTAAGCTATTTCGAAGATATTTATTCTTAAACAGGCTACAAATTATAATTACTATAAATAAAATTCTTTTTGTTAAAGAGATTGCTTCGTGCCTCGCAATGAAGAAAAAAAAATAATTAAAAAACCCCGATTTTTTGAATCGGGGTTGAATATATATAGACCTCTGAGAGGGAATGTGCTAAAAACTATCCTTGTTTTTGCGCAGTGCTTTTTAATGCATCGTTAGCTACAATAACAATCTCTACACGACGGTTTGCAGCACGACCAGTTTCAGTTTCGTTATCAGCAATTGGCTCAGCAAAACCTTTACCAATTGTTACCAATCTTGATGATGGAACACCTTGAGAAACTGCATACGCTTTAACGGCTGCTGCTCTTCTTTCAGATAAACCCATATTATATTGTTCAGTACCGCGGCTATCTGTATGTCCAATAATTTTAATATCTGTATCAGGATACTGATTTAATGAAGCAGCTAAACTTTGTACATTTGTTTTAGCAGCATCTTTTAATGCAGTTTTATCGAAGTCGAATAAAATACCGCTATCAAATTTTACAATAATACCTTCACCTTCACGGATAACTTCTGCATTTGGAATTGCTTTTTGAATTTCTGCAGCTTGTCTATCCATTCTACGACCGATAAACGCTCCAGCTGTACCACCAACAGCACCACCAATTAAAGCACCAACAGCTGTGTTACCTGCTTTTTTACCGATTAATGCACCAATTACACCACCTGCAGCAGCACCAATACCTGCACCTTTTTGTGTTTTTGTTAAACTATCACAGCTTTGAAATGCAATAGACCCTACCGCTAATCCTATACTTAATGTTGCTACTCTTACTTTTGAAATACTCATAATAATTAAGGTTTAATTTCCTGCGTGTCTGTATTCAAACACAATGCCAAAAATTATTACTTCAATATTTTAATTTTATCAACCGATTACAGAGCTTAAAGGAATATTAAGAAAACAAAAAAAAGCGCCTGACGAATCAAGGCGCTTTTAATGTATTATTATTAGTACAAAGCACTAAGCCGAAAAATAGCTTTCTAATTCTTTAAGCGTGTTTTCATCGGTTTTAAAATCCTTAATTACTTTGCCTTTCTCAACCAGAATAATTCTGTTGCATACATCGGTAACATGGTTTAAATCGTGACTGGAAATAAAGGTTGTCATATTACCAGGATGTTCTTTTAAAAGCTTCTTCAACCTGATTTGAGTTGTTGGGTCGAGGTTAGCAAAAGGCTCATCTAAAATTAAGATTTCGGGTTTCTGCATTAATGCCGCGGCAATACCAACCTTATTCTGGTTTCCTTTGCTAAAATCACGAATGTACTTTCCGCTGTTTAAAATCTCACTATTAAAAAATTCAGAATACTGAGTTAAATAAGCAGAAACATCAGCTACGCTCAAATCATGCAAACTCCCAATAAAAATAAAATATTCTTCAGGTGTTAAATAGTCGATAAGAAAACCTTCATCTAAAAATGATGCAGTGTAATTTTTCCAATCATCTTTTAGCATAACATTTTCACCTTTTGATAATACTTCACCTTCTGTAGGGCGAATTAAATCTAAAAGCATACGGAAAAAAGTGGTTTTTCCTGCTCCATTGTTACCAACTAAACCTATGGTTTCACCCTGTTCAATTTGTACATGTTCTATGTTTACAACGGTTTTATCGCCATAAACCTTTTTCAAATTTTTAATTTCTAAAATCATAATTATTCTCTAAAGCCTTCGGCTATTTTATAACGTTGTTTTTCAAATTTTGCAGTAATCAAGTTTACCCAGAAACCTCTCATCAAAAGCATAATTAAACCAAATACAGCAACTACAATTAATCCCCAGTATGGCATATTCATCATCCCAAAAGGTACATAAAGCAATATTGGTGTTAGTGCATATGGAAACATCAATAAAAACTGGGTTGCGCTCGTACCTTGATAGTTAAAACTGGCAGCCTTAGTAATATCCAATCGTTTTTTATTAAGTGTGGCCAGATAAAGAACGATTACAGTGCCGAAACCTATGTTGTATAAATATGCGGCCAATTGAAGCAATAGCAACTTCGGGCTTAGAAATCCATAAAAACTTGCCAGCAATGTAATTATGCTTGATGCGATGGTAAACAGCAAAAATTTTGCTTTGATAAAATCTTTAAAATTGATTTTGGCACTTAGCAAACCATCAAAATGTGCACTCTGCCAGGCAAACATAAACTGCCCATAAATGATGATGGAAACTCCCGTCATAAAAATAGCACCGAACATCATTTGTCCGAATTTATCACCATCAATAGCTGGCGTTTTGTAAAATAGAAATCCATAAAGCAAAAAGAAGAAACCCAGTATTACTGATGAACGCGAACGTTTATGGCGTAAAATTAATTTTAGCTCTAACGCTGCAAGTTCGCCAACTTTTCCAAAACGGTTTAAAAAAGCATAATCGGTACTTACTTTTTTCTCTTGCTTGCTGCTTAATTCTTCTGTGTAGAGATTCTTTCTAAGGAAATCTGAATTGATTTTAAAGATTAAAAAAGCTGCAATCGCAAAAGCAAATCCAATGTATGGGTGTAAGGCAATCGCTTTAAAAACAAAATCGGAAGCAGCCATTATAGAGATAACTTTGTAATATTCCAAAGCCGCGAAGCCAGCGATAATTATTAAGCCAACAGCGGTATAAAGTACATTACTAATGGTTTTTCTTTTAATGTATAATACTAAATAGTTATTAAAAATTGCAATAGAAAATATGGAAACAATGTACATTACAGTTGCAAATGCACCATAAGCGGGCGCAATACGCATAAAAATAAATGGCAAAAACAAAAAGAACGGCCATACGTTAAATGCAGAAAACAAAGATTTTACATTCAAGAAGGAAATTATTTGACTGCGTTTTATTTTTAAATGTAGATAAGGAATTATGCTTAAGGTTGGCAACTCTTGCAGTTGTAAACGCATAATAAAATCAAATGCAAAGTAATATAGAATGAGTCCGTTAAAACTGGTAATTACATCTTGGTTAGCGAAAATTTTAGGCAATAAATAAGGCATACTAAAACCTGCTCCAACCGCTAGCGCCAGGAAGTAAAGCATAAAAAAACCTAAAATAATTTGGGTGGCAATGCTACTGCCTTTGTTTCGCGATCGCCAAAAGGATTTCGATTGATGGCTTAAAAAAGTTTTCAGCATAAATAGTTTTGATTTAGTTCTTTTAGTTAGTGTTTGTTTTTATTAAAATGTTACATCAATACTTGTATTTTTCTTTCCAGTTTTGCCTAAGTTTTTCTCTCAACTTTTCCTCAGCCGGATTTTTCCCCGGGTCGTAAAGTTTAGTGCCGCTTAATTCATCCGGGAAATATTCTTGCGCTTCAAAATTGCCCTCATAACCATGCGAATATTTGTAATCTTTACCATAACCAATATTCTTCATCAATTTAGTTGGGGCATTACGAATGTGCAACGGAACAGGTAAATTACCCGTTTGCTTAACCAAAGCTTGTGCCTGGATAATGGCCTCGTAAGATGCATTACTTTTTGGCGAACTTGCTAAATAGGTTACGCATTGCGATAAAATAATTCTTGCCTCCGGGTAGCCAATAACATTAACTGCCGTAAAACAATTATTAGCCAACAGCAAGGCGTTCGGATTGGCATTTCCAATATCTTCAGATGAAAGAATCAATAACCTGCGGGCAATAAACAAAGGGTCTTCACCGCCTTCAATCATTCTGGCCAACCAATACACCGCAGCATTTGGGTCGCTACCGCGGATGGATTTTATAAATGCAGAAATGATGTCGTAATGTTGTTCTCCGGCCTTATCGTAAAGCGCTAAGTTTTGTTGGGCATGTGCTAAAACATTTTCGTTGGCTAGTACGATGCTATCTCCGCCTATCCCATTGATAGCAATTTCCAACACATTTAAAAGTTTTCTGGCGTCGCCACCACTCAATCGAATTAAAGCCTCATGTTCTTTTATGGTAATTTTCTTTTGAGATAAGAGAACATCTTTTTTTACAGCTGTTTGCAGCAAACCAGCCAATTCCTCCTCGGTTAAAGATTTTAAAATGTAAACCTGGCAACGAGAAAGCAAAGCGGAAATGACCTCGAAGGAAGGGTTTTCGGTTGTTGCACCAATTAGCGTAACCAAACCTCGCTCGACTGCGCCAAGCAGGCTATCTTGCTGTGATTTGCTGAAACGGTGAATTTCATCAATAAATAAAATGGGCAAACCTAAAAAGCTATCTTTCAAAGCCGCTGCTTTATCAATTACTTCGCGAATATCTTTTACGCCACTGTTAATGGCACTAAGGTTAAAAAATGGCCTGTCTAATGTTTGAGAAATGATATAAGCCAAAGTTGTTTTCCCCACTCCGGGCGGTCCCCAAAAAATCATCGATGGTAGCTGACTGCTTTCAATGCCTTTGCGCAAAACCGCACCAATGCCAACCAAATGCTTTTGTCCTACATATTCATCAAGATTTTGAGGACGCATTCTTTCGGCTAAAGGGGCTTGATTGAGCATAATGGTAAATATAGAAAAAATATCTTTTGACACGGAAACACAGAAATCTTAAAGTAGGTTTTTAAAGAGTTGTTTTAATCACAGATTTACAATGATTTTTTTGCTACGGAAATACAGAAATCACGGAATTGGATTTTGATGAATTAACGTGGGATTATTTTTAACCAAAGATTTACACGGATAAACACGGATTTTTTTTGCCACAGAAACATGAAAATCACGGAATTGGATTTTTTGATGAATTGATTTGGGATTATCTTTAACCACAGATTTACACGGAGTAACACAGATTTTTTTGCTACGGAAATACAGAAATCACGGAATTGGATTTTGATAATACTTTTAACGCAGATATTTTAGCGCTTTATCTTCACTACAATAATCTTTAAAATCCTATAATCAATTTAATCCTGGTCTAGTCTTCTATTTTCGAGTGATGTTTTGTATCCTTCATTGTGGTATATAAAATCAGCGAAATTAAAATACAGCCAGTAACGTACCAGTAAAAATAATTTTCGTGACCTATATTTTTAAACCAAAGGGCAAGATATTCTGCCGTTCCACCGAAAATGGCAACAGTTAAAGCGTAAGGCAGTCCCACACCTAAAGCCCTAATTTCGGCAGGAAATAGTTCTGCTTTAACAACTGCATTTATACTGGTGTAGCCACTTACAATAATCAACGCAGCAATCATCAATAAAAAAATTATTGTCGTATTGGTTTCATTTGCTAAACCAGTTAAAATCGGCACGGTACATAAAGTTCCTAAAACACCAAAGCCAATTAACAGCGGCTTGCGACCGATTTTATCAGATAATAACCCAAACAAGGGCTGCATAATGGCGAAAACCAAAAGCGAAACAAATGATAATGTTGTAGAGGTTTCTTTACTTAAATGAACAGTGTTTACCAGAAATTTTTGCATATACGTGCTGAAGGTGTAAAAGGCAATTGTACCACCCAAGGTTAAACCAACAACAGTAAAAACCTCTTTAGGGTATTTCATCAATACAGCAATTCCACCTTTTTTATCTTCTTTATTCCTCTTAAATGCCGAAGTTTCATCGATATGTCTTCTTAAATATAAAGCTATGAACGATAGAATGGCACCAATAAAAAAGGGAATTCTCCATCCCCAGGCATGTAATTCGGAAGGTGTTAACAGCCAATTTTGTAAAATTAATTGTATGCCCAAAGCCAGCAATTGCCCGCCGATTAGAGTTACATACTGAAAACTTGAATAAAAGCCTCGATGCTTTTTGGTTGCCATTTCACTTAAATATGTTGCCGAAGTTCCATATTCGCCACCCGTGCTTAAGCCTTGAATTAGCCTAGCGAAAACCAACAGTAATGGCGCAAAAATCCCGATTTGTTTGTAGCCTGGTGTTAAGCCAATAATTAAGGAACCAATTGCCATGATGAATACCGAAAGCGCCATAGATTTTTTCCTTCCCTTTTTATCGGCAATGCTGCCAAATAACCAACCACCAATTGGCCTCATTAAAAAACCAACAGCAAATATTCCTGCGGTATTTAAAAGCTGTGCGGTTGGATTGCTATTCGGAAAAAATACAGGTGAAAAATATAAAGCAAAAGCCGAGTAGGTGTACCAATCGTACCACTCAACCAGGTTACCAACCGAGCCACCGAAAATAGATTTTAGTCGATACTTGACGTCGTCGATTTCCTTTGCCGTAAAATCATTTTCAGTTGGATGCATAGTTTGGTATTAATTTCTAATATGAATTTAAACACAATTATGTAGTCATTGTTTATTTATCTAAATTAGTTAATATCAAGATAGATTACTGAAAATATCATTGCGAAAGTATCAAAGTTTAATTGCCAAAAATATGAAAGATAACTTTTCCACCCAGTCTGCTGAGTACGCCATTTACCGACCAACTTACCCGCAAGAATTGTATGATTATCTATTAAATCTAATCGATAATAAAGATGCGGCCTGGGATTGTGCCACCGGCAATGGACAAGTTGCTAGGGTTTTAGCGCAACATTTCAAATCGGTTTATGCCACAGATATTAGCGAGAAACAACTAAATCAGGCTTTAAAAATGCCTAATATTTTATACGAAGTAGCGCCAGCTGAAAAGATAAATGTTCCGGATAAAAGTTTCGATTTGATAACCGTTGCACAAGCCATTCATTGGTTTAATTTTGATGATTTTTACAGTGAAGTAAAACGAACTTTAAAGCCTGATGGCGTTTTAGCGGTAATCGGTTATGGCTTGATGTTTATTGATAAGAAAGTAGATGAAGCTGTTCACAAACTTTACGAAGATATTCTTGTTAAGTATTGGGATAGCGAACGCAGATACATTGAAGAAGGCTATAAAACGATTCCATTTCCTTTCGATGAAATTGTTGCGCCACACTTTCAAATTAAAACAACCTGGAATTTTAACCAGATGATTGGATATTTAAATACCTGGTCATCCTTGCAACACTACAAAAAAGCCAACGACAGAAATCCTTTGGAATATATGTTTACCGAATTGAAAGAGGCATGGGGAAGTGATGCTGAAAAGGATGTTCATTTCCCGATTTTGTTGCGGGTTGGGAAATAGGATTTAACCGCAAAGAAAGTCAAGGAAAAAGCGCAAAGAAACGCAAAGTTGGTTGCATAATTTCTAATCCCAGCTTTGCGTTTCTTTGCGAAAACTTAGCGCTCTTTGCGGTTAAACCTTACTTCAGCAAATCCAAAATACCTAATACGGCTAGCTTTTTCTGTTCACCGCTTTTCATATCTTTGAGCGTTAATTCTCCACTTGCAATTTCATCACCACCTATTAAAACTACATAAGGAATATTCTTCGCATCGGCATACGCCATTTGTTTTTTTAGCTTAGCTGATGATGGATACAGTTCTGCTGAAATGCCTGCACTTCTAAATTGCTGCAAAATCGGCAATGCATACTTTTCGGCTTCGGCATCAAAATTACTTATTAAAACTTTCGTTCCAACTTCTGCCGATGCAGGGAAGAGATTCAATTCTTCTAGCACATCATAAATTCTATCCGCTCCGAAAGAAACACCTACTCCGGTTAAATCCTTCAAGCCGAACATGCCTGTTAAATCATCATAACGACCGCCACCACCGATGCTGCCCATAGCTACTTCGTTAGTTTTAACTTCGAAAATGCAACCTGTATAATAATTTAAGCCACGTGCTAAAGTTATATCCAACTCTAATTTTGCCGTTAATGGCAAGCTATAAGAAATTAAACTTTCTACATAATCGAAAACCTGTTCAATTTCAGCAACGCCTTTTAAACCAGTTTCTGAATTTGCTAAAACCTGTTTTAAACTTGCTATTTTTTCTTGGTTGGTTCCATCCAACAAAATAACCGGGCGAAGTTTCTCCAAATCATCCTCTGTAAAACCACGTTCTAACAATTCTTTACTAACACCATCCAAACCAATTTTATCAAGTTTATCTATGGCAACCGTCATGTCAATTATCAAATCAGGTTTACCTATAATCTCAGCGATGCCTGATAGAATTTTTCTATTATTAATTTTAATGCTGAAATCTTTCAGTCCTAATTTAGTTAAAGCCTCATTATAAATGAGGATAAATTCAGCCTCATTTAACAAACTTTCAGAACCAACCACATCCACATCGCACTGGTAAAACTCACGGTACCGACCTTTTTGCGGCCTGTCTGCTCGCCAAACCGGTTGAACCTGAAAACGTTTAAAAGGTAAAGTGATTTCATGCTGGTGCATCACTACGTAACGAGCAAAGGGAACTGTTAAATCATAACGGAGTGCTTTTTCGGAGATTAAAGGGATAAGTTGATTACTGTTATCATCCTGAGTGAAATCGAAAGATTTTTTCTTGGCATCTTTTAAATATTCTCCACTGTTTAATATTTTAAAAATCAATTTATCGCCCTCATCACCATACTTTCCTGTTAAGGTTGATAGGTTTTCAAAACTTGGTGTTTGAATTTCTGCGTAACCGTATTTTTTAAAAACCGTTTTAATGGTATCGTAAATAAAGTTGCGTTTTACCATTTCAACAGGCGTAAAATCGCGTGTACCTTTTGCTAATGAGGGTTTAATAACTGACATAGCCGCAAAAGTACAAAAAGGTTTATTAACCACGGAGGGCACAGAGATTTTCACAGAGAATTGTTGAGATAAGCAACTTTTATTTTATACAACAGCAATATCATCAATCTCTGCCGTTGGTTTCAACCAACGGAATTTAAAATAAGTGCCAATGGCTTTAGCCAAAATTTGCATCACACAAGTTTTATTAATTGCAGTTTTCTAGCCACACAAACCCGATGGCAGCGCAAATACTTTTTGCAGCAGTGTTTCTACAAGCTCAACACAACAATCACAAAAAGATTGCAGCGAATCAGCGGGACCGAACCCAAGCTAAAAACCACTTCAGCACCTTTCCAAAATAAAAACTTTGCACATCTAAAAAAACCTCAAATCATACCATAGTAAATATCGAAGATAATACCTTGCTTTATAGGCAAAAAACTTAAATTTGCGACAACAAAAATCAAAATATAATGAGTTTCAGAATAGAACACGATACCATGGGCGAGGTGCAAGTGCCTGCCGATAAATACTGGGGTGCACAAACCGAACGCTCACGCAATAATTTTAAAATCGGACCAGAAGGTTCTATGCCTAAAGAAATTATTCATGCTTTTGGCTATTTGAAAAAAGCGGCTGCATTGGCTAATACTGAACTAGGCGTACTTTCTGCAGATAAGGCAGAACTGATTGCTAAAGCTTGTGATGAAATCATTGCAGGTAAGTTAGACGACCAATTTCCGCTGGTAATTTGGCAAACCGGTTCGGGTACGCAAAGTAACATGAACGGAAACGAAGTAATTGCAAATCGTGCTCATGTTATTAACGGCGGCGCTTTGGCTGATTATAAAAAAGTTCTTCACCCGAATGATGATGTGAATAAATCGCAATCATCTAACGATACATACCCAACTGCAATGCACATTGCAGCATACAAATTAACAGTAGAAAATACCATTCCTGGTTTGGAGAAATTGCGCAATGCTTTGGCTTCAAAAGTTGAAGAGTTTAGTTCGATTGTAAAAACTGGACGTACGCATTTTATGGATGCAACGCCGTTAACTTTAGGACAAGAATTTTCGGGTTACGTACAACAAATTGATAACAGCATCAGAGCGATTAAAAATGCTTTAGTTATGGTTGCTGAGTTGGCTTTAGGCGGAACGGCAGTTGGAACAGGCTTAAATACACCAAAAGGATACGATGTTTTAGTGGCACAAAAAATTGCTGATTTAACGGGCTTACCTTTTGTAACGGCACCAAATAAATTCGAGGCTTTGGCCGCTCACGACGCAATGGTTGAACTTTCTGGCGCTTTAAAACGTACTGCAGTTGCCTTGATGAAAGTAGCAAATGATGTGCGTATGTTAAGTTCTGGTCCGCGTTGTGGCATTGGTGAAATCGTAATCCCTGATAACGAACCAGGTTCTTCGATTATGCCGGGAAAAGTTAACCCAACTCAGCCAGAAGCATTAACCATGGTTTGTGCACAGGTTATGGGTAACGATGTTGCGGTTTCAATCGGCGGCATGTCTGGTCATTTCGAACTGAATGTTTTTAAACCATTAATTGCGGCAAATGTATTGCAATCAGCTCGTTTAATTGGCGATGCTTGCGTTTCTTTCACGGTTAAATGTGCTGAAGGTATTACTGCTAACTTACCAGAAATTGAGAAACATTTACAAAACTCATTAATGTTAGTTACCGCTTTAAACCCGCATGTTGGTTATGAAAATGCTGCTAAAATTGCTAAGAAAGCGCATAAAGAGAATAAAACTTTAAAAGCTGCGGCAGTAGAATTGGGCTTACTCACAAATGAGCAATTTGATGAATGGGTTCGTCCGGAAGATATGGTTGGAAGTTTAAAATAAAAGCCACACCCAAATGAGAAACACCTTTTTAAGCCGATAGAAAAAGTCGTTTTAGAGATTTTGTGGAAAGCAAGGCTATTAGATCTTCGGCCCCGATAGCCCCGCTTTTCGCTTCAAGTTTTTTCAACTTCTGTTATGCTGAGGCACAAGGCATCTGTTTCATCGGTTGCAGATGCTTCGTGCCTCAGCAATAATTATTTAAGGTTAGTGCAATAAAAAGCTTTACGCTTCAATCGGGTTTATTTAACTCAAAACTTGCTTAAAAATTAATCGCTTGGCGAAAAAATGACAATATCAATAAATAAACTCCTTAATTTGAGAATAATTAAGCATTACCCAAGGCTAAGGTTTTTGTATATCATCCTTTTTACCTTTTCCATCTTACAGCTGGCTTGTTCGCCTCGACCAAATATTCAGGGAAAAGGCGAAGCATTTATGCAAGGTGTTTGGAATGAAGATTCGGTCGCTTTTAGCAACAAGCTTAATAATTACACACAGCATCATTTCAAAATTACTTGCGATTCTATTTATATCGACTTAGAAACCCATAGCAAAGTAAATTTCTACGAAGATTCTTGCTACAACAATGGCATTTGGAAAGAATATGCAAAAGGCGTTTACGCAGTTAAAGGCGATACGCTTTTTGTTGGCGCTACATTTACACATGCCAATTACAAACAAAAAATTTCGGGTTGTTATCGAATTGGCAGGTACGATAAAAATTTCCTGATAAAAAGTAAAACAGCCGATACATTGTTGCTAGAAAGTTTAAGCGATAGGCGAGAAATAAAATTATCACTAAAAGAAAAAGTTACCTGTGTTCAAAAAGAATTATAATATGATATCAAATTCAATTAAAAAGAAATTGTTTACAATTGCTGCAATTGGTGTATTGGCATACTTACCAATACAGGCAAATGCATGGGGAATGATTGGTCACCGGGTAGTTGGCGAAATTGCCGATAGTTATTTAAAAGCCAAAACCCGAAAAGCCATTCAGGGCATATTAGGATATGAAAGCTTAGCGATGTCGGCCAATTGGGGCGATTTTATTAAGTCAGATTCTACATATAACTACATGTACAACTGGCATTTTGTAAACCTCCCAGGCGGACTAAATAAAGACGGCGTTTATAGTATTTTAGATTCGGAAAAGGGAACTAACCTGTACAATAAAATCCCCGAACTTATTGCCATATTAAAAAATACAGGCAGCACAGCTGATGAAAAAAAATTAGCCTTACGCATGTTGGTACATTTAGAAGGCGATTTATCTCAGCCAATGCATGTCGCTCACAAAGATGATTCTGGCGGAAACCGGATTTCGGTATCATGGTTTAACGAAAAGTCAAATCTTCACCGTGTGTGGGATGAACAATTAATTGAATATCAACAATTAAGCTATACAGAATTTGCTAAAGCAATAAATCATCCTTCGGCGGTGCAATTGTACAATTGGCAAAACACAAGCTTAAAAGATTGTATATACGAATCCTATTTAATTTGCAGTAAAATTTACGACAAAACCAAACCCGATTCTAAATTAAGCTATCGCTACAATTTTGATTGGGTTGATACTTTAAACGAACAACTACTTAAAGGTGGAATCAGGTTAGCTAAAGTATTGAATGATATTTACGGATAAGTTCTACAATCTGTAGCGTTATTTAAAAATCATTCGTATAGTTAAAAAACCAAAATCTATGAAAAAATTATTCCTTTTATTCCTACTTGGTGTGGTATTAACATCTTGCAAAAAAGATGCTGATAAAACGTTAACCTCTAAAAACTGGAAGATAGAAACTGCAACAGTTTCACCGGCGATGACGTTTGGTAACAAAACAGGCACAAATTATATTGAATTGATGGGACAAGCAAGTTGTGTAGCCAATATGATGATTTCATTTAATAGTGATGGAACTTTCACGTCTGGCTCAAATGGTGCACTGTGTGATATGGCGCCAACCGTAGGCATTCAAACTTGGAAAAGAAATGAAGATCAGATTATCTTATCGTCAAACACTAAATTTCCAATGGTATTAAGTGGAAACAAACTCACTCAGGTCATAACAACTGAACCACAGGGCGGAATAATTTATACTGTCGTGTACGTTTACAAAGCAGAATCTAAATAATTTTGAAAATTTTAATGGTTTGCCTGGGTAATATTTGCCGTTCGCCTCTGGCAGAAGGAATTATGCGCCATCTCGTTCAGCAGCAAAAGTTAGGTTGGGAAATTGCCTCAGCTGGAACAGGAAACTGGCACATTGGCAAAGCTCCTGATCATAGAAGTATAACGGCTGCAAAACTAAGTGGCTACGATATAAGCACACAAAGGGCCCAGCAATTTAGTGATACCATGTTCGCTAAATACGATTGGATTTTCGTTATGGACAGAAACAATTTAAGAGATGTTTTAAATTTAGCGAAAACAGATGAAGAGCGTAAAAAGGTAAAATTATTTTTGGATAACGACGAAGTTACAGACCCATATTGGGATAATGCTTTATTTGAGCCAGTTTGCAAGCAAGTGGAAAATCGATGTAAAGAAATTATCAAACATCTTTCTTAGATTAGTGCTTCATTGAAGAACATAATCACCCTAACCATTTATCATGAAAAATCTATTTTCAATTTGCCTGTTAATTATAATTGCATCTTTTTTTCAGAGTTACACCATTGCTAAGAAAGACCCTAAAATTTTAGTGTTTTCTAAAACTAAAGGTTACCGCCATGCATCTATCGAAAAAGGTAAAATAGCCCTTATTAAACTAGGCGCTGAACATAATTTTTTGGTTGATACCACCAAAAATTCTGCATTATTTACCGAAGATAATTTAAAAAAATATGCTGCAGTGATTTTCTTAAGCACCACAGGTGATGTATTAGATGATAAACAACAAGCCGCATTTGAAAAATACATTCAGGCAGGAGGTGGTTACGTTGGTGTACATGCAGCAACGGATACCGAATACGACTGGCCATGGTATGGTAAACTTGCTGGCGCTTATTTTTTAAGTCATCCGGAGCAGCAAAATGCCAGATTTGTAATTAAAGATAAAAAACATCCTTCTACAAAATTTTTTACCGATTCTGTTTGGATGCACCGTGATGAATTGTACAATTTTAAAAATATCAATCCAAACATCAAGGTTTTAATAACCATCGATGAATCATCTTACAAAGGTGGTAAAAATGGAAATTTCCATCCATTTAGTTGGTATCACGATTTTGACGGAGGCAGATCATTTTATACCTCAATGGGACATACAGATGAATGCTGGATTGACAATCTATTTTTAAAACATTTATACGGCGGCATTAAATATGCTATCGGCAAATAATATATACTTAACTAATAGGCATCACCACCACCTATTAAATCCCTCTCTTAAAGGAGAGGGAAAGCACGACCGAAGCCAAAGCAAATACCTTGATAGGGTGAGGTTAGATATGCTGTCAAAACTAAAATTTTGATTATTTATACAGCTTTGACAACTTTTAAAAAGTTGTCAAAGCTAACCTATCGCTTCATTCTAACAAAAAGCTACTTGAATATGAACAATCAAAATTTAAACTCGCTTAGCATTGACTAAATAAATATAGTTAAGCATACAGAATGAAGCTACCGCACCGAAAGTATGCCATAAAAAGTGTGTTCCAAAGCTTAGAATTTCCCATTTATCAGCAATACGAAAAGTGAGGGCAAATATGAAAGCAATTAAAGCAAAACCTACCCATTTTCCATTGCGCCATTCTGTTTTTAACAAATAGCCAAACACCGGAAATAGAACCAATGCAGCCATAAAAGCATAGTTAATATTGATAAAAATCTGGAAATCACCTCCAGTAAATTGCTTCCGTAAAAATGTCTGAAATAAAGCGTACAACACAACAATTAATGCAGCAAAATACCATTTAGTGATTTTAGCTAAAAAATATGTTCCGGCAGATAAGCAGAGTAGCATTATTGGCACCCAATCCATCATAATAAATATTGGCCATCTTCTTAAACCATGATAAGTAGTTCCACCAATGCCACCAATATATAACAGCACTAATGCAAAACTTAAAAACGGATGCAATCTAAAATTGCCCCATAATTTGATTGTCCAATAAACAGCTATTGCTAAAAAGAAACAGCTTGTAATGGTATTTAATGGCTCTGGAAAGAACTGGTTTAAATTGGTTTCCGTGTATAATGTTCCTCCATCAGGTGGATTCTGAATAATTAGATTCATAATTTACAATCAAAAAATCGACTAACGCATTGATGTAAAGTCGATATTTTAATGTTAGAATTTGTGAATTCTGGGTAAAAGATTTGCGACTAAAGCGTAACAATAAGCTAACACCTAAAAAATATATCGACATATCCCATTATAAATGAATCAATTATAGACGCCTTGGACGCAACAAAATAACCGACTATAGCATTTAAGAATAATGTTTTCTGCAATATGACAAACCTTTCTGTATACTCCATGTTCAATCAATACATCAATTTATAAAAACATGAAAACTACCACAGCAACGGCAGAGGTTTTAAATGACCTTGTACAAATTAATAACGACCGTATAGAAGGATATGAAAAAGCTCGCAAAGAATTGAAAGATGGTGATAACGATCTTAAATCTTTGTTCTTAAACATGATAGAAGAAAGTCAAAAATATAAAATGGCATTGGCTACTG
The DNA here is from genome assembly GCF_042650845.1 of Pedobacter lithocola. Lineage (NCBI taxonomy): Bacteria > Pseudomonadati > Bacteroidota > Sphingobacteriia > Sphingobacteriales > Sphingobacteriaceae > Pedobacter > Pedobacter lithocola. The sequence goes on along the minus strand of NZ_JBHSBW010000011.1, from coordinate 494,483 downwards.
AAGTTGCGGCTTCAGGACAAGATATTGAGACAGGTACAACTACATCTGGTAAAATTTATCGTGGTTGGATGGATGTAAAAGCAATATTTACAGGTCACGATCGTCAAACAGTTTTAAACAATTGTGAGTTTGGTGAAGATGCCGCACAAGCAGCCTACAAATTGGCATTGGAAGAAGAAGATTTACCTTCTAACATCAGAGAATTAATTTCTGAACAAAAAACTTCGTTAAGAAGATCTCATGATGAGATTAAAAGATTGCGTGATTCTCAAGCATAGTCTAAATATTTTTCGTTAACAACGTAAAAACCCCTTTCAATTATAATTGAAAGGGGTTTTATTTTAAACGCTAAATTCGTTAAGAATTTAACTTGAGTTATGCTTCTAACTCTTTATCCAAATGTTCTGTAACGCGTTGAATGGTATTATCAATTGTATTACTCAAGATAGTCAGATAAGAACCTTTTTGAGCATTATCAATCGCTTCTTGCAAACATTCGGTACTTTTATTATTGATGATAATTTCCTTGTTCGGATCTACTTCCTTTATTCCGGTTATCAATAAATCAATTAGTTCTTGTTGCTTTCTGCCTCGTAAATATTTCTCCTGACAGATGTAGATCTTATCGAACATTTGCGCAGAAATCCGTGCTGTTTCCATAATGTCTTCATCACGCCTATCACCAGTACCAGAAATAATACCAACATGCTGTGTTGCTTCTACACTTTGTAAATATGCCTTAACACCATTAAATCCATCCGGGTTGTGTGCGAAATCTACTAAAACTTTGAAGTCCTTAAACCTGAAAACATTCATTCTGCCTGGTGTATGTGCAGCCGATGGAATAAAGGTTTCGAGAGATAAACGAATATCATCGGTTTTATAACCCCATAAATATGCCGCCAGCGTAGCCGCCAAAACATTCTGAATCATAAAATTAACCGAACCACCAAAAGTTAAAGGCACATGGGTTGCTTTATCAACACGTAATTTCCAATCGCCGGTTTTGATGGTAATGTATCCATTCTCATAAATCGCTGCAACGCCACCTTTTTTGCAATGGTCTTTAATTACCGGATTGTTTTCATCCATACTAAAATAGGCGACATTACAACGGGCATCTCTACCTATTTTAACACAGTAGCCATTATCAGCATTTAAAACTGCCCAACCTTTACGCCTAACCGCACCAATTACAACAGCTTTTACTCGTGCTAAATCATCAAGGTTATGGATGTCTGATATACCTAAATGATCTTCCTGAATATTGGTGATAACACCAATATCGCACTGGTTAAAACCTAAACCTGCTCTTAAAATTCCACCACGGGCAGTTTCTAATACGGCAAATTCAACGGTTGGATCTTTTAAAATAAACTCTGCACTTACCGGTCCAGTTGTATCGCCTTTCATTAACATGGTGTTGTGAACATAAACGCCATCAGAAGTTGTATAACCTACTCGCTTGCCATTGCTACGAATAATATGGGCAATTAAACGTGTTGTGGTGGTTTTTCCGTTGGTACCAGTAACTGCAATAATTGGAATTTGCGATAATTTTCCTGGGGGATAAAGCATATCGATAACTGAAGCCGCAACGTTTCTTGGTAAGCCTTCGCTTGGTGCAAGATGCATTCTAAAACCTGGTGCTGCATTTACTTCTAAAACAACGCCGCCATTTTCTGTTAAGGGTTGCGTTAGGTTTTGCGCCATAATATCAATACCACAAATATCTAAACCGATTACCCTCGAAATTCTTTCACAAATAAAAATATTTTGAGGATGAACAATATCTGTCACATCGATTGATGTACCACCTGTACTTAAATTTGCAGTTGATTTTAAATAAACAATTTCTCCCTTTTCAGGAATTGTTTCTAACGTATAATCTTTCTTTGCAAGTAAATCCAGAGTATCTCTATCAACTGAAATTTCTGTTAGCACATTTTCATGCCCATAACCTCGACGAGGATCTTCGTTTTCCTTATCGATTAATTCTTGGATGGTATGAATGCCATTTCCCAATACATGTGCCGGATCTCGCTGTGCTGCTGCAACAACTTTATGGTCAATCACCAAAACACGAAAATCGAAACCGGTTATAAATTTTTCTATGATAACCCTGCGAGAATAGGTTTTAGCATATTCAAAAGCAGCTTTTGCAGCTTCTAACGTTTTTACATTGATGGTAGCGCCTTTACCATGATTTCCATCTAAAGGTTTAAAAACTAAAGGAAAGCCCACTTTATTTACTGATGCTTCTAAATCATCAGGATTCGATATAGTGACACCAGAAGCAACAGGTATGGCTGCTTCAGTTAATAATCGTTTGGTTTCATCTTTATTACTTGCAATATCTACGGCAATGCTGCTTGTCTTTTCTGTCATGGTGGCTCTAAAACGAACCTGATTTTTACCATAACCCAGCTGTACTAACGAACTTTTATTCAATCTTATCCAAGGAATACTTCTGCTTACCGCTTCCTGCACAATAGAACCAGTACTCGGACCTAATGCTTCCAGCTCACGGATTTCTTTCATCCTGCGGATATCGTGGTCCAAATCATATTCTTCATTATCAATCAAAGCCTGCGCTATTTTTACCGATGCTTCTGCAGCATAAACGCCAACTTTTTCTTCCAAGTAACTGAATACAACATTATAAATGCCTTCTGTTTTTGTTTGGCGAGTGCGACCGAAACCAGTTTCCATACCTGCGATAGATTGAATTTCCAAAGCAATGTGCTCAATCACATGGCCCATCCAAGTACCTTCTTTAACACGGGCAAAAAAACCACCTTCTACACCTTTGGAGCATCGGTGACTGAACATGCTTGGCAATAATTTTTCAATCCTTTCGCTAAATCCTTCAATAGTATTGGTTGGTCTCTGCTCTAATTCTTCTAAATCAAGTCGCATTTGAATTAGTTTTTTGCGATTGATAGACCATATATTCGGCCCTCTTAATACTTGTATGTTTGATATTTTCATGTAAAATTTTGTCGTTTTTCGTTAAACAAGGGGTCGGTATAGCTTATTTAAATCAATTTCAGTTGTAAAATTGATGATGGTAAATTATGCATTTATTTTTAAAATTGATATAGCAATTACCTAAATCAATTTTTTTACACAATTGTTTTATTTTCAGGTTTAAAAGAGCTGAATTTTTACAAGTTTATTTTAACGTTTGTTAATAAAGTGAATATTATTGACAAAAAAAGTCGTGTTTTTTATCTTATCCTGATATATTTGGGTTTTTTGATACAATAATAATACACAACGAATGGTTCCGAAGGGTAAACTCATCATCATAGGTGGCGCAATAAACACAGGCAGCTTTGCTGAAACACAGTTCGGTTTACCCGAAAACATGAATTTCTTTGAGCGTGGAATTTTAAAAAGAATCACCACAGAATCGGTTAGAGATATAGAATCACGCTTTGAAATTATTACAACGGCATCGCTTATGCCAGAAAAAGTTGGTGAAGAATACATTAAAGCCTACGCCCAATTAGATGTACATAATGTTGGTGTTTTAAACATCACCAATCGCGAAGAAGCAAACAGTGATGAGAATTGCGAACGCATAAAAGCTGCCGATGTTATGGTTTTTACCGGCGGCGACCAATTGCGCTTGTCATCCATTTTTGGTGGCACAAAAATTCATCAAATTTTATTAGAAAAATACAAAAATGAGCCTATTGTAATTGCAGGAACATCAGCAGGTGCTGCAGCAAGCTCTAAAAATATGATTTACCAGGGAAGTAGTAAAGATGCTTTACTTAAAGGTGAAGTAAAAATTACTGGTGGCCTAGGTTTTATTGATGATGTTATTGTTGATACGCACTTTGTTCAACGTGGTAGAATTGGCCGTTTATTGTATGCAGCAGCAAGTAACCCTGGTATTTTGGGTATTGGTTTAGGAGAAGATACCGGCTTGTTCATATCTGATGGGCATGTTATGGAAGCCATTGGTTCAGGCATGGTTATTTTAGTTGATGGACGCCAAATGGCAGATACAAATTTAACTGATGTTGAAATGGGGCAACCTGTATCTATAAAAAATATGGTTGTACACGTGATGTGCGATGGTGATGTTTACGATTTAACAGACCATAGTTTAATTATACATCACCCAAAAGTTATTCCAATAGCATAAGAAAAAATTCAGGGTATTAGGATTAGAGTAAATGGTTACTCTCTCTGAAGCTTATCTTAATATTTGAAGCTACAATCTACTTACAAAATGAAACTAATTATACATGGCGGCTTCTTTAGCGAGTCATCTACCAATCAGGAAACTAAAAAAGCTAAGCAAGATGCACTGGCTGAAATAGCTACACTTGGTTACGAATATTTAAAAAGCCACACGGCTTTGGAAACAGTAGTTTATACCGTTGCCTTATTAGAAGATAATGATTTATTTAATGCAGGCATTGGTTCTCAAATACAAAGTGATGGAAAAGTTCGTTTAAGCGCATCGCTAATGGATGGTAAAACTGAAAAGTTTAGTGGTGTAATCAATGTTGAGGATGTTAAAAATCCAATAGAAATCTCTCATAATCTATTAGCTTACGATGATCGCGTTTTAAGTGGCGATGGCGCTCAAACTTTTGCAAGAAACAATGGCTTTGAATACTTTAATCCGATAACGCAACAGCGCCAGTTGGAATATGAAGCAAAAGTAAATCAACAAAACAACAAAGGCACAGTTGGATGCGTTGCTCTGGATGCTGATGGAAATTTAGCTGCAGCAACCTCAACCGGAGGCAAAGGCTTCGAGATTCCTTGTCGGGTTAGCGATTCTGCTACTGTTGCCGGCAATTATGCAAATCAATATGCAGGCATTTCTTGTACAGGTGTTGGTGAAGATATTGTGAGCGGTGCCTTAGCGGCTAAAATTGTAACCCGAGTTACAGATGGCTTTACTTTAAAAGAAGCTACTGATAAATCATTTGCAGAACTCAAATCATTCGATGGCTTTGCCGGAGTAGTCGGAATTACTTCAAAAGGTGAAATTTATCATTGCGATTCGCATCCTTATATGGTTTGGGCATCATTTGATGTTAATTTACAGGTATTTAGCTAAAAATTCATTTAAAGTATTATTTTTGTTGCATGACTAAAATGGTTCTGGCTTTTATTTGCCTATTTACCTCTCTACAACTTTGCGCTCAAAACATAGATAAAGCCGACCAAGAACCTGGGTTTGGCGGAAGTGCAATTAATATTGCGGTATCTAAATACGATCTTGCCGAAGGAACCAATTATTTTGAAGATGCACAAAGCCTTGAAAAAAAAGGCGATTTTAATGAGGCATTAACCCTATTTGGCAAAGCTGCTTTTGAATTTAATGCAGTTAAAAACTTTAATTTATACTGCCAGGCACTTATTAAAATGAGCAATATGCATTATCAGTTGGGTAGATTTACAGATGCTGAACAAATTTTAATTAATGTAGTGCTTAAAAATTACTCTAAAATGGGTAGTCGTGTTGGGCAAATGAATACCTACAATATTTTAGGTAAGGTTTATCTTGCCGATAGTAAATACACACAATCTATGTGGTTTTATACGCAACAAGGTATTTTGGCTAAACAGTTAAGAAGCAACACATCTTTTATAGAGTCCGTTTTAGGACTAGCTCAGGTAAAAATCAGGAAGAAAGATTTTACACTAGCTACAAAAGATTTAAACCAAGCAGAACTTTTAGCTAAAGCCATAAAAAATTCTCAATACAAAGCTCAAATTAAAGATGCCCGCGATATAATTGCATCTAAAACAACTCCAAAAAAATAATTTTCTGCTAAGGAATTGATTCTTTAATTCATTTTTTTTTGTGGGCGATAATGATATTATGCGTTCAATTGGTTGCAATATTTACGAAATTCTCCTTATCATTTCCTTAAATGTTAATTTTTGTTAAAATATCTAACACCTAAAGGCCTGATTTTAAAACAAAAAGTGCCATGTTGGGTTGTTTTATAGCAATTGACAAATAAAAACCTTTTAGTTAGATTTGATCCATTTAACAAGAGACGGTAATAATGCTGTCTCTTGTTTGTTTATTTGATAAAATGGTATCATATTGGCTATATAGAATTAGAAATGGATTTTAAATTATTTAAAGAGATGTTGAAGAGAATATTTTTTGTACTTTTTACAGCCGCAGTGCTAGCTTGCCATGCCGCTCCAAAAACTCAACCTGTTGTTGAAGGCGTTACTAACGTGAAGCCAGATGAACAACAGCAATTGGTTATTAAAGAAGTTGTTAATCTTATCGAAAGCTATAATTATAAAAAACTCGAAATTAATGACTCTATATCTTCTATTATTTTAGATAAGTACATAAAATCTTTAGATCAGGGTAAGAATTATTTCTTGGCTTCTGATATTAAAGAATTCGAAAAATATAGATTTACACTTGATGACGATTTTAAAAATGGCGATTTAAGTGGTCCATTTTACATTTACAATGTATATGCTAAACGCTTAAACGAATATTTCAATTATTCTTTAGCGCAAATAAAAACAAAATTCGATTTCAATCAGAATGATACTTACACTTACGACAGAGAAAAAATGCCTTGGGCTGCTTCAAGCACGGCATTAAATGAAACCTGGAAAAAACGTGTTAAATACGAATTAGTAAATTTAAACTTAGCAGGAACTGCTCAGGCAAAAAACGTTGAAACTTTAACCAAACGTTACCAAAATTTACAATCACAAACCTCAAAAACCAATAATCAAGATGTATTTCAAATTTTGATGGATGCTTTTACAGAATCTATTGACCCACATACAAATTACTTCAATCCGGTAAATGCAGTAGCTTTTAACGAAGATATGTCTCGTTCGTTTGAGGGAATTGGTGCAAGATTACAATTGGAAAATGAAGTTGTTAAGATTTCAGAAATTATTGCTGGCGGACCAGCTTTTAAAGACAAACAGCTAACCCCAGGCGATAGAATTATTGCAGTTGCACAAGGCGATGGAGAATTTGTAGATGTTGTAGGATGGAGATTAGATGCAACAGTATCTAAAATTAAAGGTGCTAAAGGAACTAAAGTACGATTAAAGGTTATTCCTGCCGGAAAAGAAATGTCTTCTAAACCTGTAATTATATCTTTAGTTCGAGATAAAGTTGTTTTAGAAGAAACATCTGCTAAGAAAACAGTGAAAACCATCAATATGAATGGCAAAAGCTATAAAATGGGTGTAATTACTTTACCTGCATTTTATGCTGATTTTAAAGCTGCAAATGCTGGCGATAAAAATTATAAAAGTACAACTCGTGACGTTAGAAAACTTATTGATTCTTTAAAAACTTTTGATAAAGTGGATGCAATTGTGATGGATTTACGTGGAAACGGCGGTGGTTCACTTGTTGAAGCAATTTCATTAACTGGCTTATTTATTGATAAAGGTCCTGTTGTTCAGGTTAAAGATTTACGTGGTAAAATCGAAGTTGACGAAGACCAAACTACAGGTGTTGCTTGGGATGGTCCATTTGGTGTAATGGTAGATCGCTTAAGTGCTTCTGCATCTGAAATTTTTGCTGGCGCCATCCAAGATTATGGCCGCGGTATTATTATGGGTAGCCAAACCTATGGTAAAGGAACAGTACAATCGTCAATCGATTTAAATAAATTGGTAAACCCAAGCATGTTGCAACGAGTTGCAGGATTAATTACTAAAAACAAAACAACAGGAACAGCACCAAGTAATGTTACTGCTGCAGATATTAACTTAGGTCAGATAAACCTTACAATGGCTAAATTCTATCGAGTTGCAGGTAGTAGCACTCAACATAAAGGTGTAACACCAGATGTTGTTTTCCCATCTTTATATCCGATGGATAAAATTGGAGAAGATACAGAACCATCAGCATTGCCTTGGGATGTAATTCCAAGTTCAAATTTTAAAGCAGTAGCAAATTTAACAGCTGTTAAACCTAACTTGATAAAAAATAGTGAACAACGCATTGCCAACTCTTTAGATTTCAAATATTTAAAACAAGATTTTGCTGAAATGAAAAAACGTGATGCTGAAGTTTCTGTTCCATTAAACGAAGCTAAGTTGAAAGCAGAACGTGATGCTCAGGAAGCAAAAAGCTTAGCAAGAATTAATGAGCTTAGAACAGCACGTGGTTTACCATCTATTAAAAAGGGCGAAAAACCTACTAAGCAAGATGCATTCGATTTTATTGAAGATGAATCATTACATGTTATGGGTGATTTCATGCAACAATCTGGTAATTACGTTATGAATTTGGGTTTAATGCCAAAGAACAATTAATAAAAATTTAATCAGTAAAAAGCCCGCTAAAATTTAAAATTTTAGCGGGCTTTTTTATACTCAATGTAAAACTTACGAAGTCTAACAAGCCAATAGCAAAGGAGACTTCGTAAGTTTAAATAAAGCATCAAGCCTATTTTGCTTGCTGTCCAGGCTGGTTTTGTCTATTCAGTTGCATAGCCATCATTTCTTTCATGGTTTTATTCATGCCTTCAGTACTTCCATCTAAGAAAATAATATTTCCTTCGCCATATTCTGCAAATTGCTTAATCGCTTCCGTCCACATGGTGAAAAGAATTACTGAAGTATCCAAATTAGCTTGTTGCATTTCATGAGCAGCATTTGTCATACCTTTTGCAACTTCCTCTCTAAATAATGCAATACCTTGCCCACGTAATTGTGCAGCCTCACGCTCGGCCATTGCTGCAATTTTAATGGCATTACCATCTGCTTCTGCACCCTTTGTTTTGGTTATCAATAAAGCCTGACCTTCGTTTTCTGCTGCAGCCTTAAGGTTATTTGATGCAACCACACGACTCATCGAGCGCATAATTTCTTCATCAAAAGTTATATCATTTAATTGCAAATCTTGCAAATGATAACCCCAGCCGTCTAAAACCTGGTCAATTTGCTCTTTTACATGAAGTACAATCTCATTGCGTTGCGCTAAAACATTTGCCTGTTTTTGGGTAGCTACATAAGCACGAATAGAACCTTCAATTGTTCTAATCAAAGCTTGCATCAAGTTGGTAGCATCAACAAATTTAAAGGCCACATTTTTAATGGTTTCTTCATCCTGATTGACTACCGAATAAAGCAGCATCGCCTTAAAATAAACGTTTGCTTGATCTTGCGTAACGGCCTGGAATGATAATTCAACCGAGCGGTTCTGAATAGAAATACGCGAATAAATCTGCTCAATTAAAGGAATTTTAAAATTTAATCCTGGCCTCAATTGGCGTTGATATTTGCCAAAAACAGTAATTACCGCTATGGTTCCTTGTTTTACTGTAACAAAAGAACTTAAGAGAATAATAATTCCAAAGAAAATTAGAATGTAAACTACGTATTGCATAACATTAGATTTTTTTTTGAAGTTATAAAAAATTCATGCAAACTACATCATGCTTTTCGTAGCTTTAATTATTGATAACTTAAATACATCTCATGAAAAGAAAATTATATCTGCCTGCTGCAGCCTTAATATTACTTGCAGCCTGCCAGAATGATAAAAATCATCAAGCTACCGAAACAGATCAAAGAACTGTATTTTTTGATACAGCCGGTATGGATACAACTGTAAAACCTGGCGATAATTTCTTCCTTTATGCCAACGGTAAATGGATGAAAAATGCTCAAATCCCTAAAACCGAAACTGGCTGGGGTTCATTTTATACCTTATATAATGATAACATTAAAAACCTACGGAACATTTTAGAACATGCTGCAAAAAGCAGTGCAGGTAAAGGAAGTGCTGAGCAAAAAGTTGGCGATTTTTACGCAAGCGGGATGGATTCGTTAACCATTGAAAAACTTGGTACTGAACCAGTAAAGCCATTATTATCAAAAATTGATGCGATTAAAAATGATAAAGATTTAATCAATTTTATTGCAGAAGGATTTAAAGAAGGTGAAGGCGATTTGTTAGGTTTCGGGATAGAGCCTGATGATAAAATGAGTTCGAAAAATGTTTTAGTTTTTGCACAATCGGGTATTAATTTACCGGAACGTAGTTACTATTTAGACCAAGACGAGAAAGCGAAAAAGATTAGAACTGAATATGTTAAATACATCAATAAAATATTTAGTCTTGCGGGCGATTCTGTTAATGCAGCAAAATACGCCAATGATATTTTAAACTTAGAAACCGCTTTGGCAAAAGCCCATTCAACACCTGTTGAACTTCGCGATCCACAAAAAAATTACAATAAATTTTCGGTTGCTGATTTTCAAAAGCAAATACCCAATATCGATTTCAAAACTGTTCTAAATAAATTAGGCGCAAGCACAGATAGCGTAATTGTACGCCAGCCAAAATACTATCAAGCCTTATCTACTTTAATTAAAATTCAACCCATTGCGATTTGGAAAGAAAAATTGAAGTTTGATGCTTTAAACGCTGCTGCAAATGCACTTACGAAAAATTTCAGGACTGCTAAATTCGATTTTTTCGGTAAAACATTATACGGTCAGCCATCGCAAACCGAAAGATGGAAGGCAATGGTGACCAATACGGATAGAAGTTTAGGCGATTTATTAGGGCAGCTTTATGCAGAGCAATATTTTAAGCCAGAAGCTAAAAAACGAATGCTCGAACTGGTAAACAATTTGCAAAAGGTTTATGAGAATAGAATAAAGCAGGTAGATTGGATGACTCCAGAAACAAAGAAAAAGGCATTGGAAAAATTAAATGCATTTGTTAAAAAAATTGGCTATCCTGATAAATGGAAGAAATACGATGATGTAGAAATTTCTAAAAATACTTATTATGCAAATCTTCAATCTGCTAAAAAGCACGATTATAAAGAGATGATGGATAAATTAGGCAAACCTGTTGATAAAACAGAATGGGGAATGACGCCTCCAACAGTTAATGCTTATTACAATCCTTCGTTTAATGAAATCGTTTTTCCAGCCGGTATTTTGCAATTTCCATTTTTTGCCTTTAATGCTGATGATGCGATAAATTATGGTGGTATTGGTGCAGTGATTGGTCATGAAATGACGCATGGTTTTGATGATCAAGGCCGACAGTACGATGCTGCAGGAAATTTAAAAGAGTGGTGGACAAAGGATGATGCTGCTAAGTTTAAAACCAAAGCCGATAAAGTAGTTGCGTTTTACAATAACTTCTCCTTATTAGATAATCAACATGTTAATGGCGCACTAACATTAGGCGAAAACCTGGCCGACATTGGCGGGTTAAATATTGCTTACGATGCTTTTAAACTTACAGAACAAGGTAAAGGCAATGAAAAGATTGATGGCTTTACTCCAGACCAACGCTTCTTTTTAAGCTTTGCACAAGTTTGGAGAATGAAAAATCGCGATGAAAGCATGCGTGTACGCTTAAAAACCGATCCACATAGCCCAGAAATATTTCGTGTAAATGGTCCGGTTTATAATATGGAAGCTTTTTATAAAGCATTTAATATTCCGGCTACAGCAAAAATGTATGTTGCACCAGCTAATAGATTAGGTGTTTGGTAATAAACAATATTAAGACATATTAATTTTAGGCCACAAATTACAGAGTATAAAATCTGCACGTTTGTGGCCTTTTTGTTTTTTAAGATTTAAGTCCATACAACGTTTCAAACGTCAATATCAACATGTTAGCTAGTTTTTATTACAATTAAAAAACAAAAACCAATATTTATTGTATTTACTCTGTAATTTAAAAAACATGAACGTAAAACGCACTTTCGGAACAATACTTACCGTATTAGGAGTAATTGGATTAATCTACGCAGGTTGGGGATTTGTAAACCACAGCGAACAAACAAGAGGGTTATTAGTGTATGGTATTATCGGCTTAATATTCTTTGTATCAGGTATTGGTTTAGTAAAAAACACGAAAGACGAGGCATAGTTCAAATTATCTCTTCTTAACCTATTCATTAGGTAATTTTTTTATTGAAAAGGATAGATTTTTATTACTTCTTATTCCGTCGAATAATCAAATACTGGCTAAAAGCAACCAATGAACCTGCAAGGATTATTATTCCGGCAGAAACAATGTTTTTTGGATTTTGATTAATGTAATATGCAGCGGCTAAAACTAAAATTGCTGCTGCAATACCAACTATATAGTGTAGAATTATTCCTGTTTTCATGTGTTGAGGTTAAGGCTGAGATTGAAAATTATGTGGTTAATGACAAAATTAGGGTTGAACTTTTATCCTATTATTTTCGAATTCAAGCTTGTGCCCAACAAAATCTTCATCTGTAAGTTGTTTAATTCTTTTAAAGGCGGTATGATTTTCATCAATAGTTAATCTGCTTATTTTTTCTTGCTTAACCGAAACTACATCGGCATATAAGAAATCGCCCTTGCTATTAACTTTAACCTGAAACAGTGGAGCGAAACCATTTTTTCCCTTTAAGCTAAACATACCGTATGTACAAAAATTACCCATACTATAAGCGATAAATTTATTTTTATAAACCTCTACAGCTCTGCTAACATGGGGCCCGTGTCCTAAAACGATATCTGCTCCAGCATCGATGACAGTATGAGCAAAGGCATAGACATTTCCTCGGTTTTCATTATAAAAAATTTCATTTTTACGTGGTACGTGTTCAAATCTAGCGCCTTCACCACCACCATGAAAAGAAACAATTACTATATCTGCCTGCTTTTTTAACCGAGCCACTAAAGCCTTTGCGCTATCAATCTTATTAATCGAAACTGTATTTTCATTTGGGGCAAAAGCACAAAAAGCATATTTAACACTATCCTTCTCAAAAATTTCAAAAGGTTTATTTACTTGCCCGGCATAATGTATTTTTAAAGAATCTAAAATTTTCGCAGTATTTTTCCTTCCTCTTGCGTCGAAATCACCTACATGATTGTTCGCTATGCTTAAAACATTAAAGCCCGCCTTCTTATAAATTCCAGCATATCGTTCTGGCATTCTAAAGGCATAGCAATTATTAGGATTTAAGCCCTTGCATTTATTGGAGTTTCCTAAATTTAGAAAACAACCTTCCAAATTTCCAAAAACAATATCTCCTTTTAATAGACTATCTACGGCTTGAAAACTATTTACAGCATCATCTGGAGGTAAATTACTAGCAGATGGAAATGCCGAGCCCAGCATAATATCTCCAACAGCAGTAATCGATATGGTATCTTTAACTTTGCGGATTACTGTATCAGCTTTGGGCTGATAGGAAACAACCTGGGCACTATTGCTTGTGCAGCTAATAAATAAAGCAAAAAGAAGGGATGATAGAATGATGCTGTTTATTATTTTCATTAATTGATTTTATGGTTATAAAAAAATCCTCCAGAATTGCTTCGGGAGGATTATGTATTTTATTAAACTAAATTTTAAATTTTATTCAACTATGAAGTCCTTTTTAAACGATTCCAAAATTCTTCCGCCTTTATAAAAATAACGGCTGTAATAAGGTTCATTTAAATTACTGATAACTACACCACGAGAACTAGATGCATGTGCAAATCTGTTATCCCCTAAGTAAATGCCTATATGCGAAATGCTTCTGCTTTTAATTTTGAAGAAAACCAAATCACCTTCTTTTAAATCTTCTTTAGAAAGTGGGTCAACCATGCTAAAAATATCACGAGAATTTCGTCTGATGGTGGTGTTGAAAACTTTGTCGTAAATCGCCTTTGTAAAAGCTGAACAATCTATGCCTTTTTTGGTATTTCCACCGAAGCTGTAGGGAGTTCCAATCCATTCGTAAACAAACTTGTATAACTTTAAGTTCGAAGTTGCATCTACTGCAACACCCATAACTTGTGAGAAATACTGCGATGCAAGATTATCTGGGTCTGTTAATTCTTTACCGGATTCTTTTGTTTTTGTTTGCGCAAATGCGGCTGAGAGCGTACAAATAGCGATTAGGGATGAAAACAAAAATTTTTTAATCATGTTATACAGTTATGTTTGGGTAATCTACTTACACATTAACGTACACCACTTGGGCTTATTGTTGGTTACCAAAAGTATTAATTATACAAATGTTATCCAAATGTTTGGTGCAAAAATTAAAAGTTATTAACATTTCCACTATTTTGTTTGATAAAAACACGTTGAGAAAATAATTTTTAGCAAGCAAATTATCGTGCTTTAATCTGTTCGAAAATCACGCCATTCGATTCGGTACTCCATTGAGAAATATCATTGTAAAGGATCTCTTGTCGGGCTTTAATTTACTTAGGTTAACTTTACTATTTTAAGCCCGACAGCAGCAATTATACTTTTTTGTAGCAGAAAATTAAAAATCTTGTAGAAACTTTGGCAAAAAAGATAATGCGTATGGCGGGGCTATCATAACCGAAAAGCTACTGCAATTGCCTTTCTAATAAAAATAATAATTATAGCAAAATGTAGTTTGGCAGAATTAAATTTCACCATACTTTGGTTTTGCAAACAGGATAAACTGCATTTTGTAAAGCTGAAAAAATTTACCTTGAAAGGCAATTCAGCATTAACAGTGAAGTTTTTTAAAAATATGCTAGATTTGGTTAAATACCATGATGTTTTTACACTAAAAAGTGCCAAAAATTACAATAAAAAAATTAGATTTGCTCACGCAAAAAAACAAATATCCTAAAATGAGTGCAGTAGAAATAAATAAAGATACTTGGTTAAAGTGGTTCGAATCGATGTTGCTTATGCGCAAATTCGAAGAGAAAACCGGCCAGTTATACGGACAACAAAAAATTCGTGGCTTTTGCCATTTATACATTGGGCAAGAAGCTGTAGTTGCAGGAGCGATTTCCGCTATGCAAAAAGGCGATTCGATGATTACAACTTATCGTGATCATGCTCATGCTTTAGCTTTAGGTGTAAGTGCAGATAGCATTATGGCAGAAATGTACGGTAAAGCTACTGGTTGCTCTAAAGGTAAAGGTGGTTCTATGCACATGTTTAGCAAAGAACATAACTTTTATGGAGGCCATGCAATTGTTGGCGGTCAGATTCCTTTAGGTGCAGGTGTTGCTTTTGCAGAAAAATATAAAGGAACAGATAATGTTAACATTTGTTACATGGGCGATGGCGCTGTTCGCCAAGGTGCATTAAACGAAACATTTAACATGGCAATGCTTTGGAAATTACCTGTAATTTTTGTTTGCGAAAACAATGGTTACGCCATGGGAACTTCAGTGCAACGTACAACCAATATGACGGATATTTATAAAATTGGTTTAGGCTTTGATATGCCTTGCGCTCCTGTTGATGGTATGGACCCAGTTGCAGTGCACAACGCTATGGATGAAGCTATTCAACGTGCCCGTAAAGGTGAGGGACCAACTTTCTTAGAAATGAGAACTTATCGCTACCGTGGACATTCGATGTCTGACCCTGCAAAATATCGTACAAAAGAAGAATTAGAAGATTATAAAGCTAAAGATCCGGTTGAACTTGCAAGAGAAACGATTCTTAAAGAAAAGTATGCAGACCAAGCCTGGATTGAAGAAGTAGAAGCCAAAGTAAAGGCTACTGTAGATCAGGCTGTAAAATTTGCTGAAGAATCTCCTTGGCCAGAAGTTGCAGAACTATACAAAGATGTATATATGCAAAAAGACTATCCTTACGTAATGGATTAATAATTTAAAAGATTTCAATTAAAAATATATAATGGCTGAAGTAGTTAGAATGCCCAAAATGAGCGATACCATGACAGAAGGGGTATTGGCAAAATGGCATGTTAAAGTTGGCGATAAAGTAAAGAGCGGCGATGTTTTAGCTGAAGTAGAAACCGATAAGGCAACTATGGACCTTGAATCTTACGAGGAAGGTACTTTATTACATATTGGTGTTGAAGAAGGTAAAGGCGTTCCTATTGATGCAATTATTGCTGTAATTGGAAAAGAAGGTGAAGATTTTCAGGCTGCAATTGATGCTGCTGGTGGTACTGGTAAAACAGAAGAAAAACCTGCGGAAAGTACTGAAGCTCCTAAAGCTGAAACTGAACAGCCAAAAGAAGAAGGCGAAAAACCAAAAGAGGAGGCTCCTGCTCAAGGTGGTGGCTTAAGTGAAGAAGAATTAGCAGCGAAAGGTGTTACGGTTATTCGCATGCCTTTATTAAGTGATACTATGACTGAAGGCGTTATTGCTGAATGGCATAAAAAAGTTGGCGATAAAGTTAAGGATGATGATGTTTTAGCTGATGTAGAGACCGATAAGGCAACTATGGAAGTTATGGGTTATGCAACCGGAACTTTATTACATATTGGTGTAGAAAAAGGTGCAGCGGCTAAAGTTAATGGCATTATTGCTATCGTTGGACCAGAAGGCACTGATGTAAGTGGTATTCTAGCTGGAGGTTCTGCTCCTAAAAAGTCCGAAACTCAGGAGTCAGCAAGTCCGAAAGCAACTGCTGATGCAAGTTCATCTGCACCGGTTGCAGAAACATCTTCTGATAGCCGTGTTAAAGCTTCGCCTTTGGCTAAAAAGATTGCAAAAGATAAAGGTATTGATTTATCACAAGTTGCGGGTAGCGCAGAAGGTGGCCGAATCATTAAAAAAGATATCGAAAACTATAAACCAGCAGCTCCACAAGCAGAAAGCGGAAGTGCTAAAGCTGAAAGCGCTCCATCAACAGAGAAAGCTGCTGCTGCCGCACCAACAATCCCTACTTATGTTGGCGAGGTTAAATTTACAGAACAACCCGTTTCGCAAATGCGTAAAGTAATTGCAAAACGCTTAGCAGAAAGTTTATTTACCGCTCCGCATTTCTATTTAACAGTAAGTATAGATATGGATAATGCAATGGCTGCCCGTACGGCAATTAATGCTGTTGCTCCTGTAAAGGTTTCTTTTAATGATATCGTAATTAAAGCGGTTGCAGTTGCTTTGAAAAAACACCCAGCTGTTAATTCATCATGGGGTGGCGATAAAATCCGTTTTAACGAACACACCAACATTGGTGTTGCTATGGCTGTTGAAGATGGTTTATTGGTACCAGTTGTGCGTTTTGCTGATGGTAAATCTTTATCACACATTTCTGCCGAAGTAAAAGATTTTGGTGGCAAAGCAAAAGCTAAAAAATTACAACCAGCAGATTGGGAAGGTTCTACTTTTACAGTATCTAATTTAGGTATGTTTGGTATTGATGAATTTACATCAATCATTAACTCACCAGATGGCGCAATTTTATCTGTAGGTGCTATTCAAGCTGTGCCAGTTGTTAAAAATGGCGCTGTTGTTCCAGGTAATGTTATGAAACTAACTTTAGGCTGCGATCACCGTGTGGTTGATGGCGCAACAGGAGCTCAATTCTTACAAACATTAAAAGGTTTATTAGAAGAACCAATCAGGTTATTAGCTTAATAATTTGTCATCCTAAGTTATTCGAAGGATTTAAAACATAAATAATTAAAGCCAATTCTTTTAAAAGGATTGGCTTTTTTGGTTTAAATACGTACCTAAATTTTACTATTTTTGATTAGAACCTAAAACTGATCTAATGAAGAACCTTTTTCTTTTTGCCGCTTGCGTAATTACAATTGTTGCCTGCAAGCAAACTAATAAATCTGACGATGCTGAAGCGAACAAAAAATTTGCTTCCATGTGTGAGCAATATTATCAAGATGGATTAAAATTAAATCCAATATCAGCTACATTTATTGGCGATGAGCGCTATAATGATTTATTACCCAATGATGGTTCTCAGGCTTATATAAAAGAAAATAAAAGTTTTAACGAGCGATATCTCGATAGCCTGAAAAGCTTTGATAGAGAGGCTTTGAATCAGAATGATAAGCTGTCTTTCGATTATATGAAAGACCAAATTGAAATGAATCTGGAAGGTTTTAGATATCATACTGAATATTTCCCTTTTAACCAGATGTTTGCTTTGCCGTTAATGTTCGGACAGTTAGGTTCGGGAACGGGAGCTCAACCTTTTAAAACTGTTAAAAATTACGAAGACTGGCTAAAACGCGTTAATGCTTTTTCGGTTTGGGCCGATACAGCCATTGGCAACTTCAAAAAAGGAGCTAATGCAGGTTTTACACTTCCGAAAGCTTTGGTGGTAAAAATGATTCCGCAAATGCAAAGTATGGTTGTAGCCACTCCAGAACAAAGTTTGTTTTATGGTCCGATAAAATTAATTCCTGCTTCATTTTCTGCTGCTGATAAAAAAAGAATTACAGATGAGTATCGCATTGCAATTAAGAATGTACTTATCCCAACCTATAAAAAGTTAGGCGATTATCTTAAGAATGAATATCTACCTAAAGCTAGAACAAGTTCAGGCTATGCTGCACTACCAAATGGTGCAGAATGGTACGCCTACTTAGTTAGGCAGCAAACTACCACAAACAAAACCCCTGAGGAAGTATATCAAACAGGCTTGAAAGAGGTTGCAAGAATTAAAGCTGCAATGGATAGCATTAAAAATAAAGTAGGTTTTAAGGGCGATTTAAAAGCTTTCTTCGAATATATGAAGACAGATAAAAAATTTATGGCTTATAAAAATCCTCAAGAAATTTTAGCAGCATTCGAAAACATTCATCAAAGGATGAAGCCAAATTTAAAAAAGATGTTTGAAAATGAGCCGAAAACTCCTTTCGAAATCCGCCAGACAGAAGCTTTCAGAGCGGCATCGGCAAGCGCAGAATACAACCAAGGTTCGGCAGATGGTAAACGTCCGGGGATATTTTACGTACCAATTCTTGATGCAAAAACATTTAACACCACTTCAGGAATGGAATCTCTTTTCCTTCATGAGGCCATTCCTGGTCACCACTATCAAATTTCACTAACTCAAGAAAACGCTGCATTACCTAATTTCCGCCGTTTTGGAGGTCACAATGCTTATGTTGAAGGTTGGGCTTTGTATTGCGAATCTTTAGGAAAAGAATTGGGCTTATACCAAGACCCTTATCAACACATGGGTGCTTTAGGCGATGAAATGCACAGAGCAATTCGTTTGGTTGTTGATGTTGCAATCCATAGCAAAAATATGAGTAGAGAAGATGCAATAAAATACATGACTGATAACGAAGCGATAAGTACAGAAGGCGCTACTGCTGAGATTGAACGCTATATGGGAATCCCTGCGCAAGCTTTAGGTTACAAAACAGGTGCTATGAAAATTAGAGAACTAAGAAATAAATATGAAAAAGAACTCGGTGCAAAGTTTAAACTATCGGCTTTTCATACAGAAGTTTTAAAAGACGGTTCGCTACCACTTTCTGTATTTGAAGCGAAAATGAATGTTTGGGCAGAAGCTCAGAAATAATCGCAAGTAGTTAAGGAATTTCCGAAGTGTAAAGGAACGTACTTTTCTCTAAACCCTTTCAGTAATCTTTTGTTAGATAATAAAAAGAATTAAATTATGGATAAAGGAAAGTTAATTCAAGAAGCATACTTAGTATCACATAAAATAGAGGAAAACGGAAATTTCCCCAACAATCCGATCTATCCGCTGATGATATACAAGGGAGCCTTTTTAATTCATCCTGATGATGATATTAATGTAATTAAAACTGTTTTTGAACAAAATGGTTACAGTAATTCTTGGGTTGATGGAATTTATGATTACCACCATTACCACAGTAATACTCATGAGGTAATGGGTGTTTTTTGTGGAAATGCAGATGTACAATTTGGCGGAGAGCACGGTGTTTGTATTGAACTCGATAAAGGTGATGTGGTATTAATTCCTGCTGGTGTTGCGCATAAGAGGCTTAGAGCCAGTGAAGGTTTTACTGTTGTTGGTGCTTATCCGAAAGGGATTGATTATAACATGAAGTATGGAGAAGCAAATGAACGCCCTGAAGCTGATGGAGATATATCAAAGGTAGAAAAACCAGATAATGATCCTGTTTATGGAAAACAGGGCCATTTGTTTGATTGCTGGTTTAACCAGAACTGTAAGAATGTTTAAAACTCTTTGCCAGTAACCGTTCAAAAATCTTTAATTTTCGGGTTTTAAATTTAGTCTGCCCGAATAAATGAATTTTAAGTATATAATATCAGCCTTTGCGCTATCATTAACAATCTTAACCGCTTGCAACAGTAAAAAAACTGAAGAAAAGAAAGCTGAAGATGCCAAAATAAGAGTAAAAGAAGATGATAAAGCTGATAGTTTACTATTGGTTTATAACCCTGAAAAGGGCGATAAATGGATTGCCGATTTTGTAGATAACCTCCACAAAAAATATGGTTTTAACGGAAATATGCTGGTTGCTAAAGATGGCAAAATCCTTTATCAAAAAGCAATTGGCTGGGCAGATTATCTACACCGAGATAGTTTAAAAATAAACTCGGAATTTGAACTTGCATCCATCACCAAAACCTTTACCGGAACAGCCATAATTCAATTGGTAGAAGCAGGAAAATTATCGTTAAATGATAATGTGAAAAAATTCTTCCCTAATTTTCCATATGACGGTATTACCGTAAAGCTTTTGTTAACACACCGCAGCGGCATGATGAACTACGTTTACTTTATCGACGATATTTGGAGAAAGGAAAAACGAAACATGAAAAAAGGTGTTACCAACCAGCAAGTGATGGACGTAATTGCCGAAAAAAAACCTAATCCATATACAAAGCCTGACAACCGCTTTCATTACAACAACTCCAATTTTATGGTTTTAGGTGCGATTATCGAAAAAGTAACTGGTCAGCGCTATTCGCAATACATGATGGAGCATGTATTTAAACCTGCTGGTTTAAAGCATACGCATGTGTACAGCACAACCGAATATGAAAAAGTTCCGGTAGATGTTGTAGGCCACGATCGTACTTGGCGTTATTCTGTTGCACAAAATTTTTTAGATGGCCCGGTTGGCGACAAAGGAATTTACAGTACAGTACACGATTTGGTGTTGTTTGATAAATATTTGAAAAATGGCAGATTGTTAACCAAAAAAAGTTTAGATTCTGCATATAAAGGCCATAACAAACCTGTAAATGGTCATTTTAATTACGGTTACGGTTGGCGAACTTTTGAAGGTGAAAAAATGGATAAGGTAGTGTATCATACAGGTTGGTGGCACGGCTTTCGCCACATTTACGTTCGCGATTTGGATAAAAACATCGTTATTATCTTCCTTGGAAATTTAACCAATGGTAGCTTAATGCATCTTGATGATTTATACAAACACTTTAATATGCCAATCATTCGTAAAGGTGCTTATCATGGAAATGGTAGTTTACCTGGTAGCGATGAAGATTAAATTCTAACATCAATCATTATTGTAAAAAAATTGAATAGTTTGTCATAAAAACAAATCCTAAAAACATTTTGCCCTAATTTCGTTTTATATTAAAAACAGCAAATACTATGTTCGATAAATTATTAGCGGCGCAACAAAAAGCCGAAGAAATTAAAAAACGCTTAGATACCATTTCTGTATTTGGTGAAGTAGAAAACGGTGCAATCAGAATTACCGCGACAGCAAATAAAGCCATTACTGCAGTTGCAATTGACGAAGAATTTTTAAAAACTGCTGATAAAGAAGAGCTGGAAGAATTACTACTTACAGCAATTAATAAAGCTTTAGCAAGTGCAGAACAAGTAAGCGCCACAGAAATGCAAGCGGCTACTAACGACATGCTTGGTGGTTTAGGTGGTATGTTTGGACAATAGAATTATTCAAATAAGAAATTAAAGGTATCATCATGAAATTTACATATTACGGTCAATCTTGCTTTTTGATTGAAGCAGACGGCAAAAAATTCCTTTTCGATCCATTTATAACACACAATCCTTTAGCAAAGGATATAGATATAACAAAGATAGAGGCTGATTATATTTTGGTAAGCCATGGTCATGGCGACCATGTTGCCGATTTGGTTGAAATCGCCAAGCAAACCGGAGCCGAAGTAATTGCAATGGTTGAAGTGGCAAAATGGATTAAAGAACAAGGAGTTGATAAAGTAACCGATATTAATTTTGGAACTCAAGATTTAGGTTTTGGTAAACTTCGTACCGTTTGGGCTGTACACAGCAGTTCTAACCCAGATGGAAGCTATGGTGGAAACCCAGCTGGTTTTGTATTAAACCTGAGTGGAAAACAAATTTACTTTGCCGGAGATACTGCACTAACTGTAGAAATGAAATTATTGGCAGAATTACACAATTTAGACTATGCCATCTTACCAATCGGCGGGCATTATACAATGGACGTAGATGATGCGGTTATTGCATCAAATTACATTGATTGTGATAAGATTATCGGAGTGCATTATAATACTTTTCCGCCAATAAGTATAGATATGGATGATGCAATTGCAAAATTTCAACGCGAAAACAAAACACTTCTATTGCCTAAAATCGGCGAAACAATAATACTATAAAATAAAAAAGCGTCCCGATGTAAAATCGGGACGCTCAAATTATAAACCTAAAACTAATTCTTTTTAGCAGCAGCTTTGTTTGCTTTATAACGCATATCAGCTGTTCCGTCTTTTTTAGTTGGACCAACTACTTTTGTTACTGCTTTTGTCTTATTATCTTTAAAACGCATATCAGGCGTTCCATCTGCTTTCAATTTTGCTGCCGTTGTAGTTGTTTTAGTTTCAACTTTTTTGGCTTCTTGTTTTACTCCTGCTTTTACTGGCGCAACTGTGGTTTTTACTTCTTTTTTAACAACTCTTTTTGCTGGTGCAGTAGATGTTGCTGGTGTTTGAGCAAATGCGGTAGTTAAACCAAATGCTGCAATTGCGATTAAACTCAATAACTTTTTCATACTTTTTAATTTTTTGTTTTACTCGTTTATTTGTTGATATAAAATTGATTAATCGGGATGAAGTTTTAATGAAGATAGGAATAATTTTTATTTTGAATTAGTTCAAGGTGAAATTTATGTTCAACGTTTGTTTCATATCTACGGGCTTGCCCGCTTCAGTTCCTGGAATCCATATTGGCGAATTTAGCATAACACGTTTTGCTTCATCAGATAGCATATATCCAGGAGAGGAAATAATTTTGAAGTCCTTAGGTTTGCCTTCTTTATCAATAGTAATCATAAAATAAACCTTGCCAGCAATATGCGCATTAAATGCTTCCTTAGGGTACCTTATATTTCTACCTAAATATTTATAAAATTCTTGTATTCCCCCAGGAAAGACGGGCGGTGTTAAGTCAACCAACTGAATTTGACTTTTATCTCGCTGGATTAACATGCCATTATTAAAATTTTTAACCGATTTTAATTCGCCTGTTTCGTTGTAAAGTTTCCAGTCGCCAACAAGTTTACCATTAACGTAACTACCAGTTTCCATAACTTTACCAGTGGGCCAATACGAAGTGTATGGGCCATTTAGCATATTTATCTGATATGTTTCCGATTCTAAAACTCTACCTAATGAATCATATCTTATCCACAAATCAGTTTTATTTCCTTTTAAATATGCTCCGTCTAAAACAACCTTTCCTTTAATATATTCCTGGTAGTTACCATTTAAAACTTTCAGCTTAGAATCGATAAAAGTTTCCTTTTTTAATAAATCAAGGTTTTGATTAGAAGTCGTTCTTATCCATGTAGAATCATCACGTTTGTAAATTTTATAAATATTAGCAGCCTTGTCCTTTTTAACTTCTCTACCACCAATGTTGGTATAGCTGTAAAGTGTATCGCTTTTTTGAGCAAAGCTGGTTATGGTTATAAAACCAAAAAAAATAGAGAGCAGATATTTCATAATTAGTGTGCGGCTAACCAATTTTCGCCTTCGCCAATTTCTACAACAATTGGTACAGTTAACTTAATTGCATTAGTCATTTTATCTTGTATGATAGCTTTCATAACATCCTTTTCAGATTTTAATACGTCAAAAACCAACTCATCATGCACTTGCATAGTCATGGTTGATTGCAGGTTTTGTGCTTTCATTTCCCTGTGAATGTTAATCATTGCAATTTTAATCATATCTGCGGCAGAACCTTGTATTGGTGCGTTAATCGCATTTCGTTCTGCAAACCCACGAACGGTTTGGTTGGCCGAATTAATATCCCGTAAATAGCGCCTTCTACCCATAATCGTTTCTACAAATCCGTTTTCACGAGCAAAGTTCATGGTATCGCTCATGTACCTTTTAATACCTGGATATTGGGTGAAATATTGTTCAATAATATCTGCTGCTTCTTTACGTGGAATGCCTAAATTTTGTGATAAACCAAAAGCCGACTGACCATAAATAATTCCGAAATTTACGGCTTTCGCATTTCTTCGTTGGGTACTGTCAACATCTTCTATACTTATGCCGTAAACTTTTGCTGCAGTAGCGGTGTGAATATCGATACCTTTGCTAAAAGCATCGAGCATGTTTTCTTCTTTACTGATTTCTGCAATAATTCGTAATTCTATTTGAGAATAATCGGCCGATAATAAAATATGATTTTCATCTCTGGCGATAAAAGCCTTCCGAACTTCCCTACCTCTTTCGGTACGGATTGGAATGTTTTGAAGGTTAGGATTGTTAGAGCTTAATCGCCCTGTAGCAGCAACTGCTTGATTGTAAGAAGTATGAACACGACCAGTTTTAGGATTAACCATTAATGGCAACGCATCAACATAAGTTGATTTTAGTTTCTGTAACTGCCTGAAATCTAAAATATCTTTTACAATATCACTTTTCCCGGCCAATGCCGTTAAAACATCTTCACCGGTTTGGTATTGCCCGGTTTTAGTTTTTTTAGCTTTTGGATCTAGTTGTAATTTATCAAACAAAACCTCACCAAGCTGTTTTGGCGATGCCAGATTAAATTTAATTCCGGCTTTGTCGTAAACATTCTGCTCAAATTTGATGATGTCTTTCTCCAATTCTTTTGAATACGCCCTTAGCGTTTCCATATCAATTCTTACACCTTCTTTTTCAATATCTGCTAACACATAAACCAGTGGATTTTCTACTTCTTCAGCAAGTTTAGCGGCATTTAATTCTTTTAATTTAGGCTCGAAAATGTGGGCTAGTTGCAAAGTCACATCAGCATCTTCGGCTGCATAATCAACCACATCAATAACAGGAACATCACGCATCGTTCCTTGGTTTTTACCCTTCGGACCAATTAGCTTTGTAATGGAAATTGGTGAATATCCAAGATAGTTTTCCGATAGCACATCCATTCCGTGTCTGGTATCAGGATCGATAAGATAATGCGCCAACATGGTATCAAAAAGTTTCCCCTTTACCTGCACACCATACCATTTAAATACTAAAATATCATACTTGGTGTTTTGCCCTATTTTTTCAATCTTTTCATTTTCCAGTACAACCCTAAATTCATCAACAATCAATTGGGCTTCGTCTCTTACTGGCGAAACGGGAATATAATAACCTTCGCCTGGTTTTATACAAAACGATAAACCAACCAGCTCTGCCATATTTGCATCTGTACCGGTTGTTTCCGTATCAAATGATATTCTATCCTGCGTAAGCAATAGTTTAATTAAATCGGCTCGTTGTTCTGCTGTTTCAACCAGCTGATAATTGTGTTCTGTATTTTCTATCGTTCTAGCCGGAAGTTTCTCAACAGGTTCTTCCTCTTCGAGCGTGTTGGTATATTGAACAGTTTCGCCAAACTGGTTGCCAAACATATCGGTTTGTGTGCCTTCCTGAAATTTCGCTGTGGTAACGGAAAATTCATCTCCAAAAACTCGGCGACCTAAAGTTCTAAATTCTAACTCGGTAAACAGCGGCTCTAATAAATCTTTGCTTGGGTCGCACAGTTCTAAACTCTCCTCATCCAACTCTACTGGAACATCCAACAAAATAGTAGCAAGCTTTTTAGAGATTAATCCTTGTTCGGAAAAATTTTCTACATTTTCTCGTTGTTTTCCTTTTAACTCGTGCGAATGGGCAATGATATTTTCCATCGAGCCATACTGCTTAATTAAAAGCTTCGCAGTTTTTTCACCTATGCCCGGAATACCCGGAATATTATCAACAGCATCGCCCCATAAACCTAAAATATCAATAACCTGTAATACGTTTTCAATTTCCCATTTTGCAAGAATTTCTTTAACGCCTAATATTTCCATGTCGTTACCCATACGAGCAGGCTTGTAAATAAAGATGTTCTCTGAAACCAGTTGCGCAAAATCCTTGTCGGGCGTCATACAATAAACCTGATAACCCTTTTGCTCTGCTTTTTTGGCCAGTGTACCAATAATATCATCAGCCTCATAACCATCAGAAGTAATTACAGGAATATTAAAACCAGTAATCAACTTAATAACATAAGGCATTGCCGCAGCTAAATCTTCGGGCATTGCCTGCCGATGTGCTTTGTATGCTTCGAATGATGTATGCCTTTCTGTTGGTGCATCTGTATCAAAAACTACGGCAATATGTGTTGGCTTTTCTTTCTTAATTACATCGAGCAATGTATTGGTAAAGCCCATTACAGCCGAAGTATTGATTCCTGTTGACGTAAAGCGAGGGTTTTTACTTAATGCAAAATGAGCCCTGTACATAAGCGCCATCCCATCCAGAAGAAAGAGTTTTTTATTGTTCATGTGGTTACACAGTTTAAGTGATTTCACAGCGTAGTGATTTCACTGAAATTTATTCAAAGTTAATAATCTAAGGAAACTATATCGCATGTATTTTAGGATTGATGTGCCAAAAGCCTTAAAATTGCGTTATCCTAAATATTGATTTACTTATGAGGAATTTATTTTTTTTAGTCACATTATTTTTCTTTGGTTTTCAGCATGTTTCTGCTCAAGATTTTATTGTTAAAAACGATGATGATGTAATTCGCGGAACCATAAAAGGCACAGATTATTTTTCTGTTTTGATAAAAGCAAATGATGAAACGGATGTGATTTTACCTGCTAAAGACATCAAAAATTTCTTTTGGAATGGAAATACATATCTAAGCAAAGGTTTTGCAACGGGTAAAAATTTAGAGTATCGTTTTGTAAAGGTTTTAGAAATGGGTAAAGTGAACCTTTATGCATTTGGCGGTGAAACGTTAATGCCTGTACAAAAACAAAAACGAGTTAGGTTTAGTCCTTCAGTTGGAATTGGCACAGGAACTGGTGGCTACGGAAGTGGAATGGGTTTAGGTGGCGGGATAAGTATTGGCGGTGGAAGAAATTACGACAACCGACCAGCTGGCGCACCAATAGTGCGATATTTTATAGAAAAGCCAGGTGCTGGCCCGCTACAGGAAATACCCATTAAGGCAATAACCGACGATACTAGAAAAGCTGAGGTTAGAACTATCCTGCTACAAAAACTAGGCGACAACCCCAATTTAAAAGCTGAGGTTGAAGCCAATACCGCACTGAATAGTAAAGAGGTTACAGAGATGGTGAGAAAGTATAACCAGAATTAGAAGAATTAAAGGATTTTAAGATGATGGAGGAGATTAAGTGGTTTTGAATTTTGCATACATCATTACTATCCCTCATTTAGTTCATCCCAATATTCAACAGCTCTTCTGTAATGTGGTATTACGATACTACCACCTACTAAATTGGCTATCATAAATATTTCGTTCATTTCATCACTGTTTACACCGGCATCATGACATTTACCTAAATGGTATTTTATACAATCATCACAACGCAAAACCATAGAAGCTACCAAGCCAAGCATCTCTTTAGTTTTCACATCTAAAGCGCCATCTGCATATGATGTGGTATCCAAAGCAAAAAAACGCTTTATATTGGTATTTGTCGTATCCATAATTCTATCGTTCATTTTTTCGCGATAGCCATTAAATTCTTCTACTAACTTGCCCATAATTTATTATTAATGAATGATTTTTGAGTGATTGAATTGTTAAGATTGTTTAAAGATTTATTTCGTCCATAGGATTCCAAAACACCACCTTGAAATTTACCACTTTATCATTTTTAACTTCAACACCTTCGGCGGCCAAAAGCATTTCCATTGTTTCTGGTGTTTCAAAATGAAACTTACCTGTTAGCAAACCTGAACTATTTACAACCCGATGTGCCGGGACAGGTGGATGTGCTGTGCCTGCGTAACGCATTGCATGACCAACCATTCTCGATGATTTGGCAGCCCCTAAACTTTTCGCAATTGCACCATAAGAGC
This sequence comes from Pedobacter lithocola, assembly GCF_042650845.1. Lineage (NCBI taxonomy): Bacteria > Pseudomonadati > Bacteroidota > Sphingobacteriia > Sphingobacteriales > Sphingobacteriaceae > Pedobacter > Pedobacter lithocola. The sequence goes on along the minus strand of NZ_JBHSBW010000011.1, from coordinate 466,458 downwards.
TTACCCTTCCTTTTGGAATTAGCCGGGCAATTTCATAAACCTGTTCGTAAAAATTCTTATCCACTATTGAAACGAAAATTGAATGTAATTGATGTTTTTATCGTGTAATAAATACTTCTTTTCGTAATATGTTTTAATGGATAAAACCTCATCAGCAAATTCTGAAGCATACAATTTGTCGGTGTTTTTATGAACTTTCAATCCAAGTTCTTCTACCTTTTCGCAGGTGTAAGCATAAAGCTGATCGTTATCGGTTTTAAGGTTGATTTTACCGCCTGGCTTTAAAATATGTTTATATTTATTCAGGAAGGCTGGGAATGTTAAACGTTTCTTTTCTCTGCTAATTTGTGGTTGAGGATCAGGAAAGGTTATCCAAATTTCATCAATCTCAGCTTTGGCAAAATAATCCATTAAATTTTCAATTTGAATCCTAAGAAATGCAACATTCGTTAACCCATCTTCAATTGCGGTTTTAGCTCCTCTCCAAATGCGATTGCCTTTATAATCAATGCCAATAAAGTTTTTCTCAGGAAATAACGTTGCGAGGTTAACAGAATATTCACCTTTTCCACAAGCCAATTCCAACACAACAGGATTGTCATTTCTAAAATGTTCAACAGCCCATTTACCTTGTAATGGTTTTCCTTCTTCTAATTGAAACACGTTTGCAAAGGTTTCTATTTCTGCAAAACGCCTAAGTTTATCTTTACCCAAAAGTTTTTTTTCAGCAAAAATAAGATTTAATTATTTATCGATTTGTTTTTCTTGACCGTAATTGAAGCATTATTGGTAATTCATTGTATTTTTGGTGAAATTTTAAAAAATTCTCATTGGAAAAAAGTGCTAAAATATATGTTGCGGGTCACCGAGGCATGGTTGGTTCAGCCATTTATCGTAAGCTGCAAAAAGAAGGATACACTAATCTTTTAACAAAAACCTCAGCCGAATTAGATTTGCGTAATCAGCAAGCTGTAACAGATTTTTTTTCTGCCGAAAAACCCGATTATGTTTTTTTAGCAGCAGCAAAAGTTGGTGGCATAATTGCAAATAATACTTATCGTGCCGATTTTCTTTTCGAAAACCTTGCCATTCAAAACAATGTAATTCACAACGCTTATTTAACAGGCGTTAAAAAATTAATGTTTTTAGGTTCGAGTTGTATTTATCCGAAATTGGCACCTCAACCTTTAAAGGAAGATTACCTTTTAACAGGCGCTTTAGAAGAAACCAATGAACCTTATGCAATCGCCAAAATTGCAGGCATAAAAATGTGCGACGCATATCGCGACCAGTATGGTTGTAATTTTATATCTGTAATGCCTACCAATTTGTATGGATATAACGATAACTATCATCCGCAAAATTCGCACGTTTTACCGGCTTTAATCCGCAAAGTACACGAGGCTAAAATTAATGACGAAAAACAGGTTACTGTTTGGGGTTCGGGTGCTCCAATGCGTGAGTTTTTATTTGCTGATGATTTAGCTGATGCCTGTTATTTTTTGATGCAAAATTACAACGAACCAAACCTGATTAATATTGGTGTTGGACATGATTTAACCATTAAAGATTTAGCCTTATTAATTAAAGATGTTTTAGGTTTTGAAGGTGAATTGGTTTTTGATTCGAGCAAACCGGATGGCACACCACGTAAACTAATGGATGTTACTAAACTGCATAATTTAGGTTGGAAGCATCAAATCGAATTGAAAGAAGGAATAGCTTTAGCGTATAATGATTTCTTGAGCAGATATTAATTTGTTTATTTATAATGTGTCTTTTGTGGAGTAAATTTTACCACAAAAGACACGCAAATTTTTGAAACAAGAGATTAAATTTATCCTTTGATAAACCTATCTATTTACTAAAGTGAAAAAGCCTTCAAATATGGCTGAGCATAATCGCCTTCATCTTTAAATACAGATATTAATACCTTTTTAAGTCCAGCATTATCTATTGGTTTCCCTTTTGTTGGTGGTATTAATTCTTTTTCGGGAACGGCTATTTCTGTAACTTTCGTTGCGAACCATGTTATATTGTCGTGTGGCAACGCTAATCCTAATATCATGCCCGGTAAGCCAGTAAAAGATTCTGGTCCACCCGAAACTGCGATTTGGTTACAATAATAAGCCACTACATAAACCGAATCCATAATAATAGCATTCGCTCTCCTACATTCATAACCTGCAATATCACGAGTTTCATCTGTAATTTTCCAGTTAATTTTACGAACGCTATCCTTTACCAGATAAGTTGCTTCGTACACAGGTTTCTGAGTTACGCTTGTTTCCGTTTTAAAATCTGTAGCAATTACATTTTTTAAATCGGCGATAGGATTGTTATTTAACCAATTATTAGAAATAGGTGCAGTATCATCATCGAATTTATACATGGCTTTATCGCTATTAAATCGTAATGTGCTTTTAGCGGCCTTAAACTGAGGATTATTCTTTTTATATGCTTCAAAAGCCTGCTGCATGTAACTTTCGTTATTCTTATTTATTTTCTTCTTAATAAGTGCGTACATATTTGATCTTTTTTCAAATTCGATTACGCCATTCTTAATAAAATGTACATTTTGCCCAAAACAACTATTAGCTACAAAGATAGTTGCCAGAACAATGGTAAGTTTTAATGCTGTTTTCATAGTGTTTATTTTTGAGTTTTAGCGGCGCCGCCCATTTTAGTAAAATCCCAGCTTAGCGAGAACATAAAATATCTTCTTATTGTTGCATAACTACTTTGTGTAATGTTCCCGTTTGATGCTGAACGTTCAAATCCTTGGTTTTGATTTAAAAGGTCGAAACCTGTTACCGACGCTTTAAGATTTTGTGCTTTAAAGAATTTTTTTGCTACAGTTGCATTCCATAAGAACTGATTAAACGATTCATTAAATGCCTGCGTCTTTCCTCTGTAAGTATATTCTCCATCAGAATTGATTTCGAATTTACCCGGCAATTTAATCGAACCAGAGAAATAGCCCTGTGCTCCCCATCCATTACTATTAAAAGCCTGTTGAACAGAGGCTTCGGTTGTAGTATAGCTTGGACCAGCATATAAATAAAAGTTGTATTTACCATCTTTATATTTCGAGAAATTTATTGTTGGGCTATAAGTCATATTTTTAGTTTGATTTAGCACAGTATTAATATAGTTATAAGAGGTATTACCATTCATATTAAAGCCTAAACCAGTATTAATATCAATCCCCTTAATTTTCCTTCCAAAGCTGGAGTATATACTAAAGTTAGAAGGCATTTTATCTGAAATATTAACCGCTTGAAAGGTACTTTTGCCTGCAGCATCTGTAAAAACATTGCTTACAATAGGATTTGAAGTAAAACTAAAGTAACCACTAATATATATAGACTGGCTGCTTATTACTTTGTATGAGTTATAGCTTGCATTAATACTGCTTCTGAATGAAGGCCTTAGATCAGGATTACCTAATGTAATATTTAACGGATCTGTATTTACTCTAATTGGTTGAATTTGCTCTAAAGAGGGTTGATTGGTATTACCATTATAATTTAACCTGAATGATTTTTGTTGAGAAAAATTATATTGGTACATAGCCTGTGGCATATAATTAACAAAGTTTCTATCGTAAGTCTTATTATTATAAAGATCTTCCTGTTTAAAACTTACACCACTAAATTTAGAACCTACATTAATAACTGTTTTACCTTTCTTATAATTAAATATAGCACCACCCTGGTTTACGGTTTGATCCAGCTGATAATCATTACTAAACTGTGTATCAAGAATATCATACCTTCCTGGGATAGATTGATTAAATGATTTTCTGTCAGACCTACCAGTAATTAAATTTAAACCATAATTTAATACTACTGTAAGCGTTTTCGATAATGGTTCGGTATAAGCAATATTTGATTTAAAAACATTGTTTGTAATGTCATTAACTTTATATTGATTAACATTTGCTATACTATCTAAAATACCAGCAATATTATAGAAACTATTTGAAGAGTTTAAATATCCTTCAGTTTTACTATCCGTAACGGATTGACTTAGATTGAGCGATAGTGTTCGTCCTTTTTTCTTTAATTTTTTAGTAAGAAATGCATTTATATTAAATATTTTATCATCACCCTCATTGGTTAAGGTTCGAGAGCTCGTATTTAACAAGCTATTATCTCCTCGTGTACTTAAAGTTGCGTAATCATTATATGTATTACTATTTTTGATGGTTCCATCTACATTTATTTTTAAAGTCAGCGTGGTATCTAACTTTATTTCATACATAGCATCCAATTTCTGACGAAATATATCATTGTCATACGTTTGGTTCGACGTATTATTTATAATTCCTGTAGCAAGGTTATTTTGACTTATTGTATTTCTATCACCCACAACTTTTAACGAACCTATTTTATAATTTGTATTGATGGTTTCTTTATCACTATTCCATTTGTTGTCGAAATGCAAACCACCTGACCTAGCTATTGGAATTCCTTGTCCATTGTATTGACCGCCCCATCCTTCAAACTCATCACCACTTCCGGTAAAATAAATTCCACCATCATCACTAACTGTGGTGCCACCAGATGCGCCTAATTTCTGACTGTCTTCCCAATTTAATCCAACCTGACCATTATTACCTAAAATTCCATAGGCCGAAAACTTCTTTTTACCTGTAAACTTGTTGTATAAAATCTGCCCCTGGTAATATCCATCTGTACCTACGCCTGCAACAGCTTTACCAAAAAAGCCATTCTTAGCATCTTCTTTAAGTTTGATGTTTAAGGTTTTGGTTTTTTCACCATCATCAATACCTGTAAACGTTGCTTGGTCGCTCTTTTTATCATATAGCTGTACTTTATCAACCATATCAGCCCGAATGTTTTTGGTTACCAATGTAGGGTCATCGCCGAAAAACTCTTCACCATCTACCAAAACCTTAACATTTTTTTGCCCTTGAGCAGTTATTTTACCGTCTTTATCAATTTCTATTCCTGGAAATTGTTTTATCAAATCCTCAACTTTAGAATTTGGTTCAATATTGTATGCTAAAGGATCGAATTCGGTAGTATCACCCTTAATTTTTATAGCGGCACGATTACCCTTAATAATAACATCAGCAAGTAGCTGCACTTTACCTGTCAAGCTTATTTTGCCGTAATCGAGATCTTTTTTGGTTGAATCCAACGTGAAAAAATCGACAAAGTCTGCATATTTTGGATAAGACACCAGTAATATATACTTGCCGTTGCGAACATTATTAATTTCAAATGTTCCATTCTCGGCTGCCCGAGTAAATTTAACCATGGTAGAATCTTTTGCGTTTAAAACAGCGATAGAAGTTCCGCCCAAAATGGTTGTTGAGGTGGTATCAATTACACGCCCCTTAATGGCATGTAAATTCTGTGCTTTTGCTGAAATAATACAAAAAAATAAAAAGCACAGTGAGAGCATTAGTTTCTTCATAGATGGAGATAGGTTTATGCCGTGAATATAAAACTAATTTTATAGTTTAAGCATACATTAACATTAATTAACAAAAATGTTATAAGAATTTAATTCAGCGATTAATTATTGATGTTTTTTAGGCGATATGATTCTTTTCGTATAGATATTACAGGCGTTCGTCTATCAATTATCCATTGTGGTATAATACAGGTAAATCTGCTGAAACGTTTTCGAATTGTTATCGTCTTATATTTAAAACCACCAAATAATTAGGGATTTAAAAAAAGATTTATAACATATAAAATATTAAAGTCATGAAAAATTCTATCAAAAACTTATTTATTGCAGCCTTAACAGTAGTTACTTTAAGCAGCGCAACAACAATAGCAAATGCTACCGAAAATAACAGCAGTTATACCGCCTTAACTCAGGTTAAAAACATCACTAAAATTTCGGTTAGCGGTAACGTAAAATTAATACTTGTTCAGGATGGGAAAGAGAGCGTAGAGGTTTACGATAAATATTATGCAAACAATGCATTGGTGCAACAACAAGGTTCTGAACTTCGCATAAGTTCTTTTAGCAAAAACGCCTTAACAGTTGTAGCTCATGTAAATAATATTTCGTCGATTGAGGCTTCTAATACTTCATCAGTTACAACAGCTGGATTATTTAATTTATTAAATCTTAATGTAGTGTTAAAAGATAAATCAAGCGCCAATATTAATGCTAACACAGTTAATTTATCTACATTAATTAACGATGGCACAAGCTTAAATTTAGCAGGAGCTACAGAAAACCATACCGTAGTATTAGGCGAAGAAGCCAAATTGAAAATGGATGATTTTGCTGCAGAAAGTACAAACATTAGTATTTCTACGAAAGCAATTTACGCAAACAATACTTCTCGCTATGCAGATATCAAAACCGACTTATTAGAAAAGTTTTTCTAATAATCTATATAAATAGTTTAGTTTTAGTTAATGATAAGGGTGAAAGAGCGATTCTTTCACCGTTTTTTTATGCCTTTTGCGGTAGGAATTGCTAAAGCGTTTTTCAAAAGGTACTCAACAAGCTGAGCATAACACAGAAAACCAATTCTTAAAAATCAAACTTTATTCCTTGTGCAAGTGGTAATGTATTAGAATAATTGATTGTATTTGTTTGGCGCCTCATATATGCTCTCCAGGCATCAGAACCACTTTCTCTACCGCCTCCCGTTTCTTTTTCACCGCCAAAAGCACCACCAATTTCTGCTCCCGATGTTCCAATATTTACGTTCGCTATTCCACAATCAGATCCTTGATTAGATAGGAACAATTCTGCTTCACGCAAATTCAACGTCATAATTGCTGATGATAAACCTTGCGGTACACCGTTTTGCAATGCAATTGCTTCATCTAAAGTTTTGTATTTAATTAAATATAAAATTGGCGCAAAGGTTTCATGTTGTACAATTTCATAATCATTCTTAACCTCGGCAATACACGGCTTAACATAACAACCGCTGCTATAATTTCCGCCTTCTAAAACCCCACCATCTACTACGAAATTTCCACCTTCTGCTTTACATTTTTCAATCGAATTTAGATAAGCTTTAACGGCGTCTGTATCAATCAGCGGACCAACATGATTGTTTTGATCTAATGGATCTCCAATTCTTAATTGTCCGTAGGCTTTAACCAATTTCTCTTTAAAAGTATCATATACTTTTTCGTGAATAATTAATCTTCTGGTAGAGGTACAACGTTGCCCTGCGGTACCTACAGCTCCGAAAACTGCGCCAATTAAACTCATATCTAGATCGGCATGTTCAGAAATGATTATTGCATTATTACCTCCTAGTTCTAGCAAACTTTTCCCTAAACGGGCACCAACTGCAGCTGCAACCTCCTTACCCATTCGAGTAGAACCCGTTGCAGAAATTAAAGGTACACGACCATCATTAGTCATTAATTCGCCAATCAATTTATCGCCAACAATTAGGTTTGAAACACCTTCAGGAATATCATTATTTGCTAAAACTTTCGCTATAATTTTCTGGCAGGCAATCCCGGTTAAAGGTGTTTTTTCGGATGGTTTCCAGATGCAAACATTACCACAAACCAAAGCTAATGCCGCATTCCAGCTCCATACTGCAACAGGAAAATTAAATGCAGAAATAATACCTACAATTCCTAAAGGATGCCATTGTTCGTACATACGATGGCTTGGTCTTTCGCTGTGCATGGTTAAACCATAAAGCTGCCGAGATAAACCAACAGCAAAATCGCAAATGTCTATCATCTCCTGCACCTCACCAAAACCCTCTTGCAAACTTTTACCCATTTCGTAAGATACGAGCGTACCTAAAGCTTCTTTATTTTGCCGCAAAGCATCACCAAGCTGGCGAACTATATCTCCTCTTTTGGGTGATGGAACTGTCTTCCAGAAAAGAAAAGCTTCTTGTGCCTTTTCAATTACCGAATTATAATCAGCCTGATTGGCCACTTTTACCGTAGCAATACTTTTACCATCAACTGGTGAGGAGCTAACAATAGTTTCTGAATTTGATGATCCTCCCCAATTGTTACCCGTGCTATAGGCCAGGTTTTCGGGTTGAATTTCTAATGTATTTAATATAGATTGAATATCTGTTTTCATAGAATGCGCTGTTATAATTTTTAATCATCAATAATTCAAAGCTAAGATTTACAATCATCTTTTCTCCGGGTATCAATAATATAAACAATTCGCCAGCCGCTTTCGCCTTTAACCAATTGAAAAGAGTTCACCCCGCAATGACTGAATTTATCATCAATATAAAATTTATAGTCCGTCCACACGCTGGCTAACGGCCCATCAATTAAAACTTTTGTAAATACAATTCGCTCATCATATTTCTGTGGATGCGGTGTGCCAATAAACTTTAAAAGTTAGATATTGGTGAAGTTTGTACTGTATTTATTCCATTTTTATTAACAATGGTTTGCATAATACACGTGCTTGCAAAGGCGGATGATGCCAATGAACTATCACCTTTCTTCATACCCGCGAATAAATTGTTTACCACGGCTTTAACTGAATCTTCTACTGATTTTTGTGCCATCAGTTTCTGACTAAAAAATGCACATATAAGCGCCAAAACGAATACTCTTTTCATGACTTCTGAATTACCTTTGATAAAATAAATTTATGTTATTTTTGTAAAAGAAGAGAAAAGGAACTGCTGCTACAGAATAATTTGTTGATTACTCACACATTTTAACACAACTAAAAGAGTTTATTTCAACGATTTACGCCTATATTAACATACATTGTTAATAATTATTTATAAAGGGCATTGGTAAATATTGTAAACTTATAATGTGTTTTTCTACTAAATGGCACGGTTCTTTTAATAGTATAACGATATGGAAGAAGAATTTTTTTTTGAATCCAATGAAGATGCACAACGTTCTATCGAGCGTTACGAAGAAATGATTCGCAATAAGGATCAATACTTTTTTGATGCAGGTGCCTTTGAATACATTGTAGATTTTTACATCGAGAAAAACGATCCTGTTAAGGCTTTGCAGGTAGTAGATTATGCGGTTAGCCAACATCCTTACGCTACCGTATTTTTAATAAAACAAGCCCATTTGTTTATTCTTACAAACCATAACGAGCAAGCTTTTATTGCCTTGCAAAAAGCCGAATTGCTTGAACCATCTGAACCGGATATTTACTTACTGCGTGGTAATATCTATCAAAATACAGAACGTTATAGCGAAGCTTTAGAGAATTACGAAAAGGCTTTAGATTTAGCAGAAAGCACTGATGAGATTTTACTTCAAATTGCTTATGTATATCAAAGCATGTCTGATTATGAAAGCGCCATCACTTACATTAAACTAAGTTTGGAGCAAAACATGGAAAATCAGGATGGTTTATACGAACTGGCTTTTTGTTATGATGTTTTAGATAAACAAGAAGAAAGCATAAAATTTTATCAGCAATATATTGATACTGACCCGTATTCGTATGCGGCATGGTATAACTTGGGCAACAGCTTTCATAAACTTAATCTTTTTGAAAAAGCGATTGATGCTTACGATTATGCCATTTTAATTAAAGAAGATTTTAGCTCAGCGTACTTTAATAAGGGTAATGCTTTAGTGCAGCTAGATAAATATGATGAGGCGATAGAAGTTTATAAACACACTTTCGAATACGAACAACCCAATGCCGATACTTATTGCGCAATTGGCGAATGTTACGAGAAGTTGGAGAAAATGGATGAAGCCCGTTCTTACTACAAGAAATCGGTTAAAATGGATCCAAAAATGGCCGATGCCTGGTTTGGAATTGGCGTTACGTTAAATCATGAAGAGCGATATTTCGAATCGTTACATTTTTATAAAAAAGCCATAGACTTAGAAGGCGAAAATCCAGATTTTTGGTTTGCAATGGCCGATGCTCATTACAAATTGAATCAAATTGAAGAATCTATTGCAGCTTATGAGAAAGTATTAGAGTACAATCCTTTAGATATAGAGGCTTGGTTAGACTTTAGTACTGTTTTATACGAGCAAGGAAAACTTCTAGAAGCATCGGAAACGATGGCAGAAGCAATAAAAAATAATCCGGAAGCAGCAGAACTTTATTATAGAATGGTTGCATATCTTTTCGCATTAGGAAATTATGCCGATGCATTGGGTTATTTAGAAACCGCTTTAACAACTGACCCTGATAAACATTATATTTTATTTGAATATTTACCTCAATTACAGGATAACAGCGCCATTATCAACGTTATAAACAGATATATCAGGTAAAAGCCCTGTGAGAAAAATTTAACAAATAATTCTCAAAATTTTTTTCACTTTTGTACGCATATGAATTACCCATTATTAAACGTTCCCGAGCGTCCTGCTAAACCACGCCAAAAAGGCTACACAATGGTTATGGATAAGGGATTAAGCCTTCGCCAGGTAGAAGATTTTATTGAAGTTGCCGGCGTTTATACAGACATCGTAAAATTAGGTTGGGCTACATCACATGTTACACCAAACCTCAAAGAAAAATTAGCCTTATATAAAAGTGCAGGTATTCCAACTTATTTCGGCGGAACGCTTTTTGAAGCATTTATCATCCGTAATCAATTCGAGGATTATCAACGTGTTCTAGATCAATATGGAATGGAATACGCCGAAGTATCCGATGGTTCTATCGAAATTGAACACGATATAAAATGTGGTTACATTAGCGAACTTGCTAAACAAGTTACCGTAATTTCTGAAGTAGGAAGTAAAGATGCTGCCAAAATTTTTGCTCCATATAAATGGATCAAACTTATGAAAGCGGAAATGGAAGCTGGCGCCTGGAAAGTAATTGCCGAAGCCCGTGAAGGCGGAAACGTAGGTATATATCGTGGCAGCGGTGAAGTTAGAGAAGGTTTGGTTGATGAAATTCTAACTCAAATTCCAGAAGAAAGTATTATTTGGGAAGCTCCACAAAAAGAGCAACAGGTTTGGTTTATTAAACTAATTGGCACCAATGTAAATTTAGGAAACATTGCGCCTGCAGAAGTTATTCCATTAGAAACCATTCGTTTAGGATTGAGAGGCGATACTTTCGACCACTTCCTAAATTTAGGCAAATAAAATATTCAAAATCGTTATTGCGAGGCATAAAGCAATCAAACAGCACTATTTTTTGCTTGTTTATAAGGTTGTTTTTTGCCTCGCATTAGTGTAAATATAATTATGAAAACTTACGGCTTAATAGGGTTTCCGCTTTCGCATTCATTCTCCAAAAAATATTTTACCGAAAAGTTTATCAACGAAGGTATAAAAGATCACCAATACGAGCTTTTTCCTATCGAAAGTATAAAATCATTACCAGATTTATTGGTTAAAAACCCTTCCCTCTATGGCTTAAACGTAACCATTCCTCATAAGGTTGCAGTTATGCCATTTTTGAATGATATTGAGGAAGCAGCAGAAAAAATTGGGGCCGTAAATTGTATTGCGATAAGAAGTTTTGAAGGAGAAACCTATTTAAAAGGTTTTAATACTGACGCATTTGGTTTTGAAACTTCGTTAAAACCTCTATTAGAACCTCAGCATAAAAAAGCTTTAATATTTGGCGATGGTGGGGCGGCGAAAGCAGTAAAATATGTTTTACACAAGTTAAATATCGAGTTTCAGGTGGTTGTGCGCAAAGCTTTTGAAGGAAAAATCTTATACAGCGATGTAACTGATGAACTTTTGCAATCGCATAAACTATTAATAAACACAACGCCTTTGGGCATGTCGCCCAACATAGATACCTTTCCTGAAATAAATTACAATATATTAGGAAAAGAACACTTGGCTTATGATTTGGTTTATAATCCGTTAGAAACAGTTTTTTTAATAAAAGCAGCGGAACAAGGCGCTAAAACTAAAAATGGCTTGGAAATGCTTCATCAACAAGCAGAAAAAGCCTGGTGCATTTGGAATAATATATTATAAACTGCGTTTCTACATTAGCCTACTACTAGAGAAGATAATATGAAATTGAAATACTTTATTTTTCTGCCCTCAATGCTTCTTCTACTTTTAGCAGCTTGCCAGAATAATGATTATAGTCCGAAACCAAAGGCTTATTTCAGAATTATTTATCCCGAAAAAAAATATCAGGAATTTAAATCCTCTTCGGCCTTTAGTTTTCAATATCCTGTTTATGCCAAAATGGAAATTGACAAAGGTAAAAAGACCGGGAAAGACTGGTACAATCTTCATTTTAAACAATTTAATGGTTTTTTGCATTTAACTTATTACGATGTTTCGAATAAGGCTGAGTATGATGAAATGGTTGAAGATGCCCGTAAGCTTGCCTTTAAGCACACCATAAAAGCAAGGGCTATTGATCAAAAAGTAATTAACTATCCGGAAAGAAAAGTTTACGGAATTTACTATGCAATTGAAGGCAATACAGCATCATCTGTCCAGTTTTTTCTAACAGATAGCACAAAACATTATTTTAGAGGTGCTTTGTATTTTAACGAACGTCCGCAGTACGATTCAATAGAACCAGTGGTAAAATTCATAAAAACTGATATTGATAAAATGATATCGACCTTTAAATGGAAAGATTAATTTCTAGAATGAAAATAACATTATGATTAGCATAAAAATATTTACGTTTAACGCTTATAGTGAAAATACTTACGTTTTGTACGATGAAACTAAATCATGCGTAATCATCGACCCAGGGATGTATGAGGGTTCAGAGCAAAATAAATTAGTAGCCTTTATAAAAGACAACGAGTTAAAACCCGAACTACTTTTAAATACACATTGCCATTTAGACCATGTTTTCGGTAATAAATTTGTTTTTGATACCTGGGGATTGAAACCACAATTTCATAAAGGCGAACTGCAAATTTTACAAGCTGTACCAGGTTATGCGCCGCAGATGGGCTTTGGGAAATATGAACTTTCGCCAGAACCTGATACATTTCTAGATGAAAAAGGTACAGTAACTTTTGGAAACAGTAGCCTGGAGCTGATTTTTGCACCGGGGCATTCACCTGCTCATTTGTGTTTTTATAGCGAAGCCGATAACTTTTTAATTGGCGGCGATGTTTTATTCTATGGCAGCATTGGTCGCACGGATTTACCCGGCGGTAACCACAATCAACTTATCAACAGCATAAAAACAAACATATTTCCATTACCAGCCGATTGCAAAGTTTATCCTGGTCACGGTCCATCAACAACAATCGGTTTTGAAAAAGAACATAATCCCTTCTTTTAATGTTAACTCCTTGGAATAACTAAATTAAAGCTATCCAATTCATTTTTATACATTTAATCTGTGAATACTCCATTCTATATTGCCAAAAGGTATTTGTTTGCCAAAAAATCAACAAATGCTATTAATTTAATTTCGGGCATTTCTATGGTTGGGGTAATGGTTGGTAGTGCAGCATTAATAATTATTTTATCGGTATTTAATGGTTTAGAAGTTACCATTTTAAACATGTTTAATACAGTAACACCAGAAATTTCCATCAGTCCGGCAAAGGGAAAAACTTTTAACCCTGATACCGAATATTTTAATCAATTAAGGGATAGCAAAGATGTTTACTCTTTTACTGAAGTATTGCAAGAAAATGCCTTGTTGAAATATAACGACAAGCAGGCTGTAGGCATGGTAAAAGGAGTAAGCTATGATTACTTAAAGAACACTAAATTAGATAGTACAATTAAAGAAGGCAGGTTTGTTTTAAATAATAAAAGCGGATATACCTCGGTAATTGGTTCGGCTTTACAAAGTTATTTAAATGTAAATACGGTTGATCCCTTTACAGAATTGGAAGTTTTCTCGCCGAAAAAAGATATTGCAGCAAACACCCTTAATCCAGCTGATGACTTTGTAAACAAGAGCATCAGGGTTAGCGGTGTATTTGAGGTACAGCAAGAGTTTGATAATGGCATTATCGTTCCGCTTGATTTTGCGAGAACACTTTTAGGTGAAGAAAAGAATGTTTCATCTATAGAAATATATCTGCAGCCCGGTGTTGATGTAGAAAAATTTCAGGAAGAAGTTGCAGAAAAGGCTGGTTCGGCATTTGAAGTGAGAAACCGAGCTCAACAAAACCGATCGCTATATCACATCTTAAATACGGAAAAATGGGCAGTTTATATCATACTAACCTTTATACTAATTATTGCTATATTTAATATCATAGGCTCGTTAACCATGTTGGTAATAGATAAGGTTAAGGATATTGCCATATTAAGCAGTTTAGGAGCAAGCAAATCGCTAATTAAGAGAATTTTCTTATTGGAAGGAATGATGATTACCATGTCTGGCTGTGTACTAGGATTAATAATCGGGATAATATTTTATTTCATTCAGCATAACTTCGGAATCATTAAAATGGGAGAAGATACCTTGATAAGCTCTTATCCGATAGGTTTAAAATGGAAAGATTTTATTTTAGTTTTTGTTACGGTAGGCATTTTCTCATTTTTGGCATCTGCTTTGTCATCTAATTTGAGCGTAAAGAACATAGAACAAATTAATCAATCATTATAAACTACATGAAACTATTTAAACAAGCAGGCGTATTCGTTATGCTATTTGGCGTTGCCATAACCGCTTGTAATAGAGAGGAGAAGACTGAAGAAGCAAGTAAAAGTAAAACCGTTAAAGGTTTATACAGTTTCGGACCTGAAATGAAATCATTCACGCTTTGCGAAGATGGCAGGGAATATTGGGTGGCAGATAGTGTTAAAAATCTTGAATTATCATACAGTAATTTAAACTTCGAAAAGCCTTACGAGCCAGTATATGTAGAATTAGAAGGTTATTTTTCAAAATCTGATACTGCCACTGTAGCTGCAGATTTTGATTCTACCTTGGTAGTAACAAAGGTGATTAAGATTAGCAAAGAAATCCCTGATGGGCCTTGTGCACAATAAGGTTTTAATATAAAATTCGCCATTGCTGTAGATGGTAACTATCTCAGCAATGACAAACAATTTCTCTTACCAATAAATGCTATAAAGCGCAACAAGTAATCCCAAAATTAACAAGGCGCCAACTGCAAAACCTGTTGAGGTTTTGAACATCTTAGCATCAATTTCAAGTCCTTTAGTATTTACGCCTTTTCTACCTTCTATCATACTAATAATAAACATTCCTATAATACAAAATATAAATACGAAGCCCATTCTATCTAAAAACGGAATTTCATATAACATATTTCCATTCTCTTGTTTCACCAATTTAGAGAAACCCGTACTTGATAACCATGATAAATCACGCCATTTTGGAAGAAATTTTAAATAAAGCGATAACGCGAAGCCTCCAATTGTAGCAAATAAGGCTGCATTTGATGTCGTCTTTTTCCAAAAGAAACCTAAAATAAACATGGCAAAAATACCTGGAGAAACGAAGCCTGTGTATTCCTGAATGTATTGGAAACCTCCTTTTTTATCGATACCTAAATGAGGAGCAATTAGCACACCCAAAACCATTGCCACAATAATGGCAACCTTACCTGTTAAAACTAAGTTCTTTTCGGTTGCATCAACATTAAGAACCTTTTTGTAAATATCTAACGTAAAAATTGTTGCAATGCTATTTGCCTTACCTGCAAGCGATGCAACTACAGCGGCCGTTAATGCCGCGAAAGATAAACCCTTTAATCCGGCAGGTAATAAATTAAGCAGAACAGGATATGCTCTATCAGGATTTACAGAGCCATCTTGTAGCATCTCTGATTGAAATGCGCCATCTTTGTATAAAACATAAGCTGCAATTCCTGGAAGTACCACAATAATTGGCATTAATAATTTTAAAAATGCAGCGAATAAAATACCACTTCTGGCCGTTTTTAAATCTGCTCCTAACGCTCTTTGAGTAATGTATTGATTGCAACCCCAGTAATTTAAATTCACAATCCACATACCGCCTACCAAAACACTTAAGCCTGGTAAATCAATGTAATTTTCATTTTCAGGTTTTAAAATCATGTGGAAATGTTCTGATGCTTTTGACGTCATCAAGCTGTATCCTCCAAAAATTCCTTTAGTTCCGTAATGTTCTGAAACCAAATTCAAAGCCAAATATGTAGTAGCTAATCCGCCGAGGATTAAGAAAAACACTTGAATTACATCTGTATAACCAATAACTTTCATCCCGCCAAGGGTAATAATTATCGCGAAACCAGCGATGGCATACATACATAAATCGAGACTAAAACCAGAAATGCTACTCACTGCTAAAGCTCCTAGATATAAGATTGAAGTAAGATTTACCACGACATACAAAAGCAACCAAAACACAGCCATAATCATTGCTACTGTACCATTATACCTTTGGTGCAGGAATTGTGGCATGGTAGAAATTTTATTTTTTAGGTAAACCGGAATAAAGAATACAGCTACAACAATTAATGTTGCGGCGGCCATCCATTCGTAAGTAGCAATGGCTAAACCCATTTTAAAACCCGAGCCACTCATACCAATAAACTGCTCGGCAGAGATATTAGAAGCAATTAATGATGCGCCAATTGCCCACCAGGTTAAAGAACCTTCGGCTAAAAAATAATCTTTAGACCCAGTTGATGCTGATTTTTTCTTATTGTAAATGTACAGACCGTAAGCGGCAACAATTACGAAATAGATTAAAAAGACGATGTAATCTTTTGTATCCAGTAAGTTATTTTTCATTAATTATTAAGGATTATTTGGTTCGGAAGTTTAAATGTAATGATTCATAAAAAATAAATAGAGATTTTTAACAAAAAAAATACGTTACTAAAAGCTAATCAAATAATAAATTTCGAATGAAATTATTGAGATTTCAATATCTTCTTTATCCCGATTAGATTATTTTAAATTTACACCACATAAAAATACCTATGGAAGAAATAACCTGGAATGATTTTGAAAAAGTAGAATTACGTGTAGGTACAATTATTGAAGTTATTGATTTTCCTGAAGCCAGAAAACCGGCATACAAATTAAAGGTTGATTTTGGTGAGTTTGGCATTAAAACAAGTAGTGCTCAAATCACTAAATTATATACCGCAGATAATCTTTTAGGAATTCAAATTGTTGGTGTAGTTAATTTTCCGAAAAAGCAAATTGGAAAATTTATGTCAGAGTTTCTGGTAACAGGCTTTGCTAATGAAAGCGGCGACATTGTTTTAACTACAGTAAATCAAAAAGTACCGAACGGTAGTAAAATGATATAAGCTATATTTGAACCATGAGTTTTTATAATTTCGAAAACAACAATCCCGAGGCCGAAGATTTTCACTATATGAAATTAGCTTTGGCAGAAGCCCAAAAGGCTTTGTCAGAAGATGAAATTCCTATTGGCGCAATAGTGGTTTCAAAACACAGAATTATTGGAAGGGGATACAATCTAACAGAACGTTTTAACGATGTTACTGCACATGCGGAGATGCAGGCTTTTACATCAGCAGCCCAAACCATTGGAGGCAAATATTTGACCGACTGTACATTGTACGTTACTATTGAACCTTGCGTAATGTGTGCTGGGGCGAGTTATTGGACACAGATAAGCAGAATTGTTTATGGTGCGAGAGAAGAAAAAAGAGGCTTTTTATCTAAAGGTGCTAAATTGCTTCACCCGAAAACGGTGCTAAAAGGTGGTGTTTTAGCAGATGAATGTGCTGAATTGATGAAAAATTTTTTCCTAAATAAAAGATAATTTGATTGACTTGAAGAGGAAGATTTTATCGAAAATAATATAGCAATATAATAAGTAAAAAATCATTTGATGATAATAACGTGAACAAAACTTAACCTTCGAATGTTATATTTGCTACAAGAAACATATTTTAAACTTTAAACATATAATATTATGGCTTTTGAATTACCTGCGTTACACTACGCAACCGATGCATTAGAACCGCATATTGATAAAATGACCATGGAAATTCACCATGACAAACATCACCAGGCTTATGTTACCAACTTAAACAAAGCATTAGAAGGTAAGCCTGAGGCGAATTCTAGCATCGAGGATATTGTTAAAAATATTTCGAAATACCCGGCTGCTGTTAGAAACAACGGTGGTGGACATTATAATCACTCATTATTCTGGAATGTTTTAGGCCCGAATAAAGGTGGTGAACCAACAGGCGATTTAGCAAAAGCGATTAATGAAACTTTTGGTTCTTTCGCTGAATTAAAAACTAAATTACAAGAAGCTGGAGCAACACGTTTTGGTTCTGGTTGGGCTTGGTTATCAGTTGGTGCCGATAAAAAACTACAGGTGTCATCTACTCCAAATCAAGATAACCCTTTAATGGATATTGCTGAAGTAAAAGGAACACCAATTTTTGGTATCGATGTTTGGGAACATGCATATTACTTAAAATATCAAAATAAACGCCCTGATTATTTAGCAGCAATTTGGAATGCTGTGAATTGGGATGCTGTTGCAGAGCTTTATAAGAAAGCACTATAATTGTAGAAACAAAAATTACTTTGAAAGCCTGTAAACACAAATTTGCAGGCTTTCTTATTAATCGATACCTTCGCATATAATATTTTACACATGAAAAAGGTTATATTCTTATTCTTAATGGTTTTCGGCGTTACATCATTAACATTTGCACAGCAAAATAAGGTGCCAACATCATCAGAAATTGCCAAAAAAAATGTTGAAGATTTAGATAAAAAACTAAAATTGAATGATACCCAAAAAAGCATCATTTATAGTTTAACGTTTAATCAAGCTAAAGAACAATCTGATTTAATTAAAAGACAACAAGCCGGAACATCTAAAGAAGAAGATGTTGATAAATTTTATAAACTACAAAACGAAACTTCGAAAGGAATTCGCAACGTATTAAAAGGCGACCAACAAACCAAATACGATAAAATTATCGAAGAGCGTTTGAGCGGCAAATCAAATAAAAAGAAGAAAAAAGGCGAAGAAGAAGTTGAAGGAGATATTAACGGATTGTTATTTAAACCTGAAAAAGTAAACTAGTAACTCTAATTTTTACTTAATTAACCTGATTTCAATTATTAAAATGCATTTTACAATAACGGTAAGCATTTAACAAGAATGGTCGTAATTGCGAGGCTGGACTTTTGCGAGCTGAATCAATCTTTCTAACTAAATAAATAGATTGCTTCGTACCTCGGAATGACGCAAAAGGTGTTCAAACAAATTTTTTTTGAAAGTATTAATCTAACTCAGGTTATTAGATACCAACGATATCTTTTTTCTTTTTTTGCTTCATGGTTTTAGGAATTATTTCTAAAATTTCATCTTTTAAAGCATTTAGCATTCTTTTTTTGATGTAGTTTTTGTGTGTAACCAAACTAATTTCACGCACAGGTTCTGGCGATTTAAAGTGCCTAATTTTGTTGATTTGTTTTACATTTAATTCTGCTATTGCCAGTTCTGGCAACAGTGTTGCACCACCGTTTAAATCTACCATTCTTACCAAGGTTTCTACACTTCCTGTATTATATTCTAAACCCTGAAGCCTGTTATTTTTGGTAGAGCGGCAAATATTTAACACCTGGTTCCGCATACAATGCCCTTCATTTAAAAGCCAGATGTTTTCATCGTTCAAGTCCTCAGCATCGATTGCTTTCTTCTTATATAATTTGCTGTTTTTACTAATATAACTAACAAAGTTCTCGTAATAAAGCGGTATTTCTAAAATGTTCATATCCGTTAACGGAGTAGCTAAAATCCCACAATCTAAAACTCCAGTTTTTAAATGGTGAATAATGTCTTCTGTGGTATATTCCCAAATCATTAATTTTAAATCCGGGTATTTTTCTAGCATTGCCGATATTACCTGAGGCAATAAGTATGGTGCAACCGTTGGGATGACCCCGATTCTTAATTCGCCCAAAACATCCTGCTGCTGACTATTAATCAACTCTTTAACCTTACCGCTTTCTTGAAGAATAACCCTGGCTTGGGCAATAATTTGAGTTCCAATCTCCGTTGGACTAACAGGTTGCTTGCTCCTATCGAACAGTTTTACACTGAGCAACTCTTCCAGTTTTTGAACCTGCATGCTTAAAGTTGGTTGGGTTACAAAGCACTTTTCTGCAGCCGTAACAAAGCTTCTGTAAGTATCTACTGCAACAATGTATTCAAGCTGAACTAAAGTCATATAGGGAAAGTTGATTTATAACTTCAAATATATAAATTTTAACTATAATTAATTTACACAAAAATAAAATTATCTCTATTTGATTTTATCAACTCTAAACCAATCGTATTCTGCAATGCCCGAATCATTTGTTTGTGTTTCTCTTGTAGCAAATATGCCCATTTTTGCACCAATCCATTGCCCGGCTACAGCTTGAAATTCATCACCAGCATTTATAAATTTTACTCCATCATAGCTATAGCTAAACTGGCACTTTGCACCAGCAGTTACTTTAACACTTAAGTGAATCACGTTAGAATTTAATTTGATAATTTCATTTTCATCTTCAGCCTTTCCTTTATCTGCCGAAATACAAGTATTGTAAATTAAGTAGATTCCATCCTTTTTGCTTTTTACTGTGAATGCAGCATAATTTCTCCCTAATACAACCAATCCGGTTTCTTCATTTTCTAGTTTGGGGTTTGGTTTAAAGGTTAGTTTGGTAGTTGCCATAAATTCATCAGCAGGGAATTTTTGCAGCAACAAATTTGGGACATCCCACAAATTTTTTGCATCATCAGGCACTTTTGATGTATATAACTTTAAAACGCTTTTTGCAGCATCGGTAAATGCCCAGGTGCTTTGTGGATTTGCTTGCCATTGCCATTGCAAACCCAGTTGTTGTGTTGTAAATTCATCACTCTCTATCGGTGTTTCTATGGGATATATTTTACCAACATTCGGCTTATTGAAGCTTTTTACAGGCTCACCTTTTCCATCACCATCTTTATCAATTCCTATAACTGGCCAATTATTTACCCACTTCATTGGTTGTAAATGAATAACTCTACCATAAGCATCTTTATCCTGAAAATGGATAAACCAATCTTCCCCTGTTTGGGTATTAAGCCAAGCGCCTTGATGTGGCCCATTAATGCCTGATTTGCCCTCGTCCATAACCACTTTCCGCTCATATGGACCATAAATGTTTTTGCTTCTTAATACTACCTGCCATCCTGTAGAAACACCTCCGGCAGGAGCAAAAAGATAATAAAACCCATTCCGCTTATACATTTTTGGTCCTTCAATAGTTGGGTCGAGCTCATGTCCATCGTAAACTATTGTACCTACAAAGATGGGTTTGGTTCCTTCAGAATTTAACGGCATAATGGCCAAAACACTTTTTATACCTGCTCTGCTTCCGGCATAAGCATAAGCTAAATATGCCTTCCCGTCTTCGTCCCAAAACGGGCATGGGTCGATTAAACCTTTACCTGCAATAACCAATTCAGGAGCAGACCAAAGTCCTGTGATACTTTTTGCCTTTGTTAGGTAAATCCCAAAGTCTGGGTCGGGATAATAAATACAAAATTCGCCATTTCTATACCGGATGGATGGCGCCCAAACACCATTTCCATGTTGTGTTTTTTCAAAATGCTCGAAAGGCGGTTGCCGCAACAAAGCATGCCCGATTATTTTCCAATTAATTAAATCTTTAGAATGCAGTATTGGCAAGCCGGGAACTGCGTCGAAACTAGACGCAACCATATAATAGTCACTTCCTACACGAATGGCATCGGGGTCAGAATAATCGGCATTTATAACTGGGTTTTTAAAAGTTCCATTACCCAAATCAGAAACCCAAACTTTAGAAACATATTTATTCTTAACTGTATCTTGAGCAAAACATAACGAAGGAATGATGGATAAAAAAAGTATGTTTAATAGATTTTTCATTGGAAAACTGATTAAAAAATTCAATTTATATTTGGCTAAACAAGGTTAAGCCAATTTTATTTTTAATCCAATGTTTATTGTGCAATCGTTCCCGTTATCGTTTGCGAGGTTTAATTTATGCTAATCCTTCTTTGCTTTATTTTTAATGATTAAAATTGCTCATCATATATTAATTAAAACACGGCTGCGTTTAAGGTTTACCGATAACGTGGCCGATTTTATTTTTAGCTAACCATAATATGAAAACCGTATTCATCCTGCTGTTAATTGCATTTCGCTTATCTGCAAATGCTACACAAATAAAGCCCGATTTTATCGTATCCATTGATGGAAAAGGCAATTTTAAAACGGTACAGGAAGCCATTAATGCTGTACCTGATTTTAGGAATAAAACAACAGTAATTTTTATTAAAAAGGGTGTGTATAAAGAAAAGCTTGTATTGGCAGCATCAAAAAAGAACGTAAAGCTTGTTGGTGAAAGTTTAAAAGAAACTATTTTAACTTATGATGATTACAACCAGAAAAAAAATATTTTTGGCGAAGAAAAAGGGACTTCTGGCTCATCAAGTTTTTACATTTATGGTGAAGGGTTTTCTGCAGAGAATATAACTTTTCAAAACTCTTCTGGCCCGGTTGGGCAGGCAGTTGCAGTATGGGCTGGTGGCGATAAGTTGATTTTTAACAACTGCAGATTCTTGGGTTTTCAAGATACACTTTACACCTATGGCGGCAATAACCGGCAGTATTATTACAATTGCTATATTGAAGGTACAGTAGATTTTATTTTTGGTGCATCAACGGCCTGGTTTGAAAGCTGCACCATTTTTTGTAAGAAGTCAGGGTATATTACTGCTGCATCTACAGCCGATACCACAAAATTTGGTTACGTATTTAATAAATGTAAAGTTGTTGGCGATGCAGCATCAAATAGTTTCTATTTAGGCAGACCGTGGCGACCATTTGCTAAAGTGGCCTATCTAAATTGTGTGCTTCCAGAACTCATAAATCCTGCAGGATGGAACAATTGGGGTAAGGAAAGCAATGAAAAAACAGCCTATTATGCAGAGTATAATAACTCGGGCAAGGGCGCAAAAACAGATAATAGAGTTGGATGGTCTCACCAATTAACAGCTAAAGAATATGAAGCATATACACTGGAAAATGTGTTCCGAAGCTGGATTCCACAACTAAAATAATAGGCTATTCATCTATTAAACAAATAGTTAATAGTAATTTACCAATACATTTGGTTGTTTTCTTTGGCAACGATTGCATAGATTTCTCTTCTGTTTTAGCCTTAAACACCGTACACTTGTTATAATAATAACCAAGTATAATTTAACGGAGCACAACATGAATCTTTTCAGAGGTAAATTCTATTATATATTTTCGGTAAGTGCATGCATCTTTTTTTTAGCTGCAACAACTGTAAGTGCTCAAAAACAGGTTTTACCTGTAATTCAACAAGTTAAATTTAAAAAAGATACAACTAGCATTGTAACGTTCGGTGCCAAAGGCGATGGCATAACTTTGAATACTACCATTATAAACAATGCGATTGCAAAAGTAAGCGAAAAAGGTGGTGGAGTAGTTTTAATTCCTTCGGGCTTATGGCTTACCGGACCAATAGAACTAAAAAGCAATGTTAATCTTCATTTAAAGCGTGATGCAATTCTTCAATTTACAGACGATTTTAATCAATATAAACTGGTTGAAGGCAATTGGGAAGGACAGCCAGCTTGGCGTAATCAAAGTCCTATATCTGGTGTAAATTTGGTAAACATTGCCATAACGGGTTCAGGAATTATTGACGGAAATGGTGGCGCATGGCGCATGGTTAAAAAGGATAAATTAACCGAAACACAGTGGCAAAAGTTGGTTGCATCTGGTGGCTTTGTTAGCGAAGATGGTAAAACCTGGTATCCATCGCAAAAAACCGTAAAAGGTTCTAAAATAAAGAATGCAGGTGTAATTGTACCTGGTAAAACTGCTGCAGATTATGATGATATTAAAGATTTTTTACGCCCAAATTTGGTTGTACTAACAAGTTGTAAAAAAATCCTTTTAGAAGGCGTTACTTTTCAAAACTCACCCGCATGGAACTTGCATCCGTTAATGTGCGAAGACTTAACACTAAGAAATTTACAAGTTAAAAATCCTTGGTTTGCTCAAAACGGAGATGGTGTAGATGTAGAATCATGCAAAAACGTGTTAATAGAGGGCAGCACATTTGATGTTGGCGATGATGGAATCTGTATAAAATCAGGAAGAGATGAATCAGGAAGAAAACGTGGAATGCCAACAGAGAACGTCATTATCAGAAATAATGTGGTTTACCATGCACACGGCGGTTTCGTAATCGGTAGTGAAATGAGTGGCGGAGCAAAAAATATCTGGGTTTACGATTGTTCATTTATTGGCACTGACATTGGTTTACGCTTTAAAACCACTCGCGGTCGCGGGGGTGTTGTAGAAAATATTTACATCAATAATATTAATATGATTGATATTCCTGGTGAAGCCATTTTATTTGATATGTATTATGCAGCGCAAGACCCGGTTCCTTTAGCTGGAGAAAAACGTGAAGCCATAAAAACCATTACGGTGCCTGTTACTGAGGCTACACCCCAATTCAAAAACTTCTACATTAAAAATGTTGTAGCAAACGGAGCAGCCAAAGCTATATTTTTTAGAGGTTTACCAGAAATGAATATAAAAGATATTTATCTCGAAAATGTAACCATTCAGGCGAAAAAGGGAATTGAAATTATAGAAGCATCAGGCATTTTTTTAAAGAACATTAATGTGATAACTGATGATACAAATCCGATATTACATGTACAAAATGGAACCAACATAAACATTAATGGTTTACAATATAAAAACGGAAGTGAATTGTTGTTTAACATCACCGGTGAAAAAACCAAAGGCGTAAAAATTAGCGGTACCGATGTAACTAAAGCCAAAAAAACATCGGCATTTGGCACAGAAGTAAGTAAAACTGTTTTAGAGATTTTTAAATAATATGAAAAAAATCATCCATAAAATATCCTTTCTGCTCGTATTAACAATAATTTCCTTAAGTGGCTTTGCGCAAAAGAAACTATCAGAGCAATTAACGCTTACAGCAATGGAAACATTGTTTCAGGATACAACGGTACTGAAAGATGCTAAAGGACCAAAATGGAGTTACGATATGGGCGTTGTTTTGGAAGGCGCTGCACAAGTTTGGAGAAACACAGGCAACGGAGATTATTTTAAGTACATCCAAAATTCTATGGATGCTTACGTAGATAAAACGGGTAACATCAGAACTTACAAAGCCGAAGATTTTAATATTGATAATGTTAAAAATGGTCGTTCGCTCTTATTATTGTACAAAGTTACCGGTCAGCCAAAGTATTTATCTGCAGCAACACAGTTATATAATCAGCTTAAAAATCAACCTCGTACAAAAGAAGGAGGCTTTTGGCATAAGAAAATTTATCCAAACCAAATGTGGCTTGATGGTTTATACATGGCAGAGCCATTTTATACGGAATATGCAATTTTGATGAAAAAAGATTCGGCATTTGATGATATCGCCAATCAATTTATTTTGATGGAAAAAAATTCTAGAGATGCAAAAACCGGACTTCTTTACCATGGATATGATGAAAGCAGATTAGAAAAATGGGCTGATAAAACAACGGGTAAATCGCCAAATTTTTGGGGCAGAGCAATGGGTTGGTATATAATGGCTTTGGTAGATGTGCTTGATAATTTCTCGAAAAATCATCCTAAATATAAAGATTTAACAGCAATTCTTAATCGTACAGCTAATGCTGCCATGAAATATCAAGATGCAAAATCTGGCGTTTGGTATGACATCCTGGATATGCCTACTAAAAAAGGTAATTATTTAGAATCTTCCGCATCTAGCATGTTTGTTTATGGTTTTGCGAAAGGCGTTCGTAAAGGTTACTTGCCGCAATCTTTTGCTAAAGCTGCAAATAAAGGCTATGCTGGTTTAAAGAAAGAATTTATAGAAAGCGCTGGTGATGAAAGAGTGAACTTAACCAAAACAGTTTCTGTTTCTGGCTTAGGCGGCAAACCAAAATATAGAGATGGTAGCTTTGAATATTACATCAGTGAAAAAGTAATAACCAACGACCCAAAAGGAGTCGGTGCTTTTATTTGTGCTGCCAGCGAAATGGAATTAGCTGCTTTACCAAAACCAGGCAAAGATTTAACCGTTACCGTTGATAACTTCTTCAATAACGAATACATGACTGGTCCAACCGGCGATAAAATTCCATTTCATTATTTGTGGAATGAGGATGATAATAACGGATTCTCACTTTTAGGAAAAGTATTTAACGATGCTGGAGTAAAAACATCAACACTTGCCGATGCACCAACACTTTCAAATTTAAAAGGTAGCAACATCTATATTATTGTTGATCCTGATACAGAAAAGGAAACTGCAAAGCCCAATTTTATGAATGCTACACATGCAAAGCAAATTAGCGAATGGGTAAAAGCAGGTGGCGTTTTGGTATTGCTTTTAAACGATGTAGGCAATTGTGAAATCACAAAATTTAACATTTTGCCAGAAACTTTTGGCATTCATTTTAATGAAGATAGCCGCAATAAAGTACAGGGATTAAATTTTGAGCAGGGTGCGATTACCATTCCGCAAGGCAATACAATTTTTAAAACTTCTAAAAAAGTTTACATCAAAGAAATTTCAACAATTGTTGCTAAAGCACCTGCAACTTCTGCTTTAACCGATAAAAATGATGTAATCATCGCTACAGCAAAATATCGTAAAGGAACTGTTTTCGCCGTTGGCGATCCATGGTTTTACAATGAATATATTGATGGAAGGAAATTGCCAAAGGACCTTGAAAATTACAAAGCAACAAACGATTTAGTGAATTGGTTAATTAAACAAGTGCCTTCGAAGAAATAACATCAACTAAAAAATAAAACAAGGTTTTTAGTAAACCATCTTAACATGATAAACACAATTAAATTAAAAACATTTTTTTTGCTTGGTTTCGGTACATTTTTAATGTCTTGTTATGCACAAGTGCCTACCGATTCTATTGCGGATAAAATGTTAGTTTATCAATTAAGCAATGGAGGATGGCCAAAGCAGTTGCAAGATAAAAGTGTTGTAAACTACGATTTACCCTTATCGCCAGCGTTAAACGAAAAGATAAAAGCAACTACCAATTTACATGCAACTTTTGATAATCGAGCCACCAGTAGAGAAATAATTTATTTGGTAAAAGCTTATAAAAAATCGCAGAACAAAAACTATTTAAAAGCAGCAGAACGCGGTTTAGATTTTATTTTAGAAGCGCAATATCCAAATGGCGGTTGGCCTCAATATTATCCAGATAAAGCCCTTTACCGTTCAGAAATTACCTATAATGATGATGCAATGGTAAATGTTTTAAACATTTTGCAAGACATCGCTACACAAACAAATGATTTCGAAGTAGTAAATTCGATATATATTGAAAAAGCAAAAACAGCGGTGCTTAAAGGGATAGATTGCATCTTAAAAACCCAAGTAAAACAAGGCGATAACTTAACCATTTGGGCAGCACAGTATGATAAAAATACGCTGCAGCCTGCAAAGGCAAGAGCATTTGAACCAGCTTCTTTAAGTACAAGTGAATCGGCAAGTGTTGTTCGTTTTTTAATGCAATTTAAAAATCCATCTGCCGAGATAAAAAATTCTATAACGGCGGCCGTTAAATGGTTTAGCGATTATAAAATTGTTGGCTATCGTTTCGATAGGGAAAAAACCGGTTCAGGTTTAATTGCAGATAATACAGGCATTGTTTGGGCTCGATTTTATGATTTAGAAAAGAACATTCCAATTTTTGGCGATAGAGATAATACCATAAAATTAAAGCTAGAAGATTTAAGTCCGGAGCGGAGAAATGGCTATGCCTGGTATGGTAACTGGGGGCAAAAACTGATAGATAAAGAATATCCTAAATGGTTAGCAGCCAACGGACTAAAATAATTTAAAATCCGTCTGCGACGGCAAAATGAAAACAAATGATTTTAAGCAAAGAAAATTTAAAAAACATTAGTGCAGAAAACGTAACCATACCTGCAGCAGAACTTTTAGAATTGCCTGAAAAAGTAATTCAATTTGGTACGGGAGTTTTACTTCGCGGTTTACCAGACTACTTTATTGATAAGGCAAACAGAAACGGTATTTTTAATGGTCGCGTTTTAGTTGTTAAATCAACATCACAAGGTGGCGCCGATGCTTTTTCTACGCAGGATAATTTATACACACTTTGCGTAAAAGGTATTGAAGATGGCGTACATGTAGAAGAAAATAGCATTAATTCGGCAATAAGCAGGGTTTTATCTGCCACGGCAGATTGGGCAGAAATTTTAAAAGCCGCACACCAGCCCGAAATGCAAATTGTAATTTCTAACACAACCGAAGTTGGAATTGTAATGAGCGAAGATAAAATAACAGATAATCCACCGCAATCTTATCCAGGTAAACTGCTTGCCTTTTTGCACGAACGCTATACTGCTTTTAACGGTTCTGTAGAAAGCGGAATGGTTATCGTACCAACCGAACTCATAAGCGATAATGCGGATAAATTGAAAGAAATTTTATTAAAGTTATCTGCTCAAAATAAGCTAAGTTGGGATTTTGAACAATGGTTAAAAACCTCAAATTATTTTTGCAAAACCTTGGTTGATAGAATAGTACCTGGCAAACTACCAACCGATGAACAAAAAGCAATAGAATCCACACTTGGGTATGAAGATGAATTGATGATTATGGCCGAACCTTTCAGGCTTTGGGCAATCGAATCATCGAATGAAAAAGTGAAAGAAATTTTATCTTTCGAAAAAGCTGATAAAGGCATTTTCATTGTGCCTTCCATTAACAAATTTAAAGAATTAAAACTGCGTTTGTTAAATGGCACACACACATTAAGCTGCGGACTAGCAATTTTAGCAGGTTTTGACACCGTAAAAGAGGCAATGGCTGATGAAGTTTTTGCTAATTACGTTTCTGCTTTAATGAAGCAAGAAATTGCCCATTCTTTAGAAAACGATGATATTTCTTATCAAGATGCTGTCGATTTCGCCATGAGCGTTATCGATCGCTTCAGCAATCCTTCATTAGAGCATAAATGGCAAGCCATTACCTTAAATTTCACATCAAAAATGCAGATGCGAAATATGCCATTAATCAGAAAATATTATAGTCAGAAAAATGAAGTACCTCCGCTAATTGCCTTAGGTCTTGCCGCGTATATCATCTTTATGAATACGACAAAAGATGGCGACAATTATGTAGCCAACATTAACGGAAAAAGCTATCCAATTCAAGATGAATTTGCAGAAATTTTATACACATATTGGCAAAATCCTGAAACTGCCATTGATAATATTTTAGGTGATAGGCGTTTATGGGATAAGAATTTGAACAATTATCCGGGCTTTAATGCTGCAATAAAAAGTAATGTAGATTTGTTGCAACGTAATGGTGTAAAAGAAACATTAGGTAACTTGCATAAATAAGAATAAATTAAAAATGGTTACAAGAATTTTAAAAATTCATCCTAATGATAACGTATTGGTTGCCTTGCAAGATTTGACTAAAGGTGAAACCATAATTCATGATGGACATGAATATACTTTACAAGATGATATTCAGGCGAAGCATAAATTTTTTATGCAGGATATGAACATTGGCGACCCAATAATGATGTATGGCGTTTTGGTAGGCAAAGCACAGCGTTTCATTTTAAAAGGTGGCTTAATGGACACCGAAAATACCAAACATGCTTCCGATCCTTTTGAATTTCGACCATACAATTACGAGTGGCATGCACCAAATGTATCGAAATTTGAAAGCAGAACTTTTAATGGTTACGTTCGCAGCGATGGCCGTGTTGGAACTGCAAATTATTGGCTTTTTATTCCAACTGTTTTTTGCGAAAACCGTAATCTTGATGTTATTCGTGAAGCTTTACACAATGAGTTAGGATATGCTGTAACTGATAAATACAAATCTTACACACATCAATTGGTTGATGCGTATAAAAATGGCGAAAGCTTATTGGAGTCAGATTCAAACTCCATTGGCTTGCCAAACCCTGCCGCAAATCGTATTTTTAAAAATGTTGATGGAATAAAATTTCTAAACCATCAAGGTGGTTGTGGTGGTACTCGCCAGGATGCAGCTGTTTTAAGTAAATTATTGGCAGCTTACGCAGATCATCCAAATGTTGCCGGTGTTACTGTTTTAAGTTTAGGTTGCCAAAACCTACAGGTTCATGATTTTATGAACGATTTGAAGCAGCGGAGTCCTAATTTTGATAAACCCCTATTTATTTTCGAGCAGCAACAATCGCAAAGCGAAGAGCAGTTGGTTAAAGAAGCCATAAGAAAAACATTTATTGGCTTAACAGAAATTAACGAAATTGAACGTCAGCCGGCACCATTAAGCAAATTGGTTTTAGGCGTAAAATGTGGTGGAAGCGATGGCTTTAGTGGCATCAGCGCCAACCCGGCGGTTGGCTACACTTCTGATTTATTAGTGGCCTTAGGTGGCACGGTTTTACTTGCAGAATTTCCTGAGCTTTGTGGTGCCGAACAACAACTTATCGACCGTACTAAAGATGAAACTGCAGCAAGGAAATTTATCCAATTGATGACGGCTTATAACCAAGCGGCAGAAAATGTAGGCTCAGGTTTTTATATGAATCCATCTCCTGGAAACATTAAAGATGGCTTGATTACAGATGCGATAAAAAGCACTGGCGCTGCAAAAAAAGGTGGTACATCGCCTGTAGAAGATGTTTTAGATTACACCGAACCTGCCACAAAACCTGGTTTAAATTTAGTGTGTACACCTGGTAATGATGTTGAAGCAACTACCGGAAAAGCCGCTTCGGGTGCTACTTTAATTCTATTTACAACAGGATTAGGTACGCCAACAGGAAACCCGGTTTGCCCTACTATCAAGGTTTCTACCAATAATGCTCTTACCAAACGCATGGGCGATATAATTGATATCAACTGCGGGCCAGTTATAGAAGGTTTAAAAACCATTGAAGAAATGGGCGAAGATATTTTAGAATATTGCATTAAAGCGGCTAGTGGAGAGGTAATTCCGAAAGCGGTACAGCTTAATCAAGATGATTTCATTCCATGGAAACGTGGGGTAAGCCTCTAAAAATTGTAAGATGGATGATGTAAAATGGAACCCTTAGCCATAAAGGTGGGATACTTTTACGCTAAGCAATTGAATCATTATATAGTTAAAAAATAGCACAGGAGAAAGTTGAGCATAAAATATTATGGCAAATTTCTTAAATACAATATCTTTTGAAATGAAATCTTTTTTAGACGAAAATTTCCTACTGGAAACCAAAACTGCGCAAACACTTTACCACGATTTTGCAAAGTCGATGCCGATTATTGATTATCATAATCACCTTATTCCGGAGCAGATTGCAAATAATGTTCAGTTTTCAAACATTAGCCAAGTTTGGCTTTATGGCGACCATTACAAATGGAGGGCAATGCGGGCAAATGGTGTCGATGAAAGATACATTACTGGCGATGCTTCCGATTTTGAAAAATTTCAAAAGTGGGCAGAAACCGTTCCTTACACTTTGCGCAATCCTTTATACCATTGGACGCATTTAGAATTACAGCGATATTTTGGCATAACCGACATCCTCTCGGGCAAAACTGCTCAAAAAATCTATGATGAATGCTCATCGAAATTGCAAACATCAGATTATTCGGTAAGAGGTTTATTGGCAAAAATGAATGTTGAAGCGGTTTGTACTACTGATGATCCTTTAGATAGTTTAAACTTTCATCAGCAGTTGGTTAATGAAAATATTAACCTAAAAATGTTGCCGGCTTTTCGCCCCGATAAGGCAATGAACAGCGACGATATTACAGGCTTGAACGATTATATTGATAAACTTGAACAGGTTGTAAATTCGACTATTAGCAATTTTCAGGATTATCTTGGTGCATTAAAAAACCGCCATGATTATTTTGCAGCAAATGGATGTTCTGTTTCAGATCATGGTTTAGAACAAATCTATGCTGAAGATTATACAGATGCAGAAATAACCTCAATTTTCGATAAAATCAGAACAAAATCAAAAATCTCATATCAAGAAAACTTGCAATTTAAATCGGCGATGTTGGTTTATTTTGCAGAATGGGATCATGAAAAGGGTTGGGTACAACAATATCATTTAGGTGCATTAAGAAATAACAATACCCGAATGTTAAGCCAGTTAGGACCTGACACGGGTTGGGATTCTATCGGCGATTTTAGCCAGGCAAGAATGCTTTCTAAATTTTTAAATCGATTAGATACGCAAAACAAATTAGCAAAAACCATTATCTATAACCTAAACCCGGCAGATAATGAATTAATTGCTACCATGATAGGAAACTTTAACGATGGTTCTGTTGCCGGTAAAGTTCAATTTGGTTCGGCTTGGTGGTTTTTAGATCAAAAAGATGGAATGATAAAGCAATTGAACGCATTATCAAACATGGGCTTGTTAAGTCGATTGGTTGGTATGCTTACTGATTCACGAAGCTTTTTATCTTTCCCTCGTCATGAATATTTTAGAAGAATAGTTTGTAATCTTTTTGGTAACGATGTTGAACAAGGCGAACTACCAAACGACATGGAATGGATTGGAAAAATTATACAAGATATTTCGTATTTTAACGCAAAAAATTACTTTAAATTTTAATTGATTTATTGTTTGATCACCTCGGTCTGTGTCATCATAGACAGAAATTAAAACAAGTAATGGTCTTTGGTGACACAGACCATTGAAATAAAATATATTAGCCAGATAATCCCATTAAATGAGCAACCAAATTTCATCCTCATTAGAAAAAGGAAAAAAAGTTTTAAGCTTCGGAGAAATTCTTCTTCGCATCTGCCCGGATATGGATGGCAAATGGCTTCAAGAAAATAAATTACCTTTTTACATTGGTGGTGCAGAATTAAATGTTGCCACGGCTTTAGCCTTATGGAATGTTCCATCAGCATATTTATCGGCAATGCCGCAAAATTCTGTTACCGAAGAAATTGCCGATTATTTAAACAAAAGAAATATTGATACTTCGCCAATTGTTTACAGTGGCGAACGTTTAGGTTTATACTATTTACCAAAAGGGAAAGACTTAAAAAACGCTGGTGTTATTTACGATAGGGCAAATTCATCTTACGCAGATTTAAAAGTTGGGCAAATAAATTGGGACGAAGTTTTTGAAGATGTAAGTTGGTTTCATTTTAGTGCCATTTGCCCTGCTATCAATCAATCAATTGCTGATGTGTGTATAGAAGCGCTAAAAGCCGCGACAGCAAAAAACATCACCATTTCTTTAGATTTAAACTATCGAGCCAAACTCTGGAAATACGGAAAAGACCCAATAGAGATTTTACCAGAACTTGCTGAATATTGCACCCTGATAATGGGAAATGTTTGGGCGGCAAATAAAATGCTTGGAACTGCCCTTCACGATGATTTAAAACCAACTGAAGGTTATGCAAAGCAAACGTTACTACAACAAGCAACTGATACCTCGAAAGAAATATTAAGTTTGTTTCCATCGTGCAAAGCAGTAGCAAATACATTTAGGTTTGATAACGGCAAAGGCATAAGGTATTACACAGCACTTTATACAAATGATAAATTAACGGTATCGCCCGAATATGTATCAGACGAAATATTAGATAAAGTTGGTAGTGGCGACTGTTTTATGGCAGGTTTAATTTACGGTTTCTACAATAATTTAAGTACCGACGAAATAGTAAACTTTGCTACCGCAGCAGCTTACGATAAATTATATATTCCAAGCGATGCAACAACTAGTACAGTTGGCGATATAGAAAAAAGAATAATACGATGATAAGCAACAAGCATAAAATTTTAGATGCTATTTTAGAGCAAGGCATGTTGCCACTTTTCTATCAAGATAGTGAAGCGGGCAGTATTGAAATACTTCGCACTTTGTATAAAGCAGGTATAAGAGTTTTCGAATATACCAACCGAGGTAAATCGGCTTTGCCGAATTTCAAAAAGCTAAAAGAAATTCGTGATGCAGAAATGCCTGATTTGTATTTGGGTATCGGCACAATTAAAACCCCGGCAGATGCAAACGCATTTATCGAGGCTGGAACGGATTTTATCGTTGCGCCAATTGTTAATCCTGCGGTTGCAGAAATTGCAAATAAAATTGGGATGCTTTGGATTCCGGGTTGCATGACACCAACAGAAATTAGCATTGCACAAGAACATAAAGCCATGCTAATTAAAATTTTCCCTGCCAATATTTTAGGTCCTGAATTTATATCATCGATAAAAGATTTATTTGCCGGACAATTATTTATGCCAACCGGTGGTGTAGAAATTAATGCAGAAAATTTAAAAAGCTGGTTTAAATCGGGCGTATGTGCCGTGGGTATGGGAAGCAAATTAATTAGTAAAGATGTGATGAGTAAAGGTCTTTACGATGAACTTTTTGATAACACAAAATTAGCACTCGATTTAATTCAGCAGAATAAATAAAAGAAATCAACCTAACCAAATGAACCAACCCAAATCAAGTAAATACAGATGGACGATATGTTTACTTCTGTTTCTTGCTACCACAATAAATTATTTAGATAGGCAGGTACTTTCCCTAACGTGGACAGATTTTATTAAACCAGAATTCCATTGGGATAACAATGATTATGGTAATATCACTGCCCTTTTCTCAATTTTTTATGCCATATCTATGCTTTTTGCAGGCCGTTTGGTTGATAAGTTGGATACTAAAAAAGGTTTTTTATGGGCAATTGGAGTTTGGTCTGTGGGTGCCTGCTTGCATGCTTTTTGTGGCATCGCAACGTCTGGCGTAATAACAGGTAGTTGGTTGGTAAGTTTTGAAGGTGCAAAAGATGTTATCGCCGGAATTAACAATACCGGTATGGTTGTTTCTGTAAGCGTTACGTTATTCATCTTCGCGAGGTTTGTTTTAGCCGTTGGTGAAGCAGGGAATTTTCCCGCAGCCATTAAAGCAACCGCAGAATATTTTCCTAAAAAAGATAGGGCATTTGCAACCAGTATTTTTAATGCCGGGGCAACAGTAGGTGCACTTGCCGCACCCATAACAATTCCATTTATTGCTAAAGCTTACGGTTGGGAAATGGCTTTTCTAATTATTGGTGCTTTAGGTTTTGTTTGGATGGGACTTTGGGTTTTTGTGTATAACAAACCCGAACTACACAAAAGAGTTAGTGTCGAAGAGTTAGCATACATACAACAAGATGTTATAAATGATAGAAAACTTGCTGATTATGTTGAAGAAACAAAAGAAAAAGTATCGTTCATAGATTGTTTTAAATACAAACAAACCTGGGCATTTGCTTTTGGTAAATTTATGACAGATGGTGTGTGGTGGTTCTTTTTATTTTGGACGCCAGCTTACCTTAAATCTGTTTATGGAATGGATTCTACCCAAAGTGCGTTGCCACTTTTTGTATTGTACATGATAACGCTGCTATCTATAATTGGTGGTTGGTTGCCTACTTATTTTGTAGATAAGAAGGGTATGAATCCTTACGAAGGTAGAATGAGAGCCATGTTAATTTTTGCATTTTTTCCTCTTTTAGCCTTGGCGGCGCAACCCTTAGGCCATATTACTTACTGGATTCCTGTAGTTATTATTGGTATTGCAGGTGCAGCACATCAGGCTTGGTCAGCAAATATTTTTTCTACAGTAGGTGATATGTTTCCTAAAAAAGCAATTGCAACAATAACCGGAATTGGCGGTATGGCAGGTGGTATAGGTGCCTTCATCATCAATAAAGGTTCGGGGGTATTGTTCGATTATACTGGAAAAAATAACATCATCTTCATGGGTTTCAAAGGTGAGGAAGCCGGTTATTTTATCATATTCTCAATATGTGCAGTTTGCTATTTAATTGGATGGGTAGTGATGAAAAGCCTTGTACCAAAATATAAAGTTATCGAATTAAAATAGCGCAAGGTTTGATATAATCTTCGGTTTTATTTCAGGATCAATAGTGCCTTTTTATAGCTCCAAGAGCCGTTGATGTGAAACAACATAATTCATAAATATAGAACCAACCAAAATCTATACCTAACCGATAGATTAACAATAATTATAAACCCTTAAACAAACTAAATTGAGCACAACTTTAAATCTCGAAAGTATTTTCGTTGATGAAAGCCAGATTCCGGAAGAATTTAGGCTCAAGGAAGAAATCAATCAAAAAGAATTTCTTTCTAACGGCGAAATGAAAACCTGGAATGGTCCTTTTAACGAAGTTTTTTCTCCTGTATGCGTCAAAACCGCCGATGGATTAAAACGAAAACGTATTGGAAGCTTCCCTGTTTGTACAGAAAAAGAATCTGCCGAAGCTTTAGATGCAGCTGTTGCGGCCTACGATAACGGTCGCGGGCAATGGCCTACCATGAGCGTGGCCGACCGGATAGTTTGTGTAGAGAATTTTACGCATAAAATGATTGAGCAAAAAGATATCGTTGCAAAATTAATTATGTGGGAAATCGGTAAATCTTATACCGATTCGATAAAAGAATTTGACCGTACGGTAGAGTATATTTATGCCACAATCGATGCCCTGAAAGATATAGACAGGCAATCATCTCGTTTCGAAATAGAGCAAGGAATTGTTGCACAAGTACGCCGTTCGCCACTGGGAGTTGTGCTATGTATGGGTCCGTTTAATTACCCTTTAAACGAAACTTTTACAACACTTATTCCTGCTTTGATAATGGGAAATACGCTCTTATTTAAACCACCTAAACATGGAACCTTATTGCACTATCCTCTTTTAGAAGCATTCCGTTCGAGTTTTCCAAAAGGCGTTGTGAATACGATTTATGGCCGTGGAAATACCATTGTTCCCGGTTTAATGAAATCAGGAAAAATTAATGTACTTACTTTAATTGGCTCAAGCAAAGTTGCTAATGAACTTAAGAAACTTCATCCAAAGGTAAACCGCTTAAGGGCAATTTTAGGTTTGGATGCAAAAAATGCAGCCATTATTACTAAAGATGCTGATTTAGATTTAGCAGTTTCTGAAACTGTTTTGGGTTCGCTATCATTTAACGGACAGCGTTGTACGGCGATTAAAATTGTTTATGTGCATCGCAGTTTGGCACAAGAATTTTTAAAACGTTTATCTGCCGAAGTTGAAAAATTAAAATTTGGTATGCCTTGGGAAAAAGGCGTTGCTTTAACTCCACTCCCGGAACTAAATAAACCAGAATATTTAAAAGAGTGCATTGATGATGCCATTGCTCATGGTGCTAAAGTGGTTAATACAAATGGTGGACAAACATTAGAAACTTTTGTTTATCCAGCAATTATGTACCCCGTAAATGCAAATATGAAATTGTATCGCGAAGAGCAATTTGGGCCAGTTATTCCTGTCGTTCCTTTTGATGATTTAGAAGAACCAATTGAATATTTAATTGGCTCGCCACATGGGCAGCAGGTTAGTATTTTTAGCAATAATGCGGCTGTCATATCTTCATTGATAGATCCATTGGTTAATCAAGTTAGCAGGGTGAACTTAAATTGCCAATGCCAACGTGGCCCTGATGCATTTCCATTTACTGGCAGAAAAGATAGTGCAGAAGGTACACTTTCTGTTGTTGATGCATTGCGTTCATTCTCCATTCGATCGTTAGTAGCTGCGAAACTGACTGATAATAACAAAAACTTATTGAATGAAATTGTTGGCGACAATGACTCTAACTTTTTAAGCACAAAGTATATTTTTTAATGTGGTAGTTTAGCTTTGACAACTTTTAAAAAGTTGTCAAAGCTTCAAAAGAAAAAATCAAAGATTTGTAGCTTATATTAATTGCGCTATTGGTTTCCACTTTTTCAACCGCTTCGCTAGTTTTAACCTTTCTTCTTTTATCCCTTGTACTACCAAACCCGCAACTTGCTTTGCACCATCAGGACTTAAATGCGTATCATCCTTTTTTCCTATCGGATAATTTATATGCCCTGAATCAACATAATTAAATAATTTGATGGATGATAAATCGCCCAAATTGGATAGTAATTTTTCTGTCTTAACTAACATATCAATCATCGGAACGTTTAAAGAATCAGCAACTTTTCGGGTTACATTTGGATAGTCGCCGTGTGAATTAACAAGTATTCCATTTTTGAAACTTCTACGAGAAATTGGCGTGAGTAAAACAGGAATCGCCCTTTTTTTACGAACCTCTAGTACGTAATTGATTAAATTAGATTTGAACTCAGATAATGAAGTTCCTATTCCTGGCTTTTCAATCTTTTCATCATTATGGCCAAATTCTATAAAAACATAATCGCCAGGCATTAATTGTCTTAAAACAGGCTCCCAATGTTTTTCTGCCCTGAATGATTTTGTGCTCCTACCATTCAATACTCTGTTATCCACAACAACATCAGTTTTAAAAAAAGACTGTAATTCCATTCCCCAGCCTGTTTCAGGGTATGCTTTTGCTGATTTATTTGCAGCCGTAGAATCACCGATAATGTATATGGTTATCTTTTTTTGCTTTGATGAAAACGCAGATAAAACAAATAGCATTACCACGATAAGAATTTTAAACGCAGTGTTTTTCATATCTATTTTGTTGGATCCCACTCGTCAGCACCTTTTAAAATATTTTCTATAGTGTAGTGTTTGGCCTCTTTATCCGTTAATTGCCTTGACCATTTTACACGAGATTTTGGATTAGCACCTGCGCCTATATTCTTGTATTCTGCATAAAAAGCTGTTTGCTCCTTATCTGGAAACATGACATCACCTTTCCACGCATTCCAACCCTCAGCAATAATGTGGGCTCCCAAATCTGCGTTTAAAAAAACCGTTTTTGCATACGGTCGCCAAGGCCTGCCTAAATAAACTTTATCTACACCATCTGCCGCAATAAGCTTGCAGTTCAAAAACACGAATCCAAATTTTTGCCTTTGAGAAGTTGCAGCCGCAGTGATGTATGAATTTGTTAAGCTTTTTATGGTACAGTTTTCAAAAACTGCAGTGGCCTTGCCAAAAATAAAATCTGTTGTTCCTTCTATGTAGCAATTTGTGTAAAACTGCCGACTATTTTCCGTCGCTGGAAACAATGTATCTTGATTACCTAATATGTTGCAATTCTTAGCCACAAATCTATCACCTTCAACGTGTAATGCAACCGCCTGGCCAACCCGCCCCGCTGAATTTGCAATCGTTATATTTTCTAGTGATACATCATCAGCCTGAACCAATACAGTGAAAGACGTATAGGTGTTAATTTTATCCAAGCCAAGAGCATCTTTTTTAGGATTCATTCTTCCGGAAAAATCATCAAAAGTAATAATTGTATGTTCTTTGCTTTCGCCAATCAAAGCAATTTTTGTTTTCCAGGAAGGAATAAATATCTTCTCTTGATATGTTCCATTTTTGATGAAAATTTTAACCTGCACCTCGCCTAAATCGCGGATGGAATTAACTGCTTCTTGAATGATTGTGAAGTTACCTTTGCCGTTTTTATCAACCGTAATTTCTGTAGGATAAACTTTGCTTTGAGCATTTGCTTCAGGATAAAAACCTAGTACAAAGAGCAATAAAATTATTGTTGAACGAGAAAGTAAAGGGGTTAAATTATTTTGCATCGGTGGCGGTTTTCAAAGCAATTTACTTATTTTCGAACACGCAAAAGGACGATAATTACATCGTCCCTTTGAATTAAATTTTTATTAATACTCGATTAATAGCCATATAATTGTCCCCCTAACTTAGGGTTTGCATCAATTACCGATTGAGGTAGTGGCAATAATTCACTTTTGTTTGGCGTAAATGCAATAGAGTAATAGGTTAATAATGTTGTGTTTATGGTTGTAGCACTCCAAGCAACACTTGCCGAACCAGCAGGTGCGGTTGGAGCAGGTGTGTAAAAAGAATTTAACCACACAACAGTAGCTTGATCTGGCGTGTAATACATGGTTGCCGGCAAAGTGTTATATGGTGCTGCCTTTGCTGCCATTAATGCTAAATTAGCTTTTGTCTCAGCAATTTTTGTTGCCAATAAATTCCATCTGATTAAATCGTACTTTCTAATACCTTCTCCACCAAATTCTAACTGACGTTCTTTAACAATAGCATTAAAAAATCCATTGTAATCGGATGGTGTTGTACCAATAAGCGCAGCGTTACCACCAAAACCACGTGTTCTAACCTGTTCGAATGCTGCTTTAGCCGCTGCAGTAGGACCAGAATTTAATTCGTTATCAGCCTCTGCAAACATCAACAATACATCAGAAAAGCGAATTACTGGCCAGTTTACACCAAAATACTGTGCAGCACTAGTTGTAACCGAAGGCACCTGCCAATCTCTTCTAAATTTACCATCGAGCATGGTAACTAAACTACGCGGGCGTAAAGTCATATCCAGGTTAATATCGTAAGGTGCGCAAGTAACATCACGTCTTCTATCGTTTGCATCAAACGAATAAAAATAGGTTGGTAAAATTGTTAACGCCGCATTACCAACAGCAGTTGTACCAGGCGTGGCAACTGTGAATTGTCTTGGACCATTGTAATAACCCAATTTACTATCACCAACACCAGAACTTCCGCCCGTCATACCAACTTCCCAAATTACTTCTCCATTTGGTTCAAATCGGTGGGCATTTATTCCATCTTTAAATACTGATTGGAAGCTTGGGTTTAATTTATGATCTGCTCTTGCCATTACAATTGCACACTCATCTTTAGCAATTTGATAAAACGTTTTGTAATCTGCATTTCGCTTCATTGTTCTATCTTGTCTTAATGCATATCCGCCTCTAAACATTGCATACCTTGCACGTAAAGCTCTAACAGCACCCTGACTAATTCTATCACTAGTTACCGATGATTCTGAGCGCCATGGAACCAAAGGTGCAGCAATAGCCAAATCTCTTATAATTTGATTGTAAATTGTATCGCGGTTGGTTCTGCCATTATACGGATCAGTTACATTAATGGATGATGTAAACTGGGCTGGAACATCGCCCCAATTTCTTATTACCTCGAAATAAAACTGAGCTCTCAAAGCTAAAGCTTCACCATAAAGTCTTCTCAATTCCTTTTGATCAGCCGCGCTACCGCTGGTATAAGCCTCCATTTTTGGTATATTATCAATACAAATATTTGCTCTTTCGATACCAACATAAAGCTGATTAAATGGCCCAGCTAATTGAGTATTTGCCGGCTGCACATTGTAGTGTGCAATATCTCGCCTTTCATTATCCGGATAAGGCGTTCCGCCCTGCCCCATCATTTCATCGCTATCGTATGGGTAGTACATGCTTAAACGAATACCATAACCTTGGTCGCCCCCTAAAGATGAATATACACCTAACAATGCCTTTTGTGCATTGGTAACATTGCTAAAAACATAATCGTTACCGAAAGACGAAATGGGTTCTACTTCTAAAAATTTCTTGCAGGAAGATATAGTAAAAATGGTTGCGGTGATAAAAAGTCCGCTTATGATAAGTTTGATATTAGTTTTCATTGTTGCTCTAATTAAATGTTATAGCGTAAAATTAAGTCCGAAGATAAATGCCCTGCTTCTAGGATAAGCCGAATAATCTACACCAGGTGTTGTACCTGTTGAACGACGGGTGTTTACTTCCGGATCGTAACCTGAATAATTTGTAATGACGGCCAGATTATTAACAGTTGCATACAATCGCATTCTATTTATTTTAAACTTTCTTAATAAATTTTCTGGCAAAGTATAACCCAGGGTAATGTTGTTGATTCTTAAAAATGAACCGTCTTCTACTGCATAAGAATTTACAAAGAATGAACTGTTACTGGTTAGTGGGCTCCACAATGTTGCATTTGCATTTAGGGCAGCCAATTCTGTTGGATCTGTAACCACCACACCTTGGTCGTTAACATTTCTCCATCGGCCATTCATAGTTGCAAGCAAGTTTCCATTTGGTGTATAGCCGCTTGTAAACTCTAATTTGTTTGCATTTAACACATCGTTTCCAACCTGAAAGTTTACAAATACGTTCAAATCCCAGTTTTTGTAAGTAAACGATTGATTGAAACCGCCAGTAAATTTCGGATTTGCATCACCAATAATTGTACGGTCGTTCGTAATATCAACAACTCCATCACCATTTAAATCTTTAAATTTTATAACGCCTGGTTTTGGGGCTAACGAAGTTACACTTGAGTTATTTGGCACGCCTTGTTTTAAAGTGTAAACTCCATTTGCATAGTTAAAGTCTTCTATTTTATAAAAACCATCATTAACCAATCCGTACATTTTACCAACGGCCTGGCCAACTGCAACCTGGTAATCGGCAGGAACATTTGTTCCAGCCCAACCAGAATTAATCAAGAAAGATTTTTGAAATTCGCCCAAGCTTTCAACTTTGTTTTTGTTGAATGAGATGTTAAAGTTAGTTGACCATGAAAAGTTTTTAGTTTGTACAGGCGTACCATTAATTTGAAGTTCAATTCCTTTATTGCTGGTAGAACCTATGTTTTGTAATTGAAACGCATAACCGCTTGTAGATGGGAACGGGTTGTTTACCAAAAGCCCTTTAGTTTTATTGCTATACAAATCAACAGTGAACTGCAATCTGTTATTTAAAAACCCTGCATCTAAACCAATGTTTCTTGATACTGTAGTTTCCCATTTTAAATTAGGGTTTGCCAATTCTGTAGCTACCAAAGCAGTAACCAAGGTGTTATTTATGTCATAAAATGCATTTGGTTTAAATTGGGTTGTGTACAAGAAATCAGATATACGATTGTTTCCTGCTTCACCATAACTTACCCTAAATTTTAAATCGTTCAAGCGAATTGAAGTTTTAAGATTCTCCATAAATTTTTCATCTGAGATTCTCCAGGCAACTGAACCTGATGGGAAGTAACCCCATTTATTTCCTTCAGAAAATTTCGAA
Source organism: Pedobacter lithocola (assembly GCF_042650845.1). NCBI lineage: Bacteria > Pseudomonadati > Bacteroidota > Sphingobacteriia > Sphingobacteriales > Sphingobacteriaceae > Pedobacter > Pedobacter lithocola. The sequence goes on along the minus strand of NZ_JBHSBW010000011.1, from coordinate 423,647 downwards.
GAGCCGTCGGCTCTCATGGTTAAGGTTAACAAATATTTTTTATCGAAGGAATAATTAACCCTACTGAAAACAGAAAATAATCTTGCTGTTAAATCGCTTGAAGTAGACGCACCTGCTGGTGTGGTACCCAAAGCCATATTAGATAATGCCCTTTCTGCCGTAATTCCGATAGGAAACAATCTGTTTTCGGTGAAATAAGCTTGAACTTTATCTTGATAAAGCTCTTGCCCAATTAACGCATCAATACTATGACGTTTGCTAAACTCTGTTTTAGAGCCAGAATTGGTATATGAAATAACGTTTGAATTATTTATGGTTTGCCTGTTACTGGTACCAATAGATGCAATTGGCTGAGATGAACCTACTAACCTCGACTCATTTGTAATGATATCGTTAAAAATATTTGTTCTGTTGTTACTAAAATCCACACCCAAAGTACTTCTGAACGAAATTCCTTTATAAATGATGTAATTAAAATAACCGTTAAAGTTGGTTACATTAGTGAAAACCTTTTTATATTCAGCGTCATTTAATAATAATGGATTTACCAGAGCTAAACTGTTACCATTTGTTTCACTTGCATAATCTGGGTCGTATGCTAAAATATCTTGTCCTTTTACTAATAAAGGACGATATTTAACAGCTTGACGCAATCTGTTTAAAGATGAAGAACCTTCGTTGCTGGTTCCTGCTCCGTTCACAACCGTATTGTTGTAACGGACATTAAATCCAACTTTCAGTTTATCGTTAAATTTATGGTCGAATTTAAAGTTGATTAATTTTCTATCAAAATTTGATGCCAGCATTACACCATCTTCTGTATTGGATGTAACACTTAAATTAAAGGTCGATTTTGCATCACCACCCGTAACGCTTACATTATGCGTTTGCATTAAGGCATCCCGACCGAATAATTCTTCCTGCCAATCTACAAATGGTGTATTTCTAAAGCTTTCTAAATCATTAAAAGTACCATAATAACCTGCATATAAACTTTCGCTAGTTGCATTTCCTCGGCTTGCTTCGTATTGATATTTAACAAAATCGTAAGGATTCATTACTTCCAACTTGTTAGCCAATTGCCTAATGCCAACCAAACCATTATAATTTATGGTGGTTTTCATTTCTCTACCGCCCTTTGTTGTAATCAAAACAACACCATTTGCTCCACGAGAACCGTAAATTGCTGTTGCAGATGCATCTTTCAAAACATCAATACTTTCGATATCCTGAGGCGATAAAACTGAGAGTGCATTTTCTACTTGTACACCATCAACAACGTATAAAGGTGTATTATCCTGAGTGATGGAACCACCACCACGTACCCTAATTTGTGCACTTGCATTTGGTGTTCCTTCTGAAACCGTAATTTGTACACCAGCTAATCTGCCAGAAATAGCTTCTGCAAGCGAGTTGTTCGGAATATCTTTTAATTGTTTTGCACCAACTGATGAAACGGAACCCGTCAAATCTCGGCGATTTACTGTGGCATAACCAATCGCAACAACCTCATCTAAATCGGTAGCGTTTGATTCTAAAGATATGCGTAAACTGGTTTGGCTGCCAATAGTAACTTCTTTGGATTTAAAACCAACATAATTGAAAACCAAAACCGCTCCTGGCGAAACAGCAATAGAAAACTTACCATTGTTATCTGTTTGAGTACCGGTTTTTGTGCCTTTAATTAAAACACTTACACCTGGAATTGTTTCACCACCCTGCTCGGAAACTGTACCGCTTACCTGCCTTATTTGGGCGTTGGTTATTCCAAAGTAAAAAGTAAAAATTGTTAATAAGAGTAAAATTTTGCTCATAGCATCTAGAATTGGGATTTTTAATCATGCAATAACTCGCACGTAGAATATTATTCTTAGTTAAGCAGAATATTCTGTGTTAATATTTGGTTGTAATGGTGTAACAATTTTACAAACTAAAAATGGCTTGAAACTGCTTTTAACCAAAAAACTGTGCAATCGTTCCCAAAAACGTGCTTTAGACGGTTATTAAAAATAGCCTTTAAATAGCCCTGAACATATATTTTTCGTAACTTGGGTGCAAGTTCATAAAATGAGATTTGAAACATCAACCATAAAAGATATTGCTAAAGCCTTAGGACTTTCTACTTCTACAGTTTCCAGAGCTTTAAGAGACCGTTACGAAATTAGTGATGAAACCAAAAAAGTTGTTTTAGCTTATGCAGAGAAGGTAAATTACAGAGCAAACCCCATTGCCCGCAGCTTAAAAGAGAGAAGAAGTTATTCTATCGGAATTATTGTAAGTGAAATTGCAAACAACTTCTTTTCTCAGGTTATTAATGGAATTGAATCTATTGCTTATGCCCGAGATTATCATGTAATTATAGCTCAAAGTCATGAATCACACAAACAAGAAAAATTAAACGTAGAACATTTGGCATCACGTTCTATTGATGGTTTATTAATTGCTCTATCATCAGAAACACAGGATATTGATTACTTAAGAGATTTGTACGGGAAAGGACTGCCTATTGTATTTTTTGATAGAGTACCTGATAATTTTGAAACCCATAAAGTAATCGCCAACAATTTCAAAGGTTCGTTTGATGCTACAGAACACCTTATTTTATCAGGCAAAAGGACAATAGCGCACCTAACCAGTTCCGAAACATTATCGAATACCAAAGAAAGATTAGAAGGATATAAAGCTGCATTGGCTAAATACCACATCGAATTTAATCCCGAAATTGTAAAATATTGCCAACATGGCGGCATGCACAGCATAGAGCTGGAACAAGCCGTTAAAGAACTTTTACCACTTAAACCTGATGGTATTTTTATTTCGAGCGATAGGTTAACAACAGGATGCATAATGGCATTAAAAAAAACCAATCCTGAAGTTGCCCATAAAATTGCCATTGCAGGTTTTACAAATTCTAATTTAGTAGAATTATTCAGCCCTTCACTAACTTCGGTAAAGCAACCTGCTTTCGAAATTGGGCAGGTTGCTACTGAGTTATTAATTTCTATGATTGAAGCTAAAAGACCTGTTACTGAATTCGAAACCAGGGTTTTAGATACAGAATTGGTTAAAATGCAGAAAATGTTAGGCAATCGGTTTTTGTAAAAACCTGCAAAGCATTCTCGTAGCGATATTCCATTTAACATTCCCTCTCTTTTAATTACCTTTGCCAAATGGTAGAAATCATATTAAAAAAGGGCAAAGAAAAAGCAGCATTACAAAGGCATCCTTGGGTATTTTCTGGCGCTTTAGAAAAAATTAAGGGCAAACCAGAAGATGGTGATGTGGTAAAAGTATTTGCTTTTGATAATGAATTTTTAGCTTATGGATATTTTAATAGCAATTCGAGGGTTGCAGTTCGCCTTTTAGAGTGGGATGAAACACAAACTATTGATAAAAGTTGGTATCAAAACCGATTGCAACAAGCCATTGCATCACGCCAATTTATTTTATCAAATGATACGAATACTTGCCGTTTGGTTTTCTCAGAAGCTGACTTTTTACCAGGTTTAATTGTTGACAAATACGCCAATTTTTTATCGCTTCAAATACTAAGTTCGGGCATTGAAAAAGTAAAAGCAGATATAGTTGAACTTTTAAAAGCTGAATTAAATCCGGCAGGAATTTTTGATAAAAGTGATGCAACAGCTCGGGGTCATGAAGGTTTACCTATTGAAAATGGCTTGCTTTGGGGCGAAAACCCACCCGAATTTTTAGAGGTTAAAGAAAATGGAATTGCATACAACATTAATATTGCCGACGGACAAAAATCTGGCTTTTATTGCGACCAACGCGATAATAGAAAGATTTTAGCAAGCTACGCAAAAGGTAAAAAAGTTTTAGATTGCTTTAGCTATAGTGGAGGTTTCAGTTTAAATGCCTTGGCAAATGGAGCTGCAAACATTACAAGTGTAGACAGTTCTGCGTTAGCTTTAGAAACATTGAAACAAAATATAGCATTAAATAAATTTGATGCAGCGAAGGTTACATCAATACAATCGGATGTGAACAAGCAACTTAGAGCATTTAAAGAAACTGGGGAGTTGTTTGATGTTATTGTATTAGACCCACCAAAATATGCACCATCTCGTTCTGCATTGGATAGAGCAGCAAGAGCTTACAAGGATTTAAATCGCCTTGGCATGTTGCTGTTAGAAAAAGGCGGACTGCTTGCAACCTTTTCTTGCTCTGGTGCTGTTGATATAGAAACTTTTAAGCAAATTATCGCTTGGGCTGCACTTGATGCCGGTAGGGAAGTTCAAATTATAAAACAGTTTTGCCAGCCGGAAGATCATCCAGTTAGGGTTTCCTTTTCAGAAGGTGAATATTTAAAAGGTTTGTTATTGAGGGTTTTATAGGGATTACAATAATTTGTCGTTTCGAGTATGGTTCAAAGATTGCGCTGTTCGCAACACTCTAATTGATATAACGAGATTAACCGCAAAACAGCTCACTTTAAAAAATAAACCTGATTGAAATGGAAAGCCCCAATATTTCATTGGGCTTGTAATGTAAAGCAGGACTGAAGCATCGAAAGGATTACTGAACCACCGTTTCCAAAAAAAAAGAATAGCCACAGAATCTCAGAATCCACAGACAAGTGGCATCATTTCGAGTGAAGCCGAGAAATCTATGTAATTATTTATAAAACCATTCTACAATGAACTCTCTGTTCCGCTGCGCTCTAATCGAGATGAAGAGAAATGCGCAGTTATTTATCGCCTACAATTCGTTATTTTCTGACACCTCAGATAATTGTTCATATTCACCTTTCCAGGCATAAAATCCAAAAATCATCAAGCCTATACTTATCGGGAAGAAGATAAATAGAATAATTCCCCATTGCAGAATGGTATTGGTTTTTTCGATTTCAGAATGTGCCAACCCAACTTTTTCTACCGCTTGAATAAACAAAAATATCATTGCCAATGGCCCCAAAGCCATCCATCCTAATCCTAAAATTTTCTTGATGTAATTAATCATTGATGCTTTCATCCTTTTTATTTGACAAATAAATTGTACCAATTACTAAACTAAGCGCTGCAATTCCTATCGGATACCAAAGCCCCGAAAGAGGAGTAGAATCTTCAAAACTTGCCATTAACGTTGCAATAAATGGAACCAAACCACCAAATACGCCATTACCAATATGGTAGGGTAGAGACATGGAGGTATAACGAATTTTAGTTGGAAAAAGCTCGACTAAAAATGCAGCAATAGGTCCATAAACCATAGTTACCAATAGAATTTGAAAGAAGATTAAACCTACAAATTTCCAAAAAACCGGCTTCGGTAATATTTTATCTTTTAGCATACCTGGTGCTGATATAACTCCTCGCTTAGCCGAAAGTGTATCCATTTGAACTTTGGTGTATCCAGAACCATTTGTGAATAAAATCTTAGTTTCTAAACTTCGTAAACTATCAACCTGGTTGGCTAATGGCGTAATTACCGGAAAACCCTGGCTTGATGAAAACAATTCATTTTTGGCAAAATTTTCTTCACTCGTGTCGTTTAAAAATGTTTTATAAATCGGTCGGTAAAAGATTATACCCAAAAGCATTCCTGTTAACATAATCCACTTGCGCCCAACTTTATCACTCCAGGCACCAAAAACGACAAAAAATGGCGTTGCAAAAGCAATTCCCCAAAGTAAAATATACCTCGAATCGTTGAAATCTAACCTGCAGGTATTCTCTAAAAAAGATTGTGCATAAAATTGCCCGGTGTACCAAATTACACCTTGCCCCATGGTTGCACCAAACAAAGCCAATAAAACCATTTTAAAGTTTGCCTTATTGTTAAAACTTTCTTTTAAAGGGTTTTTTGAAACTTTCCCTTCAGATTTAAGTTTGGTGAACATTGGTGATTCATGCATTTTCATGCGGATATAAATGGAAACTCCAACGAGCACAATTGACAGTAAAAAAGGAATACGCCAACCCCAATCCCCAAAAGTTTCGGCGCCTAAGATGTTTTTAGTGATCACGATTATCCCCAAAGAAAGAAATAAACCTAAAGTTGCTGTGGTTTGAATCCAACTGGTAAAAAAGCCACGACGATTTTTAGGCGCATGTTCGGCTACATAAGTTGCTGCCCCACCATATTCGCCTCCTAAAGCCAAGCCTTGAATTAATCTCAATATCAGTACTAAAATTGGTGCCGCATAGCCAATTGTTTTATAAGATGGAATTAGCCCGATTAAAAAAGTGGAGCCGCCCATTAAAACCAGCGTTAAAAGGAAGGTATATTTCCGGCCAATTAAATCGCCCAAACGCCCAAAAACCAATGCGCCAAATGGCCGAACAATAAACCCAGCTGCAAATATTGCCAATGTATTTATCAATGCTGAAGCACCTGCATCAGCCGGGAACAATTGATGTCCTATGATAACGGCCAAACTTCCAAAGATGTAAAAATCGTACCACTCGATGAGCGTACCTAAAGATGAAGCACCAATTACTTTAAAAATATTATTCTTAGGTAGTGTTTCGCTCATGTTAACAGGATAATTTGGTTTTCCGAATATAATTGATTTACAATGGATTCGAAATGAATTATAGCAACTACATTTAAAAATGTTACAGAAATTTATAAATTGGATAGCATCCAAATCCGCTTAAACCTATAAAGAATATATAAATTATATCAAGAAATGCTTAAATCAAATCTGTAGTTGTGATTAATTCGTAAAGAAGAAAAACATTTTGTACTTAAATTTGTCATTTCCTCTTTAAAACTAAAATATGCTATTAATACAGAACATAAGACTTACAAGAATTTTACGAAATACATGGAAGGTAGATTTAATAATGATAGCATCCTGTACAGTTGCCTATTTTGTTAGAGCATATTTAATTGCCCATCACTTTGAAATTCCATCTATAATTCCAACCGTTTTAGGTACTGCCATTGCATTTTTTATAGGTTTTAACAATAATCAGGCTTACGATAGATGGTGGGAAGCCAGAAAAGTGTGGGGTGCATTGGTTAACGACTCAAGATCGTACACCAGAGCTTTACTAAATTATGTTGATGGCGAAGATGACTGTGTTAGAAGAATGATTTATCGCCACATAGCATTTCTGTATGCCTTAAAAGCTAGTTTACGGGGCACGGTTGATGAAATTTATATTAAATATTTAACTGAAGAAGACTTAAAAGAAATCGAAAATCATAAAAATACGCACAACGCAATTTTAAATATTCAATCGAGAGATTTACAAAAATTATCAAAAGCAAATGCTATTGATGGCTTTAGGTTTATGGAAATAAATGAAATGCTTGTTCGATTTTCTGATTCGATGGGAATGAGTGAAAGAATTAAAAACACCATTTTCCCCACCACATACAGTTACTTAACCAAGGTTTTTATTTGGCTTTTCGTAGTAACATTTACTTTGGTTATTAGTCAATCGGCGGGTGTTGCATCTATATTTTTAGGCTGGTTAATTGGTTTTGTATTTGTATCAACCCAAATAAATGGAATGAGCCTGATAGATCCTTTCGAAAGTAATTCTGCAGGTGTTCCGTTGAATCAAATTACGAGAACGATTGAAATAAACCTGCTTCAAATGCTTGGAGATGATGAAATTCCAGAACCTGTAAAACCGATAAATGATGAATATGTGCTATAATTACCAGCACTAACTCCTTAGTTTAATAGGCTTTTTGCCATTCTTTTTCATTTTCAGGTTAAGCATTTCTACCAAAACAGAAAAGGCCATTGCGAAATAAACATAGCCTTTAGGTATGTGCTGGTCTAATCCTTCGGCTAAAAGAGAAACCCCAATCAATAGTAGAAATGAAAGTGCTAGCATTTTTACTGTTGGATGATTGTTAACAAATGCGCTAATGGCACCTGCAGAAAACATCATAGTAATAACAGCAATAATTACGGCAGCAATCATAATCTCAATATGATCGGCCATCCCAATAGCCGTAATTACAGAATCAAGAGAAAAGACAACGTCCAAAATGAGAATTTGAATGATAGTAGCCCAAAAAGAATGCGCTTTAGTTTTTCCTTCTTCATCTTCTTCGCCTTCTAATTTATTGTGTATTTCATGTGTGCTTTTGTAAATCAAAAATAACCCACCACTTATTAAAATTAAATCGCGACCCGAAATTGCAAGTTTTTCGAACCAATCGCCGCTATTAATGCCAATCCAGCTGCCAATATTAAAAAGTGGCGAGGTTAAAGTCATTATCCAACTTAAAGAAAGCAATAATAAAATTCGCGTAATCATGGCTAAGCCTAAACCCAATTGCCTCGCTTTTTTTTGTTGATCTACAGGTAGTTTTCCTGAAAGAATGGAGATGAAAACAATATTATCTATACCGAGAACGATTTCGAGAACTGTTAATGTTAAAAGTGAAATCCAGGCTTCGGGTGTGCTTAAAAAATCCATAAGTTAATTTATCTGATAGGCGAAGATATAAAAAAGACGCCTGAATTATGGAACAGATTTTTATCGCTTTGGTTTGGAAATACTTATTTAGCTGATTTGTAGATTTCTCGTTTTAGTTGTTCTTCAAAATCTTTAGTTCTTTGTTTAGTTTCCGGATTTTCATCATCAAATGATAAGGATGCAACAGCCTGGATTATTTTACCATCTTTACCAATTAAAACATTGGTTGGATAACCATGATTGATATTTAATTTTCTTATCTCTTCTGGTTTTAAACAGATTATTTCATATTTATATCCAGTTTTTTTCTTGAAGATTGCGGCCTGTTTGGGTGAATCATAAGTAATTGCGATGAACCTTATGGCTGAAGTCTTATATTTATCAACCAATTTATTTAGTTCAGGTATTTCTTTAACACAAGGCGGACATGCTTCAAACCAAAAATTTATAAGTACAATCTGGTTCTTCAAATTATCTTTATAAAAAGCTTTTCCGTTTAATTTCACCCCTCCAAAATCGGGTAAGTTTTTACCTCTTAAATCATCAAAAAATGTTTCTTGCGTTGCCCATTTTACCGGCTCAGATTGTGCTTTGGCAAATATTGAAATGAGTAGCAAGAAAAAGAGTAAATGGTTTTTCATTACATGCTAATATAAGGAAAGCTACTTCAAAAATGTATTATCATCATAACATCTACTCTTTGTTTCCTCTTCACCAATAAATGGTCTGTGGGAACACAGACCATGGAAATGAAAAATGTTATATGTAAAACAAGGAATAGTAATTTTCCATTATGATCTAGTATAAGGAAGGCTAATTAATCTTCCCCTTGGTCTGTGTCCTCACAGACAGAAAACCAATCTTTTCGCCATGAAATATAACGTCAATGAAAAAGAAAATAAAAAAAAAGTCCTGCCATAAGATGACAAGACTTAAATCAATTTTGTCTGGAATTATTATTTAAAGCTTACTGCTCCGTATTCTGTTTTTATAGAAACACTTGCTGCACCGCCGCCCCCAATTTTACCAGCGTATCGTTTATTTTCATCATCATCACTTACTAATTTTGATGATACATTTGAACCATATTTAAAGCCTGCATAGGTGGTAGAAATGTTAAAGTTTGCATTATAATTTGAGCTGAAACCAAGTCCAACGCTTGCATATTCTCCGTTAAAACCGAAGTTTTTACAAGCTGGTGTTATCTCATTTACGGTTAACTTATTGTAATCCATATCAATCAAAGCATCACCATTTAAAGCGCCAAGTGTAACACTTGTATATTCTGTTTTCAACGATAACTTGCCAACACTGGCAATCGTTAGGCTGCCATAACCTTGTTTAATTACCGTATTTCCTTTTATACTATTGATATTAACTTTAGCATATTCGCTATTAAGCAATAAATTACCTGCTATAGCGCCAACTGTTAAGCCAGAACCATATTGTACCTTAATATCAGCCGATTTACGGATTGTATTTATGTTTACAGGAACATATTCTGCGTTAACTTCAATTGTACCTACAGACCCTATGCTAATTCCACCGCCATATTCGTGTTTTACAACGGCGGCGTTTATATCCTGAACAGTCATTTTACCATACTCAACAGAAAGGTAATTATTGCTATTGTTTAAATTACCGGCCGATAAATTTCCATACTGAACTTTAAATGAAGTTGGACCAGAAAAGTCACCAACATCTATGCTACCATATTCTTGTTGCGCAGTTAAAGCATTTGTTGTAGGCATGTAAACCACATAATTTACTTTAATTTCTCTTCTCCAGGTAGTTACGCCATTTTTTAATCTTCTTCCAAAGTTTCCATCCCTATCACCTATGTTTGTTTTAACTGAAACCTGGTCGCCTGATTTGGTTGCATCAATAGTCACTTCATCTATTAATTTTTGAACGTCTTTATCAGAATTGCTAAAGGCTTTTATGTCCACATCAACTTTAACTTCTTTTCTATCCCATGTTTTAATTACGATAGAACCATATTGATTGTTCAGGTTAATTTTATCGTTACCATTTACGCTAAATGTTTTGCTGAAAGATTTAGAACGTTCTGCATCACCACCAGATTGCGTTGAGCTAACAATGGTAATATTTGGGTTTACAGCAGCATTAACATTTGTACTGTTTGTAACGTTAACTGCATAATTTTCTGTTGAATTTGTTGTAACAGAGATTTCTTGTGCGTAGCTTTTTACGGCAATGAAAGCCATAATGGCTAAAAATAATTTTATCGTTTTCATGTTGTTAATTTTAAATATTTATCTACCTCAAAATCTGCCGACCGATTTTAAAGCCTAATAAATAAGGTGAGCGCATGTTTGCTTGTTGAATTAAATCTGATTAACCCTTTTGTAGTCGTCAACCTGGTTTATAATTAATAGTTGTTGTTTTAATAAGTTTAACTGAATTTCACGGTTTTTAACCATTGCTTTTACCACATAAAGTTGATTTGGCGTGGTTGGCAATTGCGATTTTAACCGTTCATAATCTTCATCAAGCTTCAGCAAGTCGTCTGTAAATTTTTTATACAAATCTGGGTTTGCTGATGCAAAAATTGCTAAACTATCTCTCTTCTCGGTAATCAAACTTGTAAATTGAATTTCTCTTCTTGCTGCTGCCGCATTAACGTCTGCTATTTCCAAGTCGCGATTTTGCATTTGCCCTGTGTATAGCCAAACTAAACCAAAAACTATAATGATGGATGCGGCAGCACTTATCCATAAATACAGATTTATTGGTTTTTTTTTCTTGTTGCTATCCAGCCCCGATTCTATTTTTGCCCAGAGGGCTGCCGATGGCTCAAAAACATCGAAATCTTTTCGATTTTCTTTAACAAAGGTTTCTAATCTATTATTCATCTCTCATCCCTTTCTGTTCTAATATACTTTTTAACTTCTTTTTTGCCCGCATATATTGTGTGCGGCTTGTATTTTCGCTTATTTTTAAAATGTGTGAAATCTCTTCGTGGTCGTAACCTTCCAGTAAATATAAACTCAACACTACTCTGTATCCATCTGGCAATTTTGTTATTGCTTGCCTAATTTCATTTGCCTGTAACCGCATATCATACTCATCAGCACCTAGTTCTTCCGGAATTTCAGACACTTCATCTGTACTTACAAATTCAAACTTCCGTTTACGGAGGTAATTTATTGATTTGTTTATTACAATCTGCTTCAACCATAAACCGAAAGTGGTTTCCTGTCTAAAATCAACTATTCTGGTAAAAGCATCTAAAAATGCTTCCTGCAAAACATCCTCGGCCTCTTCTTCATAATTTAGAATGCGTAAGGCTACATTATACATCGCTTTAGCATACAGTTTATATAATTGAAACTGTGCTGCTCTGCTGCCATGCATGCATTCTTTAACAAGCTCAAGGTTTTTATCGACGTAAACGGCTTCCAAAATTTTGATGATTCTGATTATAAGACATGAGGGATTTTAAAACGTTGCATCAAGGTAGAAAAAAATTTAAATAAGTATCAATCAGCTTATTTACACGGATGATTTATCGGTAACAAGTTGTTGAAACCTTTTTCATGGCATTCATCAAAAATTTGAAAACGCTAAAACAAAGAACTAACTTCATAGCATGGAAACTGATTTAATAAATGATACTCATAAAAAGGTAAATGCAGCGTTAGAAAGTAAAGATTCAACAGCTTTTGAAACAGTTTTTGCTGAAAATTTAGAATACATTCAGGCTGATGGCAAAACATTAACTAAAGCTGAGTACATTGCTGATTTAGATAAAACTTTCAGGAAGACAAAATCGCTTCAAACCAGTCAGTATAGGATTAAATCTTCTTTTGAGCATGAAATATTTACAGAAAAGATTGCCCGGAAATCTGTTATTATCAAACCAAAAATGATAATCTTAACCAATAAACAAACCATCCAAACAGAGGAGGTTTTTCATTGGAAAGTGATGGATGGTGAATGGAAAGTTGTTAAGGTAGAGGTGATTTTGGAAGAACGATATTGATGGATCAATAACAAAAATTCAAATTTCATAAGTCCATTTATTCCAAATGGAATAAAATCATTCAATCTTCCCTCCTAAACTTTAAAACTAAATCGGTATTTTTGCCGCTTAATTTAGAATTACAAATATGTTAAGAACAGTAACTTGCGGTGCATTAAGCCTTAAAAATTTGGGCGACAGTGTTACCCTGTGTGGTTGGGTACAAAAATCAAGAGATTTAGGCGGTATGACTTTTATAGACATTCGCGATAGATATGGGATTACACAACTGGTTTTTAACATGGATGATAACCGCGAACTTTGCGAAGCAGCACGTATGCTTGGCCGCGAGTTTGTAATTAAAACCACTGGTACGGTTGTAGAACGCAGCAACAAAAATCCAAAAATGTTTACCGGTGATATTGAAATTAAAGTTTCTGCACTAGAAATTTTAAACGCAGCAAAACTTCCTCCTTTCATGATTGATGATGAAACCGATGGTGGTGATGAGTTGCGGATGAAATATCGTTATTTGGATTTACGCCGTAATCCTGTACGTAACAATTTGGTTTTGCGTCATAAAATGGCACAATCTGTTCGTCGGTATTTGGATGGCTTAGATTTCATTGAAGTAGAAACCCCTGTTTTAATTAAATCTACCCCAGAGGGTGCTAGAGATTTTGTTGTACCAAGCAGAATGAATGCTGGTGAATTTTATGCTTTACCACAATCGCCACAGACATTTAAGCAATTGCTTATGGTTTCAGGTTTCGATAGGTATTTTCAGATTGTTAAATGTTTTAGAGATGAAGATTTAAGGGCCGATCGCCAACCTGAGTTTACTCAAATTGATTGCGAAATGTCCTTCATCGAACAAGAAGATATATTAAATACTTTTGAAGGCTTGATTCGTACGCTATTTAAAGAAGTTCGCAATTATGATTTGCCAGAAGTACCGCGGATGCAATATGCAGATGCGATGCGTTTATATGGTTCGGATAAGCCCGACACTCGTTTTGCAATGCAATTTGTTGAGCTAAACGATTTGGTAAAAGGCAAAGGATTCCCTGTTTTTGATAATGCAGAATTGGTTGTTGGCATAAATGCAAAAGGCGCTGCAAGCTATACACGTAAGCAATTAGACGAATTAACAGATTTTATAAAACGCCCACAGGTTGGAGCAACCGGTTTAATCTACGCTCGCCATAATGAAGACGGAACCATTAAATCATCAGTTGATAAATTTTTTAATGAAGATGATTTAAAACAGTGGAGTAATGCTTTTGAAACCGAAAAAGGCGATTTAATTTTGGTACTTGCTGGCTCAACAGATAAAGTTCGCAAGCAATTGAATGAATTGCGTTTAGAAATGGGTAACCGTTTGGGTTTACGTGATAAAAATACGTTTTCTGCACTTTGGGTATTGGATTTTCCACTTTTAGAATGGGATGAGGAAACTGAACGTTATCATGCGATGCATCACCCATTTACATCTCCAAAACCAGAAGATATTGCATTGTTAGATACCGACCCAAAAAACGTTCGTGCTAATGCATACGATATGGTAATTAATGGAACTGAAATTGGTGGTGGTTCAATCCGTATCCATGATAGAGCATTGCAAGCTTTAATGTTTAAACATTTAGGTTTTAGTGCAGAAGAAGCGCAAAAACAATTTGGTTTCTTAATGGATGCATTCGAATTTGGCGCTCCACCACATGGAGGTATCGCTTTTGGTTTCGACCGACTGACATCAATTTTTGCAGGATTAGATTCTATCCGTGATGTAATTGCTTTCCCTAAGAATAATTCGGGAAGAGATGTAATGATTGATAGTCCAAGTACGATTGATGAAAAACAATTGAAAGAATTGAAAATTAAAACTGATTTGTAGTACAATAGTTCATTAGTCATTAGTTCATTTGTCTTATACAGTTGAACTAAAAAAAAGCCACTTAGCATAAAAATGTTAAGTGGCTTAATATTTTATTAGGTTCAGATTTTAATTCAGAGCCAGTATAATTAAACTAATGACCAATGAATACTAATGAACCATTAAACTAATAAGTTTCGCTATCTGGTGGAATGCCGTAATCAATAAACTTTTTAGCTTTCTTTTCTTTAGTCTTTGTAAAAAATCCTTTTATAGAATTATAGATGCCTGAAATGTGCTCGGCATCAATTGATTTACCAACTTTACCAGATATTAAACCAACAGCCGCCTTAGTTAAAAACCCAGCTCCTCTAAATAATGTTTTGTTCATTACCAGCGGTAAGATGAATGACATAGCTGTACCGCTCAAGTTTAGCTTATCATCAACTTTAAAGAGGTTATTTGGTTTAGCAAACCTTTTAATTAGCGCACCGGGGGTAAATTGACTAAAATAAGTTTTAGAATCTGATTTAAGCATTGTTTGCTTAAGCATATATTCTACCTTAAGTTCAAGCTTTTTTGCTTGTAAGTCTTCCAGGGTTCTGATGTTATTATAACTTCTCATCTTCTTCCTCCTTATCAGCAAGTTTATCAAAATATTTTCGAATGGCAATATTAATTATTGCCTTTTCAATGTACTTATCTTTAGTAAAATAAACAATAAGCGCTAACAAGATATATATTAACGATACGCATCCAAAGCCACCGGCATAACTATTTAAAACATCAGATAAATACAACGCTAAAGTAACAGAACCAAATAAGAATGCGAGTATAAAACACACAATTACAGCGGTGCTGGTTACTAAATCGGCAAATATTTTTGATGCTTTTTCAACAACATGGAGTCTGGTATATTCTAGCCTGGCTTCAAAAAAACCTTTGGCATCATTAACAAGATCCTCTATGCTTTTGTCTTTATTTTCCTGCATAATTAAGATGAGATTTAACCGGGCAAAATGCCCGGTTAGTATAATTTTATGCGTGCTCTACGTCGTCGCTATATTCTTCTTCTACGTTTCTCAATTTGGTTTTAATTGAGCTAACAACTTTTTCTTTTAAACTAGATAAGTTATTAATTTCGTCAGCAGCTTTATCTCTTATCGAATCTCCTAAGTCTTTAAGCGACTGGCTTAATTTGTCACGAGTTTCATCACCTTTCTCTGGTGCAAATAAAATTCCTAAAGCAGCTCCTGCAGCCAATCCTGCTAAAAGGGCAACTACAACTTTTGAGTTATCATTCATAATTAATGTATTTTAAGGGTTTAACATTTAAAAATAACAATACTATATTATTTTATCGTTAAGCTATAAATTATAACTCACTTTGCTCATTATTTGTTTTAATTCTTTCCAATCTTTCTGATGCAAGCGTACTCGATTCGTAAATTTTAACAAGCAATATAAAATAAGATAGCAACAGTGGACCAAAAACCAAGCCCAAAATTCCGAATAAGGGAATACCAATAATTACGCCAATTACTGTAATAATCGGATGAATATTACCAACTTTTTTGGCAATTATAAATCTTAATACATTATCGATGTTTATAATTACGACAAAACCGAATATTAACATTGCCCAGCCTTCAAAATTATGGCCATTAGCAATTTGTAAAATCGCTGCCGGAACAAATATAACAGGCGGACCTAAAACTGGCACAAAAGATATAAAAGCTGTTATAACACCCCAAAAAACAGGGTCTTTATATCCCAATACAAAAAATGAAAGACTTACCAACGAACCCTGAACCAGACATATTAAACCTTGACCTAAAACATTTGCATAAGTTGTGTTTTGCATTTCCTCGCCAAAACGTAAAGCATTTTGTTCTCTTAATGGAGCATATCTTATTAGAGAAGATTCAAACTTTTTCCTTTCTATTAACATAAAGTATAATAAAAAGAACATTACCAATAAACTAAGTATAATGTTTACCGCACTTGATATTAATGATGGAAATAACTGAGTTGCAAAATTTCCAATCCGATTCATACCATCTTGAATTAAACTCTCGTTGATTTTAACAGGAATTAAATGCTGAAGTTTTACAAGAAGGTTTTTGAAGAAAATCTCGTTATTCTTTAATTCTGAGATTTTACTAATGACCATACTACTTAGAGCATAGAAGGGCAAAATGATTAATATGATACTGAATGTAATTAACAGCAGCGCAACTAATCTTCTATTCCAACCTTTAACCTCAGCTAAGTAAATATAACCTGGTCGCATGATGGTGTACAATACAAGTGTACTTAAAATAGCACTAAAAATTCCTTGTAGTGAATAAGCAATTAACAACCCTAAAGCTATAATTATAACAAGGTTAATGTTGTTGCGTTGTTTATAAGAGAATACAGACATAATTAATTGCTTGCTATTACATCAATACTACAAAAGGATTATTAGTTTGTTTGCGCTAAATCTTATTCATTTTCGTCTATTTTAATTGCTTTTATTTTATTATACAGCGTTTTACGATCAATCTTTAGAATTTGAGCGGCTTTGGTTTTATTAAAATTCACTTCTTTTAATACCCTTAAAATTGTATCAAATTCCGCTTCCTGAGATGCATTTTTTAAATTCTGGGTTTTATTAGAAAATTTAATTTTTGCTTGGTTTTGAACTTCCTCTTTGTCGTAATCTTTTGCATGGTTAGCCAACTCTAATGGGAGCACGTCAACTTGAATCATGTTTCCATCTGTTAACAATGCCACACGCCTGATAACATTCTTAAGTTCACGTACATTTCCGGGCCAACTGTAACGTAAAAAACAACTTTTAACCTCCTCAGAAAAACCCCTAATATTTTTATTAAGTTCTTTATTAGTGGTAGCTAAAAATTTTTCTGCAAATACTATAATATCATTTCCTCGTTTTTTTAAAGATGGAATATGAATGGAAAACTCATTAAAACGATGGTATAAATCTTCCCTAAAAGTTCCTTTGGCAATATTATCTACTAAATTCTCATTGGTTGCAACAATAATCCGAACATCTAAATCTATTTCTTTTGTACTTCCTATGCGCTTTACTTTACGCTCTTGAACCGTTCTAAGTAAAGTAGCCTGAATTTCATAAGATAAATTTCCAATCTCATCTAAAAACAGCGTTCCTCCGTTGGCTTGCTCAAAATGACCGATTTTTGTATATAAAGCACCAGTAAAGGAACCCTTTTCATGCCCGAAAAATTCGCTACCTGCTAATTCTTTAGTTAGCGAGCCGCAATCCATTGCAATAAAAGGTTTGTCTTTGCGTAGGCTATTTAAATGTATGGTTTTGGCCACATATTCTTTTCCAGTACCACTTTTACCAGTTAAAATAATGCTGTACGAAGTTGGTGCGATTAATTGTATTTGCTTTAATAAAGTTGAGGAAACATCACTTTTCCCGTCAATATAATCTGTATGATTTATGTATTCGGCTTCTTCGGACGAACTATTTTTGTTAGGTAGCCCAGAAATTTCATTAAGTACCCTTTGCGTTTCTAAGGCTTTATTTATTGTATTTACAATTTCATCTGGGTATAATGGTTTCGTGATGTAATCGTATGCACCCAGCTTTATTAATTCAACAGCCAACTTTATATCAGAATAACCTGTAATAATTATGACTCCAGTTGTAGGATAGTTTTCTTTAATTTTAATGAGAATTTCCTTACCATCAGTATCATCTAAACGATAATCGCAAAGCACTAAATCAAAAGTATCATTAGCTAATATTTCAATGGCAGAATTGCCTGTTATGGCATTGGCAACATCGAAACCATTCCTAGTTAAAAATTTGGATAATAAAAGCCCAATGTTAACTTCATCATCTATTATAAGTATCTTTTTTTTCATGGGCGGTAATTCGTTACATAAATAGATAAAAATAATTGAAATGGGAAATTTTTTCTACACTTTTGTGTTGTTCGCTCGAATTAATCAGACAAAATTTTTATTTGCCAACAAATACTGATTTTCTTTTTTCAACAAAAGCAGCTACTCCTTCCTTAAAATCATCTGTATCAAAGCACTTTCCAAATTGTTGTGTTTCAACCAAATACCCATCAGTTTCGTTAAATGAGGCAACTACGGATTTAATTGCGGCGGCTACAGCTAGTGGAGCACGTAATTTTATGGTATTTAAAATTTCTTCAGCTTTTGGAATTAAATCGGTTTTTGGCACAACATAATTTACCAATCCAATTCTTTCAGCTTCCTCAGCATTAATCATATTAGCAGTTGTAATAAGTTCTATAGCCTTTCCTTTACCAACCAGTTGCGTTAAGCGTTGCGTACCACCATAACCCGGAATTAAACCAAGCGTTACTTCAGGCAATCCTAATTTTACGTTATCAGCTGCAATACGGATATGACAAGCCATAGCCAATTCTAGTCCACCGCCTAAAGCAAAACCATTTATGGCAGCAATAAAAGGTTTAGATGAGCCTTCAATAGCATTAAAAACATTTTGATTCCCCCGCTTTGCAAGTTCTTCTCCTTGTTCTCCATTATAATCAGAAAACTCCTTAATATCTGCACCAGCAACAAATGCCTTCTCACCAGCACCAGTTAAAATCACACCCCTAACTTCAGATGATTTCTCCGCAAAAGCAATAACATCTGCAAGTTCAGTTAAGGTATCTTTATTCAAAGCATTTAAAGCTTTTTCGCGGTTTATAGTAACGTAAAGTATATTTTCTTTTACTGTTGATATTAAATTCTGATATTCCATAGCTTAAAAATTTCTGTTTTCTGTAACCCAATTCTTAATATATTCTGTAATGCTTGCCATGGTTGTTCCAGGTGGAAATAACTCACCAACGCCAATTGCAGAAAGTTTTGCTCTATCTGCCTCGGGTATTATTCCTCCTCCGGTTAGCAAAACATCATCCATTTGTTTTTCTTTCATAAAATGGATGATTTTTGGAAAAACTGTCATGTGGGCGCCCGATAGAATTGAGATTCCAATAGCATCAACGTCTTCTTGCAAAGCGGTATTAACTACCATTTCTGGGGTTTGACGAAGCCCTGTGTAAATTACTTCCATCCCGGCATCACGAAGAGAAGTAGCGATTACTTTAGCACCTCTATCATGCCCATCTAATCCAACTTTTGCCACTAAAACACGTATCGGTCGGTTTAATGTTTTGCTCATAACGAATATTAAGTTGATGTAAATGTATTGATTTTTGTTATTCATTTCTCGCTTTTAGTTGTCTGACTTTCATTTGTAAATTATCAAGAATCAAAAAACTAAAAACAGGATGCCAATTAACCAATAATCATTACCTAAATCCGCTCAAACTTTTTACCTTTGCAATCCTAATTTACAGGTTTTTATGAGTGATGAGAAGGCTTTAAACTTTATTGAAGAAATTGTTGAAAACGATTTAAATAGCGGCAAGTATGAAACTTTGGTTACGCGTTTTCCGCCAGAACCAAATGGTTATTTACACATTGGCCATGCAAAAGCGATATGTTTAAACTTCGGATTAACACAAAAATATGGCGGCTACACCAACTTGCGTTTTGATGATACCAACCCGGTAACAGAAAAAACTGAGTATGTAAATAGCCAGCAAGAAGATATTAAATGGCTAGGCTTTAACTGGAAAAATGAACTATACGCATCAGATTATTTTGATGAATTATATGCGTTTGCAGTAAAGCTGATTGAAAAAGGTTTGGCCTACGTTGATGAAAGTTCGGCCGATGAAATTGCAGCTTTAAAAGGAACGCCAACAGAACCTGGTCAGGATAGCCCTTACCGCAATAGAAGCATAGAAGAAAATTTAAACCTTTTTACTAAAATGAAAGCTGGCGAGTTTGCTGATGGTGCTTACATCTTAAGGGCTAAAATTGATATGGCGAGCACAAACATGCTCATGCGAGACCCAATTATTTATCGCATCAAGCATGCAGAACATCACCGAACAGGTAATAAATGGTGTATTTATCCAATGTACGATTTCGCTCATGGCCAAAGCGATAGCATCGAGAACATTACGCATTCTATTTGTACGTTGGAATACGTTTCTCACCGAGAATTGTACGATTGGTTTATCGAAAAATTAGAGATTTTCCCATCCAAGCAATATGAATTTGCTCGTTTAAATCTCACCTCAACGGTAATGAGCAAAAGGAAGTTACTACAATTGGTAAACGAAAACTTAGTTACCGGTTGGGATGACCCACGTATGCCTACCATATCTGGTTTGCGTAGAAGAGGTTTTACACCTAAAAGCATCCGCGAATTTTGCGAGCGTATTGGAATAGCAAAACGCGAAAACCTAATTGAACTTAGTTTATTAGAATTTTGTATCCGTGAGGATTTAAATAAAGCTGCCAATCGCGTAATGGCAGTTTTAGACCCAATAAAATTAATTATCACCAACTACGAAAAAGGTACAGAAGATTTAATTGGCGAGAACAACCCTGAGGCCGAAGATGGTGGTGGCACACGTGTAATTCCTTTTAGCAACGAACTTTGGATTGAACGTGAAGACTTTATGGAGGTTCCGGCCAAGAAATGGTTTCGATTGGCGCCAGGAGCAATGGTTCGTTTAAAATTTGCTTATATTGTTAAGTGTGAGGATTTTGTGAAAGACGAAAATGGTAACGTTACTGAAATTCACTGTTCTTATATTCCAGAATCGAAAAGCGGAAATGATACAAGCGGTATAAACGTTAAAGGAACAATTCACTGGGTTAACGCACAACATGCTAAAACCGCTGAAATACGTTTGTATGATCGTTTATTTACATCAGAAACACCAGATGCCGAAGAAGGTGATTTTAAAGATTATTTAAACCCTGAAAGTTTAACAATTTTACCAAATGCATTTATAGAACCTGCATTGGCTGATGCAGATTTAGAAAGTCGATACCAGTTTATACGTAAAGGTTACTTTTGCTTAGACCGTGATTCTACAGATGATAAATTGGTATTTAATAGAACGGTTACGCTGAAAGATACTTTCAAAAAGCCCAATTAGTACCGTATATTTATAACAGAAAAACGCTGATAAATTAATTTTTCATCAGCGTTTTTTTTTCTTTAATTTTTGGAAAAATTGTTACAGAAACACAGATTTACACAGAAAAGATTCAGGGATTTCTGTATTTCTGTGGCAGAATATCTTTAGTACTCATCCATTCTAGTATTTTTTATAAACGTTGTACAAAACCAATACATCTACAGGCGTTAATTTTGGTGTAATATCAGTTTGTATAAAATGACGTTTAAATGCTGTAATTGCAGCCCCCAAATCGCTTGTGTCATAACCAATAAGTTTTAATGCAGTTGTTGTATCAAAATTTACAGGTGGGTTTTGCATAACATCATCATACCAATAACCAAAACCTTTTAGAGCCAATTTCTTCCAAGGGAAATTATTCGGGTCAGGTTTGCGCTTTGGAGCAATATCTGCATGACCAATAAAATTACCGGTAGGAATATTATATGTTTTCTTCAACGTTGCCAATAGTTTAATTAAGCTAATAATTTGTGCGTCAGGCCAAATATCGGTAGTACCATTATTATCTAACTCTATTCCGATTGAGGAAGAATTTAAGTCGGTATCTTTGCCCCATCTACCAATTCCTGCGTGGTTTGCTCGCAAATAATCGTTAACCATGTGCACTACTTTACCATCGCGACTTACAACATAATGTGCACTTACAGCAGCTTTTACAGAGTGAAAAGTTTTTATGGTTTGAGCCAAACTATCTTGTGCTGTATGATGAATAATTACAAAGTTCGGTTTACGAATCCCAAAGTTTACCGATGCAATCCATTCCTGATTTTTAACATTTGTAGAATCATAAAGTTGTCCTTCAGGCGGTGTTGCCATTATAATTTTCGAAAAACCTTTTGCTTTTTCTTTATAAACCTTTTCGGTAGCGGCATATTTAGTTGATGAACAGGCAGATATTAAAAAGACAGTAGCAATTATAAAAGCAGAATAGGTTTTATTAAGGTTGATTAATGACATATTGTAAATGGTTAATGCGTTGAAGGTACAAAGTTATGCTAAAGTTCATCCTTTGCATCAAACTTTATACAAAGCTTTCAAATTTTACTAATTTAGTGGCGATATCTATTTAAAATGAAGAAAATATACAAAACAAATATATTACTCTCAGCCATAGCGCTTTCTGCAGGTTTATTATCAGCTTGCACGGAAACAACCAAACCAACTAATGGAAAAACCACTTCCGTTGTGCAAAAAGATACGCTGTTAAACTACGTTGCCCAGCGTTTACCAATATATGAAAGGGTAAAACTTACCACCAATTTAAACGATCTCAGCATAAATGACAGGAAGGTTTTACCGCTGTTAATTCAGGCTGCAGAAATTATGGATCAGCTGTATTGGAAACAAGCTTATCCGCAAAAAGATAGTTTACTGGCTACAATTAAAGATGAAAAAACCCGCGATTTTGTTAATATAAATTATGGTCCATGGGATAGGTTAAGTAATGATAAACCCTTTGTTGCAGGCGTTGGAGCAAAACCAGAAGGCGCTTCGTTTTATCCTTATGGGATAACCAAAGAAGAAATAGAAAAATCAACCCTTGCAGATAAATTTGGTGCGTATTCTGTTGTACAAAAAGATAGTACAGGAAAGTTAAGTACCGTTCCTTATCATGTTTTATTTGCTTCCGAACTTCAAAAAGTTTCTTCATTATTAAAACAAGCTGCATTAATTGCTGAAGATGCTGGTTTGAAAAAATACCTGAATTTAAGGGCAGATGCTTTGGTATCAGATAACTTTACGGCAAGTGATTATGCATGGTTAGATATGAAAACCAATGGTTTGGACCTTATTATCGGACCAATAGAAAACTACGAAGACAAGCTTTTTAATGCCCGTACCAGTTACGAAGCTTATGTATTAATTAAGGATAAAGAATGGAGCAAGCGATTGGCGAAATATGTAAAACTGCTTCCTGAATTGCAGAAAAACTTACCAGTACCTGCAAAATACAAAAAAGAAACACCTGGTACAGATTCTGAATTAAACGCTTACGATGTAGTTTATTATGCTGGAGATTGTAACGCCGGTTCCAAAACCATCGCGGTTAACCTTCCAAATGATGAAAAAATTCAGCAGGAAAAAGGAACACGACGTTCGCAGTTAAAAAATGCAATGCAAGCAAAATTTGACAAGATTTTAGTTCCGATATCAAAAGAATTGATTGATGCAGAACAACAAAAATACATCAAGTTTGATGCCTTTTTTGCCAATGTAATGTTTCATGAAGTTGCACATGGCTTAGGTATCAAAAAGACAATTAATGGAAAAGGATATGTTCGTGCGGCATTAAAAGAACAATATAGCTGGCTGGAAGAAGGCAAAGCAGATGTACTTGGCCTGTATATGGTAACCGGATTATTAAAAAAAGGCGAATTGCAGGGCGATGTTAAAGAGTATTACACCACTTTTATGGCCGGAATTTTACGCTCAGTTCGTTTCGGCGTATCAGAAGCGCATGGAAAAGCCAATATGCAATGCTTTAACTATTTTAAAGAAAAAGGCGCATTTGAGCGTACTACTAAAGGAACTTACAAAGTAAATTTTGATAAATTTGCTTTAGCGATGAATGATTTGAGTGCTTTCATTATCACTTTACAAGGCAATGGTGATAAAGTTGCGGTAGAAAAAGCACAAAAATCTATGGCTATGATTGCACCAGAATTACAATCAGATTTAGATAGATTGACCAGAAAAAACATTCCTGTTGATGTGGTTTTTGAACAAGGCGTTGATGTTTTAGGAATGAAATAAATCTTCGATAAGAAATAATAAGCCACAGAATTTTAAGTAATTAACTACTTGAAAATCTGTGGCTTTTTTTTATTCTAACGATTTGGTAAGAATTCCTGTAACCTTTTAAAAAAACGGTCGTCTTACCTATAACTAAACAAAGGAAACCGTTCGTTTCCAACTAAGCTTTAATAATAATGCAAAATTGATTGAAATGCAGAAATAGCGTTATGAGAATCGTTTTGCCAAAAATTTAAATTAAAATATTAAACCAATGAAAAATTTTTACAGTATCTCTCTTATTTTTTTAGCCGTTATCACTTCATTGGATACGTTTGCACAAACAACTCCAAAAGCAAATATAACAGGCATAATTCTCGATGAGAACAAAAAACCCGCAGATTATGTAACTGTAGTTTTGTTCAAAGCTTCAGACTCTAGCGTTGTAAAAACCGGATTTACAGACCCAAACGGATTATTTGGGTTTAGCATTTCTGCACCAGGGAATTATTATTACAAAGCCAGTAACATGGGCTACAAAACGGTTAAAAGTAAAATTTTGTCGTTAGCAGATGGTAATCAAAAGATAGATTTCGGCACCGTACAGCTCATATCAAATACCGAAAATTTAAAAGAAGTTAACATTGCAGTAACCAAACCATTAATCGAAAGAAAAATGGATAAAGTTGTTATGAATGTTTCGAGTAGCGCAATTATGACAGGCTCTACAGCATTAGAGGTTTTGCAAAAAGCACCCGGTGTTTCGGTTGATCAAAATGATAATATTTCTATGCAAGGCAAACAAGGTGTTTTGATACAATTGGATGGAAAACAAACTTATATGAGTAGTGCCGATGTGGCTAACTTACTTCGAAATATGCAAAGTTCGGAAATAGAAACCATCGAGTTAATTACAAATCCATCTTCAAAATACGATGCCGCGGGGAATTCTGGAATTATCAATATCAAAACCAAAAAGAGCAAAAATGGCGGTACAAATGGAAGTGTAAATGCAACTGCAGGTTATGGTAAAAACTTTAGAGGAAACACAGGTTTAAACCTTAATCATCGAACTCAAAAACTAAATATTTTTGGCAATTATAATTATGGCCGAACTGAACGCGAAAATTTAATTTCTATTGATAGAATTTCAAATGGCACGCCTGATACATATTTTATGCAAAGCGGAGGAAGCATCAGGAAGCAACAAAACAATAACTTTAAAGCCGGATTAGATTATTTCATCGATAAAAAAAACACAATAGGTTTACTAGTAAACGGATACTTTAATAATGGAACTGAAGCTTCCAAAAACAATACCTTTATTGGTTCTTCTTTTCAAAAAGTAGATTCTACTTTACTTTCTAACAGTTTGCAAACCAATAAATACAATAACTTATCTTACAACTTAAACTATAAATCAGTTTTAGATACGGCTGGCTCCGAACTTTCTGCCGATTTTGATTATTCTAAATACAATGGAAATGACGGCTCTGATTACGAAAACGATTATTTGTTACCTAACGGAAGCAGAATACGCCCAATAAATTATACCCGCAACAATACTCCTTCTAAAATAGATATTAAAGCTTTTAAAGTAGATTATAACGTTGCATTGAGTAAAACCATTAAATTAGAAGCAGGCATTAAAAGCAGTTGGGTTAAAACAGATAATGATTTGCAGGCTGAAGAATTAATTAACAATGTTTGGCAAAACGATGTTCGCCGAAGCAATCAATTTGTTTATGATGAAAATGTAAATGCAGCTTATACAAACATCAATAAACAATTTAAAAACACTAGTGTTCAACTTGGATTGAGGGTAGAGCAAACCAATTCTAAAGGCAATTTAATTACCACAAATACAATTGTTGATCGAAGTTATTGGGATTTTTTTCCAACGCTTTTTGTTCAGCAAACCTTAAACAAAAACAACCAACTTGGTTTTTCTTACAGCCGTAGAATAGACCGACCAAGTTATGATGCCTTAAATCCATTTATATATTATTTAGACCAATACACCTACAGTAAAGGGAATCCATTTTTAAAACCTCAATACACCAATAATGTAGAGTTGAGCTACACTCTTATGTCGAAATACATGCTTTCTATTGGTTATAGCAGAACTAATGATGTAATTGCTGAAGTGATTTTGCCAGATGAAGCTCAAAAAGCATTATACCAAACCAATGAAAACCTTGCAAAAAACATTAGCTATACTGCAAATCTAAATATCCCTGTTAAAGTTGTTAAATGGTGGGAAATGAATAACAACTTAAATGTATTTTATTTAAGTTTCGAAGCGCCTGATTTGGCTGGAAGTGCTCTAAAAACCGGTAAAACGTCTTTCCAATTTAAATCGCAGCAAAGCTTTACCATTGTTAGTGGTTTTACTGCAGAGCTAAACGGCAGCTACGAATCTCCGCTTGATTATGGTACACTAAGTATAAAATCAAGATATTCAATCGACGCCGGATTGAGTAAATCTCTAATGAATAAAAAAGCGAGTTTGAAACTTGCTTTATCGGATGTATTTAATACCTACAAAACTGATTTATCGAGTGCCTACCCGGGTTTGAAATATGATCTGTATCAAAAAAATGAAAGTCAAATTGGAAGAATAACTTTTACTTACCGCTTCGGTAAAAATGAAATTAAACCTGCCCGCCGTCGTTCTACAGGAACAGAAGCCGAGCAGAATAGAATGAAAAACTAATTGTTAAAGAGGAGATTTTTTCTTGATGAAAATAATGATTTGTGGTCAAGGATGAAAAATTAAATACTAATGCCGTCTGGCTTTAGCCGACGGCAATGAATAGCTATTATTTCGATTAACAGCAGGGAGAGTATTTTGATAAATTACAAACTCCATATAAATAATAGAGCCGATTCTCTGTTTCCTCAAAGACCATTGATAAAAAAGATATAAACAACTAAAATTAGCCATCCAATTTCATTGCCGTCTGGCTTTAGCCGACGTCAATGAATAGCTATTATTTCGATTAACAGCAGGGAGAGTATTTTGATAAATTACAAACTTCATATAAATAATAGAGCCGATTCTCTGTTTCCTCAAAGACCATTGATAAAAAAGATATAAACAACTAAAATTAGCCATCTAATATTCATTGCCGTCTGGCTTTAGCCGACGGCAAAAAAAGGGCGATGTTTCCATCGCCCTTGCTAATTATTTACTCAAATACATTGATTTATCTTTATAAAGCTTGCGGAAATATGGGTCTTCCAAATCTTTTATGAAACGAATGGCCTCACCAGTAGATTTCATTTCCGGACCTAATTCCTTCGCTACTTCAGGGAATTTCTCATAAGAAAAAACCGGTTCTTTTATGGCATAACCTTTTAGTTTACGTTCGATGGTAAAATCTTTCAATTTTGCTACACCCAACATAATTTTCGCGGCAATATTAATGTATGGAACATCATAAGCCTTTGCGATAAAAGGAACCGTACGAGATGCTCTTGGATTAGCCTCAATTACATACACCTTTTCATCTTTAATGGCAAACTGAATGTTTAACAATCCAATAACATTTAAAGCTTTGGCAATTTTTATAGAGTATTCCTCCATCGATTTGGTTACCTTTTCTGATAAGCTGAATGTTGGCAAAACCGCAAATGAATCTCCGGAATGAATGCCTGCAGGCTCAATATGTTCCATCATACCTACTATATGTACATCGTCTCCATCAGAAATCGAATCCGATTCTGCTTCTTCTGCTCTATCTAAAAAGTGGTCGATTAAAACCCTGTTTCCAGGTAAATCTCCCAATAATTTTACAACTGCTTTTTCTAAATCTTCGTCGTTAATTACAATGCTCATTCCTTGTCCGCCTAAAACGTAACTCGGACGAACCAAAACCGGATAACCAACTTCGTTTGCTACAACAATGGCTTCTTCAGCATTTTCTGCAACACCGTAACGTGGATAAGGAATATCCAACTCTTTTAACAAATCAGAAAAACGACCACGGTCTTCAGCAATATCCATATTCTCGAAAGATGTACCAATAATTCTGATGCCCCTTTCTTTAAGTTTTTCGGCCATTTTAAGTGCCGTTTGTCCACCCAACTGAACGATAACACCCATTGGTTTTTCCAATTCGATTATTTCACGAACATGTTCCCAAAAAACTGGCTCGAAATATAATTTATCGGCCATGTTAAAATCCGTAGAAACCGTCTCAGGGTTACAGTTAATCATGATGGCTTCGATGCCCGATTCTTTTGCGGCCAACAAACCGTGTACACAAGAGTAATCGAATTCTATCCCTTGCCCAATACGATTCGGACCAGAACCTAAAACAATCACTTTTTTATTGTTAGATGGAACAGATTCGTTTTCTTCATCAAAAGAAGAATAATAATATGGTGTTTGAGCCGGGAACTCTGCAGCACAAGTATCAACCATTTTATAAACACGGTTAATTCCTAATGCTTTACGTCTATCATAAACCTCATCTTCGGTAACGTTTCCAAGCAACCAGGCAATCTGAATATCAGAGAAACCTTTTTGTTTCAAGGTCATGAAGAAATCCTGAGGGATATTATTTAACGAATATCTTTTCAGTTCAGTTTCTAAAAGAACTAAATCCTGAATTTGATTTAAAAACCATTTATCAATTTTAGTCACCTTGCGGATAGACTCCAAAGGCACACCCATCGTCATGGCATCTTTTATTAAAAACAAACGGTTCCATGAAGCGTGCTCCAAACCGTCCATAATTTCTTCAATATTACGCACTTGTCTGCCATCGGCACCTAAACCTGCACGGCTAATTTCTAAACTCTGACAAGCTTTTTGCAATGCTTCGATAAAGGTACGACCGATTGCCATTACCTCACCAACCGATTTCATTTGCAAACCAAGCTCTTTATTGGCGCCTTTAAATTTATCGAAATTCCAACGAGGAATTTTAACGATAACGTAATCTAAAGTAGGTTCAAAATATGCTGAAGTTGTTTTTGTAATTTGATTTTCGATTTCATCCAGGTTGTAACCGATAGCCAGTTTGGCTGCAATTTTAGCGATAGGATAACCTGTTGCTTTACTTGCCAACGCTGATGAACGCGATACACGTGGGTTAATTTCGATGGCGATGATTTCATCATTAGCCGGGTTTACCGAGAACTGAACGTTACAACCACCAGCAAAATTTCCGATGGCACGCATCATTTTAATCGCCTGGTTACGCATGTCTTGATAACAGCGGTCAGATAAAGTCATGGCTGGTGCAACCGTAATCGAATCTCCGGTGTGAATACCCATTGGGTCGAAGTTTTCGATTGAACAGATGATGATTACGTTATCGTTGCTATCTCTTAAAAGCTCTAATTCGTATTCTTTCCAGCCTAAAACAGCTTTTTCTACTAAAACCTCATGTGTTGGAGAGGCTTCTAAACCTCGTTTAAGTGCAGCATCAAATTCTTCCTTTTTGTGCACAAAACCACCACCAGAACCACCTAATGTGTATGATGGACGAATTACCAATGGATAACCGATTTCTTGAGCAGCTTCTTTACCTTCTAAAAAGGAATTCGCAATTTTCGATTGGGCTACGCCAACGCCAATATCAACCATTAACTGGCGGAAACATTCACGGTTTTCGGTTTTCTCGATGGCATCAACGTCTACTCCAACAACCTTAACCCCATATTTTTCCCAAACACCACGTTCTTCGGCTTCTTTACAAAGGTTTAACGCCGTTTGCCCGCCCATGGTAGGTAATACAGCATCAATTCTAGGCAAATCAGGCGAATCGATATGTTCCTGTAAAATAACTTCAATTGAATCAACCGATAGCGGACGAAGATATACATGGTCGCCAATAACTTTATCCGTCATAATCGTTGCCGGATTCGAGTTAATAATGGAAACTGTTATTCCTTCTTCTTTTAAGGATAACGCAGCTTGCGAACCAGAGTAATCAAATTCGCATGCTTGGCCAATAATAATTGGTCCTGATCCGATAATCAATACTGAGCGAATGGAGGTGTCTTTAGGCATGATAAAGCTTAATACAGTAATTAAATTTCTAAAGTGTAAGTTCTTTTAAGAACCATGAAGCAAGAAGGTTTTTTGCTTTTATAAGAAGAAAATCCCAACTGTTCTGTCGGGATGCAAAGATACACGTTTAGAAGTATTTTAGGCCTATTATTTTAAAATAAAAAAGAGGACTTGCGAGGCCCTCTTTTGTAAATTATTCTTTCGTAATAGATGTTATTGTTGCAATTTTATTTCGCCTAAATCAGTTGTTGCGCTATCTTTTACTGCAACATTTTCTATGGTAGCATCTTTATACGGTGCATTGCCTTTTATCCAAACTTTATAAACGCCTTCTTTAAGGTTGATAAATGTAAAACTTCCACTGTTTAATTCAGCTCTTACCGTATCTGTTCCAGCTACTAAAGCCACTGAGGAAGCGCCTTCAGGTGGTGTAATTTTTCCGGTAATTCCACCAACTCTAATATTTGTGAAGGCAAATGCTATAAATGATAATAGTAGTCCAACTACCATAACTATATTCAATTTTTTCATAACAAAGGGATTTGCGATTAGATTAAATACAAGATAATAACCAAAAGTTAAATTATGTTAAATATAAACCCATTTACCCGTACAAAGTTTGAAAAAATGAACAAAAATTTAAGTTTCGTACTATGAATTGGACAATAGAAATAAATAATTTATATGGTTTAAGCCGTTTGGAATGAAGAATTATAAAATTTTGGATAAAATTGCGGGTAGTAGTCATATATACGTCACGAAACGGATAAGAAGTAACTATTGGCAATAATGTTGTAATAAGCTGAATGTATTTGCGTTTTGTAAATACTTTAGTTCAATCTAAAGCTTCCTCGCGGAGTAGTTAACCGCAATGAGGATTTCTTCATAAATAGTTTGTTTGGTTTATTATCCGGTCAGAGGAGCCCTCCTCGACCGGATTTTTTCTTTAATCACCTTTTTGTTTCTATTTTTGAGTTAATGTTGTTATCGGCGAATTCCTTTTTACAATTTTTGGTTAATCAATTCGAACACACTTCATGGCTCGAATGGATAGCTGTTATAACTGGTTTTATTTGTATTTATCTTGCGGCTAAAGAAAGCATTTGGAACTGGCCGATATCCTTAATTAGCGTAACTGCTTACGGATTTTTGTTTTATAAAGAAGCCATGTACGGCGATATGACGCTTCAAGTATATTTCCTTTTTACAGGTTTTTATGGTTGGTACTTTTGGTTAAGCAATAAAACCGAAATACAAAAACCAATTACCTTATTAAACTTTAAAGGTTGGGTAATTTCCATCTTATTTATCGCTTTATTAAGTTTATTTTTAGGCTGGTTTATGGCAAAGTACACCAATAGTACGGTACCTTATGCCGATGGCTTTTGCACATCAGTAAGCTTTGTTGCTCAAATTTTATTAACCAGAAAAATTTTACAAAATTGGCTTTTATGGATATTTGCCAACATCTGTTATGTACCATTATTTCTTTATAAACATTTAAATTTAAGCGCAATTTTATATTTCGTATTAATTGCAATTGCTTTAAAAGGCTACTTAGATTGGAGAAAAACATTTCGTGAACAAATTAATTAAGAAAATTGCTGTAGTAGGCCCTGAAAGCACGGGCAAATCTACCATATCTCAATTCCTGGCGAAACACTACAAAGTTGCATGGGTGCCAGAATACGCTCGTTATTATTGTGAAAATTTAACAGCACCATATACTTTACAGGATGAAGTAAATATGTTTTACGGACAGATAGCTTTGGAAGACGCTGTATTGACAACTACAGAAAATGAATTTATAATTTGTGATACAACATTTGTTACTGTAAAAATATGGAGCGATGAAATGTTAGGCGAAACACCTCAAATTGTGTTGGATGCCTTACCAAAAAGACCTTACGATCTCTACCTCTTAATGGATATTGATTTGCCTTGGCAAGATGACCCTTTACGCGATTTCCCAAACCAAAGGGAATATTTTATGGAAGTTTGGCATAAAGAACTTAAGGCTTTAAATGCAAATTATAAGGTAATTAGCGGTATTGGGGAAATTAGGATTAATAACGCTGTTGCAACAATTGATGATTTTTTACATCCATAATTTTTTGGAAAGCAATTGCAGTAATACTATAAAAATACCTCCCCGCCCCCGCTTCTGCCCCAATGAAAAATTGGTGGCATCTCGCTTTGGTCGGGTTTAAGTGGCTAAAATAGCAGTACTATTTGGGGTAAAATAAACCTGATTGGAACGGAAAACAAAAGCTTTTTCTGCTTTTTTGAAGTATAAAGCGGGACAGAAACTTACCGATAAAGTAGAAAACTGCTTTTCTAGAATTAAAAAACATCAATATATTTTTTCTGCTGTATTCTTAAAATATTTTCTACATTTGCCACATCATTAGGGGTGCCTTGTTTGTTATAAACACAAAAACGGGCTGAGATCATACCCATTTTACGGTGAAAGGTAAAAGGTGAAAGGTAAAAGGTTCTGCAAATTGCAAAAACCCTAAGCCCTAAACCTCAAAACCCTAAACCTTAAATGCACCTGATCCGGGTAATGCCGGCGTAGGGATTGGAGTTATGGAAGTTTAACTGAAATCGGGAGTACCCCTATTTCCGATGGGTTTAACTAAACAATTTAAAATTGAAAAAATTACTTTTTGCGGTTTTTACTGCAATGATGCCATTCTTTGCATTAGCACAAATTTCTATCACAGGAAAAGTGACAGATAACAATCAAAAACCTTTACCAGGTGCAACCATTAAAGTGAGAAACCGAAAAACAGATGCCGTAAGCACTGCTGATGGGAACTTTACTTTATCAAATTTATCTGCAGGTAACTACGTTTTAAATGTGAGTTATTTAGGTTATAAATCAACTGAGCAATTTATAACGCTTACAAAAAATGAAACCTTAAATTTTATTTTAACGCCACAGGCATTTTTGGCAGATGAAGTAATTGTTCGGGCCACACGAGCGAATGAAAAATCAGCTACAACCTACAAAAACATCGGTAAAGCTGAAATTCAAGAAAATAACTTTGGTCAGGATTTGCCATTTATACTCCAAAATACACCTGGTGTTGTGGTTACATCCGATGCCGGCGCCGGTGTTGGTTATACCGGAATTCGCATCCGCGGTAGCGATAATAGCCGAATTAATGTAACGGTTAATGGCATACCAATAAACGATAGTGAAAGTCAGGGTACATTTTACGTAAACATGCCCGATTTTGCTTCGTCTGTTGATAACATTCAAATTCAACGTGGTGTGGGCACATCAACAAATGGCGCAGGAGCTTTTGGAGCCAGTTTAAACATTCAAACTACGGCTAGCGAAATGGAGCCTTATGCTGAAGTTAATAGCACTTACGGCAGTTTCGATACCTGGAAAAATACAGTTAAAGTTGGTACCGGGTTAATCAACAATCGTTTCAGTTTTGATGGACGATTATCTAGAATCAGTTCTGACGGATACGTAGATAGAGGTGCTTCGCTTTTAAAATCATACTTCATGTCGGGTGCATACCATGGCAATAAAGATTTATTAAGGATAAACGTTTTTGCTGGCTCGGAAAAAACCTATCAATCATGGAACGGAATACCAGAATCGAGACTGAATAATGATGTTGCAGGTATGCAGGCTTACATCGATAGAAATGGATTAAGCCCAGTAGATGCGGATAATCTGTTAAATTCTGGAAGAACCTACAATAGCTTTTTATACGATAACCAAACCGATAATTATTGGCAAAATCATTACCAGTTGCTTTATGCAAGGCAGTTATCTGATAAATTATCATTCAATGGTGCATTACATTATACGCAAGGCGAAGGTTATTATGAAGAATATAGGGTTCAAAATAATTTAACAGATTATGGTTTACAGCCTATTG
Source organism: Pedobacter lithocola (assembly GCF_042650845.1). Lineage (NCBI taxonomy): Bacteria > Pseudomonadati > Bacteroidota > Sphingobacteriia > Sphingobacteriales > Sphingobacteriaceae > Pedobacter > Pedobacter lithocola. The sequence goes on along the minus strand of NZ_JBHSBW010000011.1, from coordinate 389,633 downwards.
TTATTGGTGGTACAACGATAGATAAAACCGATTTAATTCGCCGCCGTTGGTTAGATAATGATTTTTATGGTGTTACCTACGCATTGAATTATGTGCCAGAAAAGAACCTGAATTTTACCTTGGGTGGTGCTTATAACGAATATAAAGGTGCACACTTCGGACAAATAATTTGGGCACAATATGCATCAAATGGAAGTATAGACAGGCATTACTATGATAACGATGGCTTTAAAACCGACTTTAACATTTACGGCAAAGTGAATTACAGTCCAATTGAAAACCTAAGCTTATTTATGGATTTGCAGTACCGCAGGGTTTATTATGATATTGCCGGAACAGAAAACAAGCTGAACACTTTAGCTATTAACGAAACCTTAAATTTCTTCAATCCTAAATTTGGTGCAACTTATTTTATAAATCCAGAAAGCAATTTATATGCTTCATTTAGTGTAGCTAATAAAGAGCCAAATCGCGATGATTATACGGATGCAGCTGTAGGCGTTTTTCCAAAGCCTGAAAACTTAAATGATGTAGAATTAGGCTATCGTTTTAAAAATAAGCAATTCAATTTAGGTGCAAACGCTTACGGTATGTTTTATAAAAACCAGTTGGTTGTAACGGGTAAAATAAACGATGTTGGTGGAAATTACCGTCAGAATGTAGATAAAAGTTATCGCCTGGGTATTGAGATTGATGGTTCGTACATCATAAATAAATCATTTGCCTTAAATGCCAATGCAGCACTTAGCAGAAATAAAATCAAAAACTTTACCGAGTATTATGATGATTATGATAATGGCGGACAGGTTGTAAATAACTATTCGTTAACTGATATTTCATACTCACCCGCAGCAGTTCTTTTTGGAGAGTTGGTATATAAACCTATCGCTGGTTTTGCAGTTGCTTTACAGAGCAAATACGTTAGTAAACAATATTTGGATAACACTCAAAACAACGACAGAACTATAAATGGTTATTGGGTGAGCAATGCTCGTTTGGGCTACGATTTTAAATTTGCAGGTGTTAAAAATGTAAACCTTGGCTTGCTTGTAAATAACCTATTTGATAAAAAATATGAAAGCAATGGCTATACCTATGGCTATTTATCTGGCGGAAGCAGAGTTACCGAAAACTTTTATTATCCACAGGCAGGCACTAATTTTTTACTAAGTTTAAATGTTAAATTTTAAATTAAGGTAAAAGGCTGAAGGTGTAAAAGCGCAATGAATAAGGATTAAAGCGCAAGGAACAAAGGAAGAATCACGGAAAGCGAACAACGATAAACGAATAACCACCAACATTAGACTATTCTAGCATGAAATACATCGAAAAGTTTCAATACATAACACACGATATACCACATTTAAGCCACGTAGAACAAGCTCAAAATGCTTGCGAAGCTGGTGCAAAATGGATTCAATACCGTTGTTTAAGTAAAACTGATGAGGAACTTTTGCAAGATATTAATGAGATTGCAGGCATTTGTGATGATTGGGGAACGACCCTTATTGTAACCAATCATATCCATTTAAATGGAAAGGCTGATATTCAGGGATTTCACATCGAAGATATGGATGCGGATTTTAACAAACTTCGCATCCAGGTTGGTGATGATATAACTTTAGGTGGCTCGGCAAATACCATTGATAATTTAATTCGTTTAGCTAAACAGGGTGTAGATTATGCCGGGTTCGGACCTTTTGCTGCAACAGAAACTAAACCCAATAATTATCCTTTTATAACGCTAAGTGAATACAGAAACGCAATTAAAGAATTAGAAAATCAAAACTTAAACCTCCCAATTTTAGCGGTTGGCGGCATATCCAATTACGATGTCGAAAGCTTAATGCAAACCGGAATTTATGGCATTGCCGTTTCAGGAGCAATAAATTTTGCTGATGATTTTATCCAAGCCTATCAGGATTTTTACGAGGCAGTTAAAGGTTAGAAATTATTCCATTAAATAATTTTATAGATTTGAAATAACTCAAATCTAAATTATGTCTGCAGCTCTCGATAATGAATTAAACTGGAATTTATCCAAAAAAATAGCTTTCAGATTCTTCTTTATTTTATTGGTTTTATTAGTCTTCTTAAACAATAATGGTGCGTTTCTCTATGCCCGTCAGATTTTTTTCTATCCAACGGAGTTATTACACCGAATAATACCTTGGTTATCGCTTAATGTTCTTAAAAACGATTACAACATTACAGTGTTTACAAATGGTAGCGGAGACACAACTTATGATTATGTGCTGCTTCTGTTTTTTGTTACTCTTTCCGTATTTGGATGTTTAATTTGGTCGTTATTAGATTATAAGCGAAAGAATTACGGCAAATTATATTATTGGCTTATTGTTGTCGTTCGGTTTTATCTTGCATTTACACTTATCCTTTATGGCTCCGTAAAAGTAATTCAACTTCAATTTCCGCAACCAACTTTAAACCGACTTGTACAGCCATTTGGAGATGCATCGCCAATGGGGCTAGCATGGACATTTTTGGGTTTTTCTAAAGGCTACAATATCTTTATGGGTATTATAGAAATATCTGCAATACTTTTACTTTTTAAACGCACTATGGTTGTTGGTGCATTTTTATCGTTGGCCGCAAGCGTTCATGTAATGGCCATGGATTACTTCTTTGACGTGCCTGTAAAGATTTTATCTACGACACTGGTATTTATGTGCCTGTTTATCCTGGCACCTTATCTTCAAACCATTTTTAAGTTCTTTTTAACCAACGAACCGCAAAAACTAAAAGCGCTTCAGACTCCTACATTTACAAAAAAATGGCAGCTTATTTTATTTAGGTCATTGAAATATTTACTCATTGTATGGACCATTGGTATAATGTTAGACAACGCATTTAACCGACAATACACTTACGGTGCAAAAGCTCCAAAACCTTTTCTTTATGGTATTTATGACGTAGAAACAGTCAAATCTAAAGGAAAAGAGGTGCTTCCTCTCCTAACAGATAGTACGCGTTGGCGTCAAATGATTATTAACTGGGAGGGCTTTGCTCAAGTGAAATTGATGAACGACAGCTCCCAAACCTTTACTACAGTGTTTCATAGAGAATTAAGACGTTTGACTTTAACTTCCCGCAACGGAGATGAATCTCAGTATCAATTTATATACGATATACCCGATGAAAATCATCTTATATTAAAAGGGGTGAAAAACCAGGACTCAATCTCAATTAGCTTTAAATGTAAAGATTTGAAAAAGTTTAGATTAATTAACCGAGGCTTTCATTGGATTAATGAGTATCCGTACAATAGGTAATCAATTCTTTAAAATTCTAAAACCGTAATTCTAAAATCTGAAATTAGTTTATCTTCGCATTATGTCTTCACACCATATCGTAAAAGAAAAACAAGAACCGGCCTTATATATTGATGAGCTCGGAAATTTTAATGAGGAACTTTTAGGTCAGCTTTTAGAATGGAGCCCAACCCTGTTGGTTAACGGCGAAAACTACGAGAAAATACTTTCTTTAGGCATTAAGATTGATGTTTTAGTCAATGGCAAAGAAGGGGATGCACAAGAAGATACGAAGGTAATTCAAGGTCCGGTTGATGCTTTGATGGTAGCCATTAACCATTTATACGATGAGAAATTTCCTGCTGTAAATGTAATTACGGCGAAATTCGATTTGGAAAAATTTGCTGGTTTTGAAGATCAGATTAACCTGGTTGTGTTTACCGAAAAAGCCAAACACTATCCAATTAAATCAGGTTTTTCTGTTTGGAAACCAGCAGGAAGCCAGTTTTTAATTCATGGCAATCGCTATTTAGAGGTAACTAACCTCACCCAAAATGAAGATGAAATTTTTGAAGTGGTAAATGATGGTTTTGTAGAATTCACTTTCAGCGGGCAACCCATTTATATCAGTGAACCATTATGATAACGCTAAAAAAAGCTAAAGAAGAAGATATTGAATTGATTCAGGAAATTGCATCAGCAACCTGGCCATCAACCTATCTCGACATTATCGGTCAGGCACAAATTGATTATATGCTTGATAAAATGTACAGCAAAGGCGAATTGCTTAAGCAGTTAATGGATGGCCATACCTTTATTATCGCCGAGGATGGCTCAGAAAACTACGGCTTCGCAGGTTACTCCATTGTCGGGCATGAAGAAAGGATTTACAAATTGCATAAACTCTATGTTTTACCTTCTGCCCATGGCAAAGGTGTTGGCAAAATTCTAATGAATGAAGTATTTAATCAGGTTAAAGAAGCCGGCGCATCATCTTTAGAATTAAATGTAAATAAGCATAATAACGCCAAAGATTTCTATCTAAAAGCAGGCTTTACCGTTAAAGAATCAGTAAAATTAGATATCGGCAATGGGTATTTTATGGATGATTATGTGATGGAGTATAAGTTTTAGAGCCGAGAATTTAATAATCTCGATTTCGCTGCGCTTCAGTCGAAAAGACAAACAAATTAAAAAAAATAAGAAAGCCACAGATTACCTGATTATGTAAATTTAACCTGTTAATCTGCGGCTTATTTTGCTTTTCACTACTTTAGCTTAAGTCCTCACAAACCACAACTAAATCTGAAATTATTGCTTCAACTTCGGAATCCTTGTTGGCGTATCCGTTCCATTAATAATTGAGGTTGCACTTTTTGCAATCGCTTTAATCGTTGATAAAATATTTTCTACATCTAAAGAACTGTATTCATCTTTAACGGTGTGGTATAATTTATCAATATCAATTTTATCGGTACTAATGGTGTGTGCCGGAACGCCCAATGCGGCAAGTGTTGCATTATCACTTCTATAAAAAAGTCCTTGCTCTGGATATGGGTCTGGATGAAAAGTAAATTCAGTGCCCGTTAAGTTTTTCTGTAAAATTTTCCCAAAATCAGAACGCTCGTATCCAGTTATAAATGCTGTGTTTTTGCCAAACTTAGAATCCTTTCCAATCATCTCAATATTAAACATGGCTACAACATCATCAGGATTTAATTTTTCTGAGAAATATCTTGCACCAAAACCACCAATCTCTTCAGCAGTAAAAGCCACGAAAATTAAAGTACGCTCATTATTTTTTTGAGCTTTGTAATACTTTGCTAAAGCAATCATTGCGGTGGTTCCGGAAGCATCATCATCGGCACCGTTTGCAATACTATCGCCATCAACTGATTTAGTAATTCCTAAATGGTCGTAATGCCCAGAAAAAACCACCAATTCCTTTTCTTTTGATTTACCAGGAATCATTCCGCCAACATTAAAAAGCGACAGTTTCTCTATTTTATTTTTCACTTCAACATTAAACTCTTTTGCGTCATTAACACCAAGCACAAATATCATTGCATCTTGCGTTGGGTTTTGCATATCCTTTTCATCTAATATAGCACCGCGACCAGTAAATGATTTGTAGCGTTTAAAGTCTGCTGCAAATTTGTTATCAACCAAAACAATTTGTCTTTTGCCTGCACGACTTAGCGTTCTATATTGTGCAGCAAACGTTTTTGAGGTATCTAATTTTACAAATCCATCACTATTGCTTTGCGTAAATGCTACTGATGGAGATTTCCCGGTAACCAAGATGTTTTCTTGAGGAATGGTTTGTCCATCAATAACCAATTTTGTAGGTTCTGGTGTAAGTCTGATTTTAAAGAAACTCTGACGAAATGATGTCTCACCCGCTAAAGGTTTTAAACCAATTTTTTTAAACTCAGATTCGATAAAAGTTGCAGCTTTATCAATACCAGGCGAAAAAGTTGCCCTGCCTTGCATGTCATCGGCACTTAAGGTTTTAATTAGATAATCTGTGTATTCACGGGTAATGATCTTATCAATATTTTGAGCACTGAGTTGCAAAGATGCGAATCCGACCAATGCGATAAGGAAAATTTTTTTCATTTATAATATTTTTAGTGGTGCTAATTTAAGTTTTTTAGTTTGATTCTTATTTCAATTTAACCTGGGTATTTAACCAATTATCTCTAAAGGTTTGCATATCCTTTGTTAAACTTCCTCCTGTTTTTTCGATGGATACAATTTCCAATGCAGGATTTTCGGAGAAGGTAAGTTTTGTTGATTTTGCCTCACCGCGATAAGTATATGCAACATCTACAACATCTCCGGGTTTGTGCGCTTCAGTTACTTTAGTTAACGAAGCCTGATCTTTTATTTCAACACCATTTAAAGTTAACAACACATCACCAACATCTAAACCTGCCTGATAAACAGGTGTACCGACAGTGCTTTGTGGTAAAGTTGCTTTTCCGTTTTCAAAAGATAAGCGAATTAAACCTGTGTAAGCCTTACCAGGATTTGCTTTGCGCAATACAAAGCCTGCGTTTAGTAATAATTTTGCGTAATCACTCTTCTCTGTTCCGTAAATATATCTTCTAAAGAAATCGGCAGCAAAGCTTGGGTTTTTGGTTAAAACGCCTAACGTTTTTTCCAAATCGGGAACAGTGTAAGCAATTTCGGGCTTACCATAAGCTTTCCATAAAGCCCGCATATAATCATCAAGTGTTAGCTTAAAATCTGCCCGTAACCGAAGATCTAAAGCCAGCGCAGTAGCAGCACCATAAGTATAATAGGAAAGAAAAATATTGCCTTTGTTCGTTTGATCAATCGCAACGCCTGCATCAGCAAAAACTGCGTAGCGACTTGCCTGTATTGGAGAATAATTTTTAGCACCGGGAGAATTCAAAACTGCATTGACCAAACCAGTAAAGGTTTGTGCCGCATTATCAACTGTTTTAAAACCAGCTCTGGTTAATAATAAGGCACCATAATATTGTGTAAACCCTTCAGCCAGCCAAAGTTCGTTGCTCATGTTTGAGTGTGTAAAGTTGAAAGGCTCCAGCGTTTTTGGTCTTAATCTTTCAACATTCCAGCTGTGGAAATATTCATGAGAAAATGTACCTAACAAGTTAGATTCGTAACCATCAATTTTTGGTGTGCGTTGAACAATTATAGTTGAGTTTCTGTGCTCCATTCCATCTCCTGCATTATCCGGGTAAACATCATGTAGGAAATAATAGTTACCATAATCATAGTTCGGAAATTCGCCCCAAACTGCTAAATGTTCACCGACCATTTTTTTAAGCATTACAGCATAGTTATCAATAGTTTTTTGATCATCGTTTGAATGTGAAACCAGATGAATGGTCTGCATTTTCCCGTCCGTATTTTTTACCTGCCAGCTTGCAGTTTTATAGTTTGCAATTTCTGTTGGGCTATCCATAAAATACTGAAGATTGGCAGCATAATACGTGTCATTACTCATTGGCTTTAATTGAGTAGCAACTTTCCAATTTTGTTTTTCGCTATAATTAAATTTCACTAAGCGGGCACGGTTGTCCATCCCAATCGGGAAGGCAAAAGTTGCAGGAATGTTCATGTGCGCATGGCTTTCATCAAAACCTGCGTAGGTTCCGTCGATCCAGTTACCAAAAATTGTATACGTAATTTTGACGCTTTTACCATGATTTGGAATTTCGTAAACATCGCCTGCAGATTGATTTAAGGCTAGTTCTCTCCCCGAACCATCGAAAGCTTTAAGGCTGTAAACGTTTTTGCCGAATTCATGTGTAGCATATCTTCCTGGTGATGAGCGACTCATCCTAACCGCTAAAGTTCCAGCCGGAACATTCGGAATGAACATACTTACTTCCGCTTCGTGATGAATGGCGTTGGGAAAAGAAACGGTATAACTGATTTCATTTTGAGCAAAAGCGCCTAAAGACAATAACATTGCCGCAGCGGTTCCAAGAATTTTCTTCATAAATAGGTTTTGATGGCGTTAAATTACATAAAATTCAATGTAAGATGTAATTATGGTTGATGTATTATGTAATGATGTAAGATGGTTGATGTAATAAAGACTAAACCATGATTGAAGGATTTACATGGCATTACATTAACAACCTAAATTCGATTATTAATTTTCCTTCATATTATTAATAAGCTGCTTTTTTTAGTCTACGTCGAGGCTGTATGACAAATCAATTTCTGCTTTATTTTGTCACGTTGAGCTTGTCGAAACGCCCCGAAAGACAGTTTTTACAAGTCCTTCGACAGGCTCAGGATGACATTTTGTATTTATGATACGGCCTCCTTTTTTGCAGAAAAGATGCTGAAATAAATTCAGCAAGACGTGTCGTTTAAGCAATACGATGATGAGATAGCAAAATATTACGTTTAAGAATCGGACTCAGGTTAAAACCCCCATGTCCCATCTCACCTTTTCCATCACCCATCTTACATCTTACCTTTTACATCTTCCATTATTCTTTATCCCAGTCGTATCGTTCTAAATCTCGATAAGCCTTACCTTTAATAATTTCCTTTTGCTTTGATGTTTCCGAATCTACCCGGGTTTCATGAATGTTATCAGCTACTTCAAAGCGGAAATCCTTATTTTTTTTAGATTCATAAACCGAGACTTCATCTCCATCGGCTAATACATAATCGTACGGACCCCGAGCACTCATCAGTTTTACAAAAACAGGTAAACATTCGAAAAAGATAAATAACAAGCCAATAAATGTAACCGCCAAAGCTGTATTGTTATCGCTGGTGCCATCGGCATTAAATTTTAGTTGCCCTAATGCCCAGTTTCTATCTGCAAAACCGGCAAGATTGGCCAAACTATCCAATTGTTTATCTGTAAAAAGCTTGGCGGTAAATAAGCCGTCAAACTCTTTTCGCTTATCAATAAAAGATTCTGCTTTATTAATATTAGCTTTTAAACTATCCAGTTCAGCTGTGCGCTGTTGTATTTCTGCTTCCTTGCGTTTGGCGAAAGGACCATAACCTAAAACCCCAGAGGTTTCTGTAGTTTTATTACCAAAGATTTCGAAATTGAGCTTCTGTCTGTCGGTTTTTATGCCCTTTTCCAGCGAATCTCTAGTTGCCTTTTGCTGATTTAACCGACCAAATTCTACCTGGTATTTATTTTGGAAAGCTTTATTTAAAGTATCAATTTTAGAACGTTGTCCATTTAAATAACTAACCTTTAAACGCTGTTTAATTTCCTTATCAAAAATCTTTAATTCAATTGGTCGGGAAATTACAATGCCAATCATTATGGCCAGCAAAATACGTGGAGTGGCTTGTAAAACTTGTTTGCTTGTGGATGCGCTTTTGTTGATGCTGGATACGATGTATCTATCCATATTAAAAATAGCAGCACCCCATAAAAAACCAAAAATGATGGCAAAAACTACCGCTAAATCATCGCCCTTAAAAACGAAATACATGGCATAACCACCAGATAATGCGGCGAATAAACCTGTAAAAAAAATTGTGGCACCAATGCCTGTATATTTATTTTGTTCTGAAGAATACTTTTCCAGTGTCGGGATGTGGGCGCCAGAGCAAAACCAAAAAAATCGGTTTATTTTATCCATTTGTAACTATTTATAATTAAACGCCTAAGCCATTAATATGTTACAGTTTAAAACCAAGTATTTTTATAAAATCACTTGCAATAATTTCATGGAAATATTAAATAAAGCTGGTTTCTATCAATTACAAACCCACAGGAATATGAATAACCTGAGGATATTTTATATGTTATCTATTTAAATTGTCAAACCATAAGTTTTGCATACTAAATGCCTCACAAGCCACACATGTGCTAAAGTGTTTTTTGTATATTTGAAAAAATATATTTTACATGAAAGAGATATCGGTACAAGAACTTAAACAGAAAATCGATAATAAAGAAGATTTTCAGTTGATTGATGTTCGCGAAACATTCGAATATGAAGTTTCTAATCTTGATGGCGAAAACATTCCTCTAGGCGGAATTTTAATTGAGGCTGATAAGGTTGCTAAAGATAAGCCTGTTATTATGCAATGCCGTAGCGGGAAAAGAAGTGCCGCTGCAGTTATGCAATTGGAGGCTCAATACGGTTTTGAAAACCTATACAATTTAAAAGGTGGTATTTTAGCCTGGCAAGAAGCATACGACCCAAATATGCCGGTTTACTAATAATAAATAATTGAGTTTTGAATGAATGATTGATTGGTTTGGCTAACTGCTAACTACGTTCGCTCATTCAAAATTCTCTCCTTCAATAATCTTAATCTTTGGACACCATATATTCCCATTTTGGAATTAATTGGCGCTACAATAACTTTTAAATGAATGATTGATTTGGGAAACTGCAAGCCACATTCACTCATTCAAAATTCATTCATTCAAAATTCACTCATTCAATAATTCAACAATAATCGTGGGTAAAAAATTCGCATTAAATATCTTTTACAACTTAGGCATCATCCTTTCAATTTTTGGCTTGATATGGTGCTACAATAATGGTAAATATATTCCTGCCGCTTTTTTAGTTGGCACGGCGGCTTGTTTGCTATATTTTAAGGTTCAGCTGATGAAAGAAATCAGGAGATCGTATAAGGAAAAAGATCCGGAGTAACGCCTTCCAGGCCTAATCCTGGCAAATTTTTAAGTTGGTACTTACCATTTTCGAACGGTGGATTTGCGAATGGGTTGTTTTTTGTAAGCCATGGTCCATCCAAATCTGCCCAATTACAAAGCGGAGCTAAAGCCGCAGCCGCTAAGGTAGCACAGCTGGTTTCACTCATGCAGCCGATTAAAACTTTCATGCCGAAAGAGCGGGCCTTCAAAATCATTTGATGCCCTTCGTACATGCCGCAACTCTTCATCAATTTAACATTTATACCATGGTAAACACCTTTAAGTTTATCCATATCAGCCAGTCGCTGTACAGCTTCATCAGCCAATAACGGAACCGGACTTCTTTCAGTTAACCAGGCATTTCCATCATGATTATTTTTATCCATAGGTTGCTCAATCAACACCACGCCTTTACTATGCAACCAATATATCAAATCAATTGCTTTGGCTTTATCCGTCCAACCTTGGTTCGCATCAACATAAAGTGGAACGTTAGTAAGGCTGCGAATGGTATCGATTATTTCCTTATCGTTATCTCTACCCAGTTTAACTTTAATTACTTTAAACGCTTCCGCATCTTTTAGTTTTTCTCTGATAATTGCCGAGGTATCAATGCCAATCGTGTATGAAGTTACCGGCATCTTGGCTAAATCAGCGCCATAAATTTCATAACATGGTTTGTTTAAAATTTTTCCTTGTATGTCATTCAAGGCAATGTCAATCGCAGCCTTAATGGCTGGTTGCCCGGTTGCCAAATCGTCGAGATAAGCAAATATTGCTTCAAAATTAAAAGGGTAACTGATTTTATTCCAATCGATTAGCTTTAGAAAGGCGTTTGCTGTTTCATAGCTTTCGCCCATATAAGGCACCATCGATGCTTCCCCATAACCAACTACATCTTCGTGTTGAATTTTCAATAGCATTAAGGGTGTGCTTGTTCGGGTAAACTTAGAAATTGAAAAAGGGTGTTTCAATTCTAGTTCAAATTGGGTGCTACTAATTTTCATTGTTCAACGCAAGATTACATAAAAAAACATTTCAAGATTACGGTATTTTATCCGATTATGCTAAAACGATTGTCTCAAATCTTGATGAGATTTCGCGTTTGTGAAAATATTTTCATCAGATTTAATAGAATTGGACATAGATGGCGTTGTAGCAATTTTAAAAAGTTTTTCCCGGCGGATCACACAGATTTACGCAGAAATTAAACGATGATTTTTAATTGAAGCAACATGTAGGATGATATATCTAAGCAGAATTTAATTAGAGAGTTCTATAACAAAACGTTTTAATATGACTTCATTGAAATGCCAGGATTTAGGTTTGGTAATTATTGAGTTAAAATAATTTTCAATTTATTACCGTAAATATATAATACCTAATATTGCAAGGATGAACACCGGCTTATACAATCCTTTTCAAAATTTTGATTTCCTTTACAAAACCTGCTTCCTAAGTGGAAATACATTTAGTACGCCACTGTTGCAAGTTCCGTTAATACCTAAGTGGCTTTTAGAACAGGCTAAGCTAACTGGCGAAGAACAAATTCAGTTTTTAGATGAAAGTATTCGCTCTTATAACACTTTGGTTATTCCTATAAATAGCGAAGTGAACGAACAATTTCTAAATCCTTTGGAAGCTAAAATTGAGGAGGCCTTCTCGGGTGGCTATGAAGCGGTATCGGCATTAAATGAGCTTGATTTATTTAATTGGCTTGGCAAATTTTTATATGGTTTTATTTACATCGAAATGCATTCTGCTTTGCGCAAAGAAATGACAGCCGATGGACTAAACATGTCGAAATCTTTAATGATGAAATTTGCCAACCTAAATTTCATGATGCAGAATCTGTATACAAGTGTGAGCTTCGAAGATTTTACACCTTGGTCCATTACAGTTGTAAAACTCGAAGATGAAGAAACGCCTTTCAGCTTTCGCGATGAAATAAACACCCTTACTTTTTCGCTAAAAATGAAAGATTTCGGGATTATAGCCTGTTTGCAGGATAACGGAACCAACAAACGTTACCACCAGAAAATTATTAATCAAATAGAAGGAAAAGCATTATCTGCCCAACAATTTGAAGAGTTAACGGCTCGGTTTTATTATTCTGCCTATCTGTTTAACCGTTTACCCGAATATACTTTTATGCCTGTAGAAGGCACAATTTATATAGAGGCAATGCCATTACGAGGCAATATGAGCAAACCTCTCTTTGATGTTTGGCAGCATAAAATATACGCACACGTTTTAGAAACCTTCTGGAAACCTTGGGGTTATGTAAAATTCGAGATTATTAAAGACCCGGATAATCCGATGAGCTTTTTTGAAAAACCTTGCTTACCTGAAGTCTAAAATTTCTTCTATTAAGCTCCCTAAACAGCCAATAAGCTTACCTTAATTGTTGCCCGTTAACATAGATATAAAATTCTGTATAATTCCCGGAACGAAAATTATCGTAAATATTAAACCAGTTAATGCACCAAAAAAGTGCGCATCATGGTTAATGTGGTCTCTTGAGTTTCTTGATGCATAAGCACAATAAATCAGGTAAATAACGCCAAAAGCTACAGCTGGTATCCCGATAGGAATAAACATGATGTAAATTTTAGACATCGGGTTGAATAATATATAGCTGAACAGCACGGCACTAATTGCGCCCGAAGCACCTAAACTGTTGTAATGGAAATTATCTTTATGCTTAAAAACTGTTGGCAAATCGCTCAAAACCAAACCTAAAAAATACAGCAAACCAAATTGCCAGCTGCCCATTAATCGCTCTAAGGTGAAAGCGAAAGCAAAAAAAGTAAACATATTAAAAAACAAATGCATCCAATCTGCATGTATCAAGCCACTGGTTATAAGCGTATAAACATTTTTTCCTTTTGATACACTGTAAGGATGAAGCATAAACTTACCGTAAATTCCATTATCATAAAAAGCATAAAGGCTTGTGATAATGGTAAAAACAAAGATTACGGATGCAACTGGTGCTATATTAAAGTATTCCATTTGATGTTATTTTAAATTAAGTTTTACGTTTGATAATAAACGTGCCACAGGATATCGGTTATGTGTTTTTTCGTAATAATCAGAATTTTTATACACAAATTCCAATTGAGCAGAACCATTCTTTGTAAAAACAGTATCTGCAGCTTTTTTCTCATATAGTTTGGCTTTCAAAGCAGGATTATTCTTTAACAATTCTGCAGCAGTATCTTCAAAAATATAAGCCGAATAATGCTCTTTCATATCCAATATAGAATCGAAAAAGTTCCAATTAAAATATGAATCCGTTGCCTGTGGCTCTAAGGTTTCGATAATATAACGATTGCTAACTTGGTTTGTGTAAACTACATAATCTCCAGCATAATATTGCAACGTTTGCTTGACAGGATTTACCTTAACCGTCGAATGTACGTAATGACCTTCATAAGGTCTCGTGCCGGTTTTAAAATCGCCTATGTAGTAAGTTTCTACATTAAGTTTAACATCCGCTTCTAGTTGTTCTACTTTAACGTTATTAAGTTTCAGTAATGCAATTGCTTTATCCCATGCTTTTGGAATGATATAGGCAACGGGTTTTTGAATGCTCACAGATGGTTCAAAATTATTCCACTGCTTAATATATTTAGTAAATGGTTTATTTCGGTCGTAATACAACCTATCAAAGCCACTCAACTCACTTGGCTTTTTCCCTGCTTCAAAACCTTTAAAAGGAATACTATCGCCTAAATTTTTATTTAAGGCCCATTCTAAAGGAAATTCTTTTTGTTTAGTAACAAACTCATCCGCTTTGCGCTTATTTTCACCAATTAGGTTTGCATCACGTTCTACTACATCTACATAGGTTTGCAAAAGTTTGTAAGTGGCATCAACCCGCAAATCGAATGATTTTAGCATGTGGGTTTCGGGCATAAAACCAATGGTGTTGTGCAAAGTTGTATAACCGGTAGAATAACGTGGAGATTCGATAAAACCCGTAATGCCTGTTTCTGGGGTTTGGCCAATAGAATTTACGTACGGAACCATTGCATAACCCTTTTTCTCCATTCCCCGATATAAATCTGGAACCAAAGTTTTGGTTAAGTAGGTAGATAAAATAGAATTTAGCTTATCCTTTTGAGTAGGGATAAGCGTCATCACGTACTGATAATCGGCACCATTGCTGGTGTGCGTATCCACAAAAATTTCGGGTTGCCAGGTGTTAAATATTAATTGAAAAGCTGCTGAGTTTTTACTATCTGTTTTAATAAAATCGCGGTTTAAATCAAGGTTTTTGCTATTGCCTCTAAAGCCATAAGCTATTGGTCCGTTTTGGTTTGCTCTTGAAGTGCCCCTTCGATTAAAACTTCCATCGATATTATAAATTGGGATGATACAAACAACTACATTCTTCGGAATTTTATCGCCCTTGAGCAAATCTCTGGCCAGCATCATTGATGCATCAATTCCTTCAGGTTCACCAGGATGGATACCATTATTTATGAGCAGTATTCGCTTGTTATTCTTTCTGATTACAGCTGGATCAAAAACCTTATCACTCGACAAAACCAAAAGGTGTAATGGCTTTCCAAAATCTGTACTTCCATAAGTTAAAAGCTTAGCTTTTGGATATGTTTTTGCCAAAGTTTCGTAATACGCAATTGCCGCATTGTATGTTGTTGTTTCTTTTTTATTGCTTCGCTCGTAAGGGGTTTGTTGTGCTGTACTTTGCAAACTAAAAAAAAGCAGCAAAGCCAGAAAGGTGTTTCTCATGTATTAATTTAGGGATTGATTAAAGTGTTTTTCGGAAAAATCTAATATTACCAAAATAATATTTAAATCCAATGCTATACACATTATAAGTATCCGGATCGTAATTTTGGAATGTGGTTTCCGGGTCGTTATAGCCATCTAAACCTTCGCCAAAAGTAAAGTTGCTTTGCGCATTTACGGTTAGTACGTAACGGGCGTAATCCCATCTATCCTTAAAATAAAAATTAATGCCCAAATTTAGCGGCACCCATAAGTTTACGCTCTTATCTTCACCAGGGAAAGGACCATAACCCGCATCAAAAAAAGCAAAGCTTGGTTTTATGCGGACTATATCGGTTATATTATTTTTGATTGCACCAACGCCAATACCAGCATATAAACCTCTAATATTATACAGGAAATCAGATTGACGATAATCTACAAACTGCCCCAGCATAACTTTCATATTGGCATTAATGCCCATATATTGATTAACAAACTGCCTGTTATTGCGGTCGGTGTAAATATCGCCACCCTGAATCATACCAAATTGCCCTTCTAAACCTACGGTTACAAATGGAGTAAAATGATGGTCGATAGTACCAGAAAATGTATGCCCCCAGTTACCACGAACAACATCGGTTTTTGAGTAGTTAGCACCTGCACCAAATCCGATAGACCACTTGTAATAATTAGACTGAGCTTGACTAATGATAGTAAAAAACAGTAAAGTAATGGTTAGGGATGTAGTTTTCAGGTGTTTATATCTCATAAGCTTTTTTTACAAAAATAATATGTTTATTCAATATCTATAACTTTTACCTTTGGAATTATGAGTACTTACCACAACATTAACAAATCTTTAGAGAATAGATTTATTAAATATGCCAGAATCGATACGCAATCTGATCCGGATTCGGCAACTTGTCCATCTACCGAAAAACAAAAGAATTTAGGTTTAGAACTGGTTAAAGAACTTTTAGCCTTTGGTATTGCAGATGCCGAAATGGATGAAAATGGTTATGTATACGCAACCATTCCATCAACAACAGATAAGAAAGTGCCAGTAATCTGTTTTTGTTCGCACATGGATACCTCGCCAGATTGTAGTGGTGAAAATGTAAAACCTATTATTCATGAAAATTACCAGGGCGAAGATTTGATATTGCCAGATGATGAATCAATTATAATAAAATCGTCAGAGCATAAAGATTTAATTCATCAAATTGGAAATGATATTATTACAGCAAGTGGTACCACTTTACTTGGCGCCGATAACAAGGCTGGTGTAGCCGAAATTATGGAGGCTGCAAAGTTTTTGATTACCAATAAGCATATAAAACATGGCACAATTAAAATTCTTTTTACCCCTGATGAAGAAATTGGACGAGGAGTTGATAAAGCTGATTTGATAAAATTAGGTGCTGATTTTGCCTATACTGTTGATGGAGAAACCTTGGGCTCTATAGAAGATGAAACTTTCTCGGCCGATGGCGCAACCTTAACCATAAATGGCGTGAGCAGCCACCCAGGTTTTGCTAAAGGTAAAATGGAAAGCGCCATAAAAATCCTTTCTGAAATTATAGCCGCCTTGCCCAAAGATAAACTTACACCTGAAACAACTTTGGGCAAAGAAGGCTTTATTCATCCGGTAATGATAAAAGGACAGGTAGAGCAAGCAGAAGCGCAATTCATCATTCGCGATTTTACAGATGAAAAGCTAACCGAACATGCAGAGGTTTTAAGAAACACAGCAGAAAGGATTCTAAAAAATTACCCAAATTCCAGCTTTAATTTAGAAGTAAAGGCACAATATAGAAACATGAAACAAGTTTTGGATTTACATCCAAACATAGTTGCTTACGGTATTGAGGCAATAGAACGAGCAGGAATTGTAGCCAAGAAACAGAGCATCCGAGGGGGTACAGATGGTTCCAGATTATCGTTTATGGGTTTGCCATGCCCAAATATTTTTGCCGGCGAACATGCATTTCATAGCAAACAAGAATGGGTAAGCGTTCAGGATATGGAAAAAGCAGTACAAACGATTGTAAATATTGCCTGTATTTGGGAAGAAAAATTTAGCTTGGTTTAGTTTTTGGATGTTGCTAAATATTGGATATTGAATACTTAAACAAATTGTTCAATATCCAATCGACTAATTTTTCCTTCTTTATTTAGGTAGAATTTAAAGTGAGTTTTAAATTCTCCCCATTGGTCGGAATGGAAATGCCCATAAACATCAAGCCCATTATTTTCTACTTTATCAATGCTTATAAATCTTTCTCTACCTAAAGCTTTTTTAAAAAAGTTATTAAACTGCATCTGATTTCCATCATCATATAAAATAACATCAGCAGCGAATAAAGGAAACCATGCCTTTCCATCACCTTTTTGCAATGCTTCTATAGCAGCTTTAACTTTTTTATTGGTTAATTTACTTAAATCGATAGCCATAATTATAATGCTAAAAGGTAGGGCGTTTGATGAACGGGATGATTATCAAACTTAAATAAAAAATAGCTGAACACAACAGCACAATACTTATTAAGAGATAAAGTTTAAAAAATAACTTCCCTTTAAATTGCAAAAGGCTACTTAATTATGTTCAAATTTGTTACTTTTAAATGTAATGATAACACTCGAAAACGATTTTTTAAAAGTTAATATAGCGGTAAAAGGTGCCGAGCTACAAGGTTTATACAGCAAAGAAACTCAAATTGAATACCTGTGGAACGGAGATGCAGAATATTGGGCTAAGCACAGTCCGGTGCTCTTCCCAATTGTAGGCTCATTAAAAAACGACACTTACGTTTATAAAGATAAAACCTATCCGTTACCACGGCATGGTTTTGCAAGAGATAATGAATTTAAAGCAGAACAAATTAGCAACACGGAAGTTGTTTTTACTTTAACAGATACGCATGAAACATTAAAGGTTTTTCCCTTCCCTTTCGAATTAAAAGTGAATTATCAAATTATTGATAGAAAATTAAGTCTAACCTACACCGTTATCAACAAAGGCAGCAAAAAAATGTTGTTTTCGTTAGGTGCTCATCCGGCATTTGCAGTTCCAAATACACCAGAAACCAATTACGAAGATTATTACCTTGCTTTTAATGATGATGAACGCTTAACGTATTGGAAACTTCAGGATGGTTTAGTAGCAGATGAAACGGAAACCATAGAATTAAGCGGCCATAAGTTAAACTTAAAACACGAGCTCTTTTACAACGATGCTTTGGTTTTTAAAAACATGCAAAGCAATTGCATCAGCTTATTAAACACCAAGAACGATTTTGGTTTACACTTTCATTTTGATGATTTTCCTTTCTTTGGCATCTGGGCAGCTAAAGATGCACCATTTGTATGCTTAGAGCCATGGTGTGGCGTTGCGGATAGTGTGAACCACAACCAAAAATTTAATAACAAAGAAGGAGTTGTTAAACTTGATGCCGGTAAAACCTGGCAACGATGCTGGGAAGTGGAGTGTTTTTAATCAGATAAATATCTATATACATCATCCAATTTAGTGATCCTCATCATTTCTTTTACCTAAGCAATTGCGCACCTTTAATGTAAATTATAAGGGTATAGCATTATGTTGGGAGATTTAAATAAAGCACAGCTTCTTGATTTTTTAAATCACCAGTTTATTGGTAGGTTGGGTTGTTCTAACGATGGCGAAACCTATGTGGTTCCTATTAATTATGTGTACCGCGAAAATGCCATTCACGCACATTCGGGCACTGGCAAGAAGATAGATATGATGCGGGCAAATCCAAAAGTTTGTTTCCTTATTGATGAAATTGTAAACACCTTCAATTGGAAAAGCGCTATCATACAAGGAACCTTTAGCGAATTGCAGGGTGAAACCAGGCAACAAGCGATGCAGGGCATTATTCATAAGATAATGCCTTTAACCAGCAAACCAACACAGGACCCTTCGCATGGCATAAACCCCGCCGAGCACGATAACCTTATCGTATATAAAATCGAATTTTCATCCATCAGCGGCAAATACGAATCGCATGATGATGAAGCTTAGGCGCCGTACTTTCCTCTAGGAAACATAGCCATTGATAACATCAGCTTTAAACCAATCTTTTAAAACTTTAATCGGCTTTTCTTGTTGCTTTAAAATAATTTAAATAGCAAAAGCGCATATGATTTCAGCCAAACCACTCCTATCCGAAAATGTGAAAGATTTTATGGATTATGCCCTCGATGTAATCAAATCTATGGATGGCGCTCCCGAGCATAATTCAGAAGAAAAGCAACTGGTAAATCAAAAACTCGATAAATTAAAAGAATACCTGGAAATTGTTTCGGTATCCTATAATGAAACTACTCCATCCATATCTGCTAACACAGCAATCGAAAATACAGCCAACTTTAGCGGAACGGGCCATAGTTAAGCATCGAATTCAAAATTTATTGATTATCACCAGTTATTGATTCGGCCCGGCATTACAATTTGCCTGTAAATCCTTCAATTAATCAATTACCACCTGGAATAATAAATTTTAAGCTTGCAAATAGCTTACAACCTTGTCATCTGTAGTTTTTTGTAAAAATATTTTTCTATTTTAAAGGTTTTATTAACTTTACCCTAGAAATTTACGCTGCTTTCTGATTTATAATCAACTACTTACCTTCTTTTCGGTTAATAAGCCTGAACAGCAACTATTTCAAAAAATTGAATTTAAAGCTCTAGAAATCAAATACTTTTTTAGAAAGACATACACTTAATCATACAACTTATACTACTTTTTGCGCAAGTTGGTATTAAATTTGAATTGAGGCTGTTTAATTATGAGAAAGTTACTTTTCATCTCTTGTGCTTTAATATTATGTTTTAGCGGCTGCAAAAAAAAGTTTTGCGGTGTTATTATGGCTATCAGTACAGAATCATCACCTGCAGATGGAGAGCCTTTGTATAAAATTTATTTAGAAAGTGGTGAGGTTGTCCCTATGAAAAGTAGAGGAAACTACCAAATAGGAGAAGGATATTGTAATGACTAAGCAAAACAATTACAGCAATACAATTTTGAAGATTAATCCTTTAAAATTACGCGAACTGTTACCCGCATACGAACTGAATACTTTAGCAAACTGCTTAACTATTTTTAAGAAAATTGAAACTTCGGCACCACAAGAAATTGTACTCTATGCCGAAAAAACAACATTAGAAATTGCATTTGAGGCTTATAGCAGCATGGAAGATTAATTTTTTCTATTTAGGCGAACAAACTAGCGCTATTAAATGCTCTAAATCAAATGGTTTTTGAATGTAGAAATCGCATTTGCTCTGAAAAGCAACCTGAGCATATTTCCCAGCACTTATCAATATAATCTTATACTTGCAAGTATCTGGATTGTCTTTAAGCCTGAGGCATATATCCATGCCATTGTGCTTGCCAAAATTAATATCTAGCAATATCACATCCGGATTAAGCAAACGAATATCTTCTATTACATCGATAGTAAATAGCTGGCTTAAAGTTACTATGGTGCAATTTTCGTATTCAAACAGGGTCGTGAGTGAATCTAAAATATCATAATCATCATCTAGTATCAAAATTCGCTTACGAATCATTGCCAGTTCGCTAGAGGTTTAAGGTTTAAATAGAGCGTATATATACGCGATTTAGGAGTAGATGGTTTTGGCGATTGAGTATTAATACTGAAAAGGCGAGGGGTTAGGAAAACTTATAATTGGATTAGCATTATTTTAAATCATATACTCAAACCCATTATTCCCCGCAATCGTAATTAAAGGTTCAATGGTAGTTTTAAACTTTGCCTTATAATCATCCGGTAATTTCTGCAAACTTTCCAAATCCGGAAAAATACTCAGGTAATCTTCCAGCAGTTTTTCTTTTGGCATCCTGTATTTAATGATTTCGATAGCCGTTTTTTGCAAATCGTAAAAAGCATCAAAGTACTTCTCCAATTGCGGCAGCTTATCCGATTTTGAGCTATTGAAAGAAGGACAAGCCGGTATTAAATTCCAGAACAAATCATGCGACACAAATGCATAAGGAATGAAGTGCTCTACTGCAAAACCATTTTTATAGAGCCTGGTATTGGTATAAATGCAATCTACTCCGCCCAACTCTTCAACTACCATATCCCAAACCTTTCGCGGCTTAGCCAAGCTGTTTCTTTTTGCCGGTTTGACCAATTTGTTTGGTATATCCGGAACGTTGGGATTATGTTTTTGCAAATACAAACTCAGTTTCCAATAACAAAAGCTTTTCAAAATTCCCGCATTTCTACTGAGGTAATCTATCCAGATGGGATTAATTGTAATGTGCGTCTGTTCTAATGAATACAGGCCGTCGTTTTCAAAATCCTGCGATGCCTGATAAACTGCATTTTTGTTCTCCGCTATTGAAGGAAACCAGGGACTTAAAAAACGATGTGGCACCTGCTTATCAAAACGCCACAATAACTTTTGGGTTGATAGCACGTTACTCGTGTTTAAACGACTCTTAATCTTACCTCTATCTTCATCAATATTTATCCCCTCTACAGCTGCAATTTCTTTCACTTTATCATGCAGCTGATCCTGCTTACCAAAACTAATCTTGAAATAATTAATGGTGTACCAACTGGTTGCAACCATCCCCGAAAATAACCTTTGCTTAGGTATATAATATTGCCCTTCTTCTACCTCATCTAAAATGGATAAAAACCAATAGAATTTATAAGCCGCAGCAGTTTTGTTGAAACTGGCGGCTAAAAGGTTTATAGGTAAGCGTTCATGATTAGGGATCATTCAGATGCAAGATATTCATTACCCCAACATTCAGGAAATATTTTTGTCAAATTCGGCAGTATCCTCCTATCAGTTTTATATTTTCATCATCACTAATCAAACAAACTGTTAGCATTAAATATTATATTGGCGATAGTTAATTAACATAAAATGATTGAAATATTTTTAGATTCCGACCAACCAACTACATGTCCTAGATGTGGAGTGAGAACTGAAATAGTAGAAGATATTGGCGGGTCTCAAAAACACATTTGTCTTAATGAAAAATGCAATTTTGAATTCATCTTAGAACTCGATAAGATATGAAAGAAGGCCAAAAACTATGGACAAGGGAAGAATTGATACTTGCTATTAATTTATATTGTAAAATCCCATTTGGTAGGTTACACAATTCCAATCCTGAAATCATAAAGCTTGCTAACCTCATTGGTAGAACGGCAAGTTCGGTAGCCTATAAACTTGTAAATTTTGCTAGTCTCGACCCAAGCCTAAAAGCAAGAGGCATTAAAGGTGCTTCAAATGCAAGTAAGCTAGATGCAGAAATTTGGAATGAATTCTTTAATAACTGGGATGTATTACCTTATGAAAGCGAAAAACTATTAGCAAAACTACAGCATAAAACCATTGAGCAACTTAATCCGATTCCAGAGGCTGAACTTTATAGGGAAGGAAAAACTAAGGAGCAACTGGTAATGGTTCGCGTGAATCAATCTTTTTTTCGAAGCTCCATATTAGCATCATATAACAATACATGTTGCATAACTGGAATTACTCAGCCAGAACTTTTGGTTGCTGGGCATATCAAGCCATGGAGTGTTGATGAGAAAAATAGACTAAATCCCCAAAATGGCATTGCAATTAACGCTTTACATGACAAGGCATTTGAAACAGGCCTAATGACCATTACCCTGATTTTAAAATTAAAATCTCGCCATCGCTATTTAAGCAAAAGGAATCAAAGTCACTTGATGAATATTTTTTTAACCTTCATGACAAGCAAATCATACTTCCATCAAAGTTTTTACCTGATGTAAAGTTTTTGAAATATCACAATGAATTTAGTTTTAAGACTTGATTGCAAGTGCTTTATGGAAAATGAGTAATATCCTTTATGCTTACTTCACTTACAGGAAAGAATATCCTTACCTCAACTACAAATCCAAAACAATCTTGGAAATGGTATAGAGAAGGGATATTTAATTCCTTTAAAAATAAAAAAGCCTCAGGTATTTCTGAAGCTGATACTTTGAATTAGTCACTTTTGCGACAGATTTCAATTATAGATTTTTGATGTTAAATATAAGGCTAGAACAAATAAAACCTATGCAGTTAATATAACATGAGAAGCAGAATTTTGAGACCTTCTATCCTTTACGTGATAATCTCTACGTACATCTTCCATTTCATCATTCATTTCTATAATTGCATTAAAATGTTCTGGTTTATCAAGATAAGAAACTTTGCCATCCATCTTAAGTTTGTCCTTAATTTGATTGGTTTTACTCACTGTTTTAATCATGTTAATAGGATTTTAGGTTGTTTTCAAAGATTGTAAAATCGTTCAAAGGTAAATCATTCTTTTCTAATTTTTTAGTATCTGCCTCAAAATTAATTACTTTGCCCTGGTATGCTGCTATAATTAACGGCTTATTAAAGATAATGTTTGCTTCCGTTGCATCTAAAATTATTAAACCATTTGCTTTCTTAGTCTTGATCAATTCCTTATCGCTGGTTTCAGTAACCCATATAAATTTTGGCATGGCTAGCTCTAAAATAATATCTTTAAGATCAGAAGAGAAACTGGCATTAGTTGCTAAAACATCTTTAAATGACCTGCTAGATGCTAAGTAGGTTCTTAACAAAACTTCAGTGTCATTATTTAATGGCTCAGGACCACTAATTAAAAACCTAGCAATAAAGTTTTTCGCTTCGTAAGCTTCGAGGTATATTTTAGTATATAGAGGAACTATAAAATGCGTGATTTTACAATTATGCCAAGTATCATTGTAATGAGCAGCTGGTTTAGATAAAAGTGCTGTTTGATATACCGGTTGATTATCATCTATAAATATAAATTCCTTTTCAATGCTATCAAAATCGTATAAGGTTATGTTTTTTAAATTAGCTTTATCCTTTAATACCCCCGGTTTAAAATTATGTGCTCCCAATGCATCTATATGGTTTGATTTGACTGTTTCATGCCCTATGCACAATAGTGCATGCCCAATGCCAGCAAAATCTTCCATTGCTATTATAATAGGAATTCCACTTTCAGCATAACAACTAATCAATCGATCAAATTCATTTGGATATTGGGAACGGCTATATATTCTTGTTCCGAATCCATATTCCTTTAACGCAAAAGACATTTGTTGGATATTCAATCCTTTTGATGGGATCTGTCTTTCTGAAGTAACCTTATTCAAGGTCTGTATAATTTTAGAGGGAAGCAATGGTTTATATTCGGCATAACGATTACTAAAATATTCCATCATTGCCCAAAGTGTTGTCTCGGCACAACTAATAGTTTCTGTATCTTGTGATGAATGAGGGAAGGCATCTACACTTAACTTTACCGTATTTACGGTGTTGTGATAAACGGTAGTACAAATTTGAAAATCAGCTGCTTTTAGCGCTTTTGGTGAAATAATACTCCTCCCAACAACATGAGGCTCTATTGGCCTTAAAACAAAAAAACCAAGATAAGAAGTTTGAAGTTTTTCTCTAGTCTCCTCTAATCGAAAGTCGTTGGCTTCAACCTGCGAATCAAATAAAGATATTCTGATGCAATTTCTTTTATAAGCAGCTAATTTAGACGAGTAATAATGATAATAACTATCTCTGTAAACGCGATCAATGTAATTAGTTTCTGCAACTAAGTAAATACAATCTTTCAACTTTTCAAGGTGACTTTTAATTTTTTTTTCGAAAAGTAACTTTGCAAAATTCTCCGTTATATCAAACTCTTCTACAAGTAAAGTTTGTATTAATTCTGCGGAGTTTCCTATCGGTTCTATATATAACGAAATATTCATGAGCGTTAATTGATTATTTTATAGTCTTTTACTTAATGAAAATTTTTATTGTCTTTACAAGATATCAAATCCAGCAGACATTAAAAAACTAAGAAGGTTATTCAAGTCCATAAAAAGCTGACAGCAACAAGTTAACCTCAGTAAACATATCAATTAATCTATCATAAATTTGAAAGCATGCTTCAGCATAGTTCCCTGCTGCGGTCTTCGGGTGTATCGAAAATACAGCTAATGCATTTTCTAATTTAGCTTTGGCCTCTTTAGTCTGATGTACATCAAGTTGTCTGATATCATTTAATGCAAATAATGGTGCCAAAAATTTAAATTCATTTACCTCAACTACTCTTTCTATAATGGCTTCTTTATCGGTGCTGGCATTTAACCCTGATTCTGCTGATACATAGAAATATTTTAATATTAACTCTAATAATTTAAGGCTTCTAAATCCTTCGGTCTCTTTCTTATTAAAACCAAGTGAGTCAACTAATTTTCTTAAAGAGCGTTGTTTAAGGCTTTCTACTAAAAGCTTTAAAAGGCTGGTGCATCGAGATGTAAAATCACTTTTCGAAAAAGCAGACAAATCTACCACATGTGTAATTAGTTTATAATCAGGAAAATCTGTCCATCCAGTATATTTAATGTTTTCTTCATTATATGAAATGATATCTTCAGCATTTAATTGTGATTTTAAACATTTATTTAAGAGAAGTAAACAATCTGCCAAAAAGAAAATATTTTTGAGTTAATCGCTCTGCTTTTGAAGCGATGTTTTCACCATCAACAATATCATTAGGATCAATATTAAATTGATTCCAATAATCAATAGTATCGAACCGATTGCCTTCGTAAAGCTTTTTTATTTCTATTTTAATAGCATTTTTTCCTACACGCTCACAATGGCTAATGGACCACTGATTGCGGTAAGCTACACTTCCAGATTGTGGATAGACTTTATAATCTTCATCATTTTCGTATTTATTTAGTACCTTATCAGAAACGTACACATATTCAAATGGCATTTTATGCCTTGCACACTCGGGCGTCACCAAGCCGTCTATTCCTTTCCATAGATGCCCTAAAGGCTCTTGTACATTTTTGGTCAAAAAGTTGTAATCAAGAGGTAGTTCTTGAAAGCCATTAATTTCTAAAAAGACTATATCATTTTTATGAGCGTAAGTTTTGACGGTAAACTCACACTGTTCCGTCTCTTCTTGATAGTATTTTTTTCCGTTAAGTAGGGTTATAATTTCATCGTTTAGATATATTTCTTTTTGGATGTTAAATACTTGAACTGCCCTTTTTTTACGGAGATATAGATATTTTTCTAAGTAATCTTTTTTTACTTTAACATAAGCCTCAGAATTTTTTAAATGATCATATATAGATAAGGGTTTATTTCGAACTACTGCTTTTGCTGGTTCAGTGAGATCATCCCAGATAATTTCATTGTCTGTTAAGCGAGGCGTGAGCTTAAAGGATATTAATGTCGTGGTAAACTCTTATTTTGCACTCCTATAAACAAACCAAAACATGAAGCCTGCGCTACTCTCCTTATTGTTTCTATTAACTTT
The DNA here is from genome assembly GCF_042650845.1 of Pedobacter lithocola. NCBI lineage: Bacteria > Pseudomonadati > Bacteroidota > Sphingobacteriia > Sphingobacteriales > Sphingobacteriaceae > Pedobacter > Pedobacter lithocola. The sequence continues at coordinate 363,078 of NZ_JBHSBW010000011.1, read as the reverse complement.
AAATCACACAAAAATCATTGCACAAACTGAATTCACGGCCCAGCAAATTATTGAAAAATCTATAGCGGCTACCGGAGGAAAACAGTACCTGCAGTCTATTAAAACACTTTACTCCGATATGGCTACAGAAATGGAAGGCCGTAAGGTTAACTGGGTTACCAAAGAAATGCTACCAAATAAAGGTTCCTTTATGATTATCTATCAAGGCCGAACCGTTTTCAAGAACTTTTATGATGGAGAAAAAGGCTATGAAGTATCAGCAGGAATAAAGAAACTGGCCGACCAAACAGCGTTTAGTGATAAAAAATTCCGCAGGAATATTTTCAACGAACTGGATTACATAGATCCCAACCTATATACCTTAACACTTGAAAGTACCGAAAAGGTTGATAAGGAGGACTGTTATAAAGTAAAAGCCGCCTGTATAAATGGTACCGTTAGAATGCTCTATTATAGCAAAAAAACATTCTTTCAGCTGCGGGAGGATAAATTTACAACCGAAAAGGGAGGCTTCAGCAGTACTTATTTTTCTGATTATAAGAAGTTCGGAAAATTAACGTACTACTCTGAGATGAGCTTTGGAGACGGTGATAAAATGCAAAAAGCTAAAATGGTAGAACTTTTGGCAAATGAAAAGATTTCGGAAGAAGATTTTCGTTAAATTAAGTTAAACAATTTCTTTTGGCTTTTGTAGCGTTTTGAACGCTTACCTCGTATCGATAAAAAAAACCCTCTCTATGAAAAGAATCGTGTTCTCCCTAATGGCTATCACCATATTTATTTCTTACACATCATGCAAAAAAAATGGCATTGATGACGGTCCTGGTGAATTGTATGGAAAATGGAAACTAACAGAAACCCTATCCGACCCTGGAGATGGGAGTGGTAGATATATTAAGGTTAAAGGAGACAAATACCTCGTCATGTCGAGGACAGGCAAAATGGAAGGTGATGCGCTACCAGATTTATCTGATTTTAAGATTCTAGATAGCCTAACCATGGAAGTAACTTCTAAAACCTACAATAGAACCTTGCAATACCGATACAAAGCGACAGCTAATACGCTCACCCTTAACCCACCCTGCTTTGAGGGATGTGGATTTAGATTTATCAGGCAATAGACAACCGAAACCCTAAAAAACAAAAGACGGTTTCTTCATCAGATGGTAAGGCCCGTTGTAATTTAATTATGGGATGTAAATAATGGTAAGCTAAACTTGAATTCTATGTAATAAGCTGAAACAATAAATGATATCGCATATACCCTTATCTGCACTGTCCTTTTGACCGTAAATTTTTCAATGCTTGCAATCCAATTGCTAAAACAGATAATTGATTTTTCAGCGCCCGTGGCGATAACATGGCTCAAGGAAAATACTTAAGCATCATCTTTCATCCAATATTTTTTGTCAAAAAAAAAAGCCACCCAATGGGCAGCTTTGGCTTATCTAATTAATGTTTTTATTTTGCTAAAATCATTGCATTTTGCTCAGCTTGCATAATCGCTTCAGAAGCGTATGATTCTGATTTAAGACTGGCAAAGTCAGCTAATTTTACATTTTTCATGTTGCTTGCAATCATTGTACTTTGATTTGCAGTACCATTTAATTTTAATACTGCATCTTCCTTAACAGTAGTATATAAACTTCCTGCCGTAGTTTTAATCTTCGCTGAAGCACTTTGGCTCAATAATATCTGAAGGTGTTTTACATCGAAATTATTGCTGGTTACAACAGCCGATTCACCATAAGCCTCAATTCTTTCTAAATCTTTTAGGGTAATATTCATCGTTACCTGTTTTGTTTCCATTGAATTAATAAATAAGGTTCTTCCATCGGTGGTTACAAAAGTTTTAGCCGCATCATAGTTGATTGCACCCTCTACATTTTGTTTATCGCCTTGTGTTAAGATGATTTTAACGTTTCCACTCACCCAAATTCTGTTTAATTTTGATAATGAAGAAGTTTTTGTTTCTGCTTTAACTGGCTCAGTTGCGAAAGTTGTTATGGCTGATGAAGTTAATACTACTGCTGTTAATGCTGCTGCGAATAATGATTTTGCTAGAGTTTTCATATCTTTTATATTTTAGGTTTTTGCTATTGTTTGTTATTAAGACGCAACCAAGCTTCAAACGTTGCAAGCAAAAACCTTGTATTATACCAGCGTGGGTAACTGCTAGACCAACGCCTGTAATGTCTAGACGAACCGTTGCAAATTCTATAGCCAGATTCGCGTAAATCGAGCATTTGTATCTATACCTTTTTTAGCTTTTACAAAATGTAGTAATGTTCGGTTTATTTGTTTGTTCAGATATCGTGAACAACGTGATTTAACAGGGCGCTGGAATCCAACTGATAAGATGTGTTTCCTCGTTATACCAAACCGAGGTTATTCAGGTATTTTATGTTTGCTTTAACTTTAAGCTCGGTTACAATTAGTACAGCGCCCAATTAGAGGTTGGTTTCTTACTTTATAACGTCTGGAAACATCATTTTATAATAGTCCATTATAGTGATAACTTTGGCATCAGTACTGTTCTCCAATCGCGTGCCCTTTCTCACAAAAATGAAGTTGGTACTAAAAAAATTTTTGTCATTCTTATCTGTTGATATTCCCTGATAGATGAAAATCCAGGCATCTAGTTTTGGGATATCCCAAAAAAAAGATTCTCCGTTTCCTTTTGTGTCGCTCTTTTGATAAGCAGGGTAAGTTTTCTTTAGATAACCTACAATTGACTTTGTTTCTTCCTGATTAACAGAGCTATTGTTAAATCCCAGATAGTTATTTTTCTGTTTTGAGCTTTTAAATATTGAAAGTCTATTATAATCAGCCAAATTTCCATTGGGATAATCATAGGTATTAAGTTTTACATCTCCGATTGCATACCCATCCAATTTACTAGTTGTGAGCGATGCCAGGCCGTAATTACGTTCAAAATCTTTCTTTAGTTCTTTGTCTTGGAGCACCAGGCTTGAAATGTCCGCATCAAGCTTCAAGGAGAGAAGATCTGTTTTTGTTTGCGACTTACAAGATACGATCATCAGAATGATCAGGGATGCAAAGGAAAGTTTCATATGCTGATTTTTAATAAATGGAAGGTTGGCACTTATGTCTGTCAAAGCTAATTGTCTCAGAATACAGACACTGGATTTCGATGGATTAAAATTTTTATTGGCTGGCATGTAGTGGTTAGCCAACACGGCAGCTTAAGGTGAATTTTAAATATGCATTAGCTATTTTACCCTCTGGTATTCAGCGCTGTCTGCGCCAACTTGCATCACCAATACGTCTCCTCTAAAGTGGTAGTCGGAATCAAATTCTTGATTTCCAGTTGCTTTTCCTTTATAAAAGATTTTGTTTTTGGTGATTCTGTAGGTCTGTTTCGAAACCACCTTTTCTGCTCCTTCGCCGGTGGTTTGTAGAAAAGCTCCTTCACGGGTGAATTGCAAATGCATCTGTCCAATTGATTTTCCTGAATTGGGAAGCGTGATTTCGCCCGCCCAGTTTCCGATTATTTTCTTTTCATAATCGCCGGTCTGTGAGTCGCAACTTAATATAGCGCATAGCAGCAGTATAATCACTGAAACTTTCATCATAATGAAGTTATTTTTCTTTTTCATATCACCAAATGAGTGTCTGGGGTTAGCATTTAAATAACTGTTAATCGTTGCTTTTATTTCCCCTGGAATCTAAAATCTCAAAAGTTCAAATCAGGTAGTTTTTTTGAATATTTACGATGAATTTACACCAACCTAGATAAACATAAAAGTACAGTATAATCATAAAAAAAGGGGTTTTTAAACCCCTATGAATTTGTTTGAATCTTAAAAAGTGGTCCCGACGAGAATCGAACTCATATCTAAAGTTTAGGAAACTTCTATTCTATCCGTTGAACTACGGGACCATGGCATGCTAAAATGATAATGAACTAGATTATTAATCAGCGGGCAAAGATAATCAAATTTTTAAGTCTTCAATCTTTGAAAAATCTTAGGGTGATTCCAAAGATTTATTCGCAATATTAACTTTCAATTTACCTAATCACGCTACCTTCTTCAAACCTATCGGCAGTTGCTACAAAAGCAAGTTTACCTTCCGAATTTTCGGCCATTAATATCATTCCCTGTGATAAAATTCCCTTGATCTCTCTTGTGGCTAGGTTAACAATTATGCTCACTTGTTTACCAATAATATCTTCCGGTTTGTAATGTTCGGCAATGCCAGAAACAATGGTACGTTCATCAATACCAGTATTTACGGTTAGTTTTAAAAGCTTTTTTGTCTTCTCTACTTTTTCTGCCGCGATGATGGTAGCAACTCTAATATCCATAGCGGAAAAATCATCAAAATTAATATTTTCTTTTGCCGGAATAGATGTAACTGTAGTAGCGTTAGATGCCTTACTTTGGTTTAATTTTTCTATCTGGAAATCAATTGCAGCATCTTCAATTTTTTCAAATAGAAGAACACCTTCCAAAATATCATGACCACGTTTAATTAGTGTGATAGAACCCGCTTCTTCCCAACCTTGCTTACCATTGTTTAGCATTTTCATTAGCTTATCTGCAGTAAAAGGTAAAAATGGCTCCATTAAAATTTGAAGATTAGCACAAATTTGTAAGGAGATATGCAAAATGGTACGAACGCGATCTTCATCTGTTTTAATCAGTTTCCATGGCTCTGTTTCGGCAAGGTATTTATTGCCTAGTCGAGCTACATTCATTACTTCTGATAAGGCTTCTCTGAAACGATAATTTTCGATAGATGCTGATATTTTTGCCGGAAATGCTGCCAAATCATCTATTACAGCCTGATCTTGTTCAGTGATTTCCATTAAGGTAGGTACTACACCATTAAAGTATTTGTGTGTAAGTACTATAACGCGATTTACAAAATTGCCGAGAATGGCAACCAGTTCATTGTTATTTCTAGCTTGAAAATCCTTCCAGGTAAAGTCGTTATCTTTAGTTTCGGGAGCTGTGGCAGTTAAAACATAGCGTAAAACATCTTGTTTTCCCTCAAACTCCCTTAAATATTCGTTTAACCAAACTGCCCAATTTTTTGATGTAGATATTTTCTGACCTTCAAGGTTTAAAAACTCATTTGCAGGAACATTATCTGCCAGGATAAAACCACCATGCGCCATTAACATTGCCGGGAATATAATGCAATGAAAAACAATATTATCCTTGCCTATGAAATGCACTAATTTCGTGTCTTCATCTTTCCAATACTCTTCCCAACCGCATTTATCAGCTTCGAAATTATTGATGTAATATTCTTCCGCCATCGGATTCCAAACATCAAGTTTAGCGTAATTACAAAGTTCTTTAGTAGCCGAAATGTAGCCTATTGGAGCATCAAACCAAACATATAAAACTTTACCTTCAGCATCGCGAAGCGGAACACGTATGCCCCAATCCAAATCGCGGGTCATTGCTCGTGGATGTAAACCAGCATTTAACCAACTCTGACATTGCCCGTAAACGTTTGGTCGCCATTCTTTATGGCTTTCGATATATGTCCTTAACCTGTCTTCGTATTTATCTAGAGGTAAAAACCAATTCTTGGTTTCTTTTAAAATTGGCTTATCGCCAGATAGCGTAGATTTTGGGTTGATTAAATCGGTTGCGTTTAGTGTTGTACCACAGTTTTCGCATTGGTCGCCATATGCATTTTCATTGCCACAATTTGGGCATGTACCAGTAATGTAACGATCAGCTAAAAACTGCTTTGCTTTTTCATCATAATATTGTTCCGTTATTTCTTCTGTAAAAACACCTTTATCGTAAAGGGTTTCAAAAAAATCGGCAGCAGTTTGATGATGGGTTGAAGACGATGTACGATGGTAAATATCGAAAGATACTCCGAACTCTCTGAAGGAATCGCCTATTATTTTATGGTATTTATCTACAACCTGTTGAGGAGTAATTCCTTCTCGTTTAGCTTTTAAAGTAATTGGCACTCCATTTTCATCAGAGCCGCATACAAATTTTACATCTCGTTTATTCGAACGCAAGTATCTTGCATAAATATCAGCAGGAACGTATACGCCAGCCAAATGCCCAATGTGTACTGGTCCATTGGTGTATGGTAGTGCCGCAGTTACGGTATATCTTTTTATTTTACTATTATCCAAAACAAATTATTTAATTTGACAAAGATATCGTTTTAACCATGATTATACAGCCACCATATTTAAAAAAAGGAGATAAGATTGCCATTGTTTGTCCGGCGAAGAAATTACCTAAAACCATTGATTATGCCATTGCTACTTTAAAAAGCTGGGGATTGGATGTGGTTATTGGTAAAAGTGTTTATGCCGAGGAGAATCAATTTGCAGGAGCCGATGCTTTAAGGGCTTCTGATATTCAAATGTTTTTAGATGATCCAATGGTGAAAGCAATAATTGCTGGTCGGGGTGGCTACGGAACCATCAGGATTATTGATGAATTGGATTTTAAAAATTTTAAACAAAATCCAAAATGGATTGTGGGTTTTAGTGATATTACGGTTTTGCTTTCTCATGTCTTTACAGAGCATTATTCACAATCTATGCATGCGCAAATGCCCTACACATTTGATAGTTCAACACCCGAAGCATTGTTATCTTTAAAAAATGCCTTATTTGGGGAAAAACAAACCTATACGTATCAAAGTGAATTTAAAAATCGTGTTGGGAATTGTAGCGGAACCTTAGTGGGTGGAAATTTAACCTTGCTTTGCATGCTCCAAGGCTCCATATCAGAAATGGATTTTGAGGATAAAATCTTATTTCTCGAAGATGTAGGTGAACACGAATATTCTATAGACAGAATGCTGAGAATGTTAGACAGAGCAGGGAAACTTGCCAATTTAAAGGGATTAATTGTTGGTGCATTTAACGAAATTGAAGAAGAAAAAATACCATTTGGCCAAACTGCAGATGAAGTGATTTGGGATATTGTAAAAGATTATAACTATCCGGTATGCTTTAATTTTCCGGTAGGTCATATCGATGATAACCGAACAATGGTTGTTGGAGCAGATGTTGAATTAAAAATTGAAACAAATAACGTACACTTTAAATATTTATAAAATGGCAATATTAGATAATTTAGGAAAATATCGCAACACAGGCTTATTGGTATTAAGGGTTGGTTTGGGCATCATGTTTATTATTCATGGTTTCCCGAAATTAGCAGGTGGCCCTGATGGCTGGACTGGCCTTGGTGGAAGTATGAAAGTAGTAGGAGTTGATTTCTTACCAACTTTTTGGGGTTTTATGGCTGCGGCAACCGAAACCTTTGGAGGATTTTTACTTATCGTTGGGTTATTTTTCAGACCAGCATGTATATTATTAATCTTCACTATGATAATTGCGGCATTGGTTCATTTTGCTAAAGGAGATGGATTACAAGGCGCAAGCCATGCAATAGAATTGGCAATTGTGTTTTTAGGCTTGATATTTATTGGCCCAGGAAAATATAGTGTAGATAAGAAGTAAGTGATAGCTTATAACAATAAAAGCCAGCAAAATTGCTGGCTTTTATTGTTTAATTTAAAGCTGCTGTCAACTTTACATAATCGTCTTCTTTAGATAATTTCGAGCCATAATTAGTAATCTGGTCCTTAAAATCTGGTAAAGCATTTAAAAATGAATTCTTATTGAGTTTAACTTCCTTTTCTGCGCCGTTGTAAAGCACATAATATTTTTTATTCTCGTCAACAGTTTTCTCCACATTGGCCGAATTGTAACCTTTTGTTTCAAGAATCACTTTTTTATTTTTCTTCAACAATTTAACTTTACCATCACTAAGCAATTCATAGTAGCCACTTTCACTATTGCCATCATCTTTTAGCAGAAAGGTTCTGTTACCATTTTTGGTCATTAAAGTAAAGGCAGCCACTTTTGGGGAAAATTCATAAACCTTATTGTCTTGTTTAAAAAGTAGCTTATCCTCAACCATGTCATACCTTACCTCTGCCGGCTTAATAACATTATTGTCTGCCAGTTTAACTTCAGCATTTGTCCACTCATCTACAAAATAAGGTGAACCAGTGAGGTTTTGATACCTGGCATCGGTTAGAGGCCTGCCATTCTGATCGGGAATAAATACATACTGTGCATCAACTTCATGAATAAAAAGACATAAAGCGGAAATGAGAAATAATTTAATCGTTTTCATAGATAATAATTTTGTAAATAAAAATACTAAAAAAAAGGCCTCTATTCGAGGCCTTTTTCTAAAAATATTAAAACAATTGATTAATAGTTTGGATTTTGCTGCGCAGCCAATACCGGGTTGGTAGCAATTTCTGATGCTGGCAATGGCCAGATAAATCTAAAATCTGCATAAGGTATTGCAGTAACCGATCTAGCTCCAGTGTAAGGTACAGCCGGATTCCAGGTAGCAAAGGTAGTAGCTGTCCAAGCAATTTTTGCAGGCACACCACCAGTAGAGAAATTGGCATCATTAGCCAAACGGTGAATATCACCCCATCTATGTCCCTCAGCTAAAAACTCTATGCGTCTTTCATTCAAAATTGCTTGAGTTAAAGCATTTCCATCGGCAAAACTTGCAGCAGTATATTGATTGGCAGCGGTGGTAACAGCTCTGTTTCTAACTGCATTCAATAAAGCTAAGGCTCTTGCGCTTCCTGCCGTTGTTCTGGCTTCTGCCTCTGCCACGTTTAACAATACTTCAGCATATCTAATAATTGGGTTTGCATCTGTAAATGTTGAAAACTCAGGATACTTGGTTGTAAAATAACCACGACCATCATTTGTAGTCATTGCTGTTCTACGTAAATCAGTTGGCAACCAGAATGGAGCATTATAAATTAGTGGAGAAATTGCAATTAATGCTCTACCTGCTGCTTTTGTGTACATGGTTGAAATAGAACCGTTAGTACCTGCGTTACGTGTTGTAGAATTTTCTATCGAGAAAATAGACTCACTATTCGTATAATTAGCTGCGGTAACAAATGGTGCTGCTGGCGAAGCGGTTAAAGCATATGCACCAACTGGACTTGTATATGGCGCTGTAGCAGGAACCAATTTATTACCTTCGGTGATAACACTTGCCCAATTACCCATGTGCAAATAAATACGGGTTTTGATTGCGATTGCAGCACCTTTAGTTGCTCTTGAAACTTTTAATCCTGCCGCATACGTATCTGGAAGATTAGTTTCTGCAAAATTTAAATCCTCCAAAAGTTTGTCATAGCATTCTTTAACGGTATTTCTGGCTTGGCTTTTGTTGATGTCAACTCCAGCAGGAGAGCTTGCCGCCACAGTTCTGTATGGCACACCTAAGTGTGTTGCACCAGGAGTATGGCTATAAGGTCTAGCAAAGTGTACCAATAACTCATGGTGAGCTAATGCACGCAAGAATCTTGCCTCGCCTTCGTATTGTAAAGCCAATGCTGGTGTAATGGTTCCATCGCTGGCAGCCTTTTTAACACCTTCTATAACTACGTTGGCTCTATTAATTAGCGCATAGTTAGTTTCCCACATGGCCTGATTATTGGCTGTTATTGGGCTATAAGTACCTTCATAAGTAACAAGGTAAAAAGATGGAATCGCAATAACATCCTCACCTCTTGCATCCTGTTGCTCGGTATTTGCTGCGCCAAAAGGATAGCCCCTGTTACTACCATCCGTGTATGCTCCAGCTTGAGCAGCACTATATACACCTGTAACCGCTAAAGCAACCCTTGCCGGAGAACTGAATGCAGATTCCTCAGAGAAACTGTTATTTGGTTGAAGATCAGTCAGTTTTTTGCATGATGACAGAACCAAGGCAACACCCAATACCGCTACTGCCGCACTTTGATTTATATTTTTGAATATATTTTTCATTTTTTCTATCTTAATAATTAACACTAAAAACCTAAGTTAAGACCAAATGTAAAGGTTCTCAATTGAGGATTCCCGTTAAAATCTACACCTGCACCTGATGTGTTAACCTCTGGATCAAGACCTGAATAGCCTGTGATTACAAATACGTTTTGTGCTGAAGCATAAACACGAAGCTTACTGATTCCTATCTTTCTGGTTACTTCACCAGAAAAATTATATCCCAAGGCCAAGTTGTCTAAACGAAGAAAATCACCTTTTTCAACAAATCTGGTTGATGCAGCATTTTCTAAGTTGATGAACGCACTTCTTGAAGCAAATAGTCTTGGCATGTTTCCATCACCAGGGTTTGCTGCACTTTGCCATCTACCTAAAACTTCAGTACCATTGTTTACAAAGTTCATATTTAATAAATCCTGACGAGAACGGTTCATGATGTAATTACCACCTTGAAAACGTAAGAAAACATTTAAATCAAAGTTATTGTAAGTAATGGTGTTATTGAAACCACCAAACCATTTAGGAAGTGAACTCCCTAGAACACGACGGTCTGAATTTGCTTGTAAGGAAGATGCAGCACCTAAAACTCCTGGATTACTTGGGTCGTAGCCAAAATATGAGGAATTATTGATGTTACCCTGAATAATTTGTCCGTTTCCTTTTCTCCATAAAGGATTACCATTTGCCGGGTTAACACCTGCATAATCGTATCCATAAATTGCTCTAAGCGATTCTCCAACTCTGATGATGTTGTACTCACCAGGGATATCCTGTCCATCAACCAATCCTCTAACTACGTTTCTTTGTGTTGAGAAATTTAATGATGCATTCCATCTTACTTTACTTTCCGAGAAAATATCAGAAGATACTGCAAACTCAAAACCATCATTTCTGATACTTCCAATGTTTCTGCTGATGCTGTTTCCTGGTATTCCGATTGAAGGTGGAGTTGGTGCAGAAAGGATGATATCATCGTTATCTTTTCTCCAATATGCAGTAACAACATTAATTCTGTTTTTAAATAAACCGAAATCTAAACCTATATCGTAAGTTTTTTGCGATTCCCATTTCAAATCTGGGTTACCAGTATTGTTAAATGCGATACCGCTTTGGTTTCCATATGCTGCAGCACCATAAGTACCTAAGTAAGGGAATGAACCAATATCTGTATTACCTACTTCAGCTATCGAACCTCTTAACTTAATATCGCTTAATACATTACTGATTCCAGAATTTTTGAAGAAATCCTCTTCTGATAATCTCCATGCAAATGATGCACTTGGGAAATAACCTACACGGTTTGCAATTGGCAATGCAGAAAGCGCATCTCTACGAATCGAACCACCGATATAATATCTGCTTTTATAATTATAGCTTACTCTTGCAAGATAAGATTCGATACCATTAAAGGTTAAACCACCTCCAACTGTTGGTGTTACGAAAGTTCCCGTAGTGATGTTCTGATTAAAGAAGATATCAGATATATTTGAGATATTGGCCTGATAGAATGAAGACCTTCTTTTTTGAAGCTCTTGTACCAAAGTAACATCTAAATTGTGTGCACTATTGAAAGATTTGGTGTAGGTTAAAATATTTTGCCAGTTCCAAGTGAAAGTTGGTGAGTATGCCTGAGAGATTGATCCGTTTGCACTTAAACCATCACCTGCTCTTGGATCTGTAAAAACAAAATCATCAACATAAGAACCATCAACACCTAATTGAGTTTTAAATTTCAAGCCAGGTAAAATATTTGCTTCAAGATACGTCGAACCTAATAATCTATATGTTTGAGATTTTCTAACGTTATTTTCCAAAACGAACATAATGTTTGGAATGTTGTCCGAAATTGGAATTAAGTTCGCCCCTGCACCAAGCGCTCTTCTATCGGGAGTAATGTTATATCCGGTTGGATCTGCAGGGTTATAAACAGCTACGTTTGGCAACATACGCATAGCAGCAAATGTGTTACCAGAAAGGTTATTAGAACCAGCTAGAGGACCTAAGTTGTTTTGATATGTTAAACCTGATGTTACACCGAAGGTTAAAAATTTATTGATTTTTTGATCAACATTGGCTCTTAGTGTATATCTAGTTAAAGAGTTAGATACAATAGCACCTTTTTGATCAGAATATCCTAAAGAGAAATAATATTTAGTTTTATCTGTTCCTCCTGAAGCTGCAACTGCATGGTTTTGCTGAACAGATTGACGGAATACGTAATCTTGCCAGTCTGTGTTGATGAAACCACCCATTCCATCTGGTGTTGGTCTTGCCGAAGGTGTTTGACCAGCATTAACAAATCTCTCATTTGCAATTTCAACGAATTGATCAGCATTTAAAAGATCGAATTTTGAGGAAACATTAGCTATAGCAACATATCCATCATAAGTGAAGGTAGTACCATTTTTACCTCTTTTGGTTGTTATTAAAATAACACCATTGGCAGCTCTAGAACCATAAACTGCTGTAGCAGCCCCATCTTTTAAGATATCAATTGACTCGATATCATTCGGGTTAACATCGGCTAAAGCATTCGCACTTGTAAAACCACCAACGTTACCACTTAAAGATGGAACACCATCAATAACTACTAGAGGAGATGTACCAGAACTAATTGAGTTTACACCTCTAATCCTGATTTGTGGTGCCTGACCAAGTAAACCTGAAGGAGTGATAACCTGAACCCCAGTTGCTTTACCAGCTAATGCTCTATCAAAAGATGGAATTGAAACATCTGTAACTTGCCCACCTGTAATTTTTGAAACAGATGATGTGTTATCTTTTTTAGATACTGTACCATAACCAACAACAACGACGTCGGTTAATGTTTTAGCATCAGAGCTCAAAGAAATGTTGACCAAGTTTGATGAGCCAATTTGTCTGCTTTCGGCTGCATAACCTATAGAACTAAATTCTAAAGTTGCAGAACTTGAAGAAACCCTAATTGAGAATTTTCCATCTGATGAAGTCGTTGTTCCAATAGATGAACCTTTGATTTTTACACTTACACCAGGAATTGGAAGCCCATCTTCCTTACCTGTAACTGTTCCTGTGATTGTTCGCTCTTGCCCGAATGCGGAAGCCGCAACGAATAGCAAAATGAACAAACTTTGTAAAAGTTTTTTCATAAATAATAGTTAAAGTTTAATTAGTTTACAGCTAAAGTATATAAAAATTTTTGTAAAACAATCTTTACAAAAAAATTAAAACAATTTCTATTGTCTATGTTTTTACTGTAAATGATTATATAATCATTGTTATGTTGCTGGAATCGCAACATCAAACCTAAAACAAGTATTTAATTAAAAAATTGCACCAAAGAAAATACAATTACATTAAAGTAGGATTAGAAAATATTATGTCTTAAATACTTTAAAGCCTAATTTAAAGAATATTAAGGTTTTTGACGATATGCTTTAATAAATTACTTCCAACTTCTTACTTCAAAGAATTGTAATAGGCAGCTGCAGCAATTAAATCCTCATCTTTTTTAAAATTAGTTTTATTAGCCTTAAAAAAGGATTCCATTTCTGAACTTTTATCTTTCAAAACATTTAAAAATGAAGATTTATCATTTTTAACTGGACTTATTGCCCCATTAATGAATAAAAAATAAAACTTATCATCCATTATCCTTTTAGTAGTAATTGAACTATTGAAGTCTTTAACATCGATTATATTTTTAGATATCTTTTTTAATAATGTAGCCTTACCTTCTGCTAAAACTAAATAATATGATAAATTATTAAAAGATTTTACTGGAGGATAGCCGTTTTTATAAACGTCCTTATCGATATGAAATTCTTTAACTGGATTTACAAATTTCATTGATACGCTGTCCTTTCCTAAAAAATAAAGTACCTCTTCAAAAACGTTATACTTTAAAAGCAAGTTGGTGTAAGATGCTCCAGAAGAAACTGTGGCTGAACCTAAGCGCCAATCTGGATAGAGCAATTCCGTACCTTCAACATTTATTAGTTTGATTTCCTTTGCCGGACTACCATCTTGATAACTTAATGCTTGTGCTAAAAGTTGTTTAGATGAAACACTTAAAAACAACATTAGTATTAGAAACCTTATCATAATTAATTTTAGATTTTATAAAACGAAGACTTTATAAGAAATATATCCCTGTTAAAAAAAAAATGCCCTCAAAAAGGAATAAACTTTATGAGGGCATTATATAATTAAAAAGTGTTAGTAACCTGTGTTTTGAACAATTATATTTCCTGATGTTAATACTTCTCTTTGAGGGATAGGATACAAAGCTCTGTACGCTTGAGAAATACCCAATGTTGATGTTAGATTGTAACGTCTTAAATCAAACCATCTATGTCCTTCATGTGCTAATTCAACTCTTCTTTCGGCTAAAATAGCAGTTAAAATAGCAGCTTGAGATACTGATACAAGAGGTGTTAAGCCTGCTCTAACTCTAATTACATTTAAATCTGCTAAACCATCGGCAATTTTCTGTGCACTACCTTGGCGTACTCTTGCTTCTGCACGTATTAAATAAATCTCTGCCAATCTAAACAAAATCACATTATCATCGCCAGTTGCAATACGAGTAAATTTTCTGGTTTTTGATAGAGGTGCAACAGTTGTAAAATTGATTGCTTGTCTAACGTCATTTGCTTCATGCGCTGTATTTAGAGCACCTGATGAGCTAATCTCGTTACGACCACCAGCAGCAGTTGTGTAATAATAAAATGCAATACTGTTTTGGTCGGCCGAATTGTAATCCAATTCAAAAATTGATTCTGCAGAATTTTTAGCAGCCCAAATATTACCATAATTAGCAGTAGTTAGCAATGAATATCTAGTACTACCGATAACAGATGTAGCTAAAGCTTCAGCCTCTGCCCATTGTTCTCTATATAATTGTACTCTGGCTTTTAAAGCGCTAGCAACATCTTTCCCTGCTCTGTTTGTAATTCTGTTTGCAAAGGTTGGTGCAGCTATCGCAAAATCTAAATCAGCTAAAATTTGAGTGTAAACTTGTGCTTCTGTATTTCTTGCGATTGGAGTAGCATCAGATTCTGTAAGTGTTGGTGTAAGTTTTAAAGAAACACCAACTCCATTTGCTTTACCGTAACCATCATTTGAACCGCCAAAATACCTCAATAAATCGAAATACATTAAGCCTCTTAGCGTTCTTAATTCTGCTAACGTTGCATCTTTATCTAATGCTGCATCCGTAATACTTGGAACCGCAGCAATCATTGTATTTGCATTGTTTATCCCAGTATAGATGGTGTTATACATATCACTAATGTTAACATTATCTGTAAGGATTTGGTTGTTGGCAATCTGTGCATAAGTAGGGAATGTACCAACATGAATTAAATTACCGCCACCTAATTCTGCAAATGCATTGTATTGTAAACCATAATAATTTCCGCTTTGTAAACTATTGTAGACACCAAATAATCCTGCCCTAACACTCGCAACATTAGTAAATGCACCAGCAGCATCTAACGACGCTTGAGGCTTTTGCGCTTCCAATTCCTTTTTGCAGGAAGAGAAAACAGCAGATGCTGCAAATAAGTAGGTTAAATATTTATATTTTATATATGTTCTCATATCAAGATTCATTAAAAAGTTAAGTTAAGACCAAAAGTGTATGTTCTTGCTTGAGGATAGGTTAAAAAATCAGTACCTGGAGCAGTGTTGGTTACTGAGAATGTACTTACCTCTGGATCTAAACCTGAGTAATTTGTAAAAGTATAAAGGTTTTGTGCTGAAGCGTATAATTTTATAGCTGATACCTTAAGTGCATTTAACACTTTAGGACCAAAATTATAGCTTAAATTAACATTCTTTATTCTTAAAAAATCACCGTCTTCAAGAAATCTATCAGATACCCTTCTATTATTGTTTGGATCCCCATAAACCGCTCTAGGCATAGTCGTATTTGTATTGGTAGGCGTCCATCTATCTAATGTACTAGCTAACTGACCAAAAACACTATTCATACCTTCACCAAATGAGCGAGTATTTGAATAGATTTGATTTCCACCTTGATATTGTAAGAAGATAGATAAATCGAAGTTTTTATATTTAAAATTATTTGTAAAACCACCCTGATACGTTGGCATACCTTTACCAATAATTTCCTGGTCTAATGAATTGATAACACCATCATTATTTATATCAGCAAACTTGATATCACCTGGCGCAGTAGAAGTAAGCGGACTTGCAGTAACTGCTTGTGTTGGTGATGCAGCAATTTCTGCAGCACTTTGGAAGATACCTAAAACTCTGTAACCTCTAAATGCACCTAAAGGTTGACCTGCCTCTACCCAAGAAGCGAAACCCGCCGCAAAAGGATTACCAGAAAGCTCAACTATTTTGTTTTTATTTAAAGAGATATTGAAGTTGGTTGTCCATGAAAAATCTTTCTTCTCGATGATTACACCTGTTAATGCAACCTCTAAACCTTTATTTTCTGTTTTACCAAGGTTTGATTGAATGGTTGTGAAACCAGATGATCCAACAAGTGGTTTACCTAAAAGTAAGTCAGATGTTTTTTTCTGATAAACATCTACATTTAAGGTTAATCTGTTGTTAAATAAACCTAAATCTAATCCTAAATCTAAAGCAGCAGTATTTTCCCAAGTTAAATTAACATTACCTAATTGAGTAGGTGCTAGACCTGGATTTTGAAGGTAGTTTGAACCTCCGCCTACCAAAGGTAACGAGGTAAAGTTTCCAATTTCCTGGTTACCCACAATACCATAACTTGCTCTAATTTTTAAATCACTTATAGATCTAACATTTTTTAAGAATGATTCTTCCGATAATCTCCATGCACCTGAAACTGCAGGAAAAAAACCATATCTTTTCTCAGAACCAAATCTAGATGAACCATCTAAACGACCTGATGCCTGGAAAATATATTTTCCTTTATAAGAGTAATTTGCTCTAGCAAAATAAGATTCTAAGGCATTTGATGTACCTCCAGAACTAGCAGTTGTTCTAACTGAACCTGCTGAAAGTCTTCTGATATCGTTACCAGGAAATCCTGTAGCAGAAGCTAAAATATTTTCATAGTTAGATTCCTGATAAGAAAAACCTGCTAATAAATTAACATTGTGTATACCACCAAATACTTTAGTATAGTTCAAAGTATTATCAAATATATAGTTAACCTCTTGGTTTTGACCTTCTGTTGCAGAACCACCAGAACCAGCACCTGCATTTGTAAGCGTTGATAAGAAAGTTCTATCTTTCGAAGTAAAATAATCAACTGATGCCTGCGATCTAAAAGTTAACTCTGGCGTAAATTTATATTCTGCACCACCCGAAGCCAATAAACGATTGCTATAAAATTTGAAAGTATTTTCGTTAGCACCAGCAAGAGGATTATCTACAGAAGAAATTGCATCTCTACCATAAGTACCATTTGCATTATATGCAGGTACGTGTGAACCTAATAAAAATGCACCACTTACAGTACCATAAATATTATTATCGTTGTTTAATCTGTTATTTACCGAACTACTAAAGCTCGTAGATAAACTTAATTTTAATTTATCTGTAGCTTGATTATCTAAGTTTAACCTTCCGCTAAATCTTTTATAGCCACTACCAATAACAACACCTTTTTGATCGAAGAATGAAGAAGATATAGCAAACTTGGTTTTATCGTTTCCTCCACGAGCATTTACTTCATAATTGTTAATTGGAGCTGTTTCGAAAATCAAATCTTGCCAATTGGTTGTGGGATAATCGTTTGGATTAGCGCTTCTTACTCCGCCACCTATTCTGCTATCGCTATAATTGGCAGTACCACCATATCTTGCATTAACCGCATCATTCATCAATTGAATATACTCTGGACCAGATAATGTTGGTAACGTTTTAGCAACCTGTTGAATACCTGAATAAACATTCACACCAATTTTGGTATTCTGATTAAGACCTCTTTTGGTGTTAATTAAAACCACACCATTTGCAGCTCTTGAACCATAAATAGCAGTAGCAGCAGCATCTTTTAATATTTCCATTGATTCGATGTCGCTCGGGCTAATATCACCTAAAGAGTTTGTTAATTGACCACCAGCACCAACCTGTGTATATGAACCAGTATTTACCGGGATACCATCAATTACATAAAGTGGTTGGTTACTACCTGAAATAGAACCAGCTCCACGAATATTAATTGAGATACCTCCACCTGGAGTACCTGATGCCTGAGTAACCTGAACACCAGCAACCCTACCTTGTAAACCTTGTTGCGGATTTAAAATCGGAGTGTTTTGAATATCAGTTGCACTTACAGAACCCTGAGCACCAGTTAAACTACCTTTTTTCTGCGTTCCATAACCAACAACAACAAGTTCATCTAAATCTCTCGAAGAGCTTTGCAAAGAAACATTAATAACATTAGTATTGGTTAAAGGAACTGTTTGAGAGATGAAACCAACATAAGAAAATTCTAGGCCAGTTGATTTTGAATTTACAGTAAGTGAATATTTACCATTTGAAGAAGTAACGATGCCTCCTGGGCTACCTTTAATTCTAACACTTACGCCAGGGATAGGTAATCCATCGACCTGTGATGTAACTACACCAGTAATTGTTCGTTCTTGAGCTACCGCAGTAAACGCGATAAACACCAACACGAACAAACTTTGTAAAAGTTTTTTCATGAAATTTAAGTTAGGGATGAAAAGATTTGTTTGTATTAAAAAATAAATATAACCTTGAAAAGTGTTTTTAACAAAAATTAACAAGATGTAACACAAATGTGATTTATAAATGACAAACAATTTCGAATTTTCATCATTCCGTCATTTTTTCTAATCTGGTTTTAATTTAGCTTAACATTTTTGGAGCTACCTTTAAAATAAAGAGCCAAGCAATATTGGGTTGCTTGGCTTTTTGCAATATAATAATATGACTAACCAAAATGGTTGCTTGTATAGATGAGTTAAAATATTCTAATTAAATCAGGCTTGGATTGTTGCAAGTTTAAATTTCTTAAATAGGTCATAACACTGTACAATGGGCATTTAAATTAAAGTATCAAAAATTAATAGACCCAAATAAATCTTTGCTTAATGCCTCCTTTTTCGGTAAAATCAATCTTTGCCTTAACAGAAAATGTTGATGCATAGATTTCACCTTTATATGTTGCTGGGATCCAATCAAAATCAAAACCCTTTTCATTGATATTAAGTCTTTTAGTAACATTTATTCCATCGGCAGTATATTTTGCCTGATAGCTCGCTTTACCATTTTTATCAATATTTGTAATTAAATCAGCTTCAAGCACCCCTTCGGCATTTTTATTTTCTGTCTTAACCATGCGTTTCAATTCTGTGCCCAATAATGAAATATATTGATCAATTGAAGTGATAGGGATTGGAATACTTGCTTTTTCTTTTACATCAAGATCATTACTTATTACATCGACTTTGAGTCGATTAATACTTGTAGTATCTAAAACTAACAGTTTTTTAAGATCGTAATTGTACCTCAAAAATACATTACCATCGTCATTGAATGCATACCAATTACCAATTCTTACATTATTTTTGTAAACACCTCTTAGAACTACCTTATCCTCCCCTTTGATTATAGTATATGCCCCCTCAAGTATCTTTTCATCAATAACATTAAAAACGACTTTAGTTTGATCTGAAAGTGTTGTTGTCTTTTGATTCTGAGCCTTGGCAACACATGAAGTTGCCAATAGTAAAATAAAAATTAAACTGGAAAATATAGATGTTTTCATATAAATGTTAATTATACAAATTAGAATGACAATTTTAATAGTTTACGATAAACAACTTAAAAAAAAAGACGCCTTTTGAGCGTCTTTTTTAGGTGCAAAAACAATATTATCTAACTCCTGTGTAAGTGAAAGTTTCTTCAAATGACCGTGTACCCGAAGTCCATTTTACAAACATTACTTTAGTAGTAGGGTTATAGTTACTTACAGGATCTGTAACTGGCGTACCTAAGCCACTTACTACTGTTACTTTATTAGTTACAGGGTCTATACTATAAACCATAATATTAGCATACGTATTTAATAAGTTCGTCTTAACCGTGTTAGCTCCAGATGTAACTAATGGTACATCTTTATCATCAGCATT
Organism: Pedobacter lithocola; assembly: GCF_042650845.1. Taxonomy (NCBI): domain Bacteria; kingdom Pseudomonadati; phylum Bacteroidota; class Sphingobacteriia; order Sphingobacteriales; family Sphingobacteriaceae; genus Pedobacter; species Pedobacter lithocola. The sequence continues at coordinate 343,131 of NZ_JBHSBW010000011.1, read as the reverse complement.
TGGTACCAACGATGTAGTTGCACTTGTCTTATAACTATAAAGGCCATCAATACGGTTTTTTGCTCCAACGTTTAGTAAAATAGTATTAAAATTTCCACTTATAGTTCCTGATGATACAGATGTAATTCTTAGTGGTAACACTAACGCCTTACCTAAATCGAAGGATGTTGGTTTGAAAAGAATATTAAAACTTGCTTTACTTGTTCCTTTTTTGATCACCACAGAAGTCGTTGTCATCGTATAGTTACTTGTAGGCATCAATTCATAGGCCTCGTTTTGATTTGTGTTATATTCGGTAATTACTGAATTAGGCGCCACAGCTATATTAACAGTGATGTCTTCAGGCGCTTCACTCTGAGGACCAGAGTAACTAACCGTGATAGTTCTATTAACTTCTGGTACAACTGCGTATGATTGTACATATAATGGATAAATACTACCAATAACATTAATTTGACCAGGGTTTGCAAACTCAATTACATTAACACCTTTTGCTGGATCTAAAACCAGGCTGTCGTCTTTTAAACATGAGGTAAGTGATGTTACCGCAAGAAAAAGTACTATCGATTTTATTATATTTTTTTTCATTTCATTATTAATTTAAGTCCCAAAAAATACGTGATCCAAACAATGTAATTCCCTGTGGAACGTTTGATGGATTTAAGTTAAATTCTTGTTGAGGATATAATATTCTTCCTAGTAATTTATCCGCCCGTGTAGAAACTGATACCTTAGATGCAAAGGTAAGCAATGGATTATTGGAACCATTAACAATGGCAGGATAGGTTGTACGTCTAAATTCGTTAAATGCCTCATCAGCATTAATTACATTCAACGCAATGTACTTCTGAGTTATGATTGCTTCTATTTTTTGCTCATCAGTTAATGCTAAATCAAAATTAGCTAAACGACTACCTGCGTTAGCTGTAAAATAAGTAGCGACATCAGCAGCAACGTTTTTACTTGCATCAACTACACCACTTTGATTTTTATATAAATAGCTAAATGATGCTGTAACACCATCTGTATAAGCTGATTTAGCCGTACCAGTAATATAACCACGAACGATCGCTTCAGCTTGCAAGAAATTACTTTCTGCAGCTAACATAATTGGCTGACCTTGAGATGGACCTTTTGCCACACCTAAACCTGGTGTATTTGCATCAACTCCTGTAAACCAAGAAGAAAAACCAGTTGGCGGAACTTGACTACTTGTGGCATTTTCTTCACCTAATTGATTAGTAGCCGTTGATGGGAAGCCACGATAAATTACTGAACCACGCCCAGGGTCGGTTAACTTTCCCCCACCCGCTAACGTATAGAAAGATAAAATCCATTTAGTCGGGATTTGCTGACCTTGTGAACGAGCGTTATCACTACCAAAACCTAATGAATTATAACTAGGGCTTTGTCTTCCGGCTTCCTTAACGTAACCTGGCTGAACCAATGCATCAGTTGATAAAAATCCTGTGGTACCTAAAGCAGCTAATTCAGTTTTTGCATAAGCATTAAGTGCAGGGACACCAGCCATTTTAATTAGCAAACGTAATTTAACAGTATTAGCAAATTGTTTCCATAAGTTCATATCACCTTTAAATAATGGATCAGTACTTGCCACAACCTTATTTGCAACGGTACCAGCCTGACCATCATTAATTGCTTTAATTGCTAATGAAAGTTGAGATACTAAATCTTTATAAATATCTTCTGCTTTATCATATTTTGGTGTTAAAAGCGCATTGCCTTTTAATGCTTCAGAGTAAGGAACATCATTATATTGATCTACCAATTTTGAAAACATAAACGCTTTCATAATTCTTGCAATTGCTGAAGAATATGCTAACGCAGGAGTAGATGAATTGTCAATTACATATTGATAATCAACAGCATTATCGTAAACTGAAGTAAAAAGACCCGTGAAATTACTAGAAGAATAAGCATAAGTTATGGCACCGCCATAACCGCCAACTCCGAATATATTGGCTTGAAAACCTCCAGGATAAAAGAAACTGGTATTGTAAGTATTAGTTATACTCGCCGACCCCACTATAGCTTGTGGCAAAACTAATGCGGGAGAAGATGTGGTTGAGCTATTTGTGTTTTCGTTTATATCTAAATACTTCTTGCAGGAAGAAAATCCTACTGCAATGGTAAATATCAATAAAGTGTTTAAAATCTTTTTCATATTAAAATATATTAAAATGTTAATGATAGGGTAGCACCATAGAAACGAGCTGGAGGTGTTTGACCAAGCGCAGTAATACCAACACCATTGTTATCAGCTCCTGCATTACTATATTCTGGGTCAGTATAGATATTTGTATTAGGTGTCCATATAAACAAGTTTCTACCTTGAACACTAACACGAGCGCCTTTTACATATTTCAAACTTCCTAATACAGACCTTGGTAAATCATAAGAAAGCGACAATTCTCTTAGTTTCCAGAAAGCAGCAGAATAAGTAAAGTTAGTTGCTACATCAGTATTTGATGGTCCATTTGTCCAGAAATCTACTCCACCTGTACGTGTTGTAATGTTTGTATTTGCAACATAAGTATTAGTTACCGGATCAAGATATGATGAATTTGGCACAACAAAACGCTCACGATTAAAGTATGTTGTTCTAATACCAGCACCTGAGAAATCAAAACTTCCTGAAGCTTGAGACATCACAAAACCAGCTCTATATTCAAATAAACCAGCTAAACGAAAACCCTTATAAGCAACTGTTGCATCCAATCCTAAACGATGTTTAGGTTCCGTATTACCTAAAATAATAGGAGTTGTTTGTGCATCCGGAAACCCAGTTATGCGATCAACAATAATCCTTCCTTGAGGGTCTCTCTTATAATCTGTACCCTTAAGCATTGGAAACGATTGACCTTCAATAGCATAAACTCCTCTAAGTGTAGTTCCAGATAAACCTAGCTCAGGCAAGCCATTACTAATAGAAACCACTTTATTATTGTTATAAGTATAATTACCGCCAACAGTAATTTCTAGTCCATTATCTAAGTTTCTATAAGGTACTAATCTTAAATTAGTTTCAATACCTTGATTACTTACTTCACCCGTGTTTGTTAAGAATGAAGAGAAACCAGTTGAATTTGCCACATTGATTGGCACGGTCTGATCAGTAGTACTAGATTTATAGTAAGTGAAACTACCAGTAACTCTTGATTTTAATAATACGAAATCAATACCACCTTCATAACCTAATGTAATCTCTGGTTTTATATTAGCAGATACAATACGATCGCCTAAAGTAAATCCTGGGATACCACCATAAGGATAACCATAACCTTGACCAAATGTTGGCAATAACGCATAAGCACCAAAATTTGAGTTATTACCTAAGTTAACATTACCAACTTTTGATACACCACCTCTAATCTTCAAAGATTCTATAACTGTAGATTCCTTTAAGAAAGGAATTGCATCAGATGCAATGAATGATAAATCAGCAGCCGGGTAAAAAAATGATCTGCTTTCTGGAGCTAAAATAGATCTCCAATCATTTCTACCAGTTACGTGTAAATATAAATAATCTCTAAAGCCTAAACGAGCGTCACCATACACACCAATTTGTCTAGCTTTATAATTCTGTTCGCTAGCGCCTGGATTTTGAAGACCATTACTGATATTAAAGAAATCTTCCAGAGCAAGACCACCATTCGTATTAACACTTATGTTTTTATACGTATTTTGTCTGATAGTTGCACCTGCAATTACATTTAATGAAAAATCCTTGTTTAGTTGTTTAATGTATTGCGCTTGAAACTCTGGATTAATTTGTACGTTATAACCAGAGTAATCGCTTACTGAACCGACAATATTTGAAAAGTTCGAAGTTAATCCTAATCTGTAATCTGAATAAGTGAATTTATTTGTAGTTGATTTATTTGAGAATGACCTATTAGAAAGATTTGCACGAACCAATAAAGATAATTCTTTAATTGGTTTCCATTTCAGTTGTGCATTACCGGTCAAATAATCATTCCGGGTTTTACTGCGATTATTACCAAGTGCAAAATATGGGTTTTGATAATATTCATTGTAATATCCATCAGGTGTCGAAAATGGATCGTTTTCATAATCCTTATATCTTGTTAAAGGAATCTGTCCTGGAGATTGCAAAACATTATCAAATACAGTTGCAACAGCGCTTGATTGATCGTAACGGTTTTGCACATAACTTAAATTAAAGTTAAAAACAACGTTATTACCTAAATTACGCTCACCGTTTATACGCATAGTGAATCTATTATATTTATCGCCTGGAACCGTTGTTTTTTGATCAAAATACTGACCAGAAAAATAATAGGTTCCTTTATCATCACCGGATGACATGTTAAAATCAGTTTGGTTTGAATAACCAGTTTCCCAAAAAGCGTTTTTATTCTCATCAGCATTAAACGAATATGGAACTGATTGAATAGACCCATCAGCTAGTGGCTTACCAATTGGACGAACAACGCCATCGAAAGCAGGACCGTATTGCTGATTTTCAAATGGAGTGTAAGTTGGGATGTCATCATTTCCAGTACCAGAACCAAAGCGCTCTTGCAATTTAGGCAAGAAACTTACTTGCTCTATATTAGTAGTGTGACTAACATTAATTGTAGAAGAACCTCTTTTACCTTTTTTGGTCTGAATAATTAGCGCACCATTGGAAGCATCAGAACCATAAAGTGCAGCGGCACCGGCACCATTTAACACTTCAATGTTTTCAATATCTTCAGGATTTAAGTTTCCCAAAACATCGGTTGGAACAATTACATTGTCCAATACAACTAATGCCTGATTGTTCCCTAATAAAGAGCGATTACCTCGTAGTACCAAACGAATGTTTGGGTTAACACCGCTACTTACAGCATTTACTTGTAAACCAGCAACTTTACCTGTTAAAGCACTTGCTACGTTAAATGCTTTACCTTGAGTTAACTCTTCAGCCTTAACAGTGGTAGATTGATTACCTTGCTCACGACGTTTGATAGCTACACCACCAGCGGTAACTACAACTTCATTTAGTGAAGTTACATCAGATGCTAAAGCAGCATTTACAACATTATTGGCTGGAATTTTAAACTCCTTTGAACCATAACCCAAGAATGTAATGATTAATGTTTTTCCATTTGATGGAACACTTAAAGAAAATTTACCATTTGCAGTGGTTTGTGCCCCCAGATTAGGAATTTCTTTTACCCTTACTGTTGCACCAGGTACGGGAAGTCCATCTTCTTGAGATGTTACTGTACCTGTTACTGTTCTTTCTTGTGCCTTTGCGCCAAATGCAATGAACATAAGAATGAACAAACTTTGTAGAAGTTTTTTCATGTTTGTGAAATAGGTTAGTTAATGATAGTTAATAAAATGCTAATGTATAGTTAGTTAACAATAACACCAAATTTTTTTTAACTATTTTTAACATTTGGCGCTAAAAAAGTTAATATTCTATAAAAAGCCTTAAAACTGCATGCTTAGTTAAATCTTGTAGGGATATTTGCTGATTTATTGAGTTTTTACTAAAATATTTTAGTAAAAACATTTAAATATGTCATCAAATCATTATTAATAACTGCAAAATATAACATTCCCGAATAAAGTTTTGCCGCTTTCCCAAAAATTTCTAAATAATGGGTCGTTTGCGAGGTACACTATGCTACCTTTCCCAGAATCTTGAATACCAATTAATAGTCCATTTTTTAGCTCTTGGCGGGCTTTTTTGCCAACAACACCTGCCATTAAGCTTTTGTCGTTTAACTGACCAACGTTCCATCCTTTTAAGAGTGGTTCGTAAACTTTTCTATCTGTTTTTAAGGTGTAATAAGATTTGCCAATGCCATAAGCTAATGGATGAGACTGATCCATCATTACCTTATAAATAGCACCCGGAATGCTATTTTCATAATCATCTTTATCTTTATTTTTAAATAAAAGTTTGCTTGGCTCAGGTTTTTCGTCTTTTTTTACAACAGCTTCCTTCTTTTTAATGTCGAAACCTTTTCTATCTAATACACTTTCTATAGCATCTTCCATTAAAACAAGTTTTCCGCCTTTGCTTATCCAGGCTTTTAAACCTTCGTCAATAAAGCTACTATAACTTCCGTCGGGTAGTATTAATGTGTTTATTTTATTGATTTCTAAATTGTTAATGTCTCGGGCATTGATGATGCTTGGAGTTAAACCCAAATCGTGTTCTAAATAATACCAAACTTCGCCAAAAGCTAAAGATGAAACTTCACTTCCAGATACGATTGCAATTTTTGGTTGCTTTAAAATCGGATAAACAGATGAGCCAAAATCTTTTCCTTTATCTACAAAACCCGTCGCAATCGCCTGTACAGGTTTATTTAATCGAGTTGAAACTTGCGCAACTTTATTTTTTAAATCCTTTATTGATTTTTCATTTTCTGCCCTTAACACAATCAGGGTTCCGGCAGCATAATCTTTTCCATTAACCGAAAAGGGTTGATCTGCCTGCCTAACCTTTATGTTTTCCTTCTGTAAAGTAATAAGCAGTTGTAAATCTTCGCTATTTCCCCAATTAAATAACCAAGCCAAGGGTTTATCCAGGTTTGATGAAACAACTTTACTTTCATCTAGTGATGGAAATTTGCCCTTTATACTTTCTTTTAAAGCATAAGCTTTTAATCCATATACATAAGGTAACGCCCAAGCAGTAATATCGTAGGTGTTAGAATCGGTTACCATTGTTTGAGGCTCCAATAAAACATTCGCAAGCACAGATCGGGGTTGCAAAACATTTACAATCAAATCATTTCTGCCTAAAGTAAAACTCTCTTCTTTCTGCGTATCATAATCATAACCGCGAGCGGATTTATCCCCACCAAAAGCAAATTCAATTTTATTTTTAGTTAGTAATTCTGCCAGTTTTTTAAGCCTCGATAGGTTATCAGGTTTAATTACATAGCTTTTATACATGCCCGGTGCTGTAACTAATGACTGTTGAAAATACTTTTTATACTCATCTAATAATTTATTATGGTTTATTGAAGTAACTTCAAGCGTTGACATTCCTGTTGTATAGTGATGTGCAATTCTATCTTTTAAAGTTAAGGTATCTCCATCGTTAGTAACCACAGCTAAACCAGCTCTAATTCCGCCTTGCTCGTATGTCATACCGATTGAACCATTATAAAGCGGATAAGTATCACCATAAGATGGATACAATAAATCGAAGCGCTCTTTGGTAAAATATTGCCAGCCCTGTTCATCAAAATATTTAGCATTATTTTTACCAACTACAACCTGAAAACTTTTTTGCCATGGCGTTATATCCTGATGAACAGGTTCTGCTGCAGGAGCAAAATAATACGGGTCGTTGTAGCTTTGCTCATGAAAATCGACATGCACTTGTGGCATCCATTGATTATAAAGGGCTAAACGTTGTTTACTTTCTAGTTGAGTTTGCCATGCCCAGTCTCTATTCAAATCAAAATAATAATGATTTGGTCTTCCACCCGGCCAAGGTTCGATATGTTCTCTTGAGCTGGGATCGGCATTTGGCTTTTCGCCTACAACGCTATTAAAATAATTGGCATAACGGTCTCTCCCATCCGGATTTAAACATGGATCGATAATAACTACTGTATTTTTTAACCAGTTATTTGCTTGTTGGTTGCTGCCTGAAGATAGATTATAAAGCATTTTCATCGCCGTTTCGGTAGAATTTGCTTCGTTACCGTGAACATTATAACTCAACCATAAAATAGTTGGCTGCGATGCTAAATCAACACTATTTGCACCACCGCTAGCAAGCAGCAAGTTATTGCTTCGAATTTGCTCTAACTTATTTATGTTTTCTGCTGAAGAAATAACAGCAGCAAGAAGCGGTCTGCCTTCGTTTGTTTTACCGTATTCTATCAGTTTTACATTTTTTGAAGCAGCATTGGCAGTTTGCCTAAAATATTCTGCCACTTTATGATGGGCTGTAAAATGGGTGCCAAGTTCGTATCCAAGAAATTCATCGGGGGTTTTCACCTGAGCATTTACATAAATAACAGATGATAAGGCTAAAACACAAAGTGTAAACAGTTTCTTCATAATAAAAATTTTATCTAATGTACTAATTTTGTTTTTTGTTGCCGCGAAAGCTTAATTTTACCACAAAAATTTTATAATTGGCATGATTACTACCGAAGAATTATACGCTTACTATTTAAAAAATCCGGTAATTTCTACCGACACCAGAAATATCTCGAACGGTTGTATATTTTTCGCGTTGAAAGGAGAAAACTTTAATGCCAATCAATTTGCGGCGCAGGCAATAGAAAAAGGTGCGGCTTTTGTAGTAATTGATGAAGAGAAATACTCAACAAGTCAAAAATATTTATTGGTTGATGATGTGCTTACTGCCGTGCAAAATTTAGCTAAACACCATCGTAAGCAATTAAACATTCCCGTTGTTGGTTTAACAGGTAGTAATGGCAAAACCACAAGTAAAGAGTTAGTAAATGCTGTTTTAGGCGAACGTTATAAAACTTTTGCAACATTTGGTAACCTAAATAATCATATTGGTGTTCCACTTTCTATTTTATCAATCAAGCATGATGTTGAAATCGCCATCATAGAAATGGGCGCAAACCATCAAAAGGAAATTGAATTGCTATGCACAATTGCTCAGCCAACGCATGGCATTATTACCAATGTTGGTATGGCGCATTTGGATGGCTTTGGAGGATTTGAAGGTGTAAAAAAAGGCAAAGCCGAACTTTATAATTACCTTAAACAAATGCAAGGCTATACTTTTATCAATAGAGATAATTCGAATTTATTAGAAATGAGCTCAAATGCAGGTCTATCTAAGTTGATTTATTACGGAACAGAAAATGGCAATACCATTAAAGGTACATTAAAAAGCAGCGATCCTTTTATTGAGGTAGATTGGACAAATCACGAAGTTGCAACAACAGTAAAAACACAATTAACGGGAAGTTATAATTTCGAAAATATTCTTGCGGCAATATGCATTGGCGATTTTTTTGACATGAATGCTGAGGATATTAACAATGGATTATCTAAATATGAACCTAAAAATAACCGTTCGCAATTAACCAAAACGGAAAGCAATACCGTTATTTGCGATTTCTATAATGCCAATCCGAGCAGTATGACTGCGGCATTAAAAAATATTAGTGTGTTAACTGCTGATAAAAAGGTTGCAATTCTAGGTGATATGTTTGAGCTTGGAGAGGAATCAGAAAGCCAACACCAATTAATTGCCCAACAGGCAGAAAATAGCGGTTTGGATGAAGCCATTTTCATAGGTAAACACTTCTATGGTTTTAAAGAGAACTTTAAAGGCATCTTTTTTGAAACACCTGCGGAGGCAACTAATTATTTAAAGGAACATTCAGTTAAAAATAGCTTGATTTTACTCAAAGGCTCAAGAGGCATGAAATTAGAAAGCTTGCTGCAGTATTTATAGCTGAAGTAACCTAAGTTCAATTAGTGCTTTTAGTAAAATATTAGCTTAAGCACCCTTTCCGTTATTGCGAGGTACGAAGCAATCTATTTAGCACGAGAGATTGCTTCAGCTCACACATATCTAGCTTTGCAATGACGACTATTATTTTTCAATGCCTACAACTATTGTAAGAGGCCTTTTTAATAATCTATTTAAATTAGCAACTATTTCACTTCGCTTACCAAAACACCAACATCAGCTATTTCAAGCAGTGGGTTATCTCTCATATTCTGTTCAACTTCCACTTCAAACTTGCCTGCATGAGCAAACTTATAGTTGGTTAGCATCGGAAGCGTGTAGTTGAATACATTTCCAGATCCACTACCCAACCATTCGCCATCATTTTTGGCTAATTTATATTGATAACGTTTTGTATTGATTTGCTTGCCATCTTTAAAATGAGCCATGATAAAGATATTTGCATAGCGATAATCGGCTGTGTGCCTTAGTTTGAAATAGATATTATATGGTTTCGCATTATCTTTTATCTCGAACTGAACCTTTATTTTGTTACGATAAGTCCATTTGCGCTCTGGGATTTCGACATTACTATCGATGATGCTGTTCGTACAACCCGAAAAAAGCAGTACAAATAACATTAAAACCAATAAGAAATTTGGTTTCTTATTCAGCAGCCGGCTTATTATCTGAACCATTGGTATTGTTTCGGCGATTATTGTTTTTCCTTCTGTTATTTCTATTCTTATTCTTGCTAGGTTGTGCGGTTTGTTCTCCACCTTCAACCTGTAAACCTTCTACTTTTGCAACCACATTTTTAGGGGCTTGTTGTTGTTGAGGTTTTGGTGTGTTTTGTGGCCTTGCATTTTGCTGTTGAGGATTTTGAGGTTTTGGTTGCGCAGATTTTTCTACGTTTGGAACCCTTTCTCTCTTGTTCTGAGTATTATTCTTATTGTTTTTTTGATTTCTGTTCTGGTTGTTGTTTTTATTTTTAGAACGTTCATCTAATCGGGTTAAGCTGTCTTGTCCAACTACGTTTTCGTAATCAAAAGATTTTTCTACAATTACTGGTGCTGCAATTTGAATGGCTTCTTCTTTTAAATTAGGCGCTTTTTTACCTGCCTTATTCATTACCATAATTTCTTTAACACGAGCCGCAGCAACCGGAATCCAGTTTTCATCGCCCTGGTAACTGAACCACATAATTTTTTTAAAAATATCTGTCTTTTGGTGACGAGCATAACCAGCTTCGGTATCTAAATTTTCAATCCTATCGGGGATGTCTTTCAATGCATCTAAATAGGTATCCAATTCGTAGTTTAAGCAGCATTTTAACTTACCACATTGTCCGGCCAACTTAAGTGTGTTTAAAGATAGGTTTTGGTAACGAGCCGCAGCTGTAGATACAGTTTTAAAATTGGTTAACCATGTAGAGCAGCATAACTCGCGACCGCAAGATCCAATTCCACCTAAACGACCAGCTTCCTGGCGCATTCCAATTTGGCGCATTTCGATACGAATTCGAAAATTTTCAGCCATTTTCTTTATCAACTCGCGAAAATCTACCCGTCCATCGGCTGTATAAAAAAATGTAGCCTTTGTTTTATCGGCCTGATAATCTACATCACTAATTTTCATTTGTAAACGTAAATCTAATGCCAGCTTACGGGCTTTGTGCATGGTTTCCCATTCCATTTCCTTTGCAGCATTCCATTTTTCAACATCAGCTTCTGTAGCCTTGCGATAAATCTTTTTAGTAACCTGATCTAAAGGAGTTTTACGTCGCTTCATTTGCACACGAACCAACTCACCCGTTAACGATACATGCCCAACATCAAAACCACCAGTTGGGCCTTCTACAGCAACCAACTCACCAATTTCTAAGTAAATGTTATCATTATTTAGAAAAAATTCTTTTCTAGAACCTTTAAATTTTATTTCTGTAACCTGAAAAGGTTTATAGCTAGAGGGCATATCCAGGTTGGATAGCCAATCGTGTACTTCCATTGTTTGGCAACCACCGGTGCCGCATGAGCCATTGCTCTTGCATCCATTAGGGGTGCAACCACCACCTGTTGAACAACTTCCACATCCCATAATTAATTGTATATATATTGAGTCCCCGCGGGGAGCGTTTTAAACTTTATAATTTTAACCAATTGTAAAGATACATCTAAAAACAGAATTTTAGGGTTTGCATTTCTTTCAATGTGGTAATGTGCCTTCTCCAGCTCGGCAATAATTGCTTCTGCCATAGGCAAGGTAAGTACATGCGTACTCAATTTTTTTGCAGTTTCGAGTGTTAAAGGTGGTAGTTTTACCATAGCCTCTGCACCACTAATAATTAAACAGCATTCACGTAAATAGTTAATGCCATATTTTAAAAAGTTCTTTTGATTTTCCCTTCCCCATTTGGCAGCAACTTCCGTAAAATCGATTAATTCTGGCACTTTGTTACTAAAACCGTTGCGCAGCCAACTTGTAAATATCCCTGAGCTATCATTTTGATTATCGGCAGCTAAGGCTTTCGCTTCAATTAAGTTTCCATCGGTTAAAAAAGAATAATCTGATGCTTGATTTTCGGTTAAGCCACTATGCTCGAGCAAGAATTGAGAAACTTCGTGGTTGGTTAACTTTGGGATTTTGACTATTTGAGTTCTAGATAAAATTGTGCTAAGTATTTGATCCTGACTTTGAGCCACCAAGATAAACAGTGTATTTGCTGGTGGTTCTTCAATCAATTTTAATAAAGCATTTCCAGATTTATCTAAGTATTCTGGCAGCCACATAATTAAAACTTTTGTTTCTGCTTCAAAAGCTTTATAACTTAATTTTTTGATAATATCATGGCATTCAGCAATTGGAATATTGGCTTGTTTATTTGCTGCCTCCAGTTTAGAACGCCATATATCCATATCGAAATAAGCATCTTGAAGCAACATACTTCGCCATTCTTCAAGAACATCTACAGCGGTTTTTATACTGGTAGAAGCAAAAAACGGATACGAAAAGTGCAAATCAGGATGAATTAAACGCTCATATTTTCTGCAACTAGAACATACACCACAACTATCTTCTTCTCCTTTATCTAAACAGTTAATGTATTGGGCGTAGGCTAATGCTAAGGGCAAAGCACCAGAACCAACAGGCGACAAAAAAAGTTGCGCATGGCTAACCCGGTTTTCTTTTACCGTTTGCACCAATTGTTGCTTAATTCTTTGCTGACCTATAATTTCTTTAAACTGCATTTGGTGCAAAATAAGAAATAGATATGAAATGTTAGCGATGTGGCATAAAATTTTGACTTTGTATAAACTGCGCTTATTAAATTCTGACGAAAAAAATCATGACAAACTGCAGAACATTTAATCAGTTTGTATTGCCTTATATACTTGTATTTCATTATATTTGAAACCCAATTCAACCTAGCTAACTAACTATTTATTTCAAGAATGTCCTTTTCGAAGTCTATGTTATTGCTTTTTTTATTGCTCTCAACAATAACAAGCTTTAGCCAGAAAAAAGCAAGAACGATTAAAATATTTGTTCTAAACGAGAAAAATTTACCTTTTGCAAATGCAACAGTAGAGCTTTTATTGGCAAAAAACTCATCTTTAATAAAATCTGCCAAAACGGATAATAAAGGCTTGGCTGTTTTCAATCAACCTATTCAAGGTAATTACGTTTTCAAAGTTAAAGCAGTTGGTTATGAATCTCATAAAACATCGACTATTAAATCACCGTTTTCGCTTTCTGTTATCAATATTAAAATATTGCCCAGCAACCAGGTTTTAAAAGAAGTTACGGTAGCAGGAAATAAACCCATCATCCAACATTTAAGAGGCAAGATTGTGCTTAACGTAGCAGCATCTGTCACAAATACTGGAACTTCGGTATTAGAGTTATTAGAAAAATCGCCAGGTGTAATGATTGATAAAGATGGCAATATAAGTTTGCAGGGAAAATCTACAGTATTGGTAATGATTGATGAAAAACCAACCTATTTATCGGGAAGCGACCTAACAAATATGTTGAGCAATATGAACTCAGCGCAAGTAAATCAAATTGAGCTTATAACCAATCCATCGGCAAAATATGATGCAAGCGGGAATGGTGGCATAATTAATATTAAAACAAAAAAGAATACCGAGGAAGGCTTTAATGGCTCGATTAACATTATTGGAGGATGGAGCCGGGATTACAAAAACAACAATAGCTTGCTTGTAAATTATAAAAAAGGTAAAGTAAATGCTTATGCAACAGCAAGCTACAATACCAATAATAATTTTACAGATATTGTTGCACATAGAAGTTATTTTGGGCAAAACAATACTATAACAGGCCTGCTCGACCAAAATACTGCGATAGCAAGCTTAACGCACTATAAGTTTTTAAAAACGGGTGTAGATATTTATGCTACAAAGAATACTATAATTGGGCTATCGGTTAGCGGCACTTTAATTAAAAGAGATGGAACCAGTGATGCAATTGCAACCTGGAAAAAAGCTTCAGGAAGTATAGATTCTGCTGTTTCTACAACGAGTAACAGCGATTACAAGTTTAGAAATGGAGCCGCAAATGTAAATTTAAAACATGCGATTAAGGCCAATCAGGATTTATCTATTGATTTAGATTTGCTAAGGTATCGAATTAATAACGATCAAATATTTACCAACCGGCTTCTGACTAATAATGGTTATGTTCAGGGTACAGAGATTAATATTCCATCAACCATAAAAATTTTCTCTGCGAAAGCAGATCATGTGGTTCATTTTAAAAAAAATACTCAGTTAGAATCTGGCCTTAAAGTTTCTTCAATTAGCACAGATAACATTGCAGATTATGTTAACACCAATGCTGCTATTCGAACAATTGATTTAAACAGAAGTAATCATTTTCAATACAAAGAAAACATTAGTGCTTTTTACAGCAGCATAGAGCATAGAGGCGGAAAAATGAATGCTCAAATTGGGTTACGCTACGAACATACAGATTATGATGCGCATCAGTTAGGAAATAGTTTAAAACCAGATTCATCCTTTTCTCGAACTTACGGAAGTTTATTTCCTTCGGGATATATAAGTTATACCATAGATACTTTAAACGCATTAACCTTAACAGCAAGCCGGAGGATAGATCGACCTGCTTATCAAAAGTTAAATCCATTCGTTTTTATAATTAATAAATATACACTACAAAGAGGCAATCCCTTCATTTTACCGCAATACAGTTGGAATATGGAAATTAGCCATCAGTTTAAACAGCTACTGACTACAACCATTTCGTACAGTTTTATTAGTAACTATTTTTCGCAATTATTTCTTTCTGAAGGAACAAATATTTTGATTTACACAGATGGAAACGTTGGTAGGATGAATAATCTTGGTGTTTCGGTGTCACTTCAATTTTCACCAATGAAATGGTGGTCGTTTAATGGTCAGGGAAATTTCAATTATAAAAAGCTAGATGGTTATCAAAACATAAGTTATCAATCATCTATAAATCAGTTTCAGTTTAGTGCTAGCAACCAATTTAGAATAGTAAAAACTTTATCTGCAGAACTTTCCGGGTTTTACATCACTAAAGCTAGAAACGATTTACAAGAACTGCTTTACCCAACTGGTCAAGTTTCGGCAGGAGTATCAAAATCGATATTTAAAGGTAAGGGAAGTTTAAAATTTAGTGCTCGCGATATTTTCTTTACTCAAGCTATGGAAGGATTAACAGATTTCCCACAGGCACAAGAGTATTTTAAATTAACGAGAGACAGCAGGCTTTTTGTCTTGAGTTTTAATTATAGGTTTGGCAAGCCTTTAAAAGCAATAAAACGCTCCAATGGTGGCGCAACTGAAGAAATGAAAAGAGCGGGTTCTTAGTTATAATAAAGAACTGCCATCTCAAAATAAATTTGAATTAGAGAATTCTAAAGTCTTAGATTCATGCCCAATCTGCATAAAAACCTGTATTCTTAAAAAACCTTACCTTTGAGGCTTTTATATTTTATATGGCTAGAATTCTTGCTTTTGATTACGGAACAAAACGTATTGGTATTGCAGTAACCGACCCGTTGCAAATTATAGCAACAGGTTTAGATACTGTACACCCAAATCATGCTATAGAATTTATACAAAAATATTTGCTCACAGAACAAGTTGAAGCCTTTGTTATCGGCGACCCAAAGCAAATGGATGGTTCCGATTCTGACTCAAAACAGCATGCAAAAGGATTTTCTACTTTGTTAAAAAAAGCATTTCCAGACATTCCTCAGCATTGGGTTGATGAACGTTTTACATCAAAAATGGCCCAGCAAACCATTATGCAAAGCGGATTAAAAAAATCAGACAGACAGAATAAAGCCAGAGTAGATACCATAGCGGCAACCATAATTTTACAATATTTTATGGAAACCAACCGTTTATAACCAAATAAAATGAGCCTGATAAACGACGATTTACAAAATCTGCTAATTAGCTATTGCGAACCTGAAAGCGAGTTGCTTCAAAAAATCGACCGCGAAACCAATCTTAAAGTCTTAATGCCAAGAATGCTATCTGGCCATTATCAAGGCAGGGTTTTAAGCATGCTTAGTAAAATGATTGCCCCTAAAAGAATTTTAGAGATTGGCACATTTACCGGTTATGCAACACTTTGTTTGGCAGAAGGTTTAACAAATGATGGCATCATTTACACTTTAGATATCAATGCAGAATTAGAAGACATGGTTCGTGCTAATTTCGAGCGCTCTGCTTATCAAGATAAAATTAAATACATTTTGGGCGATGCTACAAAAACTATAGATACGTTAAACGAGGTTTTTGATATCGTTTTTATTGATGCAGATAAGAAAAACAATGGCACTTATTATGATTTGATTTTTGAACGGGTGCGCCAAGGGGGAATAATTATAGTTGATAATGTATTATGGAGTGGAAAAGTACTACAAGATAAACAAGATAAAGACACACAAAATATTACTAATTTTAATGATAAAATAGCTGCAGATGAGCGGGTTGAGCAATTAATTCTTCCAGTTAGAGATGGTTTATTTATTATTAGAAAAAAATAAATTTGTTTCTGCCAATTAAATAGACAGAAGGGAGATTTTAACTAACCAAATTTTTAATCGCATAAAGACCAATCATGATGATAATGTTAATGAAATGAAAAAAATATTAACCATTTGTTTTTTCTTGTTTACGGTTATCGTTGCAAAAACACAAAGCACAGAAGATTATATTGTAACACACGTTCCGTTTGCACAAAGCTTGATGCGAGATCATAAAATTCCTGCAAGTTTAACTTTGGCAGTTGCCATTCACGAATCTGCTTCTGGAAATAGTAAAATTGCACAACATTTAAATAATCATTTCGGCGTAAAAGGTCCAAATAACAACGATGATATCCGCTCCGCATACCGCGATTATGAAAGTGCTGATGAATCTTACAGCCATTTTGTAGAAATTATGGAAACTCGTTCGCCCTTTAATAACCTGTTTACAAAATATGACCAATATGATTATAAAGGCTGGGCAAGAGGAATTCAACGATGCGGATATGCACACAGCAGAACATGGGCAAGCCAGGTTATTGCATTAATTAAAAAATATGAGTTATATCAATTCGACGAACGCCCTGAAGATTATGTAGAGCCTGTTTATATAACAAAAACTTACCGTAAAAAGACCGTAAAACGAAAAACTACAAATACTTACACGGTTAAGCCAGGAGATAATTTAAGCATCATTGCCGACAAAAAAGGTACAACGGTAAAAACGCTAATGCAAAAAAACGGACTGAAAAAAGCTAATTTAAAACCAGGACAAAAAATCAAGTTGTAAATTCGCCAACTATGCCTTATTCCAAAAATATGAAAATACCATACATCTATTTTGCTTTATTTGTTCTGCTAGCAAGTTCTTGCAGTACACGTAAATACGTCAAAAACAATAAACAGATAGAAAAAGCATCTAATAAAGCCAACAACAATACTTACAAGAGCTATAATACCCTTAGCTATATTGATGAATTTAAGGGAGTTGCTGTAGAAGAAATGAACGCATACGGTATTCCGGCTAGTATAACCTTAGCTCAGGGCATTTTAGAATCGGGGAGTGGAAATAGCGATTTAGCTAAATATGCAAATAATCACTTCGGAATTAAATGCACATCAGACTGGAAAGGAAAAAATTATTTTAGAGATGATGATCAGAAAAACGATTGTTTTAGGGTGTATAAAGATGCAAGAGAATCATTTAAAGATCATTCAGCATTTTTAAAACGCAAGCGATATAGTGCGCTTTTTGAATTGGATAAAAATGATTACAAAAGCTGGGCTTTAGGCTTAAAACAAGCTGGCTATGCAACCAATCCAAAATATCCCGATTTATTAATTAATACAATAGAAAAATATCAGTTGTACCAATACGATCAATCGGAAACGGAGAAGCAGAAAATTGCCCGAGAAGACAAGGTTTTTACAGAAATCAATCAAAATATCCCACAAGAAAAAGTAAAGTTTACACCGGTAGATACCCCTCCACCAGGCGCTAAACCTATATTAGCAGATGGAACTTATACCGTAATAAAAGGCGATACACTTTATAATATCGCAAAACGTTTTAATATTAGTATAGACGATTTAAAAACTTTAAACAACATGACTACCGATGCAATTAAACTTGGCCAGGTATTGAAGGTTAAATAATGTTAATCGAACCTGTTGCTGCCTGTTAAATTGTAGCTTTGTTATCCAATGAAATTTTTAATAGTTTTTTTTACATTCTTGAGTCTTTCGGCCATGCTGTATGCACAAACAAAACCTGTGCAAGGCGTGGTAATAGATAAAGAAACCAAGCAACGCTTAGCTAAAGTTTACATTTACAATACCCGAAGTGGCGATGGGCTTTATAATACCACCAAAGGTGAGTTTAGTACATTTGCTATTCCAGGTGATACTTTAGTGGCTGCACTTGCTGGTTATGGGGTTGATACGGTAGTTTTTAAAGGTCAGCCGGCAGCATATTTTCAATTAAAATCTTTAGGTATCCGTTTAAGGGATGTTTTAATTCAACAGAAAAAATTATCACCACAAGAGCAATACGAAAAAACCATTAAGGAATATCGTTATGCAACCCTTAGAGGAAGCAGCAAAAACTTATTAAGTATTGGCAACGGCGGTGTGGGTTTAGGTATCGATGCCATTTACAATCTTTTAAGCAGGCAAGGGAAAAATGCCCGCCACTTGCAAAAAATACTTGAAAAAGATTATCGTGAAGATATGATTGACTATCGCTTTACACCTGGGTTGGTACAGCAGGTTTTGGGAATAAAAGAGCCGGAGTTAAAAGATTTTATGCAACAATATCGCCCAACTTATCAGTTTGTATTAGATGCGACTGATTATGCGTTTAATCTTTTCATCAAGAACGCGTACAAAAGTTACAGATTAAATCCACAGGCTTTAAGATTGCCCACATTGCCTCAGCTTAGTATTGATAAACTGTGAAAGCACCAATTTTAATTGTAAGAAAGTTACCCGCTGCCGGGATGGCAATTTTTCCTTTTATTCTGTTAAAAAAGCAAGCCTACAAGGGTGATACTCAAATCATTAATCACGAAAAAATCCACCTTCGGCAACAATTAGAATTATTGATACTGCCATTCTACATCCTGTATCTTTTTAATTATTTCTTTAACCTCATCAAATATAAAAACCACTATTTAGCTTACCGAAAAATTATTTTTGAACAAGAGGCTTACGATAATGAACATGATTTGAGTTACCTTAAAAATGGTAGTTGGTTCAGTTGGTTAAGCTATTTTAAGTGGACAATTTAAGTTGCACACTGTAATAACTTTTATCAACAGAAATGAAAAAAATTTATCTGTTAATGTAAAATCATTAGGTTAAACTTTTAATCTCTAATTAATTTTCTTTTTATTTGTAACCAATGAAGAATTTTTTAGCCTGCCTGATTATTATTTTAAGCCTAAGTTCTGCAAAATTATATGCTCAGGAGATTGATACAATTCCAATCAATACGAAAGATTTAAATATTAAGCTCAAGCGCAGTCCGTTGCCAAGCAGAACATTGCCCCTTTCTTTCGAACCGGTAAAGCTTCGCCCAGCTGTTGTAAATGCAAAAGTTAATTATTGGAAAACAAAAACTGCTATTGCAATCAACATCAATCAGGCCCAATTTAGCGATAATTGGCAAGGTGGTGGCGTAAACTCTTTGGCTGTTGGCGGCTTGCTAAACTACAAAGCCGAATACAATAAAAACAGCTATAGTTATGTAACCGAGCTAATTCTACAATATGGAAAAGTAAAAAACCGTGGTCAACTACAAAAGAAAACCAACGACCGTATATTTTGGGATAACAAGGCGTCTTTTCAATTATCAAAAAACTGGTATTTTTTCGGGTCGTTAAACTTCGAGTCGCAGTTTGATAATGGTTATTCATACACTACAGTTAACGGTTCTGAAACCGCTACACTGATTTCAAGATTTATGGGTCCGGGTTATTTAACCGAATCAATAGGTTTTGAATATAAACCAAACAAGTATTTCTCTACAAGAATTGGTACTGGAACGGCAAGACAAACCTTTGTTCTGGATAGAAATTTGTATAAAACCAATCCAAAAAATTTCGGGGTAGATACAGGCAAAGTTTTTAGAAATGAACTCGCTTTCCAGATTGTAGGGGCATTTGATAAAGATATTTTTACAAATACTAATTTAAAAGCACGTTATGCCATGTTTATTCCTTACGAAAATATCGGTTGGCTACAAATAGATCATAGACTGGATGTAGCCTTAACAGCTAAAATTAACCGCTTTATGAATACCAGCTTAACAGGTGTTGTACTGTTCGATAAAGATACCAATCCAAAAGTACAAGCCAGCCAAACACTAGCGCTGGGCTTTGCGTTTGTGTTCCCGAGGTAGTAAAATCAAAAGATTTTCTGAGGAATGTTTCGCTTAAAGGCGTAGAAGTTTTTTTGTTTACCTCACCCTAGCAACGGTTTAACTGTGGCAACAGTTGTGCGGTCCATCTCCTTCAAGAGAGGGATTTAACAGAAAATAAATATATGGGTTCAAAACACTAAATTTCGTTTCCCTCTCTTTAACGATAGGTATGCAGTTAATTATCAATAAACCAAAACTATTCAAAGGGTGAGATTAGAAAGGTGTCGCCACGGAAAGCACTGAAAAAAGTTGTGTTTTTTCGAGCAAAGCCGAGGAATCTTTTCTCGTATTTTACCTCACTTTCAAATCTTTTTGTGTTTGCTTTTCAAATCCAAATAATCTACATAGTATAATACTTTAACCGATAAGCTATTATTTTGAGGAGAGGATAAAATCCCGCTGAGGTTTTTATTGTAACGTTGAGTGTAATATGTATCGTAAGTTTCTGCAGCATCTTTGTAAGAAAGTGAAAGCGTACTTCCAGGAGCAAATTGCCAAGTGTAAATCAAATCGATGTTAAATACATTATAGTTACGGTCTGTACCCGTTAAGGTTGTCCCTTGGTAATTGGTTAAGTTACCATCAGGTTTTAAGAGAAAGAAATCTTTATTTCTTCTATCGCTCCAATAATGTCTAAGTACAACAGTAAAACCCATTAAATTTGTAAAGGTATATTTTGCATCAAATGAATTTTCAACCGTTCGTCTATCATATTTTGAAAAAATAGCTTGAGTACCTTGCGAAGTGACCCAGTTTACAAAATCATAGTTCGGATTGAAGTTTAAATCCAATCCAAATGCGATTTTATCATTCACTCTTAAATTTTGGAAAAGGTAAAAATTGTACGATTTACCCTTAAAAAGTTGCTGTTCCTGAAAGCGGATATTACCACCAAAATTATAAGCCTTTGCCCTATTTGGGTTTATGTATAATCCAATGCTATAACTTTCTGGCACCTTATAAATTTGTCCGTTTCTCGCTTCATAAAAGTCGTTTCGCTTCGCATCGTAATTGGCATTTATTTCTGCCGACCATAAATTTTTAAACCTCACATAAGAACCTGTTTCTATGCCATAGCTTTGATAATCGCCAGGTGTAACCCGCCTTGAATACGACATGTTAAACCAGTTCTGCCATTCGTTATACCACTTGCTAGGTTTAAAAACATTGTAGCCTAAACCAATACGTTGGTCTAAAAAGTTATTATTGGTAAAAAAGCCCATATCCGATGGGTCAAATTTATCATCAGCAAATACCTGATTATAACTCCAGGTAAAGTTGCCGCTTTGCTTTCCAAAACGCAGGGTGTAACTATAACCTGTGCTTATTTCTTCGCCGCGTAAATAACTCATTTTAGCTCCGCCATTAATAAAATACTTATTGTCTTTATTATTCAAATTGAACAGCAAAGCACTAACATTTGCATCATAAGCACTGCCCTGCCGCAAAACATTTGTATTAATAAACGTTGCCGAACTGTTGTTTTTTAACGATTGGTCGAAAACTAAGATGTTATAATTTGTAAGTGGTTGTGTTTCTACATTCCGAAGGTTTCCATTCGCATCTTCAACTTCAGTTTGCATACTATTTGTAATTGCATTAAAAATACCAATACCTAAACCCTTGGCGGTACGCCCCGAAATTTTAGTGGCATTTAATACTTTTGCTTCAGTTTGGTCTTTAATAATTTTATCATCGTTATTTACACCCGAGTAATTGTAATATGATGGAATAGAGCCAATACGCTTAGAATAAAATAAATCACCCTTGTTAAAAAGTTCGGTTCCTTCGGTAAAAAACTGCCGGTTTTCATTAAATTTTACTTCGAAAGGTGTGAGGTTTAAAATCCGGTTATCAGATTGTACCTGACCAAAATCTGGCACCAAAGTCATATCCAAAGTAAAGCTGTTATTAATGCCATATTTAACATCCATACCGCCATTAAACCTAGCTGTAGTATTTTTTACACCCGGAATATTTGCCGGATAATGATTCGCATAAGCAGAAATGTAAGGCGAAAATGAAAGTCGCAAAGGCGGCTTAATATCTTTAATTCCAGTAAATAATCCCTCCTGATTAATAAAACCATTTACTTTCGGATCTACAAAATTCCAGAAAGTTTGTATGTTGGTTCTTTGAATCCTTCTGCTAAAATTTAAGCCCCAATTTTGAACATCTTTGCTCGAAAAGCGTAATGCCGAATAAGGAATTTTCATTTCGCACGTCCAACCCAAATCATCTATTTTTACTGCGCTTTCCCATACGGCATTCCAATTTGGGTCTTCATCTCCAACTTGCGAATATTTCGCATCAAACTGCACGCCGGCTGCTGTTACAAAAAAACCGTTACCATTCATTTTATCGTAAAACGGGTCAACAATAATGGATATAAAATCTGCATTACCAATATTATCCCGAGAAACCAATTCATGCGAAACGCTATCTTTATCATCGTACATTCGGGCATAAACGTAAAGGGCAACATCGTCATACATCAGTTTCATCTCTGTCCGCCTTTCTTTTGTTTCAACTCTTCCAGGTACCGGGCGTATTTCAAAAAAATCTGTTGCTATTGGTACGTTTACCCAACAAGCATCATTTAAAACGCCATCAATTTTTGGCACTTCAACAGTTCTTACAGCAGCTAATTGTTTCTGTTTTGCAGGGTCTTGAGCATAAGAAAGTGTGTAAGCTAGAAACAGAAAGAGCGTTAAAAAGAATTTCATAGGTTTGGTTTAGTTCACATAAGACTACCGTCATAAAGAAATGTTGCACGAAAGCGGAAATTGATTTTGAAGTTTCGAATGTTTTTGAACAAAATCCCTTGAAAACTTTGAATTAATTCGATTTTAATTGCACCTATTTTTAACGGTTTGCAACAAACCATAGTTATTAAACCCGACAGTAGCGGGCATACCAATGTTTTATCGGTATAAAGCGAATGGCGGGACTGCTGACCTCCATTAGCAGTAGCTTTAATTTCCAAAAATTAGACCTTTAAATCAAAATTCATTTTATAAAATCCCTTATTTTTTGGAGCGCAATGCTTCTGCATATCAATTAATTTCTTCCTGTGTTCCGCTTGTACACTTTGCATCGTCGTACCTCCTCGCTGCAGGGTACCGCTACACCCAAGGCTAGGTGGCTAAAGCAGTAATAATTTTTTTCGGTTTGAAACAAGCCAATGTTCTTAAACCCGACAGCAGCGTGCATACCGATTTTTCATCGGTATAAAGCGGAATGGCGGGACTGCTGACCTCCATAAGCAGTAGCTTTAATTTCCAAAAATTAGACCTTTAAATCAAAATTAATTTTATAAAATCCTTTATTTTTTGGGGCGCAATGCTTTTGCATATCAATTAATTTCTCCCTGTGTTCCACTTGTACACTTTGCATCGTCGTACCTCCTCGCTGCAGGGTACCGCTACACCCAGGGCTAGGTGGCTAAAGCAGTAATAATTTTTCACGGTTTGCAACAAGCCAATGTTCTTAAACCCGACAGCAGTCTGCCAAATACAAATGACCGTTTATTTCCAAAAATTAATCCTTCGCATTCGTTCAATTAACATTTTTGCCTTTGAGTTGCAAAGATTTACAACCAAAATTTGATACATTTGCGTTTCAATAAAAAACAAGTGGCTTTTGCTTTATTGCATTTAGCCAATAGCTTATAAAAAGATGTTTGATAATTTACAGGACAAGCTAGACAGAGCATTTAAGGTATTAAAAGGGCAAGGTAGTATTACGGAAATTAACGTGGCAGAAACCATGAAAGAAATCCGTAAAGCACTATTGGATGCCGATGTTAACTATAAAACCGCCAAAGCATTTACAGATGATGTAAGGCAAAAAGCATTGGGGCAAAACGTATTAACAGCGGTTTCGCCGGGGCAATTGCTTACCAAAATAATGAACGATGAACTTGCCGCTTTAATGGGTGGCGAAGTTACGGAGTTAGAGACAAAGGCAAATCCAACCATTATATTAATTGCTGGTTTAAACGGAGCGGGTAAAACCACTTTCGCTGGTAAATTGGCTTTACATTTAAAAGGTAAAGGCAAAAAACCTTTGTTGGTTGCTGGTGATATGTATCGGCCTGCGGCGGTTGACCAGTTAGAGGTTTTAGGAACTTCGGTTGGGGTTTCTGTTTATGCTAACCGCGATTCTAAAGACCCTGTTGCAATTGCTTTAGAAGGTATTGCGCATGGTAAACAGCAAGGAAACAATGTAATTATTATCGATACCGCCGGTCGTTTAGCGATTGACGAATCTTTAATGAACGAAATATCGGAAGTTAAAGCGAAAACACAGCCGCACGAAATTTTATTCGTTGTGGATTCGATGACCGGGCAAGATGCAGTAAATACAGCAAAAGTATTTAATGACAGGTTAGACTTTACCGGTGTTGTTTTAACCAAATTGGATGGCGATACCCGCGGTGGTGCTGCGCTTTCTATCAAATCGGTTGTAAACAAGCCAATTAAATTTATTGGTACTGGCGAGAAGATGGAGGCACTGGATGTTTTCTATCCAGACCGTATGGCATCGCGTATTTTGGGTATGGGTGATGTAGTTTCGCTTGTTGAACGTGCTCAAATGCAGTTTGACGAGAAAGAGGCTGCAGAATTACAAAAGAAAATCCGCAAGAATAAATTCGATTTTAACGATTTCTATAACCAGATTCAGCAAATTAAGAAGATGGGTAACATGAAAGATTTGATGGGCATGATACCAGGTGTAGGTAAAATGATGAAGAATGTTGAAATTGAAGATGATGCATTTAAATCTATCGAATCGATTATTCAATCGATGACGCCTTTTGAAAAAGAAAACCCTGATAGCATTCAACAAAGTCGCCGCTTAAGGATTGCAAAAGGCTCTGGTCGTAAAATTGAAGAGGTTACCAAGCTTATAAAACAGTTTGAGGATATGCGTAAGATGATGAAACAATTTTCTAACCCTGCCGCAGCTGCAGCAATGATGAAAAATATGCCGAAAATGCCTCAAGGAAGGTAGTTTAGACTTTAAGACTTAGCGAAGGTAGCATATAGTAGATATTCGAATCCTAATCAGAAATGGTTGGGATTTTTTGTGGAATTAGTTTTTCTGTTGGCATCGTCTACTTCATTGCAGTTGGTTTCAACCAACGGAAAAGATTAGGGCAATAATTAGAGATTAAACCTATAAGGTTTTAAAAACCTTATAGGTTTGGAAAATTTCATGACAAGCTCTTATTATATCAATGTTTTCTTCGCACCATACATTTCATTGCCGTTGGTTTCAACTAACCGAAAAGATTAGAGTTTGAATAAATAATTAGAATTTATATTATCTAAACAATTCTTATATTAGCCACAACAATCAATTATTCATCCCCGAATAATATAACATCCCAACATTTTCAAGGAATTTTTTAATGCTTGTAAAAACTTATGGGAGTGCCGTTTACGGAGTAAATGCTTTAACAATAACTATCGAAATAAGCATAAGCGCAGGCAACAAATATTTTATGGTTGGCCTGCCCGATAATGCAGTTAAAGAAAGCTTGCAGCGGGTAGAAAGTGCGATACATGTTTCTGGTTTCCGTATGCCTCGGCAAAAAATTGTAGTTAATCTAGCTCCGGCAGATATTAGAAAAGAGGGTTCTGCCTACGATTTACCTATCGCAATTGGCATACTTGCTGCATCAGGTCAAATTCCGGCGGATGAATTAGAAAACTATTTTATTATGGGCGAACTATCTTTAGATGGAAGTATCCAACCCATAAAAGGAGCTTTGCCTATTGCCATACAAGCGCAGGAAGATGGTTTTAAAGGCTTTATTCTGCCAAAACAAAACGTTCGCGAGGCAGCCATTGTAGATGGACTAATTTCTTATGGCGTAGAAACTTTGGAGCAGGTTATTGCCTTTTTCAATAAAAGTGAGCCGTTAGAACAAATAAAAATTAACACCAAAGAAGAAGTTCTTAAAAATATTGGCAATTACGAGCACGATTTTGCTGATGTTAAAGGACAGGAAAACATCAAACGAGCTTTGGAAATTGCCGCCGCAGGCGGTCATAACGTAATTCTTATTGGTCCGCCGGGAGCGGGAAAAACCATGTTAGCTAAACGCTTACCAACCATTTTACCTCCTTTAAATTTATATGAGGCATTAGAAACAACAAAAATTCACTCTGTTGCAGGCAAACTTTCGGCAGCAGATGCATTAATGACGGTTAGGCCATATCGTTCGCCGCATCATACCATTTCTGATGTTGCCTTGGTTGGAGGAGGAATGAACCCGCAGCCGGGGGAAATCTCTTTGGCACACAACGGCGTTCTGTTTCTAGATGAATTACCAGAGTTTAAAAGAACCGTTTTAGAAGTAATGCGGCAACCGTTGGAAGATAGAAAGGTTGCTATTTCAAGAGCGAGATTTTCTGTTGAATACCCTGCAAGTTTCATGTTAGTCGCGTCGATGAATCCCTGCCCTTGTGGTTTCTATAACCACCCCGAAAAGGAATGTGTTTGTGCACCAGGTGTGGTTCAAAAATACCTAAGCAAAATTTCAGGACCATTATTAGATAGGATTGATTTGCATGTGGAGGTTACTCCCGTCAATTTCACGGAGCTTGCATCATCCCGCGAAGCGGAAAAAAGTGAGCTCATTAGAGCTAGAGTAATTAAGGCAAGAGAAATTCAAGATCATCGCTTTGCAGATAAAGACGATTTGCATTACAATGCCCAGATGAGTACAAAAATGGTTCGCAAGGTTTGCCAGATTAGTGATGCCGGAACAACGTTATTAAAATCTGCAATGGAGCGTTTAGGTTTATCAGCCCGTGCTTACGACCGCATCTTAAAAGTAGCCCGAACCATTGCCGATTTAGATGGGAGCGAAAATGTAGAATTGGAGCATCTGGCAGAGTCTATAAATTACAGAAGTTTGGACAGAGATGGATGGGCAGGGTAGATTTAATTATTAAAATTATTATATGAAAATCATTTTAACACTAGCATTAGCTTTATTGTTATTCACAAGCCCGAGTCTATTAGCGCAAATGCCTGAAGAAATCCAGTGGAAACATCTCCAAAAAAAATACAATACTGATAGCAGCGAATTGGTGCTAAGCCTGAATAACAAACCCTTACAAGGTCAGTATAAAATACCTTTTGATGAAGGCGGCTTTGCACTTTACAACATAAAAAATGGCTTTATTACTGGCGAAGCATTTTGGTATTCGCAAGGCGGAAGAATGGAATGTAAGCTTAATTACAAAAATGGTGTTCGCAATGGTTTAAAGGAGAATTATGACAACCAAGGTAAAGTTTGGCTTAGACAGGAATATAAAAACGGGAAGAAAAACGGAATAAGCGAAATGTATAACAATGGCAAACTCACCAATAAAACCGGGTATTTGGCTGATAAAAGAAATGGACTATCGGCAAGCTATTCGGATGGGAAAATTATCTCAGAAACGTATTACCTAAATGATTTACGAGATGGAACATCGAAAAATTACGATTCGAATGGTAAAGTAAGTTTAGAAATTAGTTACAAAAATGACAAAAGAAATGGCATCTATAGGGTGTATAATGATGGCCAAATCATGACGGAAACGAATTACCAAAATGATTTGCAAAATGGTTTATCAACAACTTATTCATTAGGCAAAAAAACTATGGATGCCGAATTTTTGAATGGGAGACGCCACGGGATTTCGCGGATGTACAAACCTGATGGCGCTGTTCTATTTACCAGCTACTATTTAAATGGGGAAAAGGTTTCGGAGGGAGAGTATAGACAATCATTAAAGAATTAATTGTCAGTAGAAATGAAAGATGCCTATCTAAATTTTATAACGCTAACAATTGTGCTGCTTATTTCTGCTTGCGACACAACTTTATCGACTAAAGATAAGGCATCATACAAAGTTAGCCAAGAAAAGCTATAGCAGATTTTATTAATATAACTGCAATAGACAAAGCAGAGGTGAGCAATAATTACGGCTCATTTCTTCTTAACCATAAACAGCTTTACAATTTTAAAACTGCACTTAAAAAATTAAGTTATGAGCCAAACCAAGATATAAAGGTTGGTGCAAAAGCAGCAGTTCTTTTCATCAAAAACAAAAAAATATGTGTTAGTAACCAGAACTAACGGAGATATGGCGGAAATAACAATAGATAACCAAGCTTTGGTATTTAAAATGAATGGTTTAAACCTTGACAATTATGAGAAGAATTAGTTTTATCGCAATGATTATGTTGTCCGTTTTGGCTTGCAAAAATCGGGAAAATAAAACAGTAGAAGAGCCAAATGATAGTATTGAAACACAAATTTTAGACAATGCAAAAGATACTTCAAATACCCAATTGGTTAATAACTATATCGAAGTTAATACTTGGGTTGATGATTTAAAGAACTTTAGGCAGGCTCTCTATACAAAAGACATAGCAAAACTTAAAACCTACTTTATTTTCCCGTATGATGGCGATAAATCAAGTATTTGGTCGCAAATGTCGTTCAATGACGTAGAGATAGCTGCCAGAAAATCGAAATACGTTAAGCCTGAATTGTTTTATGCAGAGGATTTTAATAAATACTTTGATATTATTTTCAATGCTGATTTTGTAAAAACCATTATGAAAATAAAAACATCGCAATTGTACAGCAAACATCACTCAGAAACACCTCAGTTTATTGCCGATGAACAGACTTATGAAATGATAGCAGATTACAATAAAGAACAAAATGTATTGCAGCTAAATATGAGTTATGACAATAATAGCCTAGATGAAAACGGTGAAAAGGTAAGCGAGGGCGAACACAATGTGATCTATATTTTTGATGTAATTGATGGGAAGAATATCATTTTTAAAAAGCTTGAATTAGCTGGATAAAAGATATTAAAAATAAACTCATTTTAACTCAAAATCAAGCAATTTCTTGAGAGATATCAAAACCATTAACGCATATGAAACTATTCAACTTTTGTATAATCATTATTGCCTTTGCTACCAGTTGTGATGCAAAGCCAAAACCTTTAAAAACAGCTCAAATCCAATTAAAAAATATTTCAAAATTTGATGAAAACATCAAAACCATTCATGTTTTTGTAGCACTTTGTGATAATAAATACCAAGGAATTGTACCTGTTCCAAAAGCCATTGGCAACGGACAAGATCCAGCAAATAACCTGTATTGGGGTTGTGCTTACGGCGTAAAAACTTATTTCAAAAAGAGCAAGGAATGGAAGCTTATAGCAACGAAGAAGCTGGATAAGATACGAATGGAGCGTTTGGTTTTTAAGCACATCAGTAAAAATTATTACCTCGTAGCTGATGCTTACGATGGCCAATACATTAAAAAAACAACTGCCGATTTTTTATACAGTGCAGCCGGACAATTAAAAGATATCATCAAAATTAACAACACCACAATTGGTATTAACGGCAATGCAAAAATGGTTGCCTATGTTGGCCACGATGGTTTAATGGATTTTCAACTAAATGAAAATTTTAGCAATGCCGATGGTAAAAAACGTGATGCGATAATTTTAGCCTGCATTAGTAAGAAATATTTTGCTCCACATTTAGCGCTGGCAAAAGCAAATCCATTGGTTTGGACAACAGGACTTATGGCTCCAGAAGCTTATATTTCACATGATGCCTTGAGCAGTTATGTTGCTGGAGGCACTGCAGAACAATTACGTACTAAGACAGCCTTAGCTTACACCAAATATCAAAAATGTGGTGTAAAAGCATCAAGAAATTTATTGGTAAGCGGCTATTAATTTCAAAAAAACATCAACTAAATATGAAAAAAACAATTTTTACAATTTTACTTTTCGCGATAGCAAATTTTACGTTTTCACAGCAGAAATACTATGCGTTTAGCATTAATGGCAAACACGGCATTACCGATACTTTGGGCAGCGAAGTGATTAAACCAATTTATAAATACCGAGTTATCATACCAGCTAAAAACCAGATTTACCTACAAGATTTCAGCGAAAAACGCGACATTATTTTTAATGCAAAAACAGGCAAAAAAGATCTCTATGAAAGTGTTTATAACAATTGGGTTGAGATTAAAAATGTGCCTTATTCTGTAATAAGAGTTAAGGATAGGAAATTTTTGCTGAGCGAAGAAACAGATAAAACCATTCCATTTAGCAGAGATTACGATGAGTTTTATAACGTGGGAAACTACATTATTGCTAGCTATTATGCACAAGAGCCTTATTCACCAGGCAGTAAAGATAAAAACGGAAAGCTTTTACCACCGCACGTTAGAGAGCTGAAAAAGCACTATGCAGTACTTGCAAACGATGAAAGCCTTAAAACTATTGTTGATAAGGGTTTTGATAAATACTTGCCACTTTATAAAAGACCTGATGAAGCGAAAGAGGAAGGAATTGCTACAGTTGTAACAGTTACGCTTAAACAAATAAATGTTAATCCAAACTTCGATTATATAGTCTTGAGCCAAGGCAATAACCACAAATTATATAATGACAAAATGGTTTTGGTTAAAGCATTTGTTTTACAAAAGGCAGATACAGAAATGCTAGTAGCGTTTTGTAGAAAAACGTTGAAAGTTAATCTTAACGACACCCCAGAAAATGGTTATGGACCAACTTTTAGCGCACCGCCAATGGATGGTAGGATTTCTAAAAAAGCTAGCGAAGATTTGGTAGAAAAAAAACCATTCGTATCCTATTTCTACATTAAAAAATTAGAAAATGGCAATA
The DNA here is from genome assembly GCF_042650845.1 of Pedobacter lithocola. Lineage (NCBI taxonomy): Bacteria > Pseudomonadati > Bacteroidota > Sphingobacteriia > Sphingobacteriales > Sphingobacteriaceae > Pedobacter > Pedobacter lithocola. Next base: position 311,974 of record NZ_JBHSBW010000011.1, on the reverse strand, counting down.
CCATATTTGCCTTGAAAGAAATAAGCAAACGCATTTTTGAGGCCAACTCAAAAATGGAAGTAAGACTTTTTGAAAAGAAAAATTTGATAACTATAAGCATTGATGGAGAAGAGCTAAGTGAATTTAATTACAACCCAAAAACAGGAGAGATTTATTTGCCAAAAGCATATTTCTCCGAGTTAGGTTTAACGATTTTATAAAGATGAGAAATTTAAACATTTCACGTTTTGCAGGTTTTATTTCGCTGGCTTTTGCCTGCAACAATGTTACTAAAACTGATAATAAAGCTGTGAAAACTAGCGAAACAGATACCACCAAAATCGTAAAAGCAAATGCTTATTCAATTGATGCAGTTTCAACAACGCAAGAAGAAAAAGCAACTGATACAGAGCTAAATTATGCCGATAGTATTGATTTTGAAAAGTATGAAGTTGGCCCTCAAAAAAGGATTGAAAATGCACCAATAGATTGGAGCAGTTACCCCGAAGCTAAAGATTTTAAAACACGAATTACTGAGGCCTACAAAACCAACGATGTAAATTTTGCAGGGCATTACATTACATCGGTTTTTGGCTGTGGTGCAAGTTGTTTAATGGGTTTTATGGTTGATGTAAGAGATGGTAAAATTTATGATTTGCCTTTGGGCGAAGAGAATTCTTGCCTTTTTGCCGAAGATAGAGCCTTGTACAATTGGATGAGTAGGATTTTTATTGCAGGTGTTTGTAAGCAGAACATTGAGGATAAAAAGGTTTACTATAAAGCCTATTTATGGAACGAGGATAAAAAGGATTTCGAAAAAGTTGAAGCATCGGAATTTGTAAAGAAGTAAGCGCTATGCTGGGTTGCTTACCCAAATGAACCGAACCTACATTAATTAAACCTGACAGTAGCGAGCATCCCGATTTTTCATCGGGATAAAGCAAATGGCAGGACTGAAATTACAAATGAAATACTGAACGCACATTTTTAAAAAAATAATAATAAAAATGAACAATCAATTTAAATTAATCACGCTCCTAATTTTGGGGTTCTCAACCATTGTTTCTGCTCAAAATAGCACGCCTGATTTTAGCTTTTCGTTAGGTAAAACTAACTACTTTATGTTGCTTACAAAAGGTAACGCAAAATCTAAAAACGATACGGTTTTTTACAATTTGTACCGAATGGGCAAAACCCAACGAATTGCCAAAGAAATTAAACATGTGGTAAACAGAACCAGCGGCGATACCGTAAAAAGCGGCAGTTATGAAACAAAGGACCATCAAATATTTTTCTATCTAAAAGAGAAAAGCAAACCCACCATACTTAGGTTATATACACAAAATGAAAAGGGGCTACTTTCGCTTAAAACCGGTATATCAAACTTTGTTGCACCGCAATTACCTGCTCCTTTCGGTCCAGTACTTGCATACGATAATTCAGGTCATCCAGAAAAGGTAGATGTAATGGCCGAGTTTCCAGGCGGGATAAACAAAGTCAGGGAATTTATAGCCAAAAATTTGCGGTATCCAGAAGAAGCTCAGGAAAACGAAGTTGAAGCCACAGCTAGGGTAAAATTTGTGGTTGAAAAAGATGGCTCTGTAACCAATATACAGTTGGAGAAAAAGTTGGGTTACGGCTTTGATGAAGAAGTAATGAGAATATTTAAAAGAATGCCAAAATGGAAACCTGCGCTGCTAAAAGGGCACCCTGTAAGATCGCAATTTGCCATGCCGATTAGTTTTAGAACGCATTAGAAAATGAAAATTTTAAAATCAATTGGTGTTGCAGCACTCGGTATTGCTGGAGCCATTTTATTATTTTTTGCCATTATTTGGGCTTTTATGGCGTTGGGTAGATATACTAAAACGCAGGAAGGTATTCGATACCAAAAAGAGGTGTGCGATACGATTAAAACGGGCAAAGGTAATTTCCCAATTGTTGTAAATGGTTTTAATAAAAAAGAGCTTAGTAAAATTCATTTTTACCTGCAGCAAGGTAAACTATTGATTAGAGATACAACAATTAATTACACCGCTAAAGATAATGGAGAGACACAAACACTAACGTTACCATTTAAACAGTTTGATGTTACGGATAGGCTGATTATTAATGTTGGCAAACGTTATTATGTGTTTTCAGACTACCGCTACCAAGCTATATACAATTATGGAATGTTTGGGCCGGTTGGTCCGTGTTTTTGCGGCTCAAATGGTTTCGAAAAGCTAAACGGAGCACCAGCGGGCTCGGGTTGGTTAATTAAAAAATATGGCTTGTTAAATTATCAATTACCGCAGTGGTAGTTGTTTAACAAAAATTATTAACACTATCAGAATATAAAGCTTAAATATGGGAACAAATAACTTCGAACCTAATTCAGAACTGCAAGTTCAAAACTCTATACCACCAAGCCCAACTCCACCGATACCCAACAACCAAAAAAAGGTGATTTGGGCAATTGTTATAGTTACAATTTTAATTGGTGCCTCTACCTTTGCCTATTTTTATGGCGAGTATAAAGCCCGCCAAGAATATTTCAACGTTGCCGATACTTATACTTATCCAGCAGATAGCGTAAATGTTGATGGCTGGGCTAGTCCTGAAGACTTTGCCAATTGGAAAAATGCAACATTTCCTATTCCGCAATACGATGATATCCCTACGCCATTTAAGAGAGGAATTGTTAAGATTTTTTTAGGAAATGGTTATTTAAATGGCAAGGAAGGAGATGATATTTACTTCTTTACCAAAATTAAAGACCGGGCCTATCGCGTAATTGCCTACGGAGATTTTACGGGGCAGGGCGACCGGGAAATGGCTTTTGTACTAGAAAATTCAGATTTTGAGAGCAGTGCTATTTTCATCATCCCTCAAAATGGTAACATTTTGTATTGGAAAAAACTCTCGAACGAATTGCCAACCATTAAAAGTTTTAAGAAAGGTGCGTTAATTTATGTGGATAAAATGGAATTGGTACCTGCACCTAATGATGGTATAATTAAACAAACCAAGAATTCGAAGTATGTGCTCATTTATAATCATCAAACAAAAACTTTTGATGAATACTACCAATACACTGAAGATGATATAAAACGTAAAGACGAGGCAGGAGATGATGAGGGTGAAGAAACCGAAGAAGTACAGCCAGATACGGTGGCTAGTGAGCCATCTTAATTAAATTGATGCTTTTATAGATTGCCCAAACAAAGACATTTGGATAAGAGAAAATTCGAAATTAGTTGCGTTTATTAAATAGTCTTTTAAGAAGAGTGTACTCAAAAAACGCAATACAAAAATGACAAAATATGTCTTTAGGATGTGTAGAGCGGGATATTTTATTAGGTACAACCTGTGGTTGTTTCGTATATTCGTGAGTTAGCGGTAATTTTCTCAAACCAACGTCAGACCAATAAAAAAGTGATATTTTGAAAGCCATTGAAAAAGATTTTAGTAGTTCGATACATCAAAATTTTGATAGCGTACAACAGTCGCTGACCGAATTATTTCATCGAGTTGCAATTGCATCAGAAAATAATGACTATCAAAGTTTATTAAACTCAAATGCTTGGGAAAAAAATTATCATAAACTTACTAAAGAAGAATTGTTTTTGATGAACCTGAACGACAAAGAAATTTTGGCAATTCTAAATCTTTCAATCTACCAATCCATAACTCAAAATGATTATAGCCATTTATTAAACGGCATATTTACCTATTCCCGATTAAGATTGCTAAACAGAGTGTATGTTTCAGGAAATACAAACTGGACTGTAATTGAAAGTTTGGTAACGAATGATAAAGAATTAAAAAACGCAGCATTTCCAAAATCGTTACCCTTTAACATTGATACAACTTATGATACAGTTATTCAGTTAACCGAAAATTTATTAAAAACGATTTTGGGAAAATCAGATTTCAAAAATCAGTCTCATAAACAATATTCAGAATTAATCGGAGAAGTTTCATCAAAATTTGACAATGCACTTCTAAAATACTTATACGGTTTGACAGCTGATGATTATGAACTCTGCAAAACCTCCTTTGAACAAATGGAACAATTATACAGCAGATGTCTATGGTTAACGTCAGGTTGGTATCGAGAAGCCAATTTGAATAAAAAAATTCCGATATTTCTTTTAGGTCTCTATCAACTTAAAAACTTTACGGCTACAAATTTTGACCTTGTCATAAAAAATGAATTTTTAAAAAAAGCAAATCGATTTATAGTTGAGAACCCAAATTATAAGCCTAAACTTTTCAGACAATTTAATAGCGAGCTAAAATTTCTGAACGAAATCCTAACAAATAATTTTGCTTCGTTTTATGTCAACTACAAAACCAAAATGAATGAAATAAAAAACTACCGCTAACAAGGGTTTTGCGATAGTGGGGCGAAACTGCAAAGTTCAACAGTTGTTCTTCGGTTCAACTTTTGTGCAAAATTGAAGATTTGTGCTTCGATTGCCCCACCATCGCAAAGCCCCGAAACGTTATGCGGCACTTTAAGAAACCCGAAACCAATGACAACAAAACGATACGACATATTTCTTGATGACAAAATAATTGGAACAACAGAACTTGAAAAGGCGGATGCACCAATGGGTATTGTATTTGGACGAATACACTTTACTAATATCGTTGGTGACTATGACTTTATAAAAAAATACTGTTTAGAAAATAATATTGAACTATCAAGCGACTATCCCGAAGACAAATTAATATCAACTCGAACAATTGATAACCTAAAAGTTAGAAACGAAAACGGAGTTGAAATTGAAGGTTTAGGAAATCAAATAAGTGGAATGGATGGAGACGAATTTGAAATTACAATTGAAGGAGTTTCTTATCCATTCTTTGAAGACGAATTCCCTCACCACATAAAAGCTTATAACGACCAATTCAAATAAATTTAATGACAATAGATAGGATTATAGAAATTGGTATTGACGACAAAGAGCGACTTTTTATTAAGCCAGACAAAGAACGCTTTACTTTGATTTACAGAACAGCAACAGAAATTCATTGGGACAACCACGGACTTTTTCTGTATTCACCAAAACCAAGAGAATGGACTTATTTTGATTGGTTCAAACAAATTACAGGAGTAACAGAAACTGAATGCGGTTGTAAACTTATTTTGACAGACGAAACAAAATGGACAAATATATCAGACGAACTAAAACAACAAATAATTGAATACAGAAAAGCGACCGCATAACACGGGTTTGGCAAAAGTGGCGGTTCAGTGCTCTGCAGACACATTTGTGGTTAATCAAACATTGGTTCTCCGCATCAACATTTGTGGTGAAAATCGCCACCTTCGTCAAGCTCGAAAACGTTGGCGGCAATTATTACCGACCCGTGTAAACAGACCGACAATGAAAAAATATTTATTGACAATTTTATTAAAAACTTTTGGAACAAGTTTGGCAATCACATTATTACTTTTAACTATTTTATTAATTGGACAGCAAACGGACAACAATAATTTACACTTTAATGCAACAGGTATGATTTACGGAATAAGTGTAAGCATTCTGTTAGGTCTTACCCTTTCATCATCAACGGTCTTTTTCAATATGCTAAGAAAAGCAAGAAAGAATATTTTCCAATCGTTTTTAGCATTTACTCTATTACCAATAATCGTAACCATTGTCTTATTAGCATTAAGCTTACCCGTTTCAGGTTTTCCATTTTGGATTTCTTGTTCGATTACTTTACCGTATTTAGTAACAATTGGATACCATTTTTTTAATTTCAGACGAACCTTCCATCAAGTAATATGAAGTCAACTACTATATTTTCATTTCTATCTATTTTATTATGCTTACAAAGTTGCGCACAAAAAAATATGAAATTCGAATATGATAAATATGGGCATCTAGTCAAACAATATTCTGATAATTCGACTTGGCAATATAGTTATATCGAAGACGAAAATCAGGTAAGAATAGGAAATTATGATGATAAAGAATTTAGGTTTGATAATGTTTACACCTACAACAAATTTGGAAAAAAAATAGAAAGCCAAGAATATAAAGAAGACAAGACACCAGATGAACGAACAGTTTACGAATATGAAGATAATGGAGAAATAATAAAAGAAACTTTATATAGACTAGATGGCAGAAAACAAGACTATTATAAACACAAATTCGATAAAGACTTTAAAGTTTATCAGCAATACGAGAAAGATACAAATTGGACGACGAGAATAATAGTCAATCCAGACGATAAGAAACTAACCATTATAAAAAGAAAGTTTGAATATTATCTATAAAAATAGAAAAAAGTGAACTAACCATAACTGCCACCAACAGGGGTATGGCGAATAAAATTAAAGGATATTAAAACCACTCTATGAAACAAAATGGAATGCTAATCGGTCTATCATTTTTATTAGGTACAATCGGATTTTTTGTTAGAGATTTATTCTTGAGCTTTTCAATGACTTATATTTTGGGAGAAAAAATTTCCTTCGAAAAAAGCTGGGAATTACCTAATCAAACTTTCCCTTGCTTACTATTTATAATTTCTTTCGGAATAATTCCTTTTTTGTATTTACTTGTAAAAAAGATTTGTGGGCTGAGTACTACATATAGAAAATCGTCCTCAATTATATTAATAGTTGCTTCTGGATTAATAGTCTTGGTTGGTATAATAATGTATTTAAAATTCAAAGCATCTCAAATAAATGATATGTTGCAGAGAGCAGAATTTGCTGATGGAGCTGAAATTCCCAGAATTAGATTTGAAGAAGTAAACTTAGAAATATTCCTAATAATGGGTTTAGGAATTGGTACTATGCTAACTATATTAATGTTCAAAAAAGGAAAAAATATCAATACCACATAAATAAAAACAAAGCACAATCGCACAACAAGGGTTTGCCAAAAGAGAGACTGAAGTGCTTCGATTGAACATTTTTGCAAAGTTCAGCAGCAGTAATTTTCTTTAACTTTTGTGTAAAACTGAACACTGGTGCTTCAATTTCTGCCACATCGCCAAGCCGAAAAACATTATATGCAATTTTAAAGAATAACTAACCAAAGACATAAACAAATAAAAAATGGGAATATTGGACAAACTATTTGGAAATAAGATAGACAATCAAAAGTCTATCGAAATTGACTTTACTAAAAACGGAATTATTATAAATGGGCAAGGAATTCAACTGCCTGTAAAAACTTCAATTTTAAATGACATTTTTGGAGAACCAGAACAAGTGAAGAATGAAACCAATCTAATTTTTATTTGGCAAGACAAAGGCATCAGAGGCTTTACTAAAGACGGACAAAATGTATTTGAAATAGATATTCAACTTATGAATATTAATCAAACACAATTTTTTCCACAACTAGCTTTTTCAGGCATTTTAAAAATCGAAGGAACCGCATATAAAGACTTTATTAAAATCACTCAAAACGATTATATTTTTAAAGAATACAAAATAGGAAATTTACAACTTCAAGTCACATTAACGAAAGAAGAACCAAAATCAATTCGCTCAATTTCAGCTGACCAACCAGAAGTAGAAGATTTAATTAATGAATACGCAAATATTCAAAAATCATCAGCTTCAACAATAGAATTTACTGACTTTAACTTTAAGCTCGCAATTATCCAGGAGCTTATGTACAATAAGGAGCTTTTAAGACCCAAATTTGATATTTATGAATTTGCGAAAATCAAAAAAATTGAAGGATTTATTGAAGTAAATGGTGGTTACGAACCAATAGCTGAAGTTGTCGACTATTTTAAAGCATTAGAAATTGATAAAAATCTAGCCGAGCAAGTAACCGAAATTTATCAAGACGGAGGAAATGAAATTTATATGAATGTTACGCCACAATGGGACGAAGAAGATGATATCTTCAACATTCAATCCTTTGAAGACATTAAACACTTCCCTAACTTAAAGAAAATGACTTTATTTGAGACAAACTCAGAAATTTTTGAAGAACTCAAATCAAAAGGAATTGACGCAAACCCTCTATAAAAAACTCCATAGAACCGGGGCTTACCTTCGGTAAGAACTTATTGTTTTTATAAATTTTGGTTGTTTTAAAACTTGTTGGTTACCTGATAGTTTACCTTGCAGAAAATCAACATAAATCCTTAATTAAAGTACATTAAAATAATAATCCGAGGACAAAAAGTAAAGATTTAAGAAAATGAAAAAAATAAATTTATTACTAATTATTTCTGCATTAATTTCTTCTTGTACAACTAGAATTGAGAGACCCAAATTAACAGGGATAATAGTTGATGAACAAGGAGTTCCTGTAGATAGTTGTATGGTTGGAGAAACATTTACGGATAAAAATGGACGATTTGAATTATCAGAAATAACACATAAGGGACTTGTTAGTTTCTTCGGGAAAAATCCAATTTTTATTTATGAAGAAATTATAAAGAATGGGTATGAAAAAAGAGTGTTAAGTACTAAAAGTGGACGCGGAGGTGTCTCAGCAGGACGTATTTGGGATATGGACACTATTCGTTTGAGAAAAATTAATACGGATTTTTCAACAATAAAATTAAAATACATATGGCTCGCTGGAATATCCAAAAATTTAGACACCGTTTTTTTAACTAAAAAAGGTCAAGAATATGATGAAGCAAAAATAGATTTAATTTCAAATAAATGCGATACGTATTCAAGAGGATATTATTATTTAGGAATAGATAACCTTCCTAAGAATGTTTTTGAAAGGCACATCGAACTGAACTTAACAGCCAAAATTTTAAAAATTAAAAGGGTGTTAATTTATGGAAATACTATTACAAGCGAAAAAACAAAATACGACACCATTTACACCCAAGGTAAATGGAAACAGGAAAATAAAACAATATCCTTTCAAACTAATTTACCTGAAATAAATGGCGTTTACAACGTAGTTGATTTTAATTATGACTCTATGCAATTAGTCAGAAAATAGTTTGATATTAAGAAAATGGCAACAAGCATAATTAATAAAAAAACCATCAGTTAACATCAGTTTGGCAAATGGCGGGTTTAGTTCTAAATGCGACAGTTCTTCTTCGATTTCCTACTACAACTTAAAGCCAGTGGATAAAATAAATTTATGAAGTAATTTCGTTTTTTAAGTAGTCTTTTAAGCAAAGTGTACTCAAAAAACGCAATACAAAAATGACAAAGTGTGGCTCTAGGATACCTAGATGGGAATTTCTTATTCGGTACAACTTATGGTTGTTTTGTATATTTGGGAGTTGGCTACAATTTTACCGAACCACAGAAAATGATAGACCTAAGAAAAAGTAATAACAGTAATCCACATTTTGAAACTTTAACAACGGTTAAAGCCAAAACAGTTATAAGTTCTTCCTTCTATTTTGAAAACAATTTAATTTTAGCAGATTGGCAAGGAAATATATGGTGCTTAAATCTCAATACGCAAGCTAAAGTTTGGGAAACAAATATTAAAAAGCCTGTTCTTTTTGAATTTATCTTTTACAACCAAAAACTCTATGCGTTTAATGAAAACACATTTTTTGAAATTGATATTTCAACAGGTAATATTACAGAGATATTTAATTTTATTGTGATAGGTTCTGTTGTTCAAGAAAAAAACAAAATTTATTTGAACGAGAGAAACAAAAAAGGACCTAACACAACAGGAAAAATTCTTGAAATTGACTTAAACAATTTTACAGTTGAGTGTATAAAAGAGGAAAATATAAAATCAACTTTTGGTCAATTAACAAGAATCGAAATTTTGGCTAATGAGCAAGAAGTGTTTTTCTATTGCGATAAAGCTATACATAAATATAATGTAGCAACTCAAACAACTGAAATGATTTATGAGAATTCTAATATTGAATTCAGAATACAAGGGATATTTAAAGTTGATACAAGTTTAATGTTTATACCAGGAATGAAAAATCCTAAAGCCGGTACAGCAAATTATCCAATAAATCCTAATTTGTTTTCTGTTTTCATAAAAGAACAATTTAGTGAAGCAAAACCAATAGATGAAACAATAATTTCTTCAACAATTTCATTTAAAGGAAATTCTGTAAAAATAAATGATAAAGAAAGTGTGACAACTTATGGAGGATATTTATTTTTTAGCAATAATAGCAATATCAAAATAGTAGAAATTACTGATAGAAAAATTACTGGACAAGACGGTTTCCTATATAAAAATAAAAATGAAATATACCTACTTGAACCTACTTCATTTTATGATAAAGAAAAAGAACAAGGCTTTAAACTTTACAAAATAGCTAACCAAACTATAACATTACTTGAGGAGTTTACAACCAATAAACTTGGTAATAATTATAGAGAACCAGACTTTGATTTCTTTGATGATAAAATTGTTGTTCGCTGTGACGGACAGGCATATTTATTAAAAAAACTGCAGCTAACAAGGGTTTACCTTCGGTGAGGGCTTCGCCGTTTGCATCAGTCGGGCTGATTGCAAAATTCAACGACAGTTTTTCAATTGAACTTTAGTAATAATATCGGCTTTTGTGCTTCGATTTCCCGCCCGAACGCAAAGCCCTAAAACGTTACTTGCCATAATAGTCTAAAAAAACAGATCTATTGCCAATAACAGATAATTTCCTTTTATTTGAAACGGAAGAAGAATTGAGTTTTACTTCTCTCAAAAGCTAAATTCTTATTGTAATAAATAAAATCATCCCCAGATTTGTTTTTTAATTACAACCGTGCAAAAGCGGCCCTTATCTAATCTTTACAATTGAAGTTTTGTTGTTTAAAACTACACCTAAATAAAGCCAACGCCTCAAATGATACTATTTGTGCTTTTCTTCGTTTTGCCTTTGCCATTGCTTATTTGGTTGTTTATTCGCTGCTTTAAGGCATTTACGAACAAATCGATATCAATACAATGAAAGAAGATATGCCAAGCGAAACCACTACCAAAAAATATAAAATACCTATGGTACTTTTTAAAGATAGCAACCCCAATGAAATTATGCAGGAGGCTTTCAAAAAGAATGGAAATTAATCAGAAAAACAAGGCTTCGGTGCTTTCGGGGGAGCTTTAGCCCCGCTATTGCCTATCGCCTCTGCTTAGTTCCTCGCACAGGGCTATTTGGCGCTATCGGGTTTATGTACAAAGTTAGTGTAAGCAAAAACCACCCAAAAGCATAAAAAATAATTTAAATAGCCCCTACATAAGCGGAAATACCCCGATTTTTCTTTGGGGATTGTAGCATTGGCGGGAACAAATTTTAATAGTAGCACGAGTTTTGCGCTTCAAAAAAATAATAGATAAAGAAATTTTGGGCTATGGTTTTATTAATAATTTAATTTTGGTAAGCGAGTGTTGAGGATATAATAACGTCAAATAAAATCACTCAAATCAATTGAAAAACCTGTGAAAAAAAGAAAATTACTTAGTCAGCGGCACCCATTTTTATACTTTTTAGCTGTTAACGCAAGACGATTAAAAAGACGGTTTGAATGGATTTTTGATGATAAAAAATATGCCGAAACAAAAGCGGTTGATAAGTTGGAGTTTCGGATAAAAAAACATCAATCGGTATTATTAAAAAAGCTTGGCGATAACAATGAGCAATTGCAAATAAACAAAGTAACCAACCTTAAAATAGCTTCTACAAAGATTAATGGTATAATTGTAAAGCCTGGGGAAACATTTTCCTTTTGCAAACTGGTTGGTTTACCCACAAAAAAGAAAGGTTATTTGTTGGGGATGGAACTCTCTTTTGGCGAGGCAAAAGCCGGAATTGGTGGTGGCATTTGCCAAATTTCAAACCTCATCCACTGGTTGGTAATGCATAGTCCGCTAACGGTAACTGAGCGCCATCACCATTCTTTCGATCCATTTCCTGATGATGGTAGAGTTTTGCCTTTTGGTAGCGGAGCAACGGTTTTTTATAATTACCTCGACTATCAATTTACCAACAATACTGAGCATTCTTTTCAAATTAACCTATGGTTTAGCGATAAATGTTTAGAAGGTGAATTGCGCATAAATACTTTGTTGGATTATGCTTATCACGTTGTGGAAAAGGAGCATCAGTTTTTAAAAATTGACGGCCAGTTCTATCGCAAAAATGAAATTTGGCGTGATAAACTATTAAAGTTTGAAGGCGGCAAAGTTGTTGCAACAGAATTGCTTACAAAGAATTTCGCTCGGGTAACTTATACTCCAGAGCGTTATGTTGAACAATAAATTACCTAATAATTGGCTTCTGTAGTTTTGCTAAAAGGCAGTTGAATTAGCTGGGGTTTGTTTTACAGTTTCTCTCTTCACAATCCCACTGCTTTGTGTATTATTTTCCATAGATACCCCATTTTACAGAATTGTTTGTATTTGGTTATGCGTATTATTTTTCAGCAGCCTCGCTTTTATTGCCAATTTCAAGAAGCTAGATGGCCTTTTTGATAAGCACAATTCTTAATAGTAAGCTAAAGGAAATGGAAGCATTACAATTGCTTTCTGCTGGCAGGATTATAGATATATCCTAACCCCAAACGGATATATGATTACGACATAAAAAGTGGTAAACATCATTACACCATTTAGCTCTGATAAAATAATGAATAATACTTTCTTTAAAATCTTTGCAGTAACTGCCATAATTCTGTTAGTATCAAACATAAAAAGCTTTAGTCAAGAAGTAAAATTTCCTGAGAGTTTTAAGGCAGAACCTTCGATTTTTAAGGGGATGAAAATTGCCCAAATTCCTAAAGAAGCACAAACCAAATATGGCATTACAGATAACCCAGGGTTAATTACCAATGTCTCCAAAACCAAAGGTTTTTTAATGAGTGGAAAACTTCAAAACGTAAAATCAGTTTACTTCGAAATTTATGAAAATTTAGAAGACGGTAAATTGAGTTGCGGATTTGAAGTGGCAGAATTTGCATCGGTTGCCGAAATGGATGAAATTCTCCCGAAAACAGATAAACAAAACGCAAGTGTTATTTTATTATCGGTAAAAAACTATCTAATTATAGTTTATGGTCCTGCGTCAAATAACATTGGTAAAAAACTTGATGGTATTTCAGCATATTTTCAGCAAAAGTTAGGAGCCAAGTTAATTCAAGATAGAAAAAGAGAAATTATAACATCGGTTACAGAAAATTATGTAACGAACTTACCTCCACCATTGCCACCAGAACCAAAGGGCAGCTATACCAGCATCGCAATTGAAGATTTAGATAAACGTATTGCCAATAGTGATGGTTTGGCTTATATAAGAAACAAAAAACGCGAAAAATTAGTCCCTGGAAAATATTTAGCTACAAGCACCTATCCAGTTTTCGAAACGTTAAGTTTTACGCTCAATAAAGACAGTTTGCTACATGGCGATTACAACTATCACTTAGCAGATGATTACAGCAAATCGCCGAGCAAAGAAAGCAAATTAACTTACGACAATGGAGTGCTGGTTTCAGAAATTGTTTACAAAGATGGTAAACTCTTGGGCTCAATAACTTATTCGGCTTCGGTAGTTAAAGAAAGTAATGATTATTTGATTACGATAAATACAACTACAAAAAGTTCAAATAGCAGCGACAAAGAAGTGCTTACCGTTTTTCGCAATCGTAAACCTATTTCCAAAATTACCACAAGGTTAGGTGTTTCGGTAATTCGTAAAGATTTCGAGAAAAAGAATTTGGAGCACTTTAATAACAAAGGGCAGTTAACAAAGCTAGAGAAAGTAGGCTTAATTGAACATTACGATAACAACGGAAAGGTAACCTACAAAGAAGAATGGATAGGCGACAATCATTTTGTGTATAAAAATGGAAGATTGAACACTAAGGAAATTGCCGTAAAAGGCAAACAACAGTATTTAGTTACCGAGTATGATGAAAATGGAAAAGTAATCAAAGAGTTTTCGAGAGGTGTTGAAGATGGTATAGCAATTGCCAATCCGGATGAATATGAAAGGAATTTAACCGAGGCGCTGTTTAGTTATTACAAAACCAAAGTAAAATAGCGTTGACGTATGCTTAAAACAGATTTAATTAATAAGATAAAGCTTGCTTTTAAAGACGTAAGACTAGAAAACGGCATTGGTTTGTGGGAAGCCCAAGGTTTAGACGATTACGCTGATGATGAAACGTTAAAGAGTTTAAGGACAAGAGATGAGCGGATAAATTGGGAAAACTTGAGTTATCAAGACTTGGCGTATTGCGAAAGTTCTTTAGCATTTTTTGATGCCAAAGGGATGCGGTTTTGCCTACCGCAATTTTTAATTTTTGACATTCTTGAAGCGAAAATTCTAAAAGAGCAAAATCTATCATCACCGGAGGTGGTTTTTGCGCTTACTAACGATTTGCATAGCGAATGCCAGTTGAATAGATTTTCGCTTTTTAACACTAAACAAATGGAATGTGTTATTTCATTTTTACACTATAAACTAGCAATCATCGAAGAAGATGAGGAAAATTATTTTTATAAACAGCTTAAAGATGGCATAACATTTTGGAGCGATAAACTTGGTAATTAGCGAACGAACGGTTTTGTTTTTTGCATTGACCCAACAAATCTAAACCCGACAGCAGCGAGCACGAACCCGATTTTTTTTCGGGTGAGTAAAGCGAATGGCGGGGCTATCGGAACCGATGTAATACCGAGCCTTGCTTTTCAAAAAATAATTATAAAAATGAAAAATACATCTTAGGGATTTAAAATGCTAACATAACTATGGAAAAAAATTGGTTATTTACCTTCTTCTTTCTCTCCTCCCTAACTTGTTCTGCTGGCGGCCTGTCTGCCTGGCAAGAAGATACTCCTTATGACCACAAAATAGACCATGATGGCACCTCTGGTGGTTGGGTTTGCCTCGCTTTAGATACCACTTCGGTATGTTTTAAAGAGTTTTATTTTTACAAAGGTTGCACCATTGCAAAAAGTGATAGCTTGTATTATATCATTAATGAACGCAAAGCAACGGTACAACAATTTAACAACCAAAAAAATTGGCTAAAAGCTATCAAAGCGCAAAATTTAGAGCCATTTTTTAAAAGAGAGTTTAATTCAGATTATAGTTCTGCATTTGGCGATGGCTTATTTTTCTTTATAGTATTTTTTCCGTTCCCTTTTCTTTTACCAATAATGTGGCTTTGCTGTGTTTTTAGTTTGCTTTTCCCTTGGGCTTGGGCTATGGGTTTTCGAAAGCACTTTTCGTGGGTTTATCCAACCATAATTTTTATCATGATTTTATACAGTAGTTTGCCTCAAAGCATTTAACTGAATTTATTTTAACAACCTTAAATGATGAAAAACATCTCCTTTTTTATTTTAAATCTATTTTTTGTTGCCTTTGCCAGTTTTGCACAGCAAAAAACAGCAGTCAAAAATTGTCCTTGCACCATCCCATCAGAAATTAGCGAATGGAAACCACAATTGATTAAAGGTTACGATACATCGGCTTATGCCAACAATTTTGCAAATAGCGTAAATGGTGTTTACATAGCCGAAGACCGCGACTCGCTGTACCAGATTAAAATTATTGTAGATGCAAAATCTTATGCCAATTTTGTACATTTTCAACACCTTAGTTTTAGTAAAGCAAGACTGATAAACAAACACATAACCCGATGCGAGGAGTTACCCAATGTACACGATGGTGGCTGGATAGGGCAAAATATTTTCACGCCTGTAAAAGCCATAAACAGACAAATAGTAGCGTCATCTTTTTTTGTGGGCGAAAATTATTTAAGAGTTGATAAAACCCGCTTTTACAGACTTTACAAATGTGATAAAGAAAGCAAATTTGGTATACACGATGCAGATAGACAACGTTATTACCGCAAAGTTTATTGGAAACCAGAAGGGCAATTTACAGAAATTTCTCCATTCGGTTTTACCCAAAAGGAAGTGAAAAAATACAATAAACAGCAACTGGCCGAAATGCGAAACGAAGTTTATGCCCGTTACAATTTTGCCTTTAAAGATGGCAGTAAATGGTATAATCACTTCAACAACAAACCAGATTACCGCTGGAACCATTTTAAAGATGTAACGCCTTTTTTAACTCAGGTAGAAAAAGAAAACATCAAATACATTACCGCTTTTGAAAGTGCCGATTATTACGATAACCAATTTCAAAATGATTTCTTGACATTTTGGGAAGAGCTCAGAAAGAGTGTACTAGAGCAAAACCAACAGCAACTACAGTCGTTAGTACAATTTCCTTTTGAAATTGACGGCGATTTAGACAATATGCCTATTTTAAAATTAAACTCGCAGCAATTTGAAAAAATCTGGCCACTGCTTTTACAACAAGAAAACTACGGTATAGATGAAAAAGGCAAACCGGTATCATTTCTTGGCAAAAGTGTTTTTAACAAAGATGATGCTTTTACAGAGCAGATGATTAACACCAGAAGCAACAGCATGGCTAACTTTAATTTCGAAAAAGTAAATGCCGTTTGGAAACTCAATGGTGCTTATGCTGATAATGAGTTATATCCTAAAATACAAAATCTTTTAAACACGAAATAGACTAAGCAGCCTACAATGAAAAAATTAATTTACCTCATACTCTTTACTTCCCAAATCAGCCTTGCGCAAAACAATACTGGTGTAGATTTTAAAAAAATTGAAGCTCAAGCTTTAAAAGTTGCCAAAACGAGCAAGCATACAGATTTAATAAAAAGCTTTATTGCCGATAATAAGGAAACCGAGCAGATTACACAAAGCGATTTAATAAAAGATTATGTGGGTTTTGGTATCTTAATCAACCCAAAAAATAACTCTGCAAAATTACTGCCTGCCAAATACACTTTTGATATCAAAACACGTTTGTCTGCTGTTGGCGTGTTAGGCTTAGATAAACCAGAATTGTCTGCAGAACAGCTTGAATATCTATCGGTTTACACAAAAAATCCTTCAGCGCTTAGCAAAGATAAATACTTCAAAACACTTAAATACGAAACCTTTGCTAGCGAAACCAAACTAGGAAATGGCAGTGATATCATCCTTAAAGACCAAAATTATATTACTTATTTTACGGTTAATAACAACTTGATATATGCGCTTGGCTTCAGTAAAACTACCGATGAATTTATTTTTTATAAATTCGATACAAAAGCCATTCCTAGTGATGATTATTTGCTTATCCAAATGGAGAAAAATAGAAAAGTAGAATGGGAACAGGAGCGTAAATTAAGAGATGTTTTTCCGCTTTATCACGATGTGAGAATAGACGAAATCCGTACAGCGTTATATTATTTGCTTCGTGAAGAACCTTATAAATCTGACAAAAAATTGATGGAATATGCAAAAAATATGCGCCAAAAGTTAGAGCGAACCAACATTAGAGCATTTATTACTGAACTAAACTATTTTTTGGATTTAAAAATTAATGAGCAATATTGGAAGTATAGAAGTGAGGAAGTTTTAAATCTTAAACATACATCAGCTCATTCTATAGCCGATATTATTTAGGTAATGCCAATTACAAAGAGGCAGAAATGTATTTCATCCGAGCTTTATTAAATTATAAAATTGTTTCTGCTGGCGGAAGTACAGCTCAGAAAGATGCAAATAGAATAATTTACGATTTAAGCAAGGTTTACGAAAAGCTTGGTAAAACCGATGAAATGATAGGGTATTTGATTCCACTTTTAAATGGAAATGGAAGCATAAGTTATGCTACAGAATTGTTAAACGCATATATCGACAAAAATAAAATCGATAAAACAAACTTAAAAAAACAGCTCGATACTTCGTTTCAAACTTTAGAAAATTTAAGAAACGATGGCACTTATACTTTAATCTTCAACGGAAAGATAATTTTCTTTTACAGCGTTTTTAACAAAACCTCAAGTAGTTTCGCAAAGGAAGTTATGGAAACTGATTTTTATAAATCTTTATAAAAAAATCAACAACGTTATTTCCTAGAAATATGTCTTAAGAACTGATATTTTATATATGAAAAAACTTTTTAAAGCTGCAATTGCATTTTCAATATTGGCATTTCTGGTGGTATTGGTAAGCAATTATAAAGTAAATAATCTCACCAAAAATTTAATTTATAGCGATCTGCAAACCTTACCCAAAACCAAAGTTGCCATAATTTTTGGAGCAGGCATTAACGGTGATAAACCCAGCCGATATTTAAAAGACCGTTTGGATGCAGGTATTTCACTCTATAAAAACAACAAAATTGATAAAATTTTGCTTTCGGGAGATAACGGAAGAAACGAACACGATGAACTTACTGTAATGAAGTTATATTGCTATGAAAACGGTGTGGATACCAACAAAATTTATGTCGATTACGCCGGTTTTGATAGTTACTCTACCATGTATAGAGCAAAGCACATTTTTAAAGTTGATACCGCAGTTTTGATTTCACAGCAGTATCACCTCAATCGATGCATTTACCTTGGTGAAAAACTGGGCATTAAATGTTATGGTTTCAGTGCCAATCGAGGCATCTATAAAGGCTATAAATATTATGCTTTCAGAGAAAAAATATCAATCACAAAAGCAGTTTTGGATGTGATGATAAAGCGAAAGCCAAAATATTTAAGAGAAATTGTAGATATTAATGGTATATCAAATTATACAAAAATTAACCAATGAAATATATTAGTTTAATAGTAGTGATATTACTTTTTGGATGTAATCCTTTTCCAAAAAAAGATGCACATCCAGAAGTTCCTTTATTAGCGGATTTACTAAAGGATGAAACCAAATTCAAAAAAGTGTTTGATGGGAAAGATTTCGGTGAAGTTGTCTTTTTAAACGATGATAGAATACTTATCAAACCGAACAATAGCAACCTTCCTTTTAAAATTTTCGATGTAGATAATAAAGTCATATTTAAAGCTGTCTACAACTGGAATATGCCTTTTTACATAGATGAAAAAGGAAATTTATATTTTAATCAACAGAAATTTTTCTACCCAGATTATAAAAAGCAAGAGAATTTTAAAACTGTAGTTGTTGCAGATAGTTTAAGCAAAAAAGCAGAACAAGTAAAAGGTTTGAATGATAGTTTGGGCTTGCAAGCCATTAAAAAATATGAGATTGAACTATTAAAGCCCTATAATTTAGTTCCTTGTGAAAATTCTATTGTTATCACTGTTGGCTGTAGCGTTTTTAAGATTAAAAACAACACATTAATTGTAATGCAAACAGACCTTTTTAAAAGTGAACAAAATAAACCACAATTTGAAATACCCAAATTTGATGATGATGTTTTAACTGGATGGAACAATGGACGTTTACCAAGTCCTGCCTATTTAGCATATTACGAACTTAACAAACAAAAATTTAAGTGCGACGATATGACTAATCCTAAAACCATCACATTAAAAAGTAATACATATTTTTACGCTTCAAGTTTAGGCCTGTATAAAGTATTATTTTAATCAAACCTTATGAAAAATCTGATCATAATCTTGCTTTTATTTGTCGGCATTAAGCACTCTATAGCCCAAACCAAACAACAAACCATTAAAAAAACAGCAAGCAAAATAACCGATTTTATACCTCCAAAATGGAAATTAATAGCCGAAGCTAAAGGTGATTTAAATAAAGATGGATTGGAAGATTGTGCTTTAGTAATTGAAAACACAGATGATAAAAATTTCATCAGCAATGCTGATAGATTAGGTGGCGATACCTTGAATATAAATCCTCGGTATCTATTGGTTATTTTTAAAAAGAGCAATAGCGTTTATGAGTTGGTAACAAAAAATACTTCACTTATCCCGCCTATAAATAGCCAGGATAGCCCTTGTTTAACTGACCCATTTGCAGAAAATGGCGGTATAGAAATCAACAAAGGTTTATTAAGTGTTCACCTCCAAAATTTTTATAGTTGTGGCGCCTGGGAGGTTTACAATTTCGATTATATTTTTCGCTACCAAAACCGACAATTCGAATTAATTGGTTACAACAAATCAAGTTTGCACCGTTCTTCTGGCGAGGAAACCTCTAAAACAATCAGTTTTTCTACAATGAAAATGAATTATACAAGTGGCATCAATGCTTTTAAAGATGGTAATAAACCAAAAACCGTTTGGAAAAACATCAAACCAAGAAAGTTATTATCGCTCCAAACTATAACGGCAGATTCGCTTGATGCTTTTGATTGAAAATAACGTTCGCTAAACTAGCCAGTTTACTGCGTTTGCTCGTTTTTTAGCTTTTAAATAAAAGCCCATGAGCAATTTATTAATATAAATTCTAATATACACCAGCTAAGAGCACTGTTATTCAATGGTTTATAAATTTAATTTGAATCTATAATACCTAAATTTATAGACCTTTTTCCATACTTGTTATTTTCATTGGCACAGTCGTTGTAATGTTGCAATTGCATTTACTAACCAAAATCTGTTGTTTACCGCAGCTGATTTTTAATATGAAAAACAATAAGATGAAAAAGACAGTTCAAATTTTTAGCATGCTTTTGATAGCATTAACAGTATTGGTATCTTGTAAAAAAGATACAGACCCGGCAGATAGAGATTTATTCGTAGGGACATACAAAGGTTCGGTTTCTTACGCAAATGGTTCAAATCAAATTACAAGTACCGATGGAAAAGTAACAGTTACCAAAATTAATGATACTTATAGTTTCTTCT
The DNA here is from genome assembly GCF_042650845.1 of Pedobacter lithocola. Lineage (NCBI taxonomy): Bacteria > Pseudomonadati > Bacteroidota > Sphingobacteriia > Sphingobacteriales > Sphingobacteriaceae > Pedobacter > Pedobacter lithocola. The sequence continues at coordinate 291,414 of NZ_JBHSBW010000011.1, read as the reverse complement.
TCGGAAACAACATTCCAGACATTACTGGTGTCAAATTTCAAGAAAGTGGCAACACATACATTAGTGTTGGCACAGGCTTAATCGGAATTACCATTGATGCCAGTACTTTAAAAATTGGCGTTTCAAACAGTAACGGAACCTGGACGGCCAATTGTACCAGATAGAATTAAAAGAATTTAAAGCCCTGATTTGCATCAGGGCTTTTTTTGGCTAAAATTTTCTGCTTAGCTATTTAAATTTCAAAGCAATTCCGAATTTATTTAGCTTTACAAAATGAGCTTTGAATTAAAGAAACATCTCGAGCAAATCATTTCGCTTACCGAACAGGAATTTGAATACATCAGCAGCCATTTCCATTCAAAACACCTTAAAAAACATCAATATTTAATACAAACCGATGAACCAGTAAAATACATTTATTTCGTAATTAGTGGGCTTTTAAAGGCAACCTATACCGATGTAAATGGCAAAGAATACATCATTCAGTTCGCAATGGAAAATTGGTGGATTTCTGATTTCCAGGCATTTTATAATAATGTTAATTCAATTACAAATATCAGCTGTTTAGAAAACGTAGAATTGCTTTATATCTCTAAAGAAAATTTAGAAGAAATTTGTAAGCAAAGCCACAAAATGGAACATTTCTTTAGGGTTAAAAACAGCTCTGGTTACGTAGCCTTACAGCAAAGCATTTTATCCTTGCTTAGCACCAGTCCTAAAGAACGCTTTGAGCAATTTACGCAACAATACCCACAACTTGGGCAAAGAGTTTCCAAAACAATTATTGCATCTTACCTAGGCATTTCAAGAGAAACCTTAAGCAGATTAGCTGCGAAAGTGTGATTTAACGCACAAAAAATTTGTGATTTCCGTCCTTTGCATTCGAACTGTTTAAGTATAATTTTGTTGTACACTTATAATAAAATTATGAACAAAAAAGTTTTATTCGTGCTTACGAGCCACGACGAATTAGGAAATACAGGTTTAAAAACAGGATTTTGGTCAGAAGAATTGGCTGCACCATACTACACCCTAACCGATAAAGGTATCGATGTTGTTTTGGCATCAGTAAAAGGCGGTCAGCCACCAATAGACCCAAAAAGTGAAGACCCATCATTTCAAACTGATACCACAAGAAGAATGGATAAAGACACCGTTCTTTTAGATAAATTGAAAAACACAACGCCACTTGCAGAAGTGAAAATGGAAGATTACGATGCGGTATTTTATCCAGGCGGACATGGACCACTTTGGGATTTAGCAGAAAGCGCAACTTCACAAAAACTTATTGCCGATTTTTACGCCGCAAATAAACCAGTTGCTTTTGTTTGCCACGCTCCCGGCGTTTTGAAAGATGTAAAAGTAGATGGTGAATATTTAGTAAATGGCAAAAACGTAACAGGCTTTACCAATACCGAAGAAGAGGCAGTTCAATTAACTGATGTTGTACCATTTTTGGTAGAAGATATGTTGGTAAAAAACGGTGGAAATTACACTAAAATAGCAGATTGGAGTCCATACGCGGTTGTAGATGGCCTATTAATAACAGGACAAAATCCGGCATCATCAGAAAAAGTAGCTGAAGAATTATTGAAAATTATTTAATTATAAATTTTATACAGACTGCTAAGCTTAGCAGTCTGTATAAAATTATATTTGCTACAACTCCTCTTCTTCTTCATCCTCCTCTTCCGGCACATATTTTTCAATCGCCTGGCCAATTGCATTAACTTCCTCATCTTCCTCAAAAATTGGAAGTTCTGTTTTATAATCCATTTTTAACCAGATTGATGATGTATCTTTCTGAATTTGAATGTATTCTCTACCATCTTTAAAAATGGTATATGAATCGTTTCCTTCAGGAAAAACTGAATAATTTATTGGTCCTATTTCTATGTCAAATGGTTCTTGCATGGGTGTTTTTTTTGGTAAAGGTAATTGATAATGATTCGAAAATGAAAGATGAATAAGGAAGTTTAGCATTAATGTTTATGCACCAAAAACACAATTGCTTGCGAGACTGCTTCTTGCCTAGCAATCTCAATCACCCTTAATCCCAAATTAAAATAACCTAGCATTTAAGCACCATTAATAATTTGAAAATGAAGGGTTCTGTTTTTCATCGGATTTGCAATCCCGCTATTCACTACAATCTTTTTCAACTTCTGCTGTAGATTAATTAACGGCATTGGAACAAGTAACGAAAAAAGCAATCCAATAACTGATGCGCAAATCAAAAGTATTTTCGTTACTATCGGGTTTAATAACAACGTACTTTCACTTTTGGCAACAGCTGAAAGGCGGATAATTTAGGTTCGGTACGTTCATAGAATCTCACAATTGTGCCACTTAAACCCGACTGAAGTGGAAAACCCGCATTCACGATTTTAAAGCACTAAACATTCCTTTTTTATTCCTCATTTTATTTACCCACAAGCCTTATCGGGAGCGGATTTGGAACAAAAGGTGGGACCAACCCTAGCCGAAGAATTACTAGCATTGCTTTCCCAAAAAATTTTTTCAATAATGGCTTCCGAAGGTCCTAAACCATCAAATAACTAAAAAATTACTTATCACTGCTTAAAAATTGCGGCATTTGTATTACTTTACACCAAACAATTTACCGATAGATTAGAAGATGAAGTTAACGTTTTGGGGTGCTGCGCAACAGGTAACAGGAAGTATGCACCTGCTTGAAGTTGGGCATTATAAAATACTGATAGATTGTGGGTTGGATTACGAAAAGGAAACTTATCAGGAAGAAAACCAATTGTTTCCTTTCGACCCAGCAAGTATTAATTTAGTGATTTTAACGCATGCGCACATCGACCATTCAGGGAATTTGCCTACGCTGGTACGCCATGGTTTCGATGGGCAAGTGCTATGTACGCCGCCAACTGCCGACTTAACTTCGATTTTATTATTCGATTCTGTTGAACTTTTTTTACGCAAACAAAGCAGAAAACCTAGAACGAAACGTGGTAATTTTAGCGGACCGAAACCTTTATACCTGCACAAACATGTGATGGATACCATCGATCGTTTCGTTACAATAGCGTTTAATAAAGCTTTTAGAATTAACGGCGATATCAGTTTAACGTTCATCCCGGTAGGGCATTTATTGGGTGCTGCAGCAGCAGTTTTAACCATAAACGATAATGGTGAGGAAAAGAAAATTGCTTTCTCAGGCGATATTGGCAGAGAAAATTATCCTGTATTAGTTAAGCCAGAACCCATACCGGAAGTTGATTATTTAGTGTGCGAATCTACCTACGGCGGACGCTATCATACCAAAGACCAAACTCTTGAAGAAAGATTGGTTAAGGAAATCGAAGAGGCTTGTATTAAAACACCGGGACGATTGATAATTCCTGCTTTTAGTATCGGCAGAACCCAATCTTTAGTGTTTGCGCTGAACCAAATTTTCACCAAGAAATTATTGCCACCTGTGCAGATTTTTGTCGATAGCCCGATGGCGATACACGCAACTGATGTGTATAGAAAGCATCATAATCTGGTCAATCAGGAGGCGAAAGATTTCTACAAAACCATGGGTGATGAGTTTGAATTTGAGCATTTAGCTTATGTGCAAACCATGAAAGAAAGCAAAGATGTTTCTAATTACTTCGACCCATGTATTATTATTTCTTCTGCAGGGATGTTAGAAGGCGGTCGGATTCAAGACCATTTGTATTATAACATTCAAAATTATTACTGCACCATTCTTTTTATTGGCTACTGTGCAAAAGGTACGCTTGGTTATAAATTACTGAGTGGCGCACCAATTGTTAGAATTAAAGACCGCGAAATGATGGTTTATGCAACCATCCGCCAAACCGACTTACTAAGTGGCCACGGCGACCATGATGATTTAGTACGAACAGTAAAACAAACCGGACAGCCCAAGAAAGTCTTTTTGGTTCATGGTGAAGATAAAAGTTTGAGAAGTTTATCTGCAGCTTTACAGGAAGATGGTTTTGATGTAGCAATACCGGAACGGGGAGAAGTTTTTGAAGTGTAAGTTTGTTCATTAGTCATTGGTTCATTGGGTGAATAGCCATAAACATTAGTTGGTTCATTAGTCAATAGTCATTGGTTCATTAGGTGAATAGCCATAAACATTGCGAGGCGTGAAACAATCCTAATAGGTTTTGCATTAACCGATTGTCGTAATTGTTTCGTCATCTCGCTATGAGTATGAGTTGAGTTTCCATCATCCATCATCCATTTTCCCTCTTCCATCACCCCTTACTTGCCCATTTCCTCTAATTACCCATTTGTAACTCGTTAACTCTTCCAAACCCATTGGTCCGCGGGCGTGAAGTTTTTGTGTACTGATACCAATTTCTGCACCTAAACCAAATTGAGCACCATCAGTAAAACCTGTTGATGCATTGGCGTAAACCGCAGCAGCATCTACCTGATTTAAAAATTTTGTAATGCTATCCGCATCTTCAGAAATAATGGCCTCGCTGTGTTTTGAGCTATATTCTGCAATGTGATTAAGTGCTGAATCCAAATCTTCTACCACTTTTACCGCCATTTTTAATGATAAAAACTCAGTTCCAAAATGTTCCGGATGAGCAGGATTTAAAAGTTCGGCTGGGTAAGAAGATTTTAATTGCTCAAAGCTTTTTTCATCAGCGAAGAGTATTACATTTCCTTCTGCCAAAGGCGAAAAAAGTTCTGCAACATCATTTAATCTATTTTGATGGATTAATACACAATCTAAAGAATTGCATACGCTCACTCTTCTTGTTTTTGCGTTGAAAATAATGGCTTTGCCTTTTTCCAAATCACCTGTTTCATCGAAATAAGTATGCACAATTCCTGCTCCTGTTTCAATCACCGGAATTTTGCTTTCCTCGCGAACGTAATTAATTAAAGATTGACTTCCACGAGGAATCAGCACATCTACAAAGCCCCTTGCATTTAATAAAGCCTCGGTTGCTGCACGTTCTGCTGGCAACAAGGTTAATACATTAGGATTAATTTTGTGTTTGTTTAATACCTCATGAATTACTTTTGTAATGGCTAAGTTGGAAAATTCAGCATCACTTCCTCCTTTTAAAACCGCAACATTTCCGGTTTTAAAACAAAGCGAAAATACATCGCCAGTTACATTCGGGCGGGCCTCGTAAATAACTCCAACAACACCCAATGGAACACGGATTTTTTGAATCTGGAGTTTGTTTTCTAAACTTTTGTCTGATAAAATTTCTCCCAGAGGACTGTTCAATTTCACAACATTTTCGATATCATCGGCAATGGCTTTTATTCTATCTGCAGTGAGTTTTAACCTATCATATTTTGGGTCTTCGGATGGCATTTTAGCCAGGTCTTTTTCATTGCCCAACAATATAGTGGAAGTGCTTTCTACCAAAGCTAAAGCCAAATCAGAAAGTACCAGGTTTATCTGTTCTTTAGATAGCAGGATTAAATCTCTGGAGGCTTTTTTAGCGTTTTCGAAGTATGTTGTGTAACTCATATTGTTGTTTTTAAACGCAGAGTGCGCAGAGTTTTCCGCAGAGTAACGCTAAGTTACGCGATTAACGCAATTGACTTTGCGCCAATCTTAGTGTTCTTTGCGGTAAGAAATTAAATAGCCGAATAAAAATAATCGTAATGTACCAATGCTTTTTGCTTTTTCTGCCCAAGTCTTTCTCTAGCTTTGTCAGACCCGTATTCTGCAATACCTAAACCTATTAGCTGGTTATCTTCGCCGACTATTTTAATAATATCTCCCTTTAAAAAATCAATTTGTATCTCCATAATTCCGACTGGCAATAAGCTTGTTGCTTTGCCCGATGTTAATACGTTTTTCGCTCCATCGTTCAATTTCACAATTCCAGTGGCGGCGGTTTCAGAATGTGCAATCCATTTTTTCTTACCCGATTTAATTTTCTCAGGAACAAAACGGGTGTGAATCAAATCTTTATTGAGCAATGAAGTCAATACGTCATCGGTTGTACCATTGGCAATGTGAACCGTAATACCAAGTTTAGCAACTTTTTGTGCCATGGTCGATTTTGTTACCATCCCACCACGCCCAAATTGCGATTTACCAGTTTGAATAAAAGACGCTAGATTTGAAACCGAACCAGAGATTTCTTCAATCACTTCAGAACCAGCTAATTTTGGGTCGCCATTGTAGATGCCGTTCACGTTCGATAAAATTATCAAAGCATCTGCATTTAACATAGAGGCAATTAAACCAGCTAATTCATCGTTATCGGTAAACATTAGCTCGGTAACAGAAACTACATCGTTTTCATTTACTACCGGAATAACATCATTCTGCAACAAAATTTGCATGCAGTTTTTCATGTTTAAATAATGTGCTCTATCACGAAAATCTTCCTTGGTAACCAAAACCTGCGCACATTTTATCTCGTGTGTGGCAAAAAAATTAGAATAAGTGTTAATCAATTTTACCTGCCCAATTGCTGCCAATAATTGCCTTGTGGTAACGGCATCTTGTTTTTCTGAAACTTTAATTAAACTCCTGCCCGCTGCAACCGCACCCGAAGAAACCAAAATCACTTCGATGCCTTGTTGTTTTATAGCAGCCAATTGATTTACAAGATGATTGATTCTGCCTTCATCTGGCAAACCATTCGCCTGTGTAATTACATTCGAACCAACCTTAACTACTATTTTTTTGTACCCTAATTTCATTATAACTGTTTGATGCGGCAATTTAACATCTTTTTTTTATTTGACCGATAATGTAGCTTTTTGTGACCCTTCATAAAAAACTCTATAAAAAGTCAAATTAGTAGTTTAATTATTTCACCAAGAACCACTAAGCTTTGTTAATAAACCCGATTGTACGAATGCCGCTTTTCGAAGCATTAGGGAAAGCAGGACTGCAAACCTCCATGAAAAACCGAACCACTCATTTCCAAAAAAATCTGCAAAAATTCCTTAAATTGCATTTACCTAAATCAAACCAATTATGAAACGTATCTTGTCATCCCTGATTTTGCTTAGTGCAATTTCGGCTTGTAATAATCCTCAAAAAAAAGAAATGGAACCCATAAAATGGCCTGATGCGAAAGCACCTGTGGCGGAGATTATTCCGCATAAACGTATAATTCATGGCGATACCGTGGTAGATAATTACTACTGGATGATTGATTATTTTGCAAAAGGACCAGACAGCACAAAGGTTGTTGATTACCTGAAAGCAGAAAATAAATACCTGGAGACGATGATGAAAGGAACTGAAAAGTTTCAGGCAGATTTGTTTAAGGAAATGAAAAGTAGGATTAAAGAAAAAGACGAATCTGTACCAGTGTTTAAGAATGGCTATTTTTACTATAGCCGTACCGAAGATGGACAACAATACTATAAATATTGCCGCAAAAAAGGCAGTTTAAGTGCCAAAGAGGAGGTTTTGTTAGATGTTGATGAATTAGCAAAAGGCCATTCTTATTATAGTGCAACCGGTTTTAGTATTAGTCCTGATAATAGGTTGCTGGCCTTTGGTGTGGATAAGGTTTCTCGTAGGCAATATACTATTCAGGTTAAAAATTTAGAAACTGGTGAAATTTACAAAGATGCAATTACCAATACAGAAGGTGGTGTGGCTTGGGCAAACGATAATAAAACGCTTTTCTACACGTCGAAAAATGCGGTGACTTTACTAAGTGAGAAGATTAAAAAGCATGTTTTGGGTACGGATGAAAAGACTGATAAAGTAGTGTATGATGAAAAAGATAATTCGAATTATATTGGTGTTTCAAAATCGAAAAACGGAAGATATATTTTTATTGGTTCGCAAGGAACATTAACAACTGAATATCGGATGATTGATGCCGACCATCCAGAGGCAGCTTTTAAGGTTTTTACCGCCCGTAGTAAAGATGTTTTATATGATGTTTTGCCTGTTGATGATAAGTTTTACATCGTAACCAATTGGAATGCAAAGAATTTCCGTTTGATGGAATGTCCTTTGGATAAGACAGAAAAGGAGAGTTGGAAAGAAGTAATTCCAAATCGTAAAGATGTTTTGCTTGAGTATGGTGATGAATTTAAAGATTATTTGGTACTATCTGAACGTAAAAATGGCTTAACCGAATTGCGTGTTTTGAAAAAAGGTGGTGGCGATTATTACATTAAATTTGAAGAGCCCGTTTATGCTGCTGGCATTGGTTCAAACCCCGAATATAACGGCAAAATGCTGCGCTATTCTTACACTTCATTAACCACACCGAACTCTACTTACGATTATGATTTAGAGAAAAAGGATAAAAAGCTAATGAAACAGCAAGAAGTAGTTGGCGGCTATAACCCTGAAGATTATGCTACAGAACGTGTTTTTGCTACTGCTAAAGATGGTACCAAAATTCCTATTGCATTGGTTTACAAAAAGGGATTGGAGAAAAATGGAAAAGCGCCGCTGTTATTATATGCCTACGGTTCTTATGGCGCAAGTACCGATGCTACTTTTTCATCACCAAGGTTAAGTTTATTAAACCGTGGGTTCGTTTTTGCAATTGCCAATATTCGTGGCGGACAAGAAATGGGTCGCCAATGGTATGAAGATGGTAAACTGATGAAAAAGAAAAACACATTTACCGATTTTATTGCCGCAGGCGAATATTTGGTAGAGCAGAAATACACTTCAAAAGGCCATTTGTATGCCAACGGTGGTAGTGCAGGTGGTTTATTGATGGGCGCAATTGTTAACATGGCACCAGATTTATGGAATGGAGTAATTGCCGATGTTCCTTTTGTTGATGTGGTAAATACCATGCTGGATGAGAGCATTCCTTTAACCACAAACGAGTTTGATGAGTGGGGGAATCCGAAGAAAAAAGATGCTTATGATTATATGAAAAGCTATTCACCTTACGAAAATGTAGAGAAAAAAGCTTATCCAAATATGTTGGTTACAACGGGTTTACATGATAGCCAGGTACAATATTTCGAACCAGCAAAATGGGTGGCTAAACTAAGGGCAATGAAAACCGACAAAAATGTATTATTGCTTAAAACCAATATGGATTTTGGTCACGGTGGCGCATCAGGTAGATTTGATTATTTAAAAGATGTATCATTAAGATGGGCGTTTTTATTTGCATTAGAGGGTATTGAGCAGTAATGTAGAAAGCTTATATAAACAATACCGATACATTTTACCAAAGAGAACATAAAGAAAATTCACAGAGAAAACAGAGTTGAGTAATGAATTTAAGCGTATTTCTATGAGCGGTCGTCATTGCGAGGAGGCTTTTTCAGCCGATAAAGCAATCTCTTAACTCAATTAGATAAAATAAGAGACTCAGTTTTACCACAAAAGAATCAAAAGAAAACAAAAGTTAACATTCAGTACTTCAATCTACTTTTGATTCTTTTGTGGTTTAAAACTTTTAAAAATATTTCATTCCAAAACCACAATGAGCACCCAAATAAAAACACTTCAAATTATACACCTTGCTTTATGCGGTGGTATATTTTTATTCGCTTTGGTCACCATTTTTCTAAATAGAGAAATGATGTTTTTTGATGCCAACCCAGCCACAACAGCTCAATTTAATCCTATTTTTCCGGTTGTTGGTTTGATAACACTATCGGCTAGTATCTTCTTTTTCAAAAATGTGATTTCAAAAATTGATAAATCTGATGATGTAGATTCTAAAATCAGTCAATATCAAACCGCTTTTATAATAAGCGCCGCTTTGTTAGAAGGTGGTGCATTATTTAGTATAGTTGGGTTTTTCCTTACTCAAAATGCTTTCTTTTTATTATTTGCTGCTGTAAATTTCATTTTTCTTGTTCTTAAAAGGCCTACAAAAGATAAATTGATTTCTGCCTTACAATTGCAATACCCTGATACGGAGGCATTGTAATCAAATAGCCTTATCTTTGCCACCCAATGGAATACAATGTTCATACTTTACCTAACGGCATTCGCTTATTGCATGTGCCCGCGGCCTCAACTATATCTCACGCTTGCATAATCATCAATACAGGCTCTCGTGATGAACCAAATGGAAAAGCTGGTTTAGCACATTTTATAGAACACCTGATTTTTAAACGCACAGAAAAACGCAGCACCAATCAAATATTAAATCGATTGGAAAGCGTTGGCGCAGATTTAAATGCCTACACTACAAAAGAATATACCTGTGTACATGCTTCTTTTTTAAATCCTTATTTAGATAGAACATTAGAACTTTTTAATGATATCATTTTCCATTCTACCTTCCCGGAAGAGGAAATGGATAAGGAGAAAAGTGTTATTCTGGATGAAATTGCATCTTATTTAGACCAACCCGAAGAGGCGATTAATGATGATTTTGAAGATATGCTTTTCGCAGGTCATTCGCTAGGAAACAACATTTTGGGTACCACAGATTCGGTTCAAAATTTTACCCGTGAGGATGTTATCAATTTTAGAAAGGCAAATTACCGCACCAATGAAATTGTAATTGCTGTATTAGGAAATTATAGTTTAAACAGTGTGCTAAGTAAAGGCACTAAGCATTTTGCGGAAGTGGAAGAAAATACGCCCGCCAAAGAACGTATTAAACCTAAAAAACTAGCTCAAACTAACACGACCATTTACAAACCCATCATGCAGGCGCACTGCATTTTAGGAGTTCAGGCTTATTCCACACATCAGCAAGAAAAAGTGGCTTTAATGTTACTGAACAATTATTTTGGTGGCAACGGAATGAGTTCTGTTTTGAATCTTCAGATAAGAGAGAAATATGGAATTGCCTATACCATCGAATCGAATTTTTCTCCGCTAAGCGATACCGGAATTTTTTCCATTTACTTCGGTACAGATAAAGAAAAGCAAAACAAAGCGCTATCGTTAATTTTCAAGGAGATTAAAAAACTTAAAGAAAATCCATTAAACGAATTGCAACTACAAAAAGCTAAAAACAAATTTATAGGGCAAATTGCTTTAGGAGAAGAAAATAGGATTGGATTAATTATTTCAATGGCGAAAAGTTTAATAGACCATAATAAAATTGATTCGTTAGAAACTGTATTTGAAAAGATTAATGCCGTAACAACTGTTCAAATGATTGAAGTAGCTAATGAGATTTTGGATATCGAAAAGCTAAATATCTTTACATTCTCGCCAATAGAGGAATAATTCTTATTTTTGTAGCGTTAAGCAATACCAGCTTGTCATCCTGAGCTTGTCGAAGGATTAATGAAACAATAATCTTCAACAAGCTCAGACTTACAAATCGTTCAAATGATACCCTCGGGTTTAATTGCCTGAAAGAAATATACACAATGAAATTACCCATAGTAGCTTACGGAGATCCTGTTTTAAAAAAAATAGGAACCGATATTGATAAAGATTATCCTGAATTAAAAGAACTAATTGCAAACATGTTCGACACCATGTATTATGCAAGTGGCGTTGGTTTGGCTGCGCCACAAATTGGTTTGCCAATCCGCCTGTTTATTGTAGATACAGGTGAAGATGAAGATGGAAATCCTGGCTATAAAAAAGTGTTTATCAACGCACTAATTTTAGAAGAAACCGGCGAACTCTGGAACTTCAACGAGGGCTGTTTGAGCATTCCCGATATTCGTGAAAATATTCTACGCAAGCCAAATATTAAGATTAAATATTTAGATGAAAACTTTGTAGAGCATATAGAAGATGTTGATGGAATGCCTGCTCGTGTAATACAGCATGAATATGACCACATTGAAGGAAAGCTTTTTACAGATAAAGTAAGTATTTTGCGTAAAACAATGCTTAAAAGTAAACTTGATGCGATATCGAAAGGAAATATCAGTACAGACTACAAAATGAGATTTCCGAATAAGAGCAAAAAACGATAGTTTGAAATTTAAAATTTAAGGGGGGAAATGGAAACATTTTCCCTTTTTTGTTTTACTTGCAAAAATATACTCAGGTAAAAGGCTTCTATGTCTTATATAGTAACTTTTATAAGTATTAATAGAAGAAAGCTTTTTTAAGATCTACCTCTGTGATTTTCTTTGTTCTACCTTTCGCAAAATCTCTAACATTCTAGCACATAATGAGATTGCTTCGCTGGCTGAAAAAGCCGCCTCGCAATTACAAAGAGCCTATCAAAGTTTCAAACTAAAAACCCTAATTATCACCTCGCTTCTTATCGCCATCAAATATTTGCTGCATCAATTTACCCCATGCAAAAGGATTTAATAACGGATTGGTTTGAACCATATTCTTGTTGATCATCCTATCAAAATTGTACCGGTAATTCTGACTGCTAATTTCTCCACCATCACGAGGAAGTGATTGTATTAATCCATTAATTGATGACTTAGAAAGATTCTTTTTAGCGATTGCCAGATCGTCATCAGCAAGTTTCATCGATAGAAACTCATGTGTAAACTCTTCGGTAGTAGCCCATGGAAAAACACGGACTGTAGGTAGATTGATAACTTCAGATTGTAGCTTTACCATAATCGTGTATTTGCTATCTGGTGTACTAACAGGAATTATAGTTGAGAATTTTTTATAGCCTATAGCTGTAAATAAAATAGTATCGCCAGGACTAACAATAAATGTAAAATACCCTCTATAATCAGCACCTACTCTTCTACTTTTGGCAGAAAGATTTGTTATTGTAACATAGGGTATTACATTTCCACTATCAATATCTGTAATGATACCTGAAAATTGGATAAGTTTATCCTGTGCAGACTTTTGTTGGGCAAAAGCGGTAACAGAAAAAATTAGCAACATTAAGGCAATACAATATCTCATCAATACAAAAGTAATTTTAATAATAAAACTTCCTTGTTAAATATTGTTAAAGCTATTCTTGCTCTGCTAAATCAACAGCAACAACCGATGTGATTTCAGGAACAGCTTTCATTATCGCCTGTTCAATACCCGATTTCATTGTCATAAAACTCATCGGACAAGAGCCACAATTACCCAAAAGTTTTAACCTTACAATACCATCAGCTGTGATTTCTTCAACAGAAACATTCCCTCCGTCTGCCATTAGGTATGGCCGTATAGTTTCCAATGCCTGTTCAACTCGCTCTGTTAAATTCATTATATGTTTTTTAAAATATAAAAATAGTAATTTTTTATCAATTTGCCACCTGTGCGTTATTGATGGAAATTTGTTGTGCAATCTTACTTGCGATATCACCAAATATAACATCTAAAACAGGATTTTGGTTTAGCGCAACTGGTTTACCACTGTCTCCAGCCTCTGCAATACTTTGTACAATAGGAATTTCACCTAAAAACGGCACGTCAAATCGCTCTGCTAATTTCCGTCCACCACCGTTACCAAAAATGTAATATTTGTTATCCGGCAACTCAGCTGGTGTAAAATAAGACATGTTTTCTATCACGCCCAAAACCGGAATATTAATTCCTGGCATACGGAACATGGCTAAACCCTTGTGTGTATCTGCTAATGCAACTTGTTGCGGCGTAGTTACCACAACTGCACCAGAGATAGGGAAACTTTGTGTAATCGTAATGTGAATATCTCCTGTACCTGGAGGAAGATCTACTATTAGATAATCCAATTCTCCCCAGTTGGTATCATTAAAAAGTTGCTTTACTGCATTTGATGCCATTGGCCCTCGCCAAGGCACTGGCTGCCCTGGGTCTGCAAAAAACCCCAGCGAAAGTAACTTAATCCCATATTTTTCAATAGGAATAATTTTAGTTTTACCATCTGCCGTTTCTTCAGCTCCCGGTTTTGCATCAACCAAATCAAACATTGTTGGTACAGAAGGGCCGTAAATATCGGCATCTATCAAACCAACCTTTGCACCATCTTTAGCTAGTACAACGGCAAGGTTACTGGCCACAGTTGATTTACCAACGCCACCCTTGCCGGATGAAACTAAAATAATGTTCTTAATGTTATCTAAAGAGGATGAATTTGTTGGCTGAGTTACCCTTGAGGTGATGTTAATAAGCACTTCAGCTTCTGCCGATACAAAGTGCTTAACTGCATTTGTACAAGCATTTTTTAGCATATCCTTCATCGGGCATGCAGGCGTAGTGAGCTCAAGTGTAAAACTTACCTTGTTATCAACTATATGTAAATCCTTAATCATGTTTAAGGTTACCAGATCTTTTTTAAGATCCGGATCTTCTACATTTTTAAGCGCATCTAAAACTTGTTGGGGGTTAATCTGCATCGAATATATTTAAACTCAAAATTAACAAAACATAGCCACAAATACTTTTATTTAGGGTTTTTAACTGTAATTTTAACACGAAATAAACATTTAATTGTTACGTTTAAGCAATTAACCATTTTAACGACTGTATGCAAATACCAAAAATCAAAATCCCTAAAAAATATTTAAAAATCGGAACCTGGGTGTTAGGTGTATTTTTGATTGTTGCTATAGCTCTTGGTGCTGTTGCTTACAGTAAAAGAGAAGCTCTTTTGAAAAAAATGGTTGCCAAAGCGATCAATAAAGCCGATAAAGATTATGGTCTTGATGTTAAAATTGGTTCAGCTGGTTTTACAAGTTTAAGTACTATAAAAATGACTGCAATTTCAGTTGTTCCAAAAGATAGAGATACACTTTCTAACATAGCCGAATTAAGTGTTGGTGTTAAACTTTGGCCGCTAATTTTTGGTAATGTAAAGCTAGGTGAATTAAAAATTAATGATGGTTTTGTGAATATTGTACTTAAAGACACCATAACAAACATCGATTTTATTTTAAAAAGGAAAAAGAAAGATAGTACTACAACAAAAAGTAAAGTCAACTTAGCTGATATCGCTAGCAATATTCTAAATGAGGTTTTGTACAAAATACCTGATGATATGGATATTAAAAACATGGTTTTTAGGCTAAACGATAACGATACGGCTAAACTAAGTTTCGCAACAGTTGCCACGATAGATGGAGGTGATTTAAAATCGACTATTAATGTTAACAATGGCGAATCTACTTGGCATATTGATGGCGAGGTTGACCCAGGAAGCAAAGAATTGAGCATCAGTGCATATGCCGATGTAAAGAAACTAGAATTACCATATTTAAATAATAAGCTGCATGCGAAATTAAGTTTTGATACGCTTCAAACTGAGTTAAAAAACGCTAAATATAGTGGCGATGATTATAAAATATCCGGGTCGTGGTCGGTTAAAAATATGCTGATAAACCAACCCCGAATTGCAGGTAACGATATAATTATTCAAAGTGCGAAATTAGATGCCGACGTATTGGTTGGACCAAACTATATTGCGCTGGATAGTAGTTCAACAGCATATTTAAAAAACGCGTCCATTCACCCTTACATCAAATACACTTTAGGGAAAAATAAAATTTACGAGCTTAAATTAAATGCTGAAGAACAAGATGCCCAATCTATTTTTCAAGCCTTTCCCCAAGGTTTATTCGAATCATTGGATGGATTAAAAGTTCAGGGAAAGATTAAATATAATCTTAATTTTTATTTAGATACCGCAATACCTGATAGTGTAAAATTTAGCTCAACCTTAACACCTGTTGATTTTAAAATTTTGCAATGGGGTAAAACGAACTTGCAAAAAATTAACAGTCCGTTTGTTTACACACCCTACGAATATGGTAAACCGATGCGAGACATTACAATCGGTCCATCAAACCCAAATTTTACTCCTTTATCTGCGATTTCAAAAAACTTTATAAATGCCGTTTTAACAGCAGAAGATCCTTCCTTTTTTACACATAATGGTTTTGTTGAAGAGTCTATCCGAAAATCTATAGCGGTAAATTTTAAAGAGAAAAAATTTAAGCGTGGCGGCAGCACAATTAGCATGCAATTGGTTAAAAACGTTTATTTAAGTCGCCAGAAAACCTTAGCCCGTAAAGCTGAAGAAATTTTAATTGTTTGGCTTATTGAGCATAACCATTTAGTAAGTAAGCAACGAATGCTCGAGGTGTACTTTAATATTATGGAATTAGGCCAGAACATTTATGGTATTGGTGAAGCTTCTAGATATTATTTTGGCAAGCAACCTGCAGATTTAACCATTGGTGACGGACTTTTTCTAGCCAGCATTGTCCCTAAACCTAAAGCATCGATGTATAAATTTATGGCCGATGGAGGTTTAAAACCATACATGTTTAATTACTTTAGGTTTATGGGTAATATTATGGCTAGAAGAGGATTAACCCCATCAGACACATCAGGTTATGGCTTTTATAATGTACGTTTAAGAGAAGGCTTACGAAGGTATTTAGCACCTGATACAGCAGTAATTGACACCAATGCATTTGATGACGAGGAAGATGGCATGGGTAACGCACCCGTAGAAATGCAGGATAAAAATAAAAACCTATTCGACAGGATTTTTGGTGGAGGTAAAAAAGATACGGCAACAAAAGTTAATGTAAAACCTACTGATACTGTTAAATCTAAAAAACAATTAAGGCAAGAGCGTAGGGAGCAACGAAGGAGAGAAAGTGAACTTCAAAACCAACAATAAAGTACCTGTACTCAACATAGAATTAAAGCAATTATTTAAATTTCATCAGCAACAATGCACAAAATAAAAGTAGAGGATAAAGAATTCGAAATCTTTTTAGAAAACGATACGCTTAATAAAAGGATTAGGCTAATGGGCATACAAATTAATGTGGATTATGAAGGAAAGTGCCCACTTTTTATTGGTGTTTTAAATGGTAGTTTTTTGTTTCTGGCCGATTTAATTAAAGAAATAAACATTCCATGCGAAGTTGCTTTTATTCGTGTTGCATCTTACGAGGGCACAAGCAGCACAGGAGATGTAAAAGAATTAATTGGCTTACCAGATGATATTGAGGGTAGAGATATCATTATTGTAGAAGATATTGTTGATACAGGTTTAACCTTAACGCATATTTTAAAAATGATTAAGGAGAAAAATCCAGCTTCGGTGAAAGTAAGTTCACTTTTATTAAAACCTGCTGCTTTAAAATACAATATAGACGCTTTAGAATACGTTGGCTTTGAAATACCAAATGAGTTTGTTGTTGGTTACGGATTGGATTATAACGGACTTGGAAGAAACTTAACTGACATCTATAGAGCAACAGGATTATAATTTTTTAATCGGATTAATTTATTTTTCGCACCTTTGCCCAATAATTTTTTTACAATGACTATACATAAAGAAGGCTACACCACTATAGCTTTAAGCATATTATTTATTTTCATAATAAATGCTTTTGTAGATTATAAGTATTACGATGTAACCTGGTTGCGTTGGTTTGTTTATATATTTTCTGCTATATTTTTTATTATAGTTTTACAGTTCTTCCGTAATCCAACTAGAAGTTTTGCTACAGGAGATAATTTAGTTATTTGCCCTGCAGACGGAAAAGTTGTTGTTATTGAAGAAACAGAAGAAGGCGAATACTTTAAAGATAAACGTTTACAAGTTTCAATTTTTATGTCGCCAGTAAACGTTCACATTAATAGAAATCCAATTTCAGGTATTGTAAAGTTTTTCAAATACCATCCTGGTAAATATTTAGCAGCTTGGAATCCAAAATCATCAACAGAAAACGAACGCACAACCACAGTTGTAGAACATAAAAGTGGTACACCTATATTATTTCGTCAAATTGCTGGTGCACTTGCCCGCAGAATTGTATGGTATGTAAAAGAAGGTGATGTTGTAGAGCAAGCAGAACAGTTTGGCTTTATTAAATTCGGCTCAAGAGTCGACGTTTTTCTTCCGGTAGGCACAAAAATTAATGTGGCTTTGAACGATGTTGTTAAGGGTGGAATTACCACTTTAGCTGAATTAAGTTAGATTTACAACTCAACAATCAGGTTCTATTAAATGATAGAAAGCATTTATTTTGGGATGCTATTCCTTAACGTTTGATTGAAAAATTCTTCTTACAATCTAGTCTGTCGCATCATTTCCTACAGCTTTTTCGTTTGATCTATCGTTAATCAAACGTTGCTTTGGATATGCGAAATCAGATTTATTTTTCATCACTATCTCCATAATTTTGAAATTAATTTCCTGCTTTATCGATAGAAAATCATTATAAGCTGTTAATGATACAAAATATATCACCTCAATATTTAATGATGAATCTCCAAAACCTTCAAAATAAGCGTTACCATCATCACTTGTATCTTGGTGCTCGTAAATGTAGTTTCTAATTTCATCTACAATTCTTTTGATGGTTTCTGCATCTGTCTCATAAGTTATCCCAAAAGAAAATTTTACCCTTCTAAAATTTCTTAAACTCATGTTTTCCAAAACACCATCTATCATTCCCTTATTTGGGATGGTAGCCATAGTTTTTTCGGTTGTGCGAATTAAAGTACTTCTAAAACCAACCTTTTCTACTGTTCCTTCAACACCATCAACTTTAACCAAATCGCCAACCACAAAAGGTTTGTCTAAAAAGATGGTAAATGAGCCAATTAAATTTTCTAAGCTTTCTTTCGCAGCGAGTGCAATGGCTATACCACCAATACCCAAACCTGTAATTAGTGTTAAAACATTAACTTCGAATACGGCGCCTAAAAGTGTGAAAAAACCTATAAATACCACTATGGTTTTAAAAAGCTCCTTTAAGAAAGGCACCAGTTGGTCGTTTGATTTACTTTCTGTTAATGATGCTTTAAACAACAAAACATGCGATATAAAATCAATGATGCGAAGTATAATCCAGAAAATAGAAAGGATAATTAAGAATAGGAAAAGCCTGTCGATACAATCGCCGAGGGTTACAGGAATAGCTTCTTTAACTTTCCCAACCAATTTACTATACCTAAAAACAGTAACTTCTAGTGGATGTTTAAGCTGATTTATAGCTAGATATAAAGTAGTAAATAGCATGAAAACCTCGATAGGTTTTAGCAATAAGCTAACAAATGTATCATCGTGGGCTTGTTGAGAAAATCTTTTAAAAAGCTTAAATAATAGCTTGCTTAGCAACTTCGAAACTAACCTCTTAAAAATTAACCCTATTAAAAGTATGCCGCCAAATAGGCAATAAGCTTTAACCGAATTGCCCCAAAACACCTGTTCGAAAAATGCAGAATCTAACATATTAACCGGTCGATTTGTTAATTTAAAAAAAAGGAAACAAAAAAACCTTCACGATTTGTAAATCGTGAAGGTTTATATCTAGTAATAAAGAATAATTATTTTCTTAAAGATTTAATACGGGCAGCTTTACCAGTTAAAGCACGTAAATAGAACAATTTCGCTCTACGAACTTTACCATAGCTATTCACTTCCACTTTCTCGATGTTTGGAGAATTTACAGGGAAGATACGCTCTACACCAATACCGTTGCTCATTTTACGAACGGTGAAAGTTTCGTTTGCACCTGCACTGTTACGTTGTATAACAACACCCTGGTAAATTTGAACACGTTCTTTATTACCTTCGCGAATTTTATAGTGTACGCTCACTGTATCGCCAGACTTGAACGCAGGAAAATCTTTTTTCGCGATGGCCTGCTCTTCAACAAATTTTACTAAATCCATGATTTTAAGCTATTAAACCAACTTTCTTTACCTTGAAAATCGGATTGCAATATTAGGGAAATATTTTGATATAAAAAAGTCTAATTTAATTTTTTCCACATTCTTTTAGAATTCCACAATGGAATGTGTTAATTGCTTCTATTCCAAAAGATCAGGACGGCGTTTTTGAGTACGCTCTAAAGCCTGCTCATGCCTCCACTCGTTCACCTTAGCTTCATGCCCACTTAATAAAACATCGGGCACTTTGTGTCCACGCCAATCAGCAGGGCGAGTGTAAACTGGTGCATCTAAAAGTTCACCCTGAAAACTATCTGAAAGCGCAGATGTTTCATCATTTAAAACGCCGGGGATTAAACGAACCACAGCATCAACCACAATCGCAGCGGGCAATTCTCCGCCACTTAAAACATAATCACCAACAGAAATCTCTCTGGTTACAAAAATGTCGCGTATGCGTTGGTCTATACCTTTATAGTGCCCGCATAAAATGATAATGTTTTTCTTTATCGATAATTCGTTTGCTGTGCTTTGGTTTAGGGTAACCCCATCCGGACTCATAAAAATTACTTCGTCGTATTCTCTTTCGCCTTTAAGTTTTTCTATGCAGGCAGCAAATGGCTCAATACTCATCACCATTCCACTGCCGCCACCATATTGATAGTCATCTACGCTTTTTTGTTTGTTCGTCGCATAATCTCGCAGATTATGAACAACAATTTCGGCAATGCCTTTCTTTTGTGCCCGCTGCAAAATGGAATGCGCAAAAGGACTTTCGAGCAATGCTGGTAAAACCGTTATAATATCGAAACGCATCGTATAGATTTAAAATTAATTATCTAAATAAACATCAAGTAAACCCTCAGGTAAATCGAGCGTTAAAATTTTTCCTTCATCATCAATCTCCACGATGAAATCTTCGTTCAATGGAAATAAAATTTCTGTCTCCTGATACTTTACAGTAGCTACAAACTGTTGTGGGTACTCATTAACTTCTAAAATTTCTCCCAATTCGCCCAGTGTTTCATCAATAGCCATAAAGCCTTTTAAATCTGTATAGAAAAATTCATCCGCATCACGTTCTGGCAT
Source organism: Pedobacter lithocola (assembly GCF_042650845.1). Classification (NCBI taxonomy): domain Bacteria; kingdom Pseudomonadati; phylum Bacteroidota; class Sphingobacteriia; order Sphingobacteriales; family Sphingobacteriaceae; genus Pedobacter; species Pedobacter lithocola. Next base: position 270,878 of record NZ_JBHSBW010000011.1, on the reverse strand, counting down.
TTTATCAATTGGCAAATAAAGTTTCTTTTTTACCAAAGGTTGCACTTTGTCAATATGATCAACATCATCAAAATAAAACAAGCCCGTTTTGTTTGGGTAAAGTTTGTGGCTTGCTACAAAATATGGAACTAGTTTTCCGTTCATGTCAGCAAAAACAACATCCATATCCAGTTTCTCATAATCATCAAATTCGAAAAAAACCTGTGCTTCGCCTTTTAAACCTTTGGTTTTAGTTACATATCCAATATAAAATGCTTCTTCGTGTTTCATAAATACCAAACCCTTAAAGGGCATTATAGCTTATCGTCTCCTTGAGTTGAGTTCAGGGTCTTAATTGCAAGAAAGATGCTGAAACAAGTTCAGCATGACGGATTGTAAATAATAAATATCTCTAAATAAAAATAGCGCTCCGAAAATTCGGAACGCTATTTTAGCATTACAATAAAGTAGATTATTCTGCTTTATCTGATGCTGGAGTTTCGTCAGCCGGAGTTTCAGTAGTTGCTTCAGCCTCAACAGCTGGTGCTTCTTCTGTAACTTCTTCTTCAACAACTTCTTCTGCAACTGGTGCATTTTTAGCTGCAATAGCTGCTGCTCTATCTTCTTTTTTCTTAGCTTCTGCTGCTAATGCTGCTTTACGCACATCAGCTTTTGAGCTAGCTAAACCTTCTGTTTTACCAGAAATTTTACCTGCTTTTGCATCTAACCAAGCAGTGAATTTCTCATCAGCTTGTTCTTGAGTTAAAGCACCTTTTTTAACACCACCTTCTAAGTGTTTTTTGTATAAAACACCTTTGTAAGATAGGATAGCACGAGCTGTATCAGTCGGCTCAGCACCTTGGTTAACCCAAGCTAAAGTTTTTTCGAAGTTAATTTCGATGGTTGCTGGATTGGTGTTTGGGTTGTAAGAACCTAAACGCTCAATAAATTTACCATCACGTGGAGAGCGAGAATCTGCTACCACTACATGGAAAAAAGGTTTCCCTTTTTTACCAAATCTTTGCAATCTGATTTTAGTTGCCATTTTCTTTTGTATTTATGTATTCAACATATTTCCCGGAACTTCGTGTTGCGGGCTGCAAAGATAACTAAAATACTGTAAATTAAAAACATAGTTTAATTTCTTTGTTTTAAGGATATTTGAAAACAAATATTTGCTGATACAAAATGGAAAGAATTGCTATTGATATGGACGAGGTAATTGCTGATGCCCTCGCAAAATTTATTAAACTTTATAACCGGGATTACAATATCCCGCTGGATTTAAAAATTGATGCTGGTAACGAAATTTACCACCACGTACCCGAAAATGTAAATCAAAAATGGTTTGATTATATTAATGAACCTGGCTTTTTCCGCGATTTAGAAGTTATCGCCGACAGCCAAAGAGTAATTAAAGCACTACAACAGAAATACGATGTTTATATTGTTTCTGCAGCAATGGAATTTCGGAATTCATTAATTGATAAATACGATTGGCTTGCCGAGCATTTTCCCTTTATAGATTGGCAACACATTATGTTTTGTGGTAAAAAAATTGTTGATGCAGATATCATTATAGACGACCGCAGCAAGAACTTCGTTAATTTTAAAGGCAGAACATTGCTTTACACATCTCCACATAACTTGTTAATTACTGAATACGAACGTGTAAGTACCTGGGAAGAGGTTGCGGGTTTATTGCTTTAATTATTTTATAAAAATTTAGGTTTGCTTGCTAAACCATATAAGAAATGTAAGAACATTTAAGCTGGGCTTCAAACTTATATTCTTACATTTCTTATCTGGTTAATTATTAGTGTACTTCAATTAGAAGCTAAACTCTCCAACCAGGTTTCCATCGCGATTTCCTGCCGCCATTGGTAGTACAATTACTTTTCTCTGTTGCTTGCCTGTTGCTTAACGAGTGTAAATTTCTGCAGTTACAGTTGTTGGGCCACTGATGTTGATTTGCCTGTCGCCAAAATAATTCACTTCAATTTTGTATTTCCCGTTCACCGCTTGTTTTATCATAAACTGTTCAGGACCGTAACCAGATGTAAAATCATTACTAATCCGACCACCAATTTTGGTTCTGGAATTTCCGTAATAGCCTTTTTCACCAGTTGGGTCTGTTAACCACAAATCAATATCGGTATCATTTCTATTCCAATTTAGCACCACTCTAACATCAACAGGTAAGGGTTGAATTAATCTCTTATCAATTCCCTTTAAATTTAACTTACTTCCATGTTTACTAATCAAATTATTAATTTCGGAGATGATAATTTCTTCAATTCCTTCATCTCTATCTGATGTTTGGGCATTATAGCTTTGAGTTAAAACTTTATACAAATTATCTAAAGCTTTTTGATATTGACCTGCGTCAGCCAAAGCCAGCGCATAATCGCGGTAACTCTGTGCATCCATCGGGCGCCATTGCAAAACCTTTTGGGTTACAAAAATTTCTTCTGCATAATTGCCGGTCTGTTTTAATTTATATGCAAGGGTTTTATACAAATCGGCATTTTCCAAATCTAAATCGGCAATATTGCTTAAGATAGTTAATGCCCTTACACTATCATTCTTTAAGTAAAACCAATTGGCAACATCAAAATAAAACATTGGTGTGGTAATGTAATTTGGTCGCATTTTTAAATATGCTTGATAAGCACTATCAGGTTTTCCAACCAAACTTTTCATATAATCCTTATCGCTTTTAAATTCGGGGATTATAATTTCAGGTTGCTTTTCCGGTATAGCCCGATTGTTGTTTTGAATACTCACACCTGCAACCCTTCCTTGCAGGGCGCTTGTAAAATCGCTGTTCGTATTTGAGACAAGGCTTTCTGCGCTGATTCTTACTACAGAACCCGTTACCATCCTTTTTGCTTGAGCGGATGAAGCCGTAACAACAACTTCTTTTAATGCATTTTTATCTTCCGCTTCTCCAAGCCTTTCAACCACCGGAGGTTCAGCCGCTTTGTCTGCCTGAATTCTTGGCGGAACTATCGGACTTGCCTGCTGTGCAGAGCGTGATATTGATGAGCTACCTTGGGCTGTTCTATTTGGAAGCGCAACAACTACATTTTCCGGCGTTGGGTATTGCTCTTTTTTCTTTATAGGTTCTTTGTAATAAAAATCGGTATTCCACCAGGTTTTTAAATCTTTGCTCATTGCAACCGCAGCATTTATTAAATCGGTTTTACGTTCTAAAATATCGGCTCTGCGCTGCTTTAAAACCCCGTCGTAAGCGGGACGTAATTCTGCAGGTGGTGTAATATCATAACGTAAATAATCATCTAGGTTTTCTAAAACAATCAGGCTTGTATTTCTTGTTACGATGCCAAACTGTTTACTCAAGACACTTACATCATCTTTATTCTCCTCATATTGGATATCCATTTCGTCTATTTTCTTTTGCGCCCAAACCCTACTCACATTTATACTACTTAAAGCATGCTCTGTTGCATTAAGACGAATGGCTTGCTCTGCAACTACCGTATTACCATAACCAAATTGAAGAACGAACTCCGTATTTAAACCATTCATAATTCCGGCTACGGATAAATGTCCGTTTACATTTACGTGCATCGATGGATAAGTTTGCCGAATATCAGCTCCGTTTTTAATGCCTAAAAACTGAAGATTTTGCTGACTTAATTGTTTAAAAGCATCATCAGTAGAAATTGCATTCAGGTTTACGAACTGACCACCTGTTTTTAGGCTAATGTATTTCAAGGTACTATAATCTGCTTTCAGAGATGTATTTATGCAATGAACAGGCTTATTTAATGCGACTGTATTTTTTCCGAAGGTTGATAAGCCATCACTAAAGAAAAAATATTCTTCGGCTGCGGGATTTATATTAGACTTAATGGCGCTAAAATTTGTACCACCATCGTAAACAACTTGTGTTAATCTATCTTTTAATACCGACCAATTTCCATTGTTGATTACAAATGTTCCGGCATTTTTAAATCCATTATTTAACAAACCTAATTGAATTGTTAAGTTTCGTTTCTCTTTGATTATCAAATCTAAAAGCTCCAATTCCTTTTTAGTGTCTCGCTGCAAACCGCTCAAAGAAGCATCCCAAATTAAGCCGATTTGATTTGCCCATTGCCGCGGACGACTTTGACTTTTCGGAAAAACATTAACCAAAAAATAATATCCGGTTGATGCTTTTTGCATTTGCACTTCAGGCAAATCATTTCTTTTTGGGACATTAATTGTTAAACCATTTTTAGGTTGATAATTGGTTTTATTAATTTCACCAACATAAGTATTTCCATTAGCTTTAAAATCGAAACTGCCGTCGGGTTGTTCGCCTAGTTCGGGTTTTAAAACACTTTCGAAAACAGTTGTTTTTAAAGAGAAATTATCAATGGGCTGATTGTAATCAAGAGGCAGATTATAGCGTAAAAAGGTTCCACTATTGAAATTTAATTCTTCTTCATAACCCACGATAATGGTTCGACTGCCATTTGCAGGCAAAGGATAAATCCTTGTTCTAAAATTATTTCCTTCTACTTTTTCCAGTAAGCCAGGGTCTACTCGTCGCCGCTCAATGCTCTCGAAAACTTCGGTTGCTTTTGCCTTTTCTACCGGAACTGCTTCCCGCATTTTTCCATTTATATCTAGCGCATAGCGACTAATGCTTACGCCTTCGGGCATTGGAAAAGTTAGTTCACCTTCTAAAATTTTATTACTGTTGTTGTAGAAAGTCATAGTCATAACTGTTGTTGCTATGTTTCCTGTAATTTGAACATCAATACTTAATTTCTTAAGCTTAACCACTTCCTTTTGTTGGTTTGTTTCTGCTTGCTGAACTTTGAGCACTGGCATTTGTGCATGAGCAAAAAATGCAAATAAAATTAAAGGGATGGTGAATAAGGCTTTAGATAGTTTCATAATGTTTTGTCTTTTTTAGATTGATGCAAAACTTACTATGATTGCATAAATTTATTTTTAAACTATGCCGGACCGAAGCGGAAATAGCAGCGATAACCTATGTTAAATAAACCTGATAGCAATGTAAAGCGAAGCAATTTTTTCTATTGCGAAGCTTGAAATGAATAGCGGGAGGATTGAAAAAGATAAAAACCGAACCCTGCTTTCCTACAAATTTTGTAACATTTAACAAAAAATCTCTTATAAATAAAAAACTTAAAGCTATGTTAGTAACCACAACACCTTCGGTTGAAGGCTCAAAAATTGTAAAGTACATTGGTTTAGTTACCGGTGAAACGATTATTGGCGCAAATATTTTTAAGGATTTATTTGCCGGAATAAGAGATATTGTTGGCGGGCGCTCTAGCGCTTACGAACAGGTTTTAAGAGAAGGAAAAAATACCGCAGTGAGTGAAATGCAACAATATGCAGCAGCATTGGGCGCTAATGCTATTGTTGGGGTAGATTTAGATTATGAAACTGTTGGTACAGGCGGCAGTATGCTTATGGTTACCGCAAGCGGAACAGCTGTTATTTTAGAAAGTTTATAGTTTTTATTGGATGAATAGGCAAAATCCTATTCATCCAATAGTATTTAAAAAGATAGGATGTCAATAAGTTTTATCCAGGTAGAGCTTACCTTTTCTGCGTCGATGTGTTTTATAGCATGATCAAATGGCGTAAAAATCATTTCTCTATTTACCTGTCCTGCCATAACATTTCTTTCGCCATTTATTAAGCCTTCTACAGCAGAAACACCTAACCGGCTTGCTAAAACCCTATCCATGCAGGTTGGTTTGCCACCCCGCTGAATGTGACCCAAAACAGAAACTTTAGTATCGTAATGCGGGTACTTTGATTGCAAAATTTCGCCAACTTTGAAAGCACCGCCTGCATCGTCTCCTTCAGCAACAATTATAATTTTTGATGATTTATCTCTTCGGCTATGTTCTAATTTGTGTAAAACATCTTCTACACCCATGTTTGCTTCGGGGATAAGAATTGCTTCGGCGCCAACACCAATTCCACTTCTTAAAGCAATTAAACCAGAGTCGCGACCCATAACTTCTACAATGAAAAGCCTGTCGTGAGATTCTGCCGTATCTCTGATTTTGTCAACAGCATCAATAACCGTGTTAATTGCCGAATCATAACCAATTGTAAAATCAGTACCAGCTAAATCGTTATCAATAGTACCAGGCATACCTACAATAGGAAAATCGTATTCCTGACCAAAAATATTTGCTCCGGTAAATGTTCCATCGCCACCAATAACTACTAAAGCATCAATATTTCTTCTTTTTAAGTTGTTGAAAGCCTTTCTTCTTCCATCTACGGTTTTAAACGCTTCGCTGCGAGCAGTTTTTAAAATTGTGCCGCCACGCTGAATTATGTTTGCTACCGATTTACGATCCATCGGCAAACAATCATCGTTTATCAAACCTTCGTATCCACGAAGAAAGCCTGTTACTTCTATATCATAATAGATAGAAGCTCTAACAACAGCCCTTATTGCGGCGTTCATGCCCGGAGAATCTCCGCCGGAGGTTAAAACGCCAATATTCTTTATCTTATTCATTTGTTTGGTTTTTAGCAAATGCCGAAAGTCCCTTATTCAGATATTGCAAATATTTCTCTATTTTAAATTCTACTCCAATTGGAGGAGAAACTAATTCTTTTTCGTCAGTTCCCAAAAGTACATAATACGGTTGCGATATCGTATTAAATCTTTCTGCTTGTAAATGCTTAAATTTTTTACCTACCGTATTTACTTTTGTTTCTAAAATCTTTGAGTCGAATTGCTCATTTTTTGGCAAACTTGTTTTATCATCTGTATAAAGGGATACAACAACATATTTTTCCTTTAAGATTTTTAACACACGTGGATCTGACCAAACCTTTGCTTCCATCTCCCTACAATTAACACAACCATGTCCTGTAAAATCCAAAAAAAGCGGTTTTTTTTCTTTTTTAGCATAAGCCAAAGCTTCTTCATAATCAAAAAAACCATCAATTTTAAGTGGAATTTCTAAGAAGTCGGCATACTTTCTTTTAGGATGAGTGGGTTCTGCCGTTACTACTCCTCCTGCATTTTGATTAAGTACAAAATCTTGAGTTGAAAGAGGTGGAACTAAGGCACTTACAGCTTTTAAAGGCGCTCCCCATAAACCCGGTATCAAATAAAATGCAAAAACGAATGCAACCCCAGCAAAAAATAATCTTGGTATAGATACATAAGGCAAATCACTATCATGAGAGAATTTTATTTTTCCTAAGAGGTAAAAACCTAAAATGAAAGCAATAACTACCCAAATTGCGATAAAGACCTCTCTATCCAAAATCCCCCAATGGTAGGCCAAATCTGCAGTTGATAAAAACTTTAAAGCAAGCGCAATCTCTATTAATCCCAATACAACCTTAACCGAGTTTAACCACCCACCTGATTTTGGTAAAGATGTCATCCAACTAGGGAATATTGCAAAAACTACAAATATTAAGGCCAATGCAAGCGAGAAACCAAACATACCCATAATCGGCGCTAAAAAACCCCCCGATTGACCAACAGTAACCAACAATGTACCGATTAATGGACCTGTACACGAGAACGACACAACGGCTAAAGTTGCTGCCATAAAAAATATTCCTGTTAAGCCCTTTGAATCGGATTTTGAATCCATTTTATTAACAAAAGAGCTTGGTAAGGTGATTTCGAATGCACCTAAAAAGGATATACCGAATACAAGTAATATTAAAAAGATGAAAACATTAAAAAATCCATCAGTGGCCAATTCATTTAAAGCACTAGCACCAAATATTAAAGTAATTAATAAGCCTAAGAACACATAAATTACAATGATAGAAACACCATATATAATTGCACCTTGAATGCCTTTACCTTTCGTTTCGGCTCGTTTGGTAAAATAACTTACCGTTAACGGTACCATAGGAAAAATACACGGAAGCAGAAATGCAATTAAACCGGCTATAAAACCGGCAGCAAATATTGATAACAATGTTTGAGATGAACCTTGTTCTGGTTTTGCGGGTTCTACTTTTGCCAATGATGCGGTTGTATCTTTCTTTGAAGAATCCTTAACAACACTATTTGCAGCACTATCCTGTGCAGAGCCTACCTCTGTAAACTGGATATCATCAGGTACCGCGGCTGTGGTATCTTGAATTGTATTGGCAAAACTTACTGATGCCGGCAAAGCAATAAACATTGCAACTAGCATAAGTAAAAATAAAACCTTTTTCATGTGTGTGTGTGATTAAGCTGGCGAAATTACACAAAACCATTAATCTATATGCAAGCACAATGTAGATTTTACTTAAAACAGAAACAGTCCCAAAATTTGGAACTGTTTAAAACGTTTATTTGCAATTACTTAACCGGGATGCTGAACTCAACTTCCTCGGGTGGAAGACATTGCCTATCGTTACAAACCATAAATTCTACTTTGCCTTTAACAGCGGTTACACCTTTATTTAATTTGATTTTTTGTTGAAAAATTACTTGGTTTTCGAAATAACTCACGTTCATTTTAAATGTATCTTCATACTTTACAATCGCTTTTGGCTCTGTGGTTTTACCAACAAGGGTAAAATCTTTGGATGGAGAGAAAGTAAAAGTAGTTTTAACCGGACCACCGCTTTTTAAATTCTGCGAGTAGATATGCCATTTGTTATCAATAGAAGCTTTTATATACAGTGTTGCTTCGGTTTTGCTAGTTTTTTTTGCTACATATGCCCAGGTTACTGGTTTTTCAATTTGAGCAAAGGCGCCGGTAAGGGTAAACAATACCAGCGATAATACTAAGGTGATTTTTTTCATTATGTGTTTAATTTGTGTGTATGTATTCTATTTCTTTAAAGTTAAAGTGCCTGATATTTCCATCAACCTCCATAATTAAATGGCCACTGTCTTCAACTCCTTTTATCCTACCTTCAAAAACCTGACCATTTTGAATAAAGCTAGTTGCTATGTCAAAGTAAAGCAACCTATTTAAGTAATCGCTGTGTAAAATAGCATAACGTTCTGATTTCAAAATTAAATAGTATTTTTCCATATAAACAAAAATCTTTTCTAATATGAGATTTAAGTCCAATTCCTTATTCAAAATCTGATATACTGATGTCGCCTTTCTACTTAAATCATTACCAAAAGCCTGTTGGTTAATGTTTAAACCTATACCTACAACCGATGATTTTATAATTGAGCCTGTCAGTGCATTTTCTATAAGTATGCCACCAAGTTTCTTTCTATTGTAATATATATCGTTTGGCCACTTTACTGCAACGGGCGAAGGGAGGAAAAATGATAATGCATCGGATACAGCTAAACTAACAGCCATATTGAGATAAAACTGCTTTGAAATAGGCAAGAACGACGATTTTAGGTAAATGCTTGTACTAATATTTTTGCCAGGCTCTGTTTGCCAAACACTTTCTTGCTGTCCTCTACCTGCAAATTGGTTATCTGCCATAATTACAGTTCCCTCGGGTAATGGCTCGGAATTTGAAGCCAGATTCTTTAAATAGTTATTAGTAGAATCAACTTCTTTTAATTTGATTAAATTTTGACCAACAAATAGTGTCGAAAAAGTGTTATTTTGCAAGTGTTGAATTTATATTATTGTAATTCCAAAATTAAAGCATTTTAATGGTAAAAAAGAAAATAGTAGCCCTTTCTACATACCTTTCTGAATTGGCCGTACACGGCATACAAGAGAAAAAAGGAGAAGATATAGTGCGGTTGGATCTAAAAAACATTCACACATCAGTAGCGGATTATTTTATTATTGCGAGCGCAAATTCTGCAACGCAGGTAAAAGCCATTGCCGATAGCGTTGAAAAAGAAATATATAAGGCAACTCAAGCAGACCCAAGACATAAAGAAGGTTTTGAATCTGCAGATTGGGTTATTTTAGATTATTTCGACGTGGTTGTGCACATTTTTAAAACCGAAAAGCGCCACTTTTATGGCATTGAAGAATTATGGGGTGATGCTGAAAGCACAAATTATCAGAGCGCATAACCATACCACACCTTTTGAATAAGACAATGAACGATAATCAAAATACAAACGAAAACAAGAAATTAGGGAAAAAATTACCAAATATCCCAAAAAAGCCACAAAAAGGTTCGAAGTTTAATATCTTTTGGGTTTACGCCGCTATAATAGTTGCCATTATTGCCGCTCAATTTTTATTTACTACTGATGGCGGAAAAGAAGTTTCTTATAGAACATTTGAAACGCAAATGCTTTTAAAAGGCGATGTAGAAAAAATCATTTCTTACAAAGCTGATGATATTGTTAAAGCAGAGGTTTATATAAAAAAAGATAGTCTTAACAAGCCCGAATATAAAGCTTATAAAAGTACAAGTAGTTTTAATACAGGTGCGGCAACTGGTCCAACTGTATATTTTATAGCAGGTTCTCCAGATGCGCTTGACAAATTGCTTGCAGATTCTCAAAAAGATATACCGAGTGAGAAAAGAATTTTAGCTCAACCAACAACTAAGAACAACCCTTTAGCAAGCTGGTTTTTAACCATTATTGTTCCTGTATTGCTTTTAATTGCATTTTGGGTATTCATGATGCGCAGAATGGGCGGTGGAGCTGGCGGTGGAGGACAAATTTTTAGTATTGGAAAATCGAAAGCTACTTTATTTGATAAAGAAAGTCAGGTTAACATTACTTTTAATGATGTTGCTGGTTTAGAAGAAGCCAAACAAGAGGTTATGGAAATTGTCGATTTCCTTAAAAACCCTAAAAAATATACTAATCTTGGTGGTAAAATACCTAAAGGTGCTTTGCTTGTAGGCTCTCCAGGTACAGGTAAAACTTTATTAGCGAAAGCTGTTGCCGGCGAAGCTCAGGTTCCATTTTTCTCATTATCAGGTTCTGATTTTGTGGAAATGTTTGTAGGTGTGGGTGCTTCGCGTGTACGTGATTTGTTTAAACAAGCTAAAGACAAAGCACCATGTATTATTTTTATTGATGAGGTTGATGCTATTGGTCGTGCTCGTGGTAAAAACAGCGTAATGGGTGGTAACGATGAGCGTGAAAATACATTAAATCAACTATTGGTTGAGATGGATGGTTTTGGTACCGATTCTGGTATTATCATTTTGGCAGCGACCAATCGTCCTGATGTTTTGGACTCTGCTTTACTTCGTCCAGGTCGTTTCGATAGACAAATTTCTATTGATAAGCCAGATTTAGTTGGCCGTGAACATATTTTTAATGTACACTTAAAACCAATTAAAACTTCAGCTGAGGTTGATGCCAAGAAGCTATCAGCTCAAACGCCTGGTTTTGCTGGTGCCGAAATTGCAAATGTTTGTAATGAGGCAGCGCTTATTGCTGCTCGTAGAAACAAAGAATCGGTTGATATGCAAGATTTTCAAGATGCAATTGACCGTGTGATTGGTGGATTAGAAAAGAAAAATAAAATTATTTCACCTGAAGAAAAGCGAATCGTTGCCTATCATGAAGCTGGACATGCTATTGCAGGTTGGTTTTTAGAACATGCTGATCCATTGGTTAAAGTATCTATTGTTCCTCGTGGTGTTGCCGCGTTAGGTTATGCACAATACTTACCAAAAGAGCAGTTTCTTTACACTACTGAGCAATTAACTGACGGTATGTGTATGACAATGGGTGGTCGTGTTGCAGAAGACATAACTTTTGGTCGCATATCTACTGGTGCACAAAACGATTTAGAACGCATCACTAAACTGGCTTATGCAATGGTTAGTATTTATGGTATGAATGAGGCTGTTGGTAATGTTTCCTTTCACGATCCTCAAAACGAATACAACTTTAACAAACCATATTCTGAAAAAACTTCAGAACTGATTGATGTTGAAGTGCGTAAATTAATTGGCGATGTTTACATTAAAACGAAACAACTACTAATTGATAAACAAGACGGTTTAGAAAAACTTGCTCAAAAATTATTAGAGAAAGAAATTTTATTTCAAGCAGATTTAGAAGAAATTTTAGGTAAACGACCTTTTGATACTCGTACAACTTATGATGAATTTGTTAACGGCACAGGCGACCAAACACCTGCTGCTGAAGGCTTAATTCATGATGGAGTAGGTAACGCAGACGTTGATAAAGAAGTTACCGGGATTAAGCCAGCTTCAGAATAAGCATAAATATTAAATTGATATTAATATATTTGAAACCTCGGATGTAAAAATTCGAGGTTTTATTTTTTATACCATGAGGGATAATACAACAGCAAAAGAACAGATGCTAAAGAAAATAAGGAAAGCGCTTTTAGAGAAGCGTGAAAATCCTTATCCAAATTTAGAAGAAAGCCCACTGTATAAAAACAATACTGATGAACTTGAAGTGCTTTTTGCAGAGCAACTTGCAGCTGTTTCTGGTAATTTTATTTTTTGTGAAGATGGAATAGATTTCATTGAAAATATGCTTCAACTAGCTGATAGGTTTAAATGGCGCAAAATTTATTGCTGGGAACCAGAATTACAGGATTTTTTAGCGAAATATGAATTCCCATTTTATCAAACAGATAAAGATTTTGAACAAGCAGAAGTAGGCGTAACCCTTTGCGAAGCGCTAATTGCCAGAAATGGTAGTGTAATGGTATCAAATGAAAGTGCTGCTGGTAGAAGATTAAGTATTTTCCCTCATCATCATATTGTAATCGCCAGAACCAGCCAGCTGGTTTTAGATTTAAAAGATGGTTTCCAGTTGCTTAAAAACAAATATGGAAATCAAATTCCATCAATGATAAGTAACATTACCGGCCCAAGCAGAACAGCCGATATTGAAAAAACGTTAGTACTTGGCGCACACGGACCAAAGGAGTTGTTTGTGTTTTTAATTGATGATTTTTCATAATTATTTCCGAATCTAATTTATTAGTGATATTTTTATACCACATACCGTTTTAGTATGCGGTATTATAATTATGAGCACAACTATACAAACTACAATTATCGGCACAGGAAGTTACATTCCTGAAAATGTTATTTCCGGTAATGAATTTTTAAACTCTACTTTTTTTGAGAATGGAAATATCTTAGAAAAGGAAAATGCCGAAATCATTCATAAGTTTTCAGAGATTACTGAAATTGTGGAGAGAAGATATGCAGACGCCGATCAGTTAAGCAACCAAATAGGCGCTAAAGCCGCAGAAAATGCAATAGAAAATGCGGGCATTGATAAAGAAACGCTAGATTATATCATCTTTTGCCACAATTTTGGCGATATTCCTTTAGACAGCAATCGTACAGATATCTTGCCTTCATTGGCTTCGAAAGTTAAGAAGCTTTTGGGTATAGAAAACCCAGATTGTGTTGCTTACGATGTTATTTTTGGCTGTCCTGGTTGGGTTCAAGGTACAATTCAGGCCGATTATTTTATTAGAAGCGGTGATGCTAAACGTGTGCTAGTTATTGGGGCAGAAACATTATCCCGGATTATTGATCCGCATGATAGAGATAGCATGATTTTTTCAGATGGTGCCGGGGCGGTAATTTTTGAAGGTGTATCAACTGAAGATAAAATTGGTATTCTGGCTCACAAAACAGAAACCCATTCCCTTAACCATGGTGGTTTATTAACCATGGGCAAAAGTTCCAATCCAGAAGAAGCAAATGGAAATGCTTATCTTAAAATGAATGGCCGAAAGCTTTACGAATTTGCTGTAATTCAAGTTCCACAAGTAATTAAAAAAGCGATTGATAAGGCAGGATTAAGCATTGAGGATATAAATATTGTATTTGTTCATCAGGCTAATGGCAAAATGGATGCTGCCATTATGAAAAGACTTTTTAAGCTTTATGGCTTAGATACCGTTCCAGAAAACCTAGTTCCTATGACTATTAGCTGGTTAGGAAATAGCTCTGTAGCTACCATCCCAACTCTGTTGGATTTGGTTTTAAAAGAACAAGTTAAAGGCTATAAAGTTAAAAAAGGTGATGTAGCAGTATTTGCTTCAGTAGGTGCAGGTATGCACATTAACGCATTTATTTATCGTTTTTAAAATCCTATTCTTTTTAAACCCATTTTTGCCTGGCTTTCAATACTGTTTTCATATTCATGATTTTTCATAGATATGGCATTATTGAAAGCCTCTTTTGCTTTTGGCTTATTACCTTTTTTCTCATACACTTTACCCATTTGCAAAGCTGCATTTGCGGCAAAATAATATTTTAATCCTTTGCCTTGTGTTATTGCAGCTTGATAATAACTTAAAGCCAAATCATCTTTTCCTAAGTCATCCACAATTCTTCCAAAGCGATAATTGAATTCTGTTTTATCTTTATCAGATGTGTAATCGGCAGTTTTTTTATCGTCAAGTAACTGCAAAGCTCTTGATAAATATCCACCATCATATAATAATCTTGCTTTAAGCAAATCTATTGGTGGTGCCGGAGCAGAAGCCTCATTTTGGGCTTGCTTATCTTTCTCACTATACAAATAACCCGAATTTGTAGCCTTTGATATAAAAGAAGAATAACCAGATTTATCGCCTTTTAAGAGTGCAATCCATCCGAGGTGTAAGTTAGCATCCTTAATATAATTCGCACCCTTATTTGTTTGCAAGAATTTATTGAAGTACAAAGCTGCGTTCAAATCCAATTTGTTCAAATGGGCTATGCCTTCTAAATAATCCAAATATGGAAATGGCTGATAAACACCTCCTTCAGGCTTGTTGGCTAAAATTTTTATAGCCTCATCGTTATGTGCTGTTTTAATACAAACATAGCTCTGCAAGTATGATTTAAGTAAGCTAGTATCTGCGATACGTTCTGTAAATTTTATGGTTTTAGCATATGCCGATGAGCTATGCGCAACATCGGTTAAAACATAAGCGTAATAAAAAACCACTTCTTCGTAAAATGGTTCGTAGGATGATTTTGGTAAGGTTTCAGCAAGCTTATCAAGCATTGTTAAACCAGCCTGGGTATTGCCTTTAATGCCAACTGTTGATAATGCGCTTTTTAATGCACCATCAGGAAGGTTGCCTAAAACCGTATTAATTAACCCTAAGCCTTTATCATTCAGCAAAAAGTTTGGATACTTTTTTTTATTCTCCAGCAATAGATTGTTGGCTTTTCTAATTTCCATTGCGGCATTAAAAAACTCTCCAAAGCGTCCGCGAATTAAAGCCCATTGTAAATTTATTTCTGCCTGCGCATATAAATAGTAAGGAGAGTTTTTATCATCATCACTTATTTTATCCAACCTGGAAGATTTATTTCCTTTTAATTTATCGAAGTCGGTTTTGCTGCCCGATGTTATCAAGCTGAAATAATCTACATAATTTTCGAGTAAAGGTATAATCGAATTATTTGGATGCTGCTTTTTTTCTGTGGCGATATATGCTTTTGCATTGCCTAGCTTAAGTTCAAATATACTTTTGTAAGCATTTAAGCAATTGTTGTTAAAATCGAAATTGGCAAATGTATTTTTAGGAAGAAGAAACGTGATAACGAAAAAAAGAGAAGCAAATTTTAAGCCTTTAATCATTGTATTTTTTTATGCTAATTATGTTTGATTCTGAAAGGTTGTACAAATATTGTACCTTAATTTGAGGCAATAAATAGGCAAAATTCTTTTGTTAAGCCAAATGATAAAAGCTGGATGTAAATAAAAAAAGTCCTGATTTGCATCAAGACTTTTAAAATAATATATATGGTTAACTAAGCTTCTGCCACTTCATGCGTTAAAGCTTCATCAACTAAAATACGTCCACAATGCTCGCAAACAATAATTTTTTTACGTTGACGAATGTCTAACTGGCGTTGAGGTGGAATTTGATTAAAGCAACCTGAACAAGAATCACGGTCGATGGTTACAACAGCTAAACCGTTAACCGCATTTTTGCGTAAGCGTTTATAAGCAACCAATAAACGCTCATCAATTGTTGGCTCAGCTTTATCTGCTTTCTTTTGTAAATCTTGCTCTTCCTTTTCTGTCTCAGCAGTAATTACATCAAGTTCGCCTTTTTTAACTTCTAAATCTTTTTTTCTGCCTTCTAATTCTGCTTTCGCAGCTTCGAAGATTTCAGTTTTAGAAGTGATTTCGAAACCATGTTCTTTAATTTTCTTTTCAGAAACCTGAATATCTAAACCTTGAATTTCAATTTCTTTAGTTAAAGCATCGTATTCGCGATTGTTTTTAACTTCTTTTAATTGAGAATCGTATCTTTTTATGCCTGCTTGAGCATCTTTAATCGTGTTTTTACGCGTTACGATAGAATCTTCAAGGTCATCAAGTTCTGCCTTAATTTTTTGGATTCTGGTTTCTAATCCTAACACATCATCTTCAAGGTCGGCAACTTCCATTGGTAATTCACCTCTAACCTGGCGAATTTTATCAATTTTTGTGTGGATATTTTGTAATTCGTATAAAGCTTTTAGCTTTTGTTCTACGGTTTGTTCCATTAAAACAAGTAATTTATGGGGTTTGTATTTTGCTCCGTTAAACGGATTGCAAAGTTAGTAAATTTTTTCTGAATAATTTCAACCAATAAATTAGAGGTAAATTGTTCAGTTTCAAAGTGTCCGATGTCGGCAATGATTAATTTTTCCTCTGCATCAAAAAACTCATGGTATTTAAAATCTGCGGTTATGAATGCATCTGCGCCCGCAGCAATTGCTTCTTTTAAAAGAAAGCTTCCAGAGCCACCGCAAACGGCTACCTTCTTTATCCTTTTTGGGAGAACCGAAGTGTACCGAACAACTTTTGCCTGCATTTTATCTTTTACCATGTGTAAAAAATCGTAGGCATCCATATCATACTCTAACCAACCAACCATTCCTGAACCAACTTGCTGGTGTTTATTTTCCAAATTAAATAAATCATAAGCAACCTCTTCATAAGGATGATTTTCGAATAATGCCACCAAAATTTTGCGCTCGGTTTGAATAGGGTAAATTACCTCTATTCTTATTTCAGGTTCATGATGGCGCATTCCTTTTTCGCCAACAAACGGCGCCGCATTTTCATCGGCCTTAAAAGTGCCAAAGCCATCACCATTAAAACTTACTTCACTGTAATTGCCAATATTACCGGCGCCGGCGTAAAAAAGTGCCGAGCGTAATTGTTCTGCCTGCGCTTGCGGACAAAATGTAACTAGTTTTTTTAACAAGCCAGATTTTGGGGAAAGTACTTTAATGCCACTTAACCCTAATTTATCGCAGATTTTTGCATTAACTCCGGTATGCACTGCATCTAAATTGGTGTGGATAGCATAAAGCGCTACATTATTTTTAATCGCTTTAAGTATTACCCGCTCAACGTAGTTTTTACCATTTAACTTTTTTAAGCCTTTAAAAACAATGGGGTGATGGGTAATTATCAAATTACAGCCTGTAGATATTGCTTCATCAACTATTTTCTCTACGCAATCCAAAGCAACCAAAGCCGCCGTGATATCCATATTTGGGTCGCCAACTATTAAGCCCGAATTATCGTAATCTTCTTGATAATTTAAAGGCGCAATGCTTTCCAGGTAATTGGTTATGTCTGATAATCTCATGCTATAAAGATAAAAATTTGGGCAAACTTATGAAGTTTAAAAGGCAAGGCGGGCAAAAACTTTTGTGAGTTTTGGAGAACCAAAATAAAATAAACCCGACAGAAACGAAAAGCCCGCAAACCCGATTTTTCATCGGGTGCGGACTTGTAGTGTATGGCGGGACGAACGTTAAAAATTGCGCTGTCTTTGCTTTTCTAAGAATTAGGCAATTATTGAAAGCCACCCATTCTAACCATTTGCAAACTTTCAAATACCATTTTCTGGTTGTGTTCGAAAGAAAGCGTTTTGTGGTTTATTACATCTACTATTGAACCGATAAAACATAGGCCGAAAGTAAATAGATACAATATTCCCATGCCTATCTGTCCGATAATGAATCGTTGCAATCCTGGCACAATTAATAGACCAATTATGCAGAAAATAAGCATGTCTGACGGATTCTTTCTTTTGCTGCTGTAAACCATTAAAAAGTTTCGTAGCTGTTGTTCTGTTAAGCCTGTTGTTGCTTGTTGTAAGTACGAGTACTCCTCTGGTGTTATACCTGGTAACGACATTAGAGGTGATTGAAATATATCCATGATTTCTATGTGTTTATTGTTGTGTATTTTTTGTTTCTTTTGTATTGTATCAATGTTACTATTCTATAAACTATAATTGTTAAAGCTGGCAAACCAAACCAATGTTCTTTAAAACTTTCGGCAAACTCACCATGTAAAATATGGCTTATTGCTCTTCCTAATCCGCATCCGGGGCACCAATCTGCAAAGCCTAAATTTGCTAGCGGACAAATTGTAAAGTGATGCTCCTGAGCATTTGCATTTGCCAATAAAACCAAAGCTACAACCCAGAAAACAAGTTCAATTGGAAAGCTTTTTAAATGTTTCATGTTTTGCTTTTTATATGAATTAGAAGTAAAGGAAAAAGTTTTGTTACAGAAAGAAGCATTAATTCGACCAACCCTAAAATATAAACGACAAAGTGCTTTATTGCTTCGAAGAAATTTTTCTGTTTTAATAGCTAATTAGCTGTAAACTTAAAAAAACCTTTACACAAGTTTGCGGTTAAATATAAAAGATAAGCTTATTTTTGTGCCTTGAATATTCGCGATTTAATAAACAGATACAGAACCGACGATAGGGTAACGCAATTTACCAAAGCGTTGAACACTTCTAAAAACCCAAAAATACAATTGAAAGGATTGGTAGGATCTGCCGATGCTTTAGTTGCCCTTTCATCGTATTTCTTATTACATAAACCTCTATTTTTTGTATTGCCTGATAGGGAAGAGGCTGCCTATTTTCTATCTGATTTGGAAAGTGTTTTAGATAAACAAGTCTTGCTTTTCCCTTCCTCTTACCGTAAATCGTTTGATTTTACGCAGGTAGATACCGCAAATGTATTGGCTCGTGCAGAGGTTTTAAATGAACTTAATCATGATTCGGAATACGGAAAAATTGTAGTTTCTTATCCCGAAGCCATCGCCGAAAAGGTTATCGACCGCTCTGCTTTAGAAAAAAATACGCTCGAAATTAGTCTTGGCGCCAAGCTAGGCATCGATTTTATTAATGAGTTTTTGATTGATTACGATTTTGATAGAAGAGATTTTGTTTACGAACCCGGTCAGTTTTCTATTCGTGGGGGAATTGTAGATATTTTCTCGTTCTCATCAGATTTGCCATACCGCATTGAGTTTTTTGGTGATGAAGTAGAAAGCATCAGAAGCTTTGAAATAGAAAGTCAACTTTCGGTAGCAGACGTAAAATCGCTAACTATTGTACCAAATGTACAGGCAAAATTTTTAACAGAAAGCAACATCAGCATACTGGATTATATTGATAAAGATACTCAACTCTGGTTTAAAGATGTCGAATTTACGCTCGATATAGTTAAGGCAGGTTATAAAAAAGCTGTTGAGCTTTGGAAAGCTTTATCACTAGCTGAGAAAACTCAAAACCCCGATTGGATTGACCCGAAATTTGCATTTACTGATGAGAAATTACTCGGCGATCATCTTCAGGATTTTCCGATTATAGAATTTGGTAAGCAGTTTTTTTATCAAACAGAAAATCGTTTTGAGTTCGAAACCCGCCCACAGCCATCTTTTAATAAAGATTTTAATCTGCTGATTCACAACCTAAAAGAGAATGAAAAAGCCGGAATCGTCAACTTTATTTTTACCGATTCGCCAAAGCAAATTGAGCGCTTATATGCCATTTTAGAAGATATTGATAAAACCGCGAAGTTTACGCCAATTAACAGCATGCTGCGTGAAGGTTTTGTTGATGCGCAAATACAAACTGCATTTTACACCGACCACCAGATTTTTGACCGTTACTATAAATACAAATTAAAAAAAGGCTATCAAAAAAGTCAAGCCATAACACTAAAAGATCTTCGCGAACTGAAATCTGGCGACTATGTAACACATATCGATCATGGTATTGGTAAATATGCAGGATTAGAGAAGGTTGAGGTGAATGGCAAAACGCAAGAAATGATTCGGCTTATTTATGCCGATAATGATTTGCTTTACGTAAACATTAACTCCTTAAATCGCATTGCGAAATACAGCGGTAAAGATAGTGGCGTACCTAAAATGAATAAGCTAGGTACCGATGCCTGGGATAAGCTTAAAAAGACCACAAAAAAAAAAGTTAAAGACATTGCCCGCGATTTAATTAAACTTTATGCCTTACGGAAAACGCAGGCAGGCACAGCTTTTTCTCCAGATGGTTATTTACAAACAGAACTTGAAGCATCTTTTATTTATGAGGATACGCCCGACCAGTTAAAGGCTACTCAGGATGTTAAAAAGGACATGGAATCGCCACATCCAATGGATAGGTTAGTTTGTGGTGATGTAGGTTTTGGAAAAACAGAAATTGCAGTACGTGCGGCGTTTAAAGCTGTGGCAGAAGGCAAACAAGCTGCAATTTTAGTTCCAACAACAATTTTAGCGCTTCAACATTTTAAAACCTTCTCTTCGCGATTAAAAGATTTTCCGGTTACGGTTGATTACATTAATCGTTTTAAAACCAGTAAACAAATTAAAGATACATTAGCAGAAGCTGCAGCAGGAAAAGTTGATATTTTGATTGGGACGCATCGTTTACTGAGCAAAGATGTTAAGTTTAAAGATCTCGGCATCATGATTATTGATGAAGAGCAGAAATTTGGTGTTACTGCAAAAGAACGTTTAAAAGCTGTGCGTGTAAATGTTGATACTTTAACCTTGACAGCAACGCCAATTCCGAGAACGTTACACTTCTCGTTAATGGGTGCAAGAGATTTATCAATTATAAGCACACCTCCACCGAACCGTCAACCAGTTAGTACCGAATTACATGTATTTAATGATAAATTAATTCAGGAGGCTATTCAATTTGAATTGGATAGAGGCGGGCAGGCTTTCTTCATCCATAATCGGGTGAATGATTTGATGCAATTAGGAGGTTTAATTCAAAAATTAGTTCCGAAGGCAAGAATTGGTATTGCTCATGGTCAGTTAGATGGCGATGCTTTGGAAGATGTGATGCTGGATTTCATTAACGGAGAAAAAGATGTTTTGGTTGCGACCACAATTATTGAGGCCGGCTTAGACATTCCAAACGCTAATACAATTATCATTAATCACGCCCACATGTTTGGCTTAAGCGATTTGCACCAAATGCGTGGTCGCGTTGGGCGAAGCAATAAAAAAGCATTTTGCTACTTATTGTCGCCACCACTTTCAACTTTAACATCCGAAGCCAGAAAACGATTAAGTGCTATTGAAGAATTCTCTGATTTAGGTAGTGGTTTTAATGTAGCCATGCGAGATTTGGATATTCGCGGAAGTGGAAATTTGTTAGGTGCAGAACAAAGTGGTTTTATTGCAGAAATCGGTTTTGAGATGTACCATAAAATATTAGATGAAGCCATTCAGGAATTGAAAGAAGCCGAATTTAAAGGCTTATTTGAGCATGAACCTAATCGCCCATTTGTAGGTTTTACACAAGTTGATACCGATTTGGAACTGTATATACCTGACGCATATATTACCAATATTACTGAACGATATAACTTATATACCGAGCTATCCAAACTTGGCGACGAAACAGAATTGGCCGTTTTTGAAAAGCATTTGGCTGATAGATTTGGTCCGGTACCTCCTCAGGTTAAAACCATGTTGAGTGTAGTTAGGCTGCAATGGTTAGGCAAAAAATTAGGTTTCGAAAAAATCAGTTTTAAAAAGAATAGTTTACGCGGATATTTTCTTAGTGATAAACAATCGAGGTATTTTGATTCAGAAACTTTTACTAAAATTTTAACTTTCGCACAAAATCATCCACGAATGTGTAATTTAAAAGAGGTAAAAAACACTTTAAGAATCGCTTTTGATAATGTTGTAACGGTTGAAGAAGCGATACAAACTTTAGAGTTGATAGATTAATGTTAGACCCAACTTTATTACTCGATTTAGTCAAAATGCAAATGCCTTACGGTAAATATAAAGGCTATTTAATTTGCAACATACCCGAAAGTTATTTGCTTTGGTATAAAGATAAAGGTTTCCCAAAAGGAAAATTAGGTGATTTGATGGCCACCATGTTCGAAATTAGAGTTAATGGATTAGAATATTTGTTAACGCCGCTAAAAGGGAGATGATATTGTTTTAATGCCCATAGACCAATAATGATTTTTTAAGCCACAGAAACTCAGAAGGCTCAGAATTATTAAAATAATTTTTCGCATGGTAGTGATTTCTCAACAAGGAAAATCTGCGTAATTAGCGAAATCTGCGGAAACAACAATTTATATCTCACAACCATTTTCATCGCAAATCGCATCATTATTTTTATTCAAAGAAGTTAGATTTGTATTTGGCTGAGTAGATTTCCATTCTGTAAAACTTTGCGTTAATGCATCCGTAAAAGCTTGAACGGGTTGCGCTCCTGAAACAGCATATTTCCTATCCATTACAAAATAAGGAACGCCCCGAATACCTAAATTCTGGCTTTCATATATATCATAACGTACCTCTTCTGCAAATTTATCGCTTTGTAAAACCTCTTTGGCTTCTGCTTTATCCAATCCTATCTCTTCTGCCAGTTGCAATAAAACAGCATCTTCCCCAATATTTAAACTGCGTACAAAATGGGCTTCGAAAAGTTTTTCCTCTGCCAAATCCTGTAGATTATGTTTAGCAGCTAAATGAATTAAACGATGCGCATTGAAAGTATTCGCAGGAATATTTTTATCAAAATCAATTGTTAAACCTGCGTTAGTAGCCATCTCCACAACCTGCTTAGTCATTTGTTTGGCTTGTTCAATTGGCATGCCTTTGCTTCTCGACAAATAATCATAAACATTTTCATTGTTTATATTATGGTATTCAGGATTTAGCTGATAGCTTTTCCAGTCAACTTCAATCTCATTTTTAAAGGGTAAAGCTTCTATGGCTTTTTCAAAATGACGTTTCCCGATATAGCAAAACGGACACATTACATCCGACCAGATTTCTACTTTCATAAATCAAAAATACCTGATTAATAAATGATGAGGGTAATTCAAAAGTCAAAAGCAATTGTGAGAAATATCTAAAATTTTATATGTTTGATTAAACAAATTTATAATGATGAAAAAACTCTTATTAACGCTCTTAGTCGTTGGCGCATCTTTTGGTGCGTTTGCACAATTCGAAGGTTCCAAACAGGTTTTCGAAAGCCCAAAGTTAAATGCTGAAAAAGCAAAGCACAAGTTAGTTGCAATTTTACCTTTCGCTACAAAAATTTCTTACAAAAAAATGCCGAAAAATTTTAACGCTGAGGCAAACAGAGATCAGGAAAAAACGATGTCTAAATCCATCCAATCAAGCATGTATACTTTCCTACTTCGAAAAGCGAGCGACTACACCGTTGAATTTCAAGATGTAGATAGGACGAATATTTTATTAAAAAAAGCAGGCATAGCTGATAAGCTTGAAGAAATGACCAAAGATGAGATTGCAAAAATTTTAGGTGTTGATGCCGTTTTAGGAGGAAGTTTTGAAACTGAACAAACTAAAAGTGAAGCTGGCGCCATTGCTTCGGCAGTTTTATTTGGTGGCCTTGGTGGCAAAACGGGAACAGGCACGCTAACGTTAACACTTAACAATGGTTCAACCGGAGATTTACTTTGGCGTTTCTTTAAAACAATGAATGATAGCATAACAACATCAACCGATGATTTGGTTGAGCACATGATGAGGAAGGTTTCGCGAAATTTCCCTTACTCAAAATAGAGAAAAATTATATTAAACAATAAAGCCACCAATTGGTGGCTTTATTGTTTATAAACTACTTATACAACTGATTAAATATTAGTTTAAATGTTCCATGAGTTTGAGCTCTGAAAGCAATCTCTGGTCCGAAGGCATATAATTTACCTTTCCCAATTTTTGCTTCGAAGGCGGTTACGCCATCTTGTAAATAGGCTTGGCCCCAGGCCCAACCGCTGCGTAATGGCGTTGCAGAATTAAACCACATTAATGGTTTTATCTTTCCTGAAACAATGGCGTCACCAGTTAATCTAAATACCGGACTGTTATCAAAATATACATCTGTTTCCTTTTCCATTCCCCAATTAGCCTGTTGCATGTTATCAACTTCTACGTTAAGTACGCTGCCTGGTACATAGTATTTTTCATCAGGCAATCTTTTTTCTGTTCCATTAACAATTTCTACCATTGCATTGCGAACAGGTAGTTTTAAGTGGTAAGCAAGGTTTGTGCTAGAACCAATGGTTACGACTTTGCCGCCATCTTCTATAAATTTTTTTATTTGAGGAATGGATTTATCAGCTGTTACTCTTCCTGTTTGCTTTTTATATTCATCTGGTACATTTTGAGGGGTTGCGGCACCAAAACCACCACCAACTCTACCGGTAGCAACTGCAGTTGGCAATGGTGGTATTGCTCCACCTACAAATACAATCACATCATATTTCGATTTTAAATCGCCCGCATCAATATCTTGTGGATAGATAACTGTAGCGTTGTAGTGGTATTGTTCCATTAACCATCGCACCCAACCCGAAGCCATTGAGCCTCCATAAGTATCCCAAAGCGCAATTCTACCAGCTTCAATTTTAGTTTTACTTTTTGGAGCAGCGGCCGATTTTAATTTCACATTCGCTTTCTGTAAAATGCTCTTTGCATTTGCAGAAGCTGATACATAAAAATCGCCGTTTTCTGTAGAACGATACACATCAACATTGCTTTTTAATAAGTCGTTAACCGCTGTGTAAGAATCATTTTGAGCAGCAGCCAACACATAACTCGAACCCGATGGAATTTTGTTTTCTGGTTTTAATAATTCGCCAAACGGAACCCGTTCAAAAGGACCTGAAAAATCGTCAAGCAATCTATCAAATTTCACATCCATCATGTAAGCTAACGTCCATCCGGCAGCATCATAAGGCGGAATAGGTGCACTTCCTTCATATTTAAAATCATTCGGATGGTCTTGCGGCTCAAACATATCCAAAACGTGTGGCCTAAAAGCTTGGTCTGTTTTAACAACATAACTTCCTGCCGGATAATTTTTTCCTGCTACCGTAAACGGAACGGTTGCTTTTTGCACTAAAATTCCTGTTCTGATTAAAGCATTTAAAAACTTTATGGCTGAATTAAAATCTGGTTGATTGGCAGGCAGAATATACCCTCGTGGATCGCGATTTAACGGCGCATTCATCACCGTATCAAAAGCCTTAATACTCATTCCTCTTCCTCTGCCAGATTCTCCAGGTGCAGCTGCTAAAGCCGACGTTTTACCGGCAGCATTTATCGCGTCTATCTTTTTTGGTGAGAAAGACCAGTTGTCTTTTTTACCTCTATCAATAGAGTTTTTTCCCATTTGATAAATGTTATACAGCAATTCATCATGATAACGTTGTGCATAACCTAAAACAGCGTAGTTTAAAGAAACTGAATAATCAATAGAGTTTTTGAAATACCATTTTCTGGGTGTAATTGGATTTGGCGAATCGCCGTTTGGCAGTAACCTGGCCGGAACCAAGGGAATTTCTGAAGGCGTTGGACTGCCAATAATCTCCGTTAACAAACCAATCATATTATGAAAGTAAGTTGTTGTTCTTAAGCCTCCATTATACCAGGTAGAATAAACCGAGCCGCCTCTTTGGGTATAACCTGGCTTATTTTCTACGTTCATTCTGTTGTGCATTGCAGCTCCAACAGCATCCAAACTGGTTAAAACGGCTGGGTCGAAAACATAATTAAATGGATCTCGGTAAGGCGGACCAGCAACTACAGTACCAGCCGGACCAGCCTGATGGTGATTGTACATAATTTGTGGCAACCACTCTACAAAAAGCTGTCGCCCCATATTTTGCGTTTCCTTTAAATTGAGCATAAAAAAATCGCGGTTATTATCATGCCCTGCATATTTTTCGTACAGTCTTGGTAAGCCAGATGTAGTTCTTTTCTTCGGATCTTTTTCTTTCATGTACCAGTTGCTTACCAGCTCTTGCCCATCAGGATTGGCATGAGTGAAAAGAATGATAACATTATCTAAAATTTTTAACGTTTCCGGATCTGTTTTCGATGCAAATTCATAAGCGGTTTGAATAAGTTGATGAGCACCAACAACTTCATTTGCATGCAAACCTCCATCAATCCAAACCACCGCTTTACCTTCTTGAGCTAAGGTTTTGGCTTGTTCAGGAGTCATTTCTGCATGAGCCAACTTCTGTGAAATTTCTTTGTACCGGTCTAGTTTTTTTAAGTTTTCTGGCGAGGAAACGATCAACATATATTGAGATCTGCCTTCTTCTGTTTTACCAATATCTACAAGTTTAACACGCTTTGATGTTTCAGCTAGTTTTTTAAAATAAGCTTCTGTTTGCGTGTAATTAGCTAGTTGGTAATCATCGCCTATATTAAAGCCAAAATGTGCTTTTGGTGTTGGAACATCTTGCGCAAAAACAGTTGCACAACTCAACACTAAAAAAGCAATGCATAACCTTTTAAAGTAGTTTTTTATCATAGTCGGGAAAGTTTGGTTGGTTAATACCAAATATATAACAGAAAAGCATCTCCAAGAGCCTTGCTGTAAATTTGTTACAGTTTAGGTTAAGTAGCTAAATTAAATTTAATGATTAAAAATGTTAGTTCATTGGTGCAACATCGAAAAACATGCTTATTTCCTTAAATGCCCTTTAGGTGGCAAAACAACACTCAGCAGCACTGTGTGCTCTGTACAATTCTCCACGACCTCTGGTTAACTATAATCTCTATGGAAAATTAAATCGAAGGTTTTTTGGAAAACAATGCAATTAGCTTTTTCGGTAACGGCAGTCCCGCTAACCGCTGTAGCCCTCATAGAAAAATTCGGGGCTGCCGCTTTTATCGGGTTTAAAAACAGCAGACATGTGTTCTTAGGCTCTTGTTAGGTGTTTAGCATTTTCTACTTATTACAAACCAAAAATTTCTGTAAATGCAAAAAGCAATGGAATATATATTCTTAGGTGTTTTAGTCGGTAAAAAAATCTAATAAGATAAGAAATGTAGCTTCCTTGAAACAAGCATGAATTCTTTAGAGAAAGTTTCTAGTACAAAATCAAGTACAGATATGCATAAACAACAGGTGCTGCAAGCAGCAATCCGTCAAAACGGTCGAGCAGACCACCATGACCAGGAAGCAAACCGCCACTATCTTTTGTATCTAAACTTCGTTTAAGCATAGATTCTACTAAATCGCCCAAGGTACCAAAACTGGCTATTAAGATTGCCATTCCGACCCAAACTGTTGGTGTTGTTTCTTTAAAGATGAAGGATAAACCGTAAGCCACAAGCGCACTTGTAAACATCCCGCCAAAAAAGCCTTCCCAGCTTTTCTTTGGCGAGTGGCGCTCAAATAATTTACGCTTACCATATTTTACACCAAATAAATAAGCTCCGGTATCATTCGCCCAAAGCATCAATAAAAAAGCTAACGGAAAGTGAAAATTATATTCGCTCCAATTGCTTAGAAAGCCTAGGGCATGGAAAAAGCAGAAAGGAAAAGTGATGTATGCAAAGCCAACAAATGTGTAAGAAATGTTTGCAAAAGGGATTTTGTTCTTTTTGTAAAGCTCAGTTATAAAAACCGAAAAAATTAATGGTACACAAAGTAAAAGGTACTTAACATCATATTTTAAATAATGTAAGCCGGCAGCCATTAAAAAAATTAAAGCTCCTGCAGCTAAACCAATATTTCTATGTGGCCTTATACCCGAGGTTTTTATCAGCTTATAAAATTCGAATAGAGACAGTAAACTTAAAATCAAGTAAAACGCAGTGAAAGTATATGTTCCTAAAAACACAGACCCTAACATCACAATGGTAAAAAAGAAAGCCGTTATCGCCCTGGTTTTCATGATGAAAGTTGGAAAAGGGTTGACGGAAAAAGGAAAATATACATCGCGTTATTCAATTTCGTTTTTAACAATGTACTCAATCGCCTTATCGAAATCAACCTTATTTACCAAAACATGAATTTCTCCAATATTATAAGCAGAGAGCTGCTTGTTAATTACAACAGCAGGGATATCATCTTCAATTAATCCTTGTTTTAGTACTTCGGCTGCAAAGGCATCTCCAGTTGTATATACTTTAATCCAGTTTTCGCTCACGTTGTGCTGTATTTTTAAAAAAGTTAAACAAAGCTATGGTTAATATCGCACTAATTAAATAGCCATACCATGGAAAACCAATTGGATCTTCAGTTTTATCTAAAGGCATATTGTGTTTTTGCATATATAAGGTCATACAAACTGCATAAGCGTTATTAATAAAGTGAGCTAACATGGCGTACCAAATACTTCCGCTGAAGTAATATAAATACCCGAAGCCCGCACCGAGTAGTAATCTTGGCAAAAAACCATAAAACTGCATGTGTATAGCGCTAAAAATTATAGCGGATATCCATATTGCTGCGTGAGGATTATTAAATGCTTTATTAAGCGAACGTTGTACGCCTCCACGGAACATAAGTTCTTCGCCGATGGCGGGTAAAACGGCAATCATAATTAAGTTTACTACAAAATCCCAGTTGTTGCGAACGGTTAAAAGCTGAATTGTCATCTTCATCGCCGCTGCTTCACTTTCCTTCATCCAGGTTTCCAACCATTTTAAGCCAGAAGGTAAGCTCATCTTTTGATTCCAAATGGCTGTCCATTCCATAAATGGCATAGCAACAATCATTATAACCAAAACTAAAAAAAGCAGAAGCGCCTTTGGATTTCCAAAACCATAAAAACGGGTTGGTTTTATCCTATTAGTGTAAGCTAATGCAAGCGGAGGTGCAATAAACATTCCTATTGATGTACCAATCTGTAATATTTTAAGTGCGCCTGTAAATTTTGGGTCGCCGGCTGCAATTAGGTTATAATCTTTTACTATAGCAAACCCATAAATTGATAAAATTACAACCAATGATATAATGGTAAATATAATTGCACCTACAACTGCGTAAAATAAAAGTAAAAGTAATTGCAGAAAAGGATTGATTTCTTCCTGGTTGGATGTAGCGACATTCATTATTTGTACCTTTGTATGTTTATTAATCGTTGAAGATAGAAAATGTCTGTTAAGATAGGAAATATAGATTTGGGTGAATTCCCGTTGTTGCTTGCGCCAATGGAGGATGTTAGCGATCCGCCGTTTCGTTTTGTATGCAAACAAAATGGGGTGGATATGATGTACACTGAATTTATTTCATCTGAAGGATTAATAAGAGATGCAGCTAAAAGCCTACAAAAACTAGATATTTTTGAATATGAACGCCCTATAGGTATCCAGATTTTTGGTGGCGATATAGAACACATGCGTGAAGCTTCAGAAATTGCATCTGCTGCCAATCCTGATTTGGTTGATATCAATTATGGTTGCCCGGTAAAAAATGTTGTTTGTAAAGGAGCCGGTTCTAGCCTTTTGCGAGATATTGATAAAATGGTAAAAATGACCGAAGCCGTTGTTAAAGCTTCGCATTTACCTGTTACTGTTAAAACTCGTTTAGGCTGGGATGATGATAGTAAAAATGTTTACGAGGTTGCTGAGCGATTGCAAGACGTAGGCATTCAGGCATTAACCATTCATGGTAGAACAAGGGCACAATTGTACAAAGGCGAAGCCGATTGGTCGTTAATTCGCGAAATTAAACGCAACCCCCGTATTAAAATTCCCATTTTTGGCAATGGCGATGTTGATAGTCCTGAAAAAGCTGCAAACTGGCGAATGGAATATGAAGTTGATGGCATTATGATTGGCAGGGCCGCTATTGGTTACCCATGGATTTTTAGAGAAGTTAAACATTTTTTTAAAACAGGTGAGCATTTAGCCGGACCTACCATTGAAGAAAGAATTGATGTTTGCCGAACACATTTAGAAAAATCAATTGAGTGGAAAGGACCTAAAACAGGAGTTTTTGAAATGCGTCGTCATTATGCCAATTATTTTAAAGGCTTACCAGATTTTAAACCTTATCGTATGCGTTTGGTTTCTGAGGGAGATATCAGTAACATTTACAGCATTTTAGACGAAGTGGCAGAAAAGTTTGCCAACTACGATCCGGCCAATCAACTGGCTTGATTTTTGAAAAGCTTTTATTACATTCGTTAAATCATCATGGTTACAGCAATTACAGATGGGGTTAAAGTTTCAGTAGAAACCATATATCAGCCAGAATATTCCAATCCGGCTAATGAGCATTTTATGTTCGCTTATCGCATAGAAATTTCAAATCTTTCAGATTATCAGGTTCAATTGATGCGCCGCCAATGGGTTATTTTTGATTCGAACTGTAGTAGAAGAGAAGTTGAAGGTGAAGGCGTTGTTGGTGTGCAACCTATTATAAATCCTGGGGACAGCCATGTGTATGTTTCGGGTTGTAATTTAAAAACCGATATCGGCAGCATGAAAGGAACCTATTTAATGAAACGCCTGGTAGATGAGGGAGAATTTGAAGTTGATATACCCGAGTTTCAATTGGTTGCTCCGTACAAATTAAATTAATAATTATTTTTTTCCTATATTATACCTTATATTAGGAAAACGATCCGTTCTGTTTATATGGCGGTCACCTGTCCCGCTATTGCCTGTTGCTAAAACACCAAGGTAGTTGCAAACTAAGGCTAAGAACTTAAACATTTTGTTAATTAGCTCCATTAAAATACTGCCTTTTATATTCCTAAATTTAAAGAATATTAAGAAAATGAACGGTTCTGTCAATATGGCGTTCACCTGTCCCGCTATCGCCTGTAGCCTTGCTCGTACCTCGCTTCAGGCTACCTGGCTCTATCGGGTTTAATAACAAAGATTTTTCCTTTCCTCAGGCTTTGCTAAAACACTAAAGGAAGTTGCAAACTAAGGCTAAGAACTAAAAACATTTTGTTAATTAGCCCCGACATAAACGGAAATACTTTTGGTTGTAGATACTTTAATTTTCAAAGAAAATCTCCCCAAAAGATTGTAGTATTGGCGGGACTGTAGTTGCCGAAGAACTACTGACGTTAAGCTTCTAATAATTTGGACTACCAAACAATTATTTTTAGGCGTAAATATTTTAATTGCGTTCTTCTGATTACAATTAAACTTTCATAAAAAGTACCTTGTATTTAAATCATACGAAGCACTACTACCCATCACAATTGTAATAAAACTAGGAACTTAAACATTTTGTTAATTAGCTCCATTAAAATACTGCCTTTTATATTCCTAAATTTAAAGAATATTAAGAAAATGAACGGTTCTGTCTATATGGCGGTCACCTGTCCCGCTATCGCCTGTAGCCTTGCTCGTACCTCGCTTCGGGCTACCCGGCTCTATCGGGTTTAATAACAAAGATTTTTTCCTTTCCTCAGGCTTTGCTAAAACACCAAAGGAAGTTGCAAACTAAGGCTAAGAACTAAAAACATTTTGTTAATTAGCCCCGACATAAACGGAAATACTTTTGGTTGCATATGCTTTAATTTTCAAAGAAAATCTCCCCAAAAGATTGTAGTATTGGCGGGACTGTAGTTGCCGAAGAACTACTGACGTTAAGCTTCTAATAATTTGGACTACCAAACAATTATTTTTAGGCGTAAATATTTTTAATTGCGTTTTTCTGATTACAATTAAACTTTTATATAAATCAGGCGAAGTAATACTACCCATCACTGCTCTGATAAATGCAAAAGCGGCCGAAAAATTAATTTCGAACCGCTTTACAACTTTCATAGGTAAATGAAAATATCTTAATCTCTTGCTCTACCAAACAGCATCGAAGCGTAATAAAGTAAGTTTGCTAATGCGCCGACTGCTGCAACTACATAAGTCATTGCGGCCCACCATAATGCATCTTTAGCCTGACTATTTTCTTCCTGGGTTTGCATTACACCCTGATTATTTTTTAACCATGTTAATGCTCTATTGCTCGCATCAAATTCTACAGGTAAGGTAACGATACTAAAAACAGTTACCAGCGCCAAACCAACTACGCCAATTGCTAAAACTATTGGCGTTACTGAAAATACCAAAAGCATTACACCTAACAACATAACCCACTGCAATAAGTTTGATGAAATGCTAACTACCGGCACCATTGTACTGCGTAGATTTAACCAAGTGTAAGATTTTGCATGTTGAACGGCGTGACCACACTCATGTGCGGCTACTGCTGCGGCTGCAACGCTTCTGCTATAATATACATCTGTACTTAAATTAACGGTTCTATCTGTTGGATTGTAATGATCTGTTAATTGTCCTTCGGTACTCATCACCTTCACATCGAATATGCCGTTATCGTGCAGCATTCGTTCTGCCACTTCCTTTCCCGATAAGCCCGAGCTTAGTTGCATTTCTGCGTATTTAGAAAATTTATGCCTAAAACGCCATTGTACAAACATGCTCAGCAATAATACCGGGACGATTAAAATTAAATAAACTCCCATTTTCTTTTGTGTATGTTTTTCAATTTGCAGTATATCAAAAAGCGATCCTTTATTAAATGTGGGTTGAATTACATATTTTAGTTTATGAGTTCGAACCTTTCTTATTGGGAAAAAGCAACCTTTTTTAACTTTGATATAGTTATAATTGGTAGTGGTATTGTTGGTTTAAATGCAGCAATTCATTTAAAAAAGACATGCCCTCTGCTTAAAATTATAGTATTAGAAAGGGGCTTTTTACCATCTGGAGCTAGTACAAAAAACGCAGGTTTTGCCTGTTTTGGTAGTCTTTCTGAACTAATGGAGCAAGAAGCTATTTGTGGAACAGAAGGACTAATGCTGTTGATAGAAAAACGATGGAAGGGTTTGTTGAAACTTAGAACATTGTTGGGCGATGAAAACTTAGATTACAGGCAATTTGGTGGCTACGAATTATTTACAAATGATGATGATGCCACAATTGAACAATGTGTATCCAAAATTGAACATTACAATAAACTTATAACGCCAATTATTGGTACACAGGCATTTTGCCTGGCAAATGATAAAATAAAGTCATTGGGATTTAATAATGTGCAAAATCTTATCTATAACCAATACGAAGCACAAATTGATACCGGTAAAATGATGTTTAATTTGATTCAGTTAGCACAATCTTTGCAAATTTTTATATTAAATAACTGCCAGGTAAATGAAATTATTTCAGATGATAAACAGACGGTAATACATACCAATCAAGGCAAGTTTTACTGCAAAAAGGCAATTGTTACAACTAATGCTTTTGTTAAATCATTATTGCCTGGTTTAGATGTTGAACCTGGAAGAGGTCAGGTGTTAATTACGAAACCGATAGAAAATTTAAAAATTGAAGGAACCTTCCACTACAATAAAGGATTCTATTACTTCAGAAATATAAATGATAGAATTTTATTGGGCGGTGGAAGGAATTTGGATTTTAATGCTGAAGCTACTACCGAATTTGGCGAGACTTCATTAGTACAAAATACTTTAGAAATGCTGCTTACCAATATAATTTTACCTAATACGCCATTCGAGATAGACCAACGGTGGAGTGGTATTATGGCTTTTGGAAAATACCTTGAACCCATAATAACAGAAGCTAAACCCAACATATTTTGTGCTGCCCGATGCAATGGTATGGGCATTGCGATGGGAAGCCAAACTGGTACAGACGTTGCAGAACTGGTTTTGAAAAGTTTATAACTATTTAAAAACTATCGTTTTATTTCCATTTACAAAAACTCTGTCCTCAAAAATTAATTCTAAGGCTTCTAATAAAACCTTTTTTTCTATTTCTTTACCTGCACGAACCATTTCCTTTACACCAAAATTATGATCGACATGGGTAGTATGTTGTGTTATAATTGGTCCTTCATCTAAATTATCGGTTACGAAATGAGCAGTAGCACCAATAATTTTAACGCCACGCTCAAATGCTTGTCGGTATGGATTTGCACCAATAAAAGCAGGTAAAAAAGAATGGTGAATGTTGATTATTTTACCTGCGTAATCTTTAACAAAATCGGCAGAAAGGATTCTCATAAATTTTGCAAGTACAATATAATCGATATCGAATTGATTAATAATGGTTTTGATTTCTTGCTCAAATGTACTTTTATCTTTATCTGCATGACTAACATAAAAATACGGAATACCCAATTGTTCTGTAAATCCTCTTAGTTCTTCGTAATTACCAATTACACATTTTACATTAGCACCTAGCGTTTTAAACTGATTTTTAATCAATATTTCTGCAAGGCAATGATATTCTTTTGTAACTAGCACCGCAATCTGCTTCTCTGCATGGTTTATTAAATTTACTACAGCATTATCAGGTAAATTTTCCAGTAAAATTTGTTTAAGTTTTTGTTGTTCGCTAACATTTCCTACGCAAGCAATACGAGTAAAAAAAGCTTGGTTGGGCTCATCAACAAATTCTCTCATGGCAACAATGTTAAGTTGATGCAAAGCTAAAACTCGTGTAATATTGGTAACTAAACCAACCTGATCGGTACAAGAAATCAAGATTGTTAATTCATTCATTTATTAATATTTAAAAAATCAAGTATAAGAAATTTGCTTAATGGTTTTTACATTAAGTTGATTCAGTTTACATGATTTGATGATTAGCGAATTATAATTAAGCACAATATTTTGGTAAAACTAATTTATTTAACGATTTTTACTAAAATTTTTATCATTATGGAAGCTGCTGCTATTGTTCTTTTAATTGTAATTCTGCTGGTTTTAATATTACTTTATTTGAAAAAACCACAAACTTTAGTTCCAATAATTTCTATTGAAGAATTTGAAAAAATAAGACTAGATAATGAGCAATTAAAAATAAATTTAGCAAGGGCGGATGAAAGAGTTACGAGTTTATTGGCAGAGAAAGATAACATTACAAAGCTGCTAAAGGATGAACAGCACAGGCTGATAGATGAGTTGCAAATAGAACGAGATAATTTAGCAGACGCAAATAGAGCATTAGAAGGTACACGTTCATTTTATCAGGCCGAGAAAGATAAATTAGCCGAGCAGAAATTAAATTTTGAGCACTCGCAAGAAAGGTTGAATAGGGATTTTCAGTTAATAGCCAATAAAATATTAGAGGAGAAATCGAGTCGGTTTGTTGAGCAAAATAGAACAAATTTAGATTTGATTTTAAATCCACTGAAGGAAAACATTAAGGCTTTTGAAGAAAAGGTAGAAAAGGTTTACAAGGCCGAATCAGATGAACGTAATATATTAAAAGGTGTAATTTCTGAACTGCAGATTCAAAGTAAACTGATTCAAGAAGATGCTAATAATTTAACGAAAGCCTTAAAGGGAGACAATAAGAAGCAAGGAAATTGGGGTGAAATCATTTTAGAAAAGGTTTTAGAACGTTCGGGTTTAGTTCGCGACCAAGAATACAGAATTCAAGCCGCTCATTCTTCTGTCGATGGAGGAAGATACCAACCAGATGTTGTTATAGATTTACCAGATGATAAACACCTTGTTGTTGATGCTAAGGTTAGTTTAATTTCTTATGAGCGTTATGTATCTGCAGAAACGGATGAAGAGCGTGAAGGGTACGTAAAATCGCATCTGGCTTCTATTAAAAATCATATTCTTTCTTTATCCGCAAAAAACTATCAAGAATTATATAAAATCAATTCTCCCGATTTTGTTTTGTTGTTTATCCCAATCGAATCTTCTTTTAGCATAGCGGTTCAAAAAGATGCAGAGCTTTTTAATTTTGCCTGGGATAGAAGGGTGGTAATTGTAAGTCCATCCACTCTGCTAGCCACATTGCGCACCATTGCAAGCATGTGGAAACAGGAAAAACAAAATAGAAATGTATTTGAAATAGCCGAACAAGCAGGTTTTTTATACGAAAAGTTTGTTGGCTTTTTAAAAGATATGGAAGATATAGGCAAGCATATCAATTCTACGCAAAAAGCTTACGATGGAGCCTTCAATAAGTTAAAAGACGGCTCTGGAAATATGATAGTAAAAATCGAAAACCTTAAAAAATTAGGTGCAAAGGTTAAAAACAATAAGCAAATTGATATAAAGTACTTAGAAGGAGAGTAGATAAAAACACCTTCCCTTAATAGTTACTCATCTACAGCTTTCATTATTTTATCAATATTTAAGCTATTTGCCATAGCAGTAAATATATTATAATACAACCCTTTCTTATTAAACAGATCTTCATGTGTGCCATGCTCAGAAACTTTTCCCGAATCCATTACAATTATATTTGAAGCATCAATGATTTGTGAAATACTATGAGAAATTATGATTACCGTTCTGTCTTTCTTTATTTCATCTAAGCTTCTCTTTATTTGCTCGGTAGCGATTGCATCTAAGTTAGCCGTTGGTTCATCTAAAAATATAATGGCTGGATTTTTTAAAAATATCCGGGCGATAGCTATTCTTTGTTGCTGCCCTCCCGATAACAAATTAGCAGCAGTTTCATATCCTTTTGGTAATTCTATAATCTGATCGTGAATAAATGCTTTTTTTGACGCTTCAATCACATCGTCAAATGTTTTTTCTTCACTTCCATATAAAATATTTTCTGCAATGCTACCTTTAAAAATGTGATTTTTCTGCAGAACCAAACCAACATTTTTTCTTAAAAAATCTGTATTGAAATCTTTTAAATCCACACCATCTAAAAAAATATTACCATTTGTTGGTTCATAAAATTTATCTAAAAGATTTAAAACTGTACTCTTACCTGCGCCACTTAAGCCAATTAAAGCCGTAATTTCGTTTGGTTTAATTTGCATGCTTATATCCTTAAGTGCTTTATTACCATTTGGATAGATAAAATCAACATTCCTTAATTCTATTAAACCTTTAATATTGTTAGGAATATAATTTCCTTTTGATTCTTTTTCATTATTCGCTTCCAGAATATCAAAAAAGCCCTCTGAATATATTAAAGCATCGTTAACCTCATCATATATTCTGTGCAATTGACGAATTGGTGCAGACACATTATTAAACAATAAAATATGAAACATAATTGCTCCAATCGTCATATTGTTTGTTAGCACCAAATAAGCTGTTAAAATGATAATTATGATTATTCCTATCTGTTCTATAAAACTTTTGACGCTATCAAAAACAAAACTAATTTTTCGTGTTTGCATTTGATTTTCGGTCATCTCATATTGAATGCTTTTGTGCTTATCTGCTTCTTTTTTTTCGCTTACAAAAGATTTTATAACAACAATAGATTCTACTAGATTAATAATTGCGCTACTTTT
Organism: Pedobacter lithocola; assembly: GCF_042650845.1. Taxonomy (NCBI): domain Bacteria; kingdom Pseudomonadati; phylum Bacteroidota; class Sphingobacteriia; order Sphingobacteriales; family Sphingobacteriaceae; genus Pedobacter; species Pedobacter lithocola. The sequence continues at coordinate 233,680 of NZ_JBHSBW010000011.1, read as the reverse complement.
TGTTTCCCTGTACGTACGCATACTCCGTCTGAACCCACTTAATTTTTGGGCTTGATACTGACTTACATAAAAATACAATGGCACTATAAATAAGCCAACTAAACCAACATAAAAATTGGCATAAAACATTACAGCTAGTGCTACAATTGCATTAGCAAAAAGAGGTAATATATCTATAAAAAAATTTTGTGTTAATTTGGTTAAACTGCTTACGCCTAAATCAATCCTTGTTTGTAGTTTGCCACTCTCATTTTCGGGTGAAGTGTAGAAAGCCATTTTATAATTAAGAATTTTTTCTACAATGGTTTGAGAAAAATCTCTAGCTATATAAATTCTAAGCTTTTCACCGTAAAATTTCTGTCCGAATGTGACCAGTGAATAAATTATTTCTTTTGTTAATAATATTATACTAATCAAAATTAATATAGACAATCCTTGCTTCAATGGTGTTTTATTGACCAATAAAGAGGTGATGGAATCAACCGTATACTTTATTATAAAAGCATTAACCTGTGCAGCAAATGAGCCTACAACCGTTAATAACAACGTATAAAAAACAAGTTTTCTATATGGTTTTATGAAAGGAACAACCTTTATGTAAAGTTGTGTAATAGTCATAAGCTAATTAGCAAAATTTTAAAGGATTCTAAATATATCTATTCTTTACCTGTTAAAATATTCAATTCTTTATTTATTAAAAGCATTCCATCCTTGTGCCTTCAATTCATGTACATTGTTTGATTTCGAAACCATTTTACATCCTGAATTTTTATCTGTAACATGCCCGATAACCGTAATATCTACATCATGTTTCAACTTTTTATAATCTTCCTGGCTAATGGTAAATAACAATTCATAATCTTCACCACCACTTAAAGCACAAACGGTAGGGTCTATACCCAATTCGCGAGCGGTTTCGTAGGTCATTGGATCTAAAGGAATTTTTTCTTCATAAATTGTAATTCCCTTATCACTTTCGGTAGCTAAATGCAAAATTTCTGATGCTAAACCGTCCGATACATCAATCATAGAAGTTGGCTTAATGTTCATGTCCTCTAAAAGTGCAACAATATCCATTCTTGCTTCAGGTTTCAACTGTCTTTCTATAATGTAATCTTTGCCTTCTAAATCTGGTTGAATTTGAGGGTTTTCCAGGTAAATTAATTTCTCTCTTTCTAAAATTTGTAATCCAACATAAGCACCACCCAAATCACCAGAAACACATAGCAAATCATGCTCTTGCGCACCGTTTCTGTAGGTAACCTTATCCGCATCGGCATAACCAATACTTGTGATGCTTATTACCAAACCTTGCTTGCTTGATGAAGTATCGCCTCCAATTAAATCAATATTAAATTTATTACAAGCCAACTCTATACCTTTATACAATTCTTCTACAGCTTCTAGAGGAAATTTACTAGATAAACCAAGCGAAACTGTTATCTGACTTGCTTTACCATTCATAGCATAAATATCACTTAAATTAACCTGCACTGCTTTATAACCTAAATGCATTAAAGGCACATAAGCTAAATCGAAGTGTATTCCTTCTAACAATAAATCGGTAGAAACCAATACTTGCTGCCCTTTTGCATCTAAAACTGCTGCATCATCACCAACTCCTTTAACAGAATAATCGTTTTTTATTTTAAAATTAGTTGTTAGGTGTTTAATTAAACCAAATTCTCCTAACTCGTTAATATCGGTACGTTCTTTATTTTCAAACATATTTTTTATTGGAGTAAACTCCTTTTTTTTAGTTGTTAATTTATTAAGACGATATCTTTTGCTCCATCCAATTTTTTCCTTCGGTAAACCTGGCAATTAACATTGCGGCAACATTATCACCTGTAGCATTTAATAAAGTAGCCATTGGATCAACCAGTGTTCCAATTATCATAGCTGGTGGTAATGCCTCTGGCGGAAGCTGATATGCAGATATCATCAATAATTCACCAATGTAACCTCCATTTGGTATGCCGCCTTCAACAATACTTACTAAAACTGTAATTCCTAAAGCCAATATAATTGTATCAACATGTACCAAATCTTTACCAAAAATTGCAAATACAACAGCTATTTTAACAATAGAACTTATGCTTGAACCATCTTTATGCAAAGTAGAACCCAACGGAATTGTAACATTCGTTATGTAGGCAGGAACTCCCATTTTTGCAGTACCTTCTAGGTTTGCTGGTATGGTTGCAATGCTACTACAGGTGCCGATAGAGGTTAATGAAGGAACAATATTATTCTTCCAAAAAACTTTAATGGCTTTAAATCCACCTGCTACGAAAGCATATAATGTAAAAAAAACTATAAAGTAAAATGCGCCTACTCCATAATATAAGCCTAATGCTTTAGCATAAGTACCAAAAAGCTGCGGACCAAAAACGCCAACCTGATAAGCAAAGTAGGCACCCAAACCAATTGGTCCGAGTTTCATAATTAAAATGATGAACTTTTTCATCACCTCATTTCCCGATACCAAAAAATTTTTAAAACCATCACCGTCCTTACCAGAGTATAGTGTTGAAAAACCAACCAAAACCGAGAAAATAATCAGGGCAAGCATATTTTTTCTGCTGCCAATTTCATAAAACTCTCCAACTGTTAGGAGCTGAGTCATTTGTTCGCCTACAGATTGAAGCTTCTCATTTTCAATAGGTAAAGGACTATTGCCAAGTTGCTGATGGATAGGGAATATGCGTGTTGCTACTAAAGTTAATATTGCTGATATTAATATGGTAGATAAGAAAACCAAAACCATTACAGTAAGTAATTTTCCTAATTTTTTAGTTCTATCAATATTTGCAATAGCAGATGAAACTGCAAAAAACACTAAAGGAATTACAGCGGTAAACAACAAATTTAAAAATATATCGCCAAGCGGCTTAATACTTTCTACACTTTTTCCAAAAATTAAACCTACAATACTTCCAGCGCTAATACCTGCTAAAAGCCATAATAAGCCCGAATAATTTTTAAGAATGCTGTTTACTTTCATTATTTGATTTCTTTCAATAACTACTTTTACTACAATCCTAACTCTGCCGAAATATCCAACATTCTTTGAATCGGTTTACGAGCTAGTTCTATAATATGTTCTGGCACAGTCACTTCTGGTAAACCATTTTTGATACATAAATATAGTTTTTCTAAAGTATTTCTCTTCATGTACGGGCAATCGTTACAAGCGCAACTGTTATTTGGTGGTGCCGGAATAAAAGTTTTTGTAGGATTTGCCTTCTCCATTTGATGAATAATTCCGCTTTCAGTTGCTACGATAAATTCTGAAGCAGGATTATTAATGGTATATTTTAGCAGTCCGGTGGTTGAACCAATATAATCTGCCATTTTCAAAATTACTTCTTCACATTCTGGGTGTGCAATAAACTTTGCATTTGGATGGTGTTCCTTTAATTTTGTAATTTTTTCTTGAGAGAAAATTTCATGAACCATGCAGGCTCCATTCCACAGCACTAAATCTCTTCCTGTTTTTTTTGCAACATAAGCGCCTAAATTCCTATCAGGACCAAATATAATTTTTTGATCTTTCGGTAAGCTTTCTACAATTTGAACAGCATTGGTAGATGTACATACAATATCACTCAAAGCTTTTAACTCTGCAGTGCAATTCACGTAAGTAATTACCAAATGATCTGGATATTTTTCTTTAAACTTCCTAAACAAGTGTGGCGGGCAGCTATCAGCTAGAGAACAACCAGCTTTAACATCAGGCAATAAAACTTTTTTTGACGGTGATAAAATCTTCGCTGTTTCGGCCATAAAATGCACACCTGCAAATACAATCACATCTGCATCGGTTTTTGCCGCTTCTTGAGATAATCCTAAACTATCACCAATATAATCTGCAATATCTTGTATATCAGGCTCTTGGTAATAATGTGCTAATATAATTGCATTTTTCTCTTTCTTTAATTTTTCAATTTCAGCAAAAAGGTCGAGGGTTGGATCAATTGCTTCATCCACAAATCCTTTTTTATTAATTTCTTCTAAAATATCAATGTTCATTTTAAATTTTCCCTTTTTTTGAATTTCGACGTCGGTCAAAGATAAAGCTTTCCACGTTTCAATAATTAATAAGTTATTTTAAATAAATAGATCTTGTTTGTTTATTAGTGTGTTAGTAATGTTGGCAAGTTTGCTAAAAAAGTTCTTTTATGTAAGTTGTTAATCGTTTACTAACATTCATATTACATTTTATTAATATAATCAGATTGATTTTCAGGACTATCTAGAAACGTCTTAAATTTTATCAATACTGGAATGTTAATTGTTTATAAAGTTTAAAAAGTTAATTACTTACACAAATGTGCTTAAAAATTGGGCAAAAGATTGTGGCAAATTATCTTTTTAGAGTAGCTTTAAACATTCTAATTTATTTGTTAGTATAGTTTATACATTGTGTTAACACTTTATTGATAGTTGTTAACATAGTAAACAATTTAAGATTTTATTTAATGAGGAAGGTAGATTTTCTGGTAATTGGTTCAGGTATAGCAGGTTTAAGTTTTGCTTTAAAGGCTGCTAAGTTTGGTAAGGTATTAATTGTTACCAAATCAAATGAAGATGAATCTAATACAAAATATGCACAAGGTGGGGTAGCTGTAGTTGTTGATAAAGGTGATTCTTTTGAAAAACATATACAAGATACTTTGATTGCTGGTGATGGATTATGTGATGAGAAAATTGTTGAAATTGTAGTAAAAGAAGGTCCTCAGCGTATACAAGAGATTATTGACTACGGTATTAATTTCGATAAAGACAACTCTGGTTTTTATGATTTAGCCAAAGAAGGTGGTCATTCTGAACACCGGGTTTTGCACTATAAGGACATTACAGGGTATGAAATTGAGCGTGTTTTATTGCAAGAAATTCATGAAAATCCGAACATAGAGATATTAACACACTACTTTGCACTGGAGTTAATTACGCAACATCACCTTGGTGAATTTGTTGATAAACGTACAGAAGATATTAACTGTTACGGTATATATGCCTTTAACACAGAGCTTAACGATGTGGAAAAGATTGTTGCAAACGTAACGGTAATGGCTTCTGGAGGCGCCGGACATGTATATTCTGCTACTACTAATCCAGTTATAGCTACAGGTGATGGTATGGCAATGGTTTATCGTGCTAAAGGAAAAGTTAGGAATATGGAGTTTATTCAATTCCATCCAACAGCTTTATATCATCCTGGAGAGTATCCTTCCTTTTTAATATCTGAAGCAGTTCGTGGTTTTGGTGGAGTACTAAGACGTAAAAACGGTGAAGAGTTTATGCATGAATACGATGAGCGTAAATCTTTAGCGCCTCGTGATATTGTGGCAAGAGCTGTAGATAATGAAATGAAAAAATCTGGAGATGAGTTTGTTTATCTTGATATTACCATGCGTAAGAAAGCTGATATACTTAAGCATTTTCCAAATATTTATGCCAAATGCCTTTCCATTGGTATAGATATGACGAAAGACTTTATTCCAGTAACTCCAGCATCTCATTATATGTGTGGTGGTATTTTAGTAGATGAATACGGGCGCTCATCTATCAAAAATTTATACGCCTGTGGAGAATGTTCTTCTACTGGTTTGCATGGCGCTAATCGATTGGCTTCAAACTCGTTATTGGAGGCAACAGTTTTTGCACATCGCATTTATCAAGATGCTATCGAAAATTTTAAAAGCAACGTTATACCTGATAATATACCTGAATGGGATGCTCAAGGAGTTACACAGACCAATGAAGATGTTTTAGTTACACATAACCTTAGAGAGTTACAAAAAGTTATGGGCGATTATGTTGGAATAGTGCGTTCTGATTTTAGATTGGAAAGGGCACACAGGAGATTGTTTTTAATACATCAGGAAACTGAAGAATTTTATAAAAAAAATAAGGTTTCCGTTCAACTTTGCGAATTAAGAAATGTGATTCAAACGGCTTATTTGGTTATTAAATCAGCTATGCAACGTAAAGAAAGTAGGGGATTGCATTTTACAACGGATTACCCTGACCATGCAGATAAGTTGGTAGATACATTTTTTTAAAAATATCTTCAATGGGATTTAAATCCTTATAATATTTTACATTTACCACCTTACATTGTTAATATGCCTTTAATACTTCCTGTAAAAGATAAGTCGCCCATATTTGGAAAAGATAACTTCATAGCTGAGAATGCTACTATTGTAGGCGATGTAAAGATTGGTGATAATTGTTCGGTTTGGTTTAATGCAGTTGTTAGAGGCGATGTAAATGCTATTACAATTGGAAATGAATCTAACATTCAAGATGGTGCAGTAATTCATGCTACTTATCTTAAAGCATCAACGCATATTGGCAATAGAGTATCTGTTGGTCATAACGCTATCGTTCATGGCTGCACAGTGCAGGATAATGTTTTAATAGGTATGGGAGCTATTGTAATGGATAATGCAATTATAGAAGAATATTGCATTATAGCAGCTGGTTCTGTTGTATTAGAAAACACCATTTGCGAAACGGGATACCTTTATGCCGGAACACCTGCAAAAAAAATAAAGCCAATTACTGAAGAGCAAAGGGCTTTATTAAATAAGTTACCTGATAATTATATAATGTATTCTGGCTGGTTTACAACATAGATAAATAACCAATAACACTACGGATTAGGCGGTTTTGGTATAGTCATACTATTTTCCACTTCCCAATTTGGTCGAAGAGATTGTTCTTCTGGCGAATACCAAATTTTTTCGGGTTGTGTACCTAATTTTACGTTTCCGGTATCCCAAACACCATTTTTATTTTCATCGTAAATTACCCTTACAAAATATTTTCCTGCAAGGAAATTAGCCAAAACGATTTTGGTTTTTTTATTGATTATATATTGCTTTACTGGCTGTTTTTTTTCGTTTATAAACTCTACGATATAACTTTTGGTTGTGTCAGGTACGTCAATAATTAAAGTTCTGGAACCATAATTTTCTGTAGGGTCTAAATTAAATTTCTTAATAAATTCTTTATTTTTTGAGTTAAATATTCCGGTAAAGGCCCCAGCAGAGAATTTTAAATCGTACGATCTTTTTATTTTCCATGGAAATTTTATGTAATACTTTAAAAAATTGACCGAATCTTTTAAAAGTTCAAAATTTGTTCTTTTTATAGAATCATCTAGCAAAGTAATTTTGGATGCATCGGCTGCAGTAATCGGTATAGGGAATGTTAATGTATAGATTTGGTAAGGATTTAATTTGCCATTTGCAGCATTATCAGTAGGCATTAAATCTCTTGTGTAGCTATCTTTTTTGCCTCTGGTTAAGTTTACAACTTGCAATAGCTTTCCTTGGTCTTGAATAGCTACTTTGACAGAATCAAAGCTTAAGTCGTTCAACCAAATTCTAGCGGTATCATTTGTACTATTTAGCATTAATCTTTTACCTACATCTAATGCAGCAGGTTCAGTAATGGTAAGCTTGGGTTGTATTAATTGCTGAGAAAAAGTTAATAAAATGCTACCATCGATATTTATTTTTCTTTCCAATACTCTAAAGTCGGCCGATTTTTCTTTAAATATTTGCAAGTTTATATTATCAATATTCTTGTCAATAACTATCGGCTCTTTTAAAAATCCAATCTCATCCGAAGTTTGCTGATATATTTTATCTCCACCGCCAGTTGCTTCTTTAAGTGCGTAAACTTTATAGTTGCCTTTACGTAAATTATTAAGTTTATAATTTCCAGAACTATCTGTTAAAGTATAAATCGAAGGACGTCTTTTACCAAATAAAGTATCTCGTTCTACAGGGAGAATAAAAACTGTTACATCTTTTTCTGCTTCTCCTGTTAAAGCACTGTTCACCTTTCCACTTAGCGTTAACGAATCGATTTCATTTCCTGTAGAAAATACATAGGTTAAGTTTTTAATGACATTACTCTCGTTAATATCAGCAATCGCTTTTCCAAAGTTTAAAGTGTAGGTGGTATTTTTTTCGAGTGTGTCGGGTAAGCTTACTTCTAAAACTTTTTTCTTTATTTTAAGAATTGGTGCTTTTTCTAATTCAGGAGAAATATTAAATTCTTTGGTTTCATCTTGAATTTTGAAATATTCGTCAAATTCTATTAATATTTTTTTTGCTGAGAAATTTCTTGTCAGATTTTTTGGTGTCATGCTTACAACCTTCGGCGGAATCCTATCCTGAGGACCACCGGTTACAGGCTGAGGTGAAGCACATCCAAAAAGCTGCATAATTACAGCAATCACAAATAAACTTATAAAACTAGAAAATGGCTTTTTTAATTTTGGCATATTTTACGCGTTCTGACGAATTTTCACTGATTTTGGATTGATAATATTAAAAAATTAAAATAATCGCTTAAATCGTTTTAAAATAATTCACCATTTTTAATAGTTAATTAACTGATTATAAGTTATTTATTAATATAAACCATTAAAACGGATATATCTGAAGGTGAAACACCTGAAATTCTTGAAGCTTGACCTAAAGTACGTGGTTTTATTTTGAATAATTTTTCACGTGCTTCTTTTGAAATAGAAACGATCTTATTGTAGTCAAAATCCATTTTTATTTCTTTGTCTTCCATTTTTAACATTTTAGCTACAATCTCATTTTCTTTTTCAAAGTAGCTTTCATATTTTATTTTAATTTCAGCTTGTTCTACTGTTTCATTATCCAAGTTTTTAGTAGCTTCTGCTAATGGCTTACTAACTTTAATAATATCTTGTAAACCAACATGCGGTCTGCCGATTAGACTATGAATTTTTACATTTTGATTAAGCGCACTCGAACCTAAATTTTCTAATACTGGATTTGCATCTGACATTTCAATCCCTTGCGATTTTGTAAACTTAACAAGTGCATCAGCATTTGCTACTTTTTGATTTACTTTTTCTAAGCGTTCGTCAGATATTAAACCTAAAGCATGGCCAATAGGAGTGAGGCGTATATCAGCATTATCTTGTCTCAATAATAATCTGTGTTCTGCTCTTGAGGTAAACATCCGATAAGGTTCTTCCGTTCCTTTAGTTACCAAGTCATCAATCAGAACGCCAATATAACTGTCAGACCTTTTCATTACTAATTCCTGCTTTTCATTGATTTTCTGATGTGCATTTATACCAGCCATAAATCCTTGGCATGCGGCTTCTTCATATCCAGTCGTTCCGTTAATTTGCCCTGCTAAAAACAGGTTTTTAATTAATTTGGTTTCTAGCGTTAATGAAAGCTGTGTTGGTGGAAAAAAATCATATTCAATAGCATAACCTGGTCTAAACATTTTGGCTTTTTCAAAACCTGGTATTAAGTGTAAAGCTTTTAATTGAATATCTTCAGGAAGCGAGGTTGAAAAACCATTAACATAAATCTCGCAAGTATTCCATCCTTCTGGCTCAACAAAAATTTGATGTCTATCTCGTTCTGCAAATCTATTTATTTTATCTTCGATAGAGGGACAATACCGAGGACCCAAACCTTTAATTCTGCCAGTAAACATCGGAGATTTCTCAAAGCCTTCTTTCAAAGTTTCATGAACTTCATTATTGGTATATGTTATCCAACAGCAACGTTGGTCTGTCGAAACCTGAGTATCTGTAAACGAAAACTTATTTGGATTTTTATCTCCCCATTGTTCTTCCATTTTAGAATAATCTAAACTTCTGCCATCAACACGGGGTGGGGTGCCGGTTTTCATTCTGCCAGCTTCCATACCAAGTTCTACTAATTGCTCTGTAATACCTGTTGATGCTCTTTCTGCAGTTCTACCACCTCCGAATTTTTTCTCTCCGATGTGCATTACTCCATTTAAGAAAGTACCATTAGTTAGTACAACAGCAGTAGATTCTGCTTCAATGCCTAGTGATGTTTTTACACCGTAAACTGTATTGTCTTTAACTAATAAACCAACAACGCTATCTTGCCAAATATCTAGATTTTGAGTTCTTTCTAAAGCCAAGCGCCATTCTTCTGCAAAGCGCATCCTATCAATTTGGGCCCGAGGGCTCCACATCGCAGGGCCTTTCGACTTATTTAACATTCTGAATTGTATGGTAGATTTGTCGGAAATAATTCCCGAATAACCACCCATTGCATCTACCTCACGAACAATTTGTCCTTTAGCAACGCCACCCATAGCAGGATTACAACTCATTTGAGCAATCGTGCCCATGTTCATTGTAATAAGTAAAACGGATGACCCTAGATTGGCAGCAGCAGCAGCAGCTTCGCAGCCCGCGTGTCCGGCACCAACTACAATAAGATCGTATTTTGAAAACATGTTGTTATATCTTTAGTTGTTTCACGTGAAACAATCTGTTATTTATTAAGATTGCAATTCTTGTAATTAATGTTCCACGTGAAACAAATTGTTCTTTTTATTCCGATAGTTCTAACCAACGCATGGTGTACTCATCAAGTTTAATTTTTAAATCATCAATTGTGGCAGAAACTTCTTGAATTTTTATATAGTCTGTAGCTTCTATTTTAGATAATTCATCAGTCAACTCGGCTATTTTATTTTCCGTATCAACCATTAACTTCTCACTATCATCCAACTCTTTTTGCTCTTTAAAACTCAGTTTCTTTGACGATTTATTTAGCGTTTCATGAATGGTTGCATCAATAACTTTTTTAGTTTCAGCTTTAACTTTAGGCTGGTCTAAACTTAAACGATATTCAGAATAATTTCCATTATAAATTTTTACAACGCCTTCACCTTCCATTATAAATAGCTGATCACTCATCTTATCAAGTAAATATCTATCGTGAGAGACAAGCATTAATATACCTGGAAAATTCTCCAAAAACTCTTCTAAAACATTAAGTGTATCAATATCTAAATCATTTGTTGGCTCATCCAAAATCAAAAAGTTTGGATTTTGCATTAAAACCTTCATTAAGTTTAAGCGTTTCTTTTCTCCACCGCTTAATTTTTCAACCAATCCATGTTGTTTTTTTGGAGGGAAAAGGAATAGTGTTAATAGGGCAGATGCTGTAATAACGGAACCATCTGCCATCTTAATATATTCAGCATCAGATTTTACAATATCAATAACTCTCTCTTTCGGATCGAATGTTAATCCGCCTTGCTTATAGTAGCCAAATACTGTAGTTTCGCCTGTGTCAACTTTACCGGCATCTGGTTGCAATTGGCTGGTAATAATATTTAGTAGTGTTGATTTTCCAGTACCATTCTTTCCAGCTAAACCAATTCTATCACCTTTTTTAAATGTATAACTGAAATCATTTATTATTGGTCGCCCATCAAATGCTTTTGCAATATGTTCTACTTCAATAATTTTACCTCCTTGACGGGACATTTTCATTTGAAGCGTAACACTTTGATTATCAGACTTTTTCTTTGATTTTTCTTCCAAATCATAAAAAGCATTAATCCTTGCATTAGATTTCGTTCCACGAGCCTGAGGCATGCGCCCCATCCACTCCAATTCTTTCTTTAGTAGCTGTTGATTCTTATGTAAAACGGTAGCATCAAGCGCTTCTCTTTCTGATTTTTTTTCTAGATAGTAAGCATAGTTTCCATTGTAATTAAAAATTTTTCCTCTATCCAATTCTACTATTGTATTGCAAACATTATCTAAAAAGTACCTATCATGGGTTACCAAAAGGATAGTTTTTTGTCCAGTAGTTAAAAGTTTTTCTAACCATTCAATGGTATCAATATCTAAGTGGTTGGTTGGCTCATCTAAAACTAAAATTTCAGGGTCTTCAATCAAAAGCTTAGCTAAAGCCAAACGTTTTTTCTGCCCGCCTGAAAGTGTAGATATTTTTTGTTGCAAGTGCGTAATCCCCATTCTGTTTAATATGGTTTTTATCTCATGCTCATACTCCCAGGCATTGTGTTCACTTAACTCTTCATATAATCGGTTAAGTGTTTTTTCATCCGGATTTGGGTTTTCAATCAGTTCCTCATATTCTTTTATCAACTGTTGTTGTTTATTCTCTAAAGAAAAAATATGATCGCTAATAGAATATCCATCATTAAATTGAGGTTCTTGGTCTAGAAAGCCAATCTTTACAGCTTTATTTTTAACGATTTTACCTTCAAGCGGAGGAAATCTTTCGGCAAGTAATTTTAATAATGTACTCTTACCTGCACCGTTAATTCCAACCAACGCTACACGCTGCCCAGAGTTAATGCCTAAGGTTAAATTTTTAAATAGCCATTCATCATGATAACCATGACCTAAGCTTTCTGCCGCAATTAGTGTGCTCAATTTCTTTGTATTTCGGTTTTATAAAGGAAAATTAGTGCAAAAGTAAGGATAAATTATTTGGCAGGGTATAAGGATGTTTTAAAGCATTTATGTATCTATTAAAAATGGCAGAATGGTGATTGTTGTATGATGAGAAGTGACTTGAAAATGAATTGAAATTTAATTTCTTTTTCAGATTCCAATAAACGAAAACAGCGGCTGGAATCGCTCCGCCGCTGCTTCAATCATTAACTAAAACTAAACTTTATCTTTGTAATGTTGACTAGAAAATAGATTCTAATACATCAATCTTAATGTCTTCATATCTGTTTGCGCTATAAGTTGCATTTGCAGGAGCTGCGCTAACATTGCTATCATTGGCAGCAAAATCATTCATTTTTATTTTAGCAACCGAACCTAAAATTGCTGTATAATTTTCTGTCGAACCACTTAACGCTAAGTTTGATGTGCCATTTATGTGTGTAGTTAGGCTCACCGTATTTGCTTTAATATCTGCCGTTGCATTATCATTTAAAACCACATTTAGGTTTAGCAAATTGAAGTTGCCTGAAGTTATAATACTTGATGTGTTTGAGGCTTCAATTGCAGATAAATTATTTACGTGAGCAATAATTGTTAAGGGCTCAGATGTAAAAGAACTTATTCTTAATTCGCCATTTTGTTGCTGTACCAATGCGTTTTTGGCAAAGTAATTATCATAAACTTCTACACTTTCTTTAGCATCTTGTATCAAAACTAATTTTACATTACCGCTAATTTTTATCTTGCTGATATTTTTAACTGAGGTTAAATTTGTATAGTTGTTATTGTTTTCGTTTGCAATTGCTGCAATGCTTGCAGTACCTAAAATAGCTGTAGTTAAAGCTGTTGCGAATAATGTTTTAATAGAGGTTTTCATAATATTTTCTTTTTTTTTTAGCGGTTATGTAGCTTCCGAAACGGAGGTTCATAATCTTCTATCTTAATTTTTTAAAATCTTTTGTTGTTGTTTTGATTATAAGACTGTGCTAAGGCAAAAACGTTGCACACACTTTTGGCTTAATATACCAGAGTAGATTAATTATCGACGAACGCCTGTAACTATTAGACGAACAGGAAGGAAATTTTTTGTAGTAAAGAGGTAAGTATAGAAATTATGAGAGATGAGCTTCAAAAAACCTAGTGATGTTCAATAAATTGATATTATAATATGGTTAGATTAATCCTACATCACTTCTGTAGCCAAGATATTCATCTTCTTTTTGAGTCATAAGTGTTTTAGCGGCTTTGCCTTTATCCTTATAACCAAGTAAATGCAGAGTTCCATGAATCATAATGCGGCAAACTTCATCGAAATCATTTGTTTTAAAGGTTTTTGCATTCTCTTTAACCCGTTCAATACTGATGAAAATATCGCTAACTATCTGGTTGTCCTCTTCAGAATTATCGAAAGTTATAATATCGGTATAAGTATCGTGGTTTAAATATTGCTGATTGATGCCCAATAAATATTCATCACTACAGAAAATAAAATTGAGTTCCTGCAATTCAAAGCCCTCTTTTTCGATAGCAGCTTTTATCCATTTTTTAACCTTTAGCTTTTGAGGAAGATTGTAGTTGATAGATTCGGTAAAGAATGAAATTGCAGGCATGTTAAAATTAATTAAGACTGCAAATTTAGAAAATAAATTAGTTGCTGTCTAGCTGATTTTTTGATGTTATAAATCAAAAGGATTTATAACTTTTAAATTATTAATTCGGATGATATCTTTAGAATTTCTACTTAAAAGCATACTATCATTTACCATTGCGGTAGCAGCAATAATTGCATCGGGCAATTTTATGTTGTAGGATTTGCGAAGTTCTACAGTTTTATTTTTAATGTCATCATATAACTCATAAACCAGTGAGTCGCCAATAAAACTACTTAAAAACTGCAATGTCATTTTCTGTTGCAGTTTTCCAACAGCGAAGTTCTATTTCTGTTATAGAAGAGATGGATGGTTTTGAAAATGCTAATATTTCATCAATAAATTTTTCAGCAGAAGGGGATAATTGCTTTTGTAAATAATAAATTACTGTGTTTGTATCCAAAATAAAATTTACTCCCATTCGGTTCGTAAATTTTCCAGTTGATTATCTATTTCATCTTTACTCTGGGCAACCATGCTACCCTTATACTTTTTCACGAGGTCGTCGGCTGTTACGTTTTCTGAAACGCTATCCTTCCTTAATCGAATTATCTTAAGCAACTCTAAATCCTTTAATAGATTAATAGCATTGTCATCTAGAATATCTAAGGTTATTGTTCTCATATACAAATATATTAAAAAATCGTCATCCAACTACCTTGCCATGTTTAACGATTTCATATACTCAGCAATCTTATTCTTGTAGTAATAATTTAAACTTGGCGGCATTTTTTGTAACATATCATTGCCATTCTGTTGCTGCTTTTTAAACTGTTCAACCATTTTTTGGTATGATGGCGGGAATTCTTTAGCTGCCTTACTCTCTCGTTTCGAATCTTCCTCTTGGTCGCGTTCTGCTTTTTCTGCCTCCAATAATTTGGTTAATAACTCTTTCTGGCGATTTAGCGTTTCCTGTTGCAAGCGTTTGTTTACCAAATCGCTCTCCGTTTGCTTCATTTCTTTAATGGCTTCGTTAAGGTTACCCATTTTACCCGAACCATCTTTATTTTCTTCGCGATTAATTTTCTCTAATGCCTGACGAATCATTTGTTGCTGTTGTGCCATTTTGCCAAATTCCTCGCTCATTTCGCCTTTACCAACAGTGCCTTTCTCACCGCCAGATTTCTGCATTTGCTCGCGGGCTTTTTGCATGTTTTTATTCAGCTGTTCTTGCATTTGCGAAAGCTGTTTCATGCCTTGCTTTTGTTTTTTGCCACTTCCAGATTTAGAATTTTTCTGCATATTCTGCAGCTGATTCAAGGCCTCGCTTAACATCAAACTCAGGTTATTAATCGAGGTCATGGTAAACTGTTGGTAACGATTGGCCTCTGGTGTTCTTCGCTCACCAAGGCTTTCCAAGCTTTTATCCAGGTTAAAGTTTATTTTATTCATCTCCTCGTTTACAGTCGATTCTATTTGAGGAACACGCTTGCTCAACGCGTATAAACTATCGGCAATGGTTTTTAGGTTATCTTTTATACTGCGTTGCTTTTGAACATTTGTGGTGTATGAGGGGTCTGCCTGATTCATTTTTTTAAGCGTCAGCATCACTTTTTCCTGTTCAAAGGAAGTAGTTAGGAGATTTTCCAATAAACGTCGCAATTCTTTTGCATTGAGGTTATTCTCCATTTCTTCACCTTGCTGCTGCATTTCATTCATCTTTTTCGAAAGTTTTTCCATTTGCTCGCCGGCTTTTTGTTGCTTTTGGCTAGCACTCTTCGAGTCTTTCTTATCTAATGCATCTTTACTATCTTGTTGTTCTTTCTCGATTTCTTGAACCTCTTTTTCAGGGTTTTCAAACGGATTTGGCTTCTCTAAACTTTGATTTTTTTCCTCCAGTTTTTTCAAATCATCCTTTAAATTATTCATTTCCTTATTTAAAGCATCTTGCTTTTGTTTAAGCGATTCATTATCCTGTTTTTTACCTGCAGTTTGTTCTGAGAGCGCTTTTTGTTCTTTTGCCAGTTCATTTAATCGGTCGATATCATTTTGAAGATTTTGTTCAAATTCCAATTGCTTATAAAGTTCTAAAATTCTATCAAGCTCATTTTTAAGGGTTTTATTATCCAATTGCATTTTCGAAAGCTCGTTCTGCGTTTGGTCTTTATTTTTCTCATTCATCAGGTTTTGCAACTTCTGCAAAAGCTCTTTTGTTTTTTCATCAAGTACGTTATCAAACAAATCTTTAATCTGTTTTTGTTTCTCCAAAAGCTCTTCCGTTTGCTTTTGATCTTCCTGTTGCTGAATATTTTTGTCGTTCTGTTCCTTAATTTCTTTTACTGCTTCATCCAATTGCTTTTGTTTATCTAGCAAAGCCTCAATTTGTTTTTTATCCTCAAAAGAAATCTGTTTCTTATCAATTAAGCTTTCGGCAACTTTTTTACTTTCTTTTTCGATGGTATTTGCTAATCGAATAGCCGACTGAACTTTTTGTTTGAGTGCCTGGCTGTTGGCGTTAACCTGTTCGGCGGTTTCCTTTTTTGTAGGTGATTTTAATGTTTTTATATCCGAGCGAGTAGTTTTAGCGCCATTAATACCATCATTATCAGCAACTTCAAAATAGTATTCAATTTCTTGTCCTGGCTTCGCCATTGCAGTTTTTAAATCCCAGAAATAAAAAAATGAATTTTCGGTAGCATTTGCTTTAATAGCGATATTCTTTGAAGCCGAACTTATAATTTTGTTGTTTTCTTTAATGTTGTATTTAAAACTCAAACGGCTAAAGCCATAATCATCAGTTACTTGTCCGCTGAAATACAAAGCTTTATTGCTTATCGAATCTGATTTTTCATTTACCTGAATGGCTGGCGATTGGTCTTTAATTACCGTAATCTGGTGCGACAAAGAATCTTTCCGCGAAACGAAATCATTTTTAGGTGTAATGCTGTATTTTGAATTATTTCTAATCGTTGCGTTAAAAGTAGATTCATTATCATCCACATTAAGCACATGCTCAGTTCCGTTTAAAACGAACACAAGCGAATTACTCTGTTCGGTTTTAAAGTTCCAGGTTACACGGGTTCCTTCAGGTAAAAGTAAATCGCTGACGTTAGAAATCACCTCTGGTTTTTTGCCCAGATACGATGGATAATTTAAAGTTGCTGTAGTACCTAACAACTCCGGACGAGGTTTAACAATAACCGTGAATTCAGAAGAGCTAAACCCACCACCTTTAAAAATTAATTTCTTATCGCTCTGGATATTTTTAATACTATAACTAAATTTACTAATGCTTTCTTTTTCAAGCTTATAAGTATTTTTTCCATCCTCAACATATACCTCGGCAGGAATTTCATCGCCAGTTAATTTTAAAGTAATGTTTACATCATCGCCCTGAGTAACAGTTAAATTTTTGTTCAATACAGCAAAACTAAATGGTGCTTTCGGGGCAATGTATTCATCATATTTAATAAAACTGTTGGTTCCCTCGCGTAAAATTGCGGGCGCTATTATCGCAATTAATAAAATAATCGAAAGCGGAATGAAAAGAAATTTCAAGTATTTACGATTGTCGTTTATCCGAACAGCCGTGTAAAAGGGAACAGGCTTAAGCTCTAAAATTTTTTGATCTATACTAGCTAAAATCAAATGATTGTGTTCTGGTTGGTTTTCGGAAAGTTTGTGCAACTGCAAGGTATTTAGCAACTTATCTTTTATATCCGAAAAATGATTTCCAATAATAACAGATGCCTCATCAAAAGATAAATGTTTGCCCAATTTGAGCATAGAAAATAGTGGCTTAACGATTAAAAAGCCAATAAGCAGCAACCCAAGTAAAAGGTAAGCAAAGAAGACGAAAGTTTTAAATCCGGCTGTTGGATTTAGGTAATATAAACTTAAGAAAACGAGCAAATACAAGCCCAGTAGAATTGCCGCAGCATAAATGCTTCCTCGTAAAATCTTATTTAAATAAAACTTACGAATAAATTCATCTATCTTTTTCAGTAAATCGCTGTAGTTATTACTCCCCATCACCGTAAATTTAA
Organism: Pedobacter lithocola; assembly: GCF_042650845.1. NCBI lineage: Bacteria > Pseudomonadati > Bacteroidota > Sphingobacteriia > Sphingobacteriales > Sphingobacteriaceae > Pedobacter > Pedobacter lithocola. The sequence goes on along the minus strand of NZ_JBHSBW010000011.1, from coordinate 215,771 downwards.
AAATTGTTCCATCAATTGAAAAGAAACTTTAGTAAGGTAACGTGTTTATTTCAAATAGTTTATTTAATAAGAAAATTAAGACTAGTTAAAGAAACCTCATAAATTCAAATTACATATTCTAGAAGGCGATTAATGATTTGGAAATGAAAGTTTTGTAGTTATCGGATACTTCAGCCCCGCTTTATGCTACAACAAAAGCAGAAAAAGCTTTTGGTTTCCGCGTCAATCGGGTTTAATAAACAAACATTAGTGCTTTTGGGAAACTTCAAAATTTAAGTCCATAGCGCTATTCAACTTCATAACCATTCGGCTTTAGCCAACGGATTACTATAATTTATTATCTTGTTGTTAATTAATACAAAGGTTACATAGATTTTAAATGAATATTATCGTAAACCTCTACTTTTGATTTTTTGTATAATCACCCCAAACATGAAACAAGCACTTATATTTACATTAATGTTATCCATTTTTACTTCATCTTTTGCACAAAAATTTAACTGGAATAAAAACCAGGTTATTGCCCATCGTGGTGCATGGAAGAAGAATAATTTTCCTCAAAATTCAATTGCATCGCTAAATGAGGCTGTAAGGTTGGGTTGTTATGGTTCTGAGTTTGATGTTTGGATGACAGCAGATAATGTTTTGGTTGTAAATCACGATCCTGAATTTCAAGGTTTATCCATCGAAAAGGTAAAATATGAAGAGTTACTCACCAAAACTATGAGTAACGGAGAGAAAATTCCAACATTGGAAGCCTATTTACAGGCAGGCAAAAAGCAAAGAACCACCAAATTAATTTTAGAAATAAAGCCGTCGTTAATAAGCAAAGAACGCGGAATCGAATTAACAAATGCCTGTATAGAAATGGTAAAAAAGGTTGGCGTAATCGATTGGACCGAATACATCAGCTTTGATTACGATTATTGCAAACGCATTTTGGCGGTTTTGCCAAAAGCTAAAGTTGCCTATTTAAGAGGAGAAATTAGTGCAGAACAGCTAAAAGCCGATAAACTAACCGGTGCAGATTATCACTTTAGTGTTTACCAAAAAGATGGCTGGATTGAAAACGCACAAAAATTGGGTTTAACAGTTAACGCATGGACGGTAAATGCCGTTCCGGAAATTCATTGGTTGCTAGCGCACAAAGTAGATTTTATTACCACAAATGAACCAGAATTAACCTTTGAAGAGTTAAAGAAAACACCTGTTGCAAACGGCTGGAATTTAAAGTGGGCCGACGAATTTGATGATGCAGGTTTGCCTTTAAACAAAAACTGGGGCTATGATGTTGGTGGTAAAGGTTGGGGAAATAACGAACTACAGTATTACACTGATGCGGATTCGGCAAATGCAAACGTTAAAAAAGGGAATTTAAACATTACGGTAGTTAAAGCCGACAAAGAAAGTAACCACTACACTTCAGCACGGTTGGTTAGTAAAAATAAATTTGATTTTAAATATGGCAGGGTAGAAGTTAGGGCAATGTTGCCGAAGGGAAGAGGTTTGTGGCCGGCAGTTTGGGCTTTGCCAACTGTTCCAAAATATGGAGGTTGGCCTAAAAGTGGCGAAATTGATATCATGGAACATGTTGGTTACGAGCCAGACAGCGTTTACGGAACAGTGCATACAGAAAAATTTAATCACATTATCCATACTCAGGTTGGCAAAGGCGTAAAAATTAATCCATACAACGCCTACCATATTTATGCTATTGAATGGTATAAAGACCGTATAGATTTCTTTGTTGATGACCAAAAATATTTAAGCTTTAAAAACACAGGTAAAGGTTCTCCAGAATGGCCTTTCGATCAAGATTTTCATTTAATTTTAAATGTTGCCGTTGGTGGCGGTTGGGGTGGAAAAAAGGGTGTTGACGAAACTATATTTCCTGCTACAATGAAAGTTGATTATGTTCGGGTTTTTCAAAAATAAATTAGAATGTAAGATAGGAGATGGAAAATGGGTTTGGGCCAACGTATAAGGTAAATGATTGATGACGTAAGATGTTTAGGTGGAATGTGAATTAGACCATTTTCCATCTCCCATCTTACATCATCCAAAACCCATCTTACATTTCTTAAATATATCAGATGGATTCACGTAGAGAATTTTTAAAAAAGGCTGCACTTTTTGCTGGCGCTACAGGCGTGGCCAATACCTTGCCAAGTTCGGTTTTCAAGGCAATGGCGATAAATGCAGAGCCTGGAACTACATTTCAAGATGCTGAGCATATTGTTTTTTTAATGCAAGAAAACCGTTCTTTCGACCACATGTTTGGGAAAATGAAAGGCGTTAGAGGTTTTAACGAACCCCATCCTCACATTCAGCCCGATGGCAATAAAGTTTGGTTGCAAAAAGATGGTCAAGGTTACACTTATGTGCCATTTCACGTTGATATTAACAAAACAAAAATAACCTGGCAAGGCGGTTTGCCACATTCTTGGAACGACCAAGTTGCCGCCCGAAATGGCGGAAGATATGATAAATGGTTGCCGGCAAAAGCACCTATGACTTTATCTTATTACGATAGAAACGACATTCCTTTTTATTATGCTTTGGCTGATGCTTTTACCGTATGCGACCAACATTTTTGTTCTTCGCTTACCGGAACCACTCCAAACAGATTATTCTTTTTTACTGGGACGGTTAGAGGAGAAAAAAGTGCCAATCGTGTGGCAGTAGTGAATAACGACCAGGCTGAATCGCAAAATAATGTTTTTGTAGATTGGCCAACTTTTCAGGAAACTTTGGAAGATGCCGGCATCGACTGGCGAATTTATCAAAACGAACTCTGGACTTCGAAACTTCCAGAAGGAGAAATGGATGATTGGTTAGGCAATTATGGTGATAATCCAGTAGAATATATTTCCCGGCACCAGGTAAAATTATCTGCTTATTTTAGAAAAAATGGCGATAATACCGTGAAACCACCATTATCAGCTAAAGAAGTTCAGGCGAAATATGATAAATTATCTCAGAGAGAAAAAAACCTGATAGATAAAGCTTTTCAAACTAATATTAGCGAAAAGGATTACCTGGATTTGGCACCTTTTACTTTTACAAATGATGAGGGAAAATCAGAAACGATAAACATTCCGAAAGGTGATATCTTTCATCAGTTTAGAAAGGATGTTGACAGCGGTAAATTGCCTACCGTTTCTTGGCTGGTTGCACCACAAAGATTTTCAGATCATACCAGCTCGCCACTTTATGGAACATGGTATGTAAGTGAGGCTTTGGATATTTTAACGAAAAACCCGGAGGTTTGGAAAAAGACTATTTTCATTTTAACATATGATGAAAACGATGGCTATTTCGACCATCAGCCACCATTTGTGGTTCCAAATCCGGATGATGCATCGAGCGGAAAAGTTTCTGCAGGAATAAATTATGCTACAGATTTTGAAGGCAGAAAGGGCAGTCCGATTGGTTTGGGCTACCGTGTACCCTTCATTGTTGCCTCGCCATGGAGCAAAGGAGGCTTTGTAAATTCGCAGGTTTTCGACCACACTTCATCATTAATGTTTATGGAAAAATGGTTAAGCAAAAAGACAGGAAAAAGTATCAGGAGCAATAACATAAGCGATTGGCGGAGAAACATTTGTGGCGATTTAACTTCCGTGTTCCGTCCTTACAATGGCGAAGAAATTGAATCTCCAAAAGCTTTAAACAGAGAAACTGTAGTTAAAAATATCGGAAACGCTAAAAACAAACCAGCACAAGTTAACCCAACCGCATTAAATAAAACTGAAATTGCAAAGATTAATAAGTTCGAGTCTTTTTCTTTGCAAACATCTATACACGCACCAAAACAAGAAAATGGAACAAAGCCAGCTTGTGCCTTGCCGTATAATTTAATGGTTGATGCAAGCTTGCTTAATGGTGAAATCGAATTAAGTTTTCAATCGGCTAGAACCCTTTTTGGTAACGAAACGGAAACAGTTGGCGCACCATTTAACATGAGCACTATCGCCAAATTTAAAGGCGTTCAAGGAAAAATTTGGGCTTATGCAGTTAAAGCTGGCGATATTTTAAAGGATAAATTAAGCTTAGAAGATTTTGATAACCAAGTTTATGATTTGGCCATTCATGGACCAAACGGTTTTTACAGGCATTTTGTTGGCAGCAAAAAAAATCCGCAGTTGGCAATCAAAGCTTCGCCAGAGCAGAGCGGTTTGATTAGTAAAAAGCTTTCAGGGAATTTAATTTTTTCTTTAGAGAATAAAAGCGCTGCCGTTGCTCAAATTCTTGTTGTTGATAATAAATACAAATTAGCAAAGCAAGTGGTAAACTTGAAACCTAAGTCAGTAACTAATGTGATTTTAAATTTATCTAAAAGCTCGAATTGGTACGATTTCAGTATTTTGCATACAGGCAATGAGCTTTTTAAGCATCGCTACGCAGGTAAAATAGAAACTGGCGCCATCACCACAACCGATCCTTTTATGGGAAATATAATTTAAGAATTTGTAAGGTTATGTTATTGAAAGAATTAAGATTGCTTTTTGGCTGAAAAAGCTTCCCTGCAATTATAAAGCTTTAGAAGTGCGGTTAATTAAGCGCCTAATTTTATATTAATTTGCGCTTTCTCTTTGTGCGCTTTTCGGTAAAGAATCACCGATTTTTTTTAAAAGCTGACTAAATAATATTGCAAAAACTAACTAAAATCCTATTGGCAATTCAACTTGAATTTTATCCCAAGCCGCTATTAGTGTTGCTCCAGTAGCAAGTGGTGTAAAAGTTATCGAGAAATACTCTACAGGTTTTGTTAAGGTTTTTACCGGAACATTAAGGCGTACAACATCTTTTGATTCATCATAAGTAAAAGCACCCCATCTATCGGTTTGAGTATTTAAAATGATTGTGAATGTGTCTTTATTAGGAATGGCGAAAATACTATACGTACCGGCTTTAATTTTTTTGCCACTGATGGTTACTTTTTCGAAGAAACGGATTTCAGTACTTTCATTTGCGCCAAAGCGCCAAACCTTACCGTATTGTTCTAATACACCAAAAATTTCCCTGCCTTTTCTTTGCGGACGAGAATAAACAACCTTGATTTTTGGCTTGGTAATATCACCTGCTTTTACTTTCGCAGCATTTAGCGGAAAATAAACTATATCTGCAGGACTAGAATCTGCAGGTGCAAATTTCAATTCAGCATTGGGTGTTTCTTGTGCTTTGGCACTAAAGCATAAAAGAGCGAAAACAACAAGTATGATGTTTTTCATTTGATATGATTTAAAATCCGTTACGGAAATTTAAAGGCAAAAAGTAAAACTAGTATTTTCTACCTTTAACAAGCGCATTTAAAAATAAGCCTGCAGTTAACAAACCTAAAACGCCACCTAAAAGCGCAAAAATATAACTCTGGGTAATTACTGCTCCAGTTAAAATACCGAAGAATAATCCTAAAGCATAATATAACCAGTTAAAATTGTTGCTGCTGTTTTGTTGTACACTCATTTTTATAGTATTTGGTGGCAAAGTTAATATTTATTTTAAATTTTAATTTGAGAAACTGTTTAAAAAAGCGTTTTGTTTTTATGAAATGAAATTCTAATTATTTTGCCTCTAATCTTCTCAACCAAATGAACCTCTTCTTATCAGAGAAACAAAACACCAAATAGGCATAGCCTAAATTATGGCATAATCAATTGTTTGCAACAGCATAAATTTTGAGATAATAAACTGATTTATCAAGATAATGTAAAAGATGATAAATACCATTTGCATTTTAATCAATCGTTTGATTAATTTTGCAACATCAAAAAGAGATGAAAACAGAAAAGATAGATAAACGACAAGCCATAATTGATGCTGCGGAAAAACTGTTTTGCGAAACAGGCTACGAAGGAACATCAACACGCCAGATTTCAAAGGAATCGGGAGCGAATATGGCGATGATTAATTATTATTTCGGTTCGAAAGAAGGCGTTTTTGTTGAGATTATGAATAACCGCATTGCTGGTTTCGGCTCTCAGTTAAAAATCATCAACGAAGATAAAATATCGTCAATAGAGAAATTGAATAGAGTGATAGATGGTTATGCAACACGTATTTTGTCTAATCCATCATTTCACAAAATGATGCACCGAGAATTGTCGCTAACTCAAAGGCCCGAAATGTATAATAAAATTAAGGACGCCATGAGTTTGAACATGCAGTTACTAGAGAAAATTTTAACTGATGGACAAGAGGATGGAAGTTTTAAGCAAGCAGATAACCGAATGGTAATTGCTACGATTATGGGCACCTTAACCAACATTGTAATTTCTCCGCATAAAGTTCTGCCCGAATTCGATTTAGACCTAAACAACCCGAAAGACAAAAAAATGATTAAAGATAAAGCGGTTGCTCATCTTCAAGATTTATTAACAGTTTATTTAACAACAAAAAAATGATACCCAAATCGATTAGATTAATGCTTGTGGCATCATTAGTTCCGGCGGCTTTATTTGCACAAAGTACAAAAGAATTAAATATCAATCAGGCAATTGAACTTGGCATAGCCAATAGTAAAAACTTAAAATTATCTCAAAATAAAATAGACCAAGCCATAGCAAAGCTTGATGTAGTGAAAGACAATGCATTGCCAACCGCGAATGCAAGTTTCTTATATAACCACGCTGAAATACCAACTACAACTTTTACTTTGCCAGGAGGTGGTTCTTCTTTACAGCTGCCAAAAAGAGCTGATGCCTTTGTGGGTACAGCTGCAGTACAAGAGTTGGTTTATGGTGGTGGCAAACTTAAATATGCCAAAGAATCGACTAAATTACTGGCTGATGTTGCCCGATTAGATGCCGATAAAAGCAAAGAAGAAGTGACTTATGCTGTAATCAACACGTATTATGCATTATATAAAGTTGAGCAAAGCAAAAAAGTTATCGACCAGAATTTAGAATCTATCGCTGCACAAATTAAACAAGCACAGCGTTTTTTCGAACAAGGAATTGTAACCAAGAATGATGTATTGCGTTTTCAATTGCAACAGGCTAATGTTACGCTAACACAATTGGATATCGAAAGCAACCGCAAAATCATCAATTATAATTTAGATATTTTATTGGGTTTGCCTGAAGATACTGAAGTTAAAATTACCGATCCAAATGCGGGCTTAAAAACTGCAGGTTCGCTTAACGAATACATCGGAATGGCTATGGCAAATCGCCAGGAATTAAAACAGCTTGATGTACAAAACAAAGTTGCCGATTTCAATATCAAAACCATCAGGGCAAATACTTTACCTACCGTAGGTGTTGGTGCAAACTTGTATTATATTAATCCAAGCGGCAATTTTATTCCACCAACAAACCAATATTTAATGCCAATTACTGTAGGCGCTACAGTTTCATGGAATATTGCGAGCCTTTGGTCTAACAGAAATAAAGTTAGCGAGGCTAAAATTCAGCAAAGCGAAATTACCATTCAAAAGGATATTTTATCGGATAACGTAAAAACCGATATCAATAAAAACTTTCAAAATTATCAGGTTGCGATAAATAAGATACAGGTTTTAGAAACTTCAATCGCTCAGGCAACAGAAAACGATAAATTATTGGCTTCGAAATACAAAAATAACGTAGCATCAGTTACTGATAGAATCGACGCTGAAACTTTATTATATCAAGCAAAAATAAATTTAGAAATAGCCAAAGCCGACGCTGGTTTAGCTTACTATACTTTACTAAAATCAACAGGAAAAATAACGCAATAAATACAAACAATGACAACTGAAAATAAAAAGAAGAGCAAAGTAGTACCCATCATTTTAGGTATTTTAATAGTAATAGGTATCGTTTTTGGTATCACAGAGTGGAATTATTTTAGCAAGCACGTAGATACGGATGATGCACAGATTGATGGAGACATCAGTCCGGTTGTGGCTCGTGTTGGTGGTTATGTAAAAGACATTAATTTCGAAGAAAATACACGTGTAACCGAAGGTCAGGTTTTGGTTAAACTTGATGATAATGATTACAAAGTAAAGTTAGAACAAGCACAGTCTGGTCAGCAAGGTGCAAATGCAGGTGTTGGTGTGGCGCAATCGCAAATTGCAGCAACGCAAGCCAATACAAGCACCGCTAAAGCTAATGTTGATGCAGCAAAATCAAATGTTCAGGCGGCAACAGTTAAAGTAAATTTAGCACAGAAAGATTATAACCGTTATGAAAACCTGGTGAAAGATGGCTCCATTACGCAACAGGCTTTCGACCAGGCAAAAGCAAATAAAGAATCTGCAGAGGCGGCAAAACAATCGGCTTTGGCAGCATATCATGCAGCTCAAGACCAATACAATGCTGCTGTTAAGCAAGTTGGTACTACGCAATCGCAATTGGCGGTAAGCAGCAATGTAATTAATCAACGCCAAAGTGATATCGATTTTGCTAAACTTCAATTATCCTATACAGAGATAAAGGCGCCTGCAACCGGTATCGTATCAAAAAAGAATGTTCAAAAAGGACAATTGGTTCAGCCAGGTCAATCTTTATTTTCAGTTGTAAACGATGGAAGTATTTACGTTACTGCAAACTTTAAAGAAACGCAATTAGAAAAAATCAAAACAGGTTCTAAAGTAGAAATTGAAGTTGATGCTTATCCTGATGAAAAAATTCAGGGAGAGGTTTATAACTTTTCGCCAATTACCGGTGCGAAAGGTTCTTTATTGCCTCCAGATAATGCCACAGGTAACTTCGTTAAAGTTGTTCAACGTATTCCAGTTAAAATTAAAATTCATCCATCAAAAGAATTGTTAGCCAAATTACGTCCAGGAATGAGCGTTAAAGCATCAGTTTCTACTAACTAATATTATAATGGCCGAAGTAGGTTTAAAAAAATGGATTATTACGTTTACGGTAATCACAGCCTCGCTTTTAGAGCTGATTGACACAACCATTGTAAACGTAGCAATTCCTCAAATACAGGGAAACCTGGGCGCAACCCTGGAGGACGTGGCTTGGTTATCTACCGGTTATGCCGTAGCGAATGTTATCATCCTGCCTATGTCGGGCTGGTTGGGTAGCCGTTTCGGGCGTAAAAATTACTTCTTAACCTCCATCATTGTTTTTACGCTAGTTTCCTTTTTATGTGGAAATGCAACATCATTAAACGAGCTAATTTTATTTAGGATTATACAAGGTTTAGCCGGTGGTGGTTTAATATCAACGGCACAAGCCATTTTAATTGAAACCTGGCCACGTGAAGATGTAGGAATTGCCACAGCATTATTTGGTTTAGGTGCTGTTGTTGGACCAACAGTTGGACCAACCATTGGCGGTTACATTTTAGAAATAGCAGATTGGCCTTGGATTTTCTATGTGAACATTCCCGTCGGGATACTCGCCGCATACTGTACCATAACCTTTATTCGAGAGACGCCCAAAGATGGGCAAGGAAAACCTGTCGATTGGTGGGGAATTGGTTTATTAGCTATCGCGGTTGGAAGTTTACAAACTTTATTAGAAAAAGGAGAGAGCGAAGATTGGTTCTCAACACCCTATATCGTTGCATTAGCGGTAGCATCTGTTTTTGGTTTGCTGTTATTTATTTGGCGAGAAACAAGTACTGAATATCCTATCGTAAATTTGCGAATTATGAAAAAAAGAAGTTTCTCCATCGGGATGGTAACTTCCTTTATTTTAGGATTTGGATTGTACGGTTCTGTATTCGTTTTCCCGGTTTTTGCACAAAATTTATTAGGTTTTACGCCTTTACAAACCGGAAAGCTGTTTATTGCTGGCGGTATTTGTACCATTTCAATGATGCCGTTTATTGGTATTATGCTTAAAAAAGGTGTTCCGGCTCAGTTTATGGCTACCGGAGGGATGTTTTTATTTTTCGTTTTCTGCTGGATGCTGAGCAAGTCAACCTTGGCATCAGGAACGGGCGACTTTTTCTGGCCTTTAGTAATTAGAGGATTTGGAATGGCTTTGCTTTTCGTGCCGCTAACTACACTAGCCATGCAAGATTTAACTGGACCAGAAATTGGTCAAGGTTCGGGATTGAACAATATGAGCAGGCAATTAGGCGGTTCTTTTGGTATCGCAGCTTTAACCACTTTGATTCACATTCGTGCCGGTTTCCACAGAAGTAATCTGTTAACCAACATTAACGAATATAACCCTGCATTTACACAAAAACTAAATGGCTTGGTTCATAATTTTATGGCTAGAGGTTCATCTTTTGTTGATGCAAAATTAATGGCAATGAAAGCGATTGAGGGTACCGTAATTAAACAAACTATGTTGCTTACTTACAACGATGCTTATTGGGTTGCCGGATTGATTATGTTGTTCTCGATACCATTACTGTATCTGCAAAAATTTAAGAAAAATGCAAATATTGTTACGGATGCGCATTAATCCTAACCAATAAGAGTTTTGAGATTGACGTAAGTTGTACCGTCTTACTCTTGAAGGGTAGGATTTTTAGGAGGTGCAAACAAAAACAGCCGGTGTATTTTAGTACACCGGCTGTTTTAACCCAAAAAATTAACAATCAATGCAACGCCCTTAAACATTGCAAATGTTCTTACTTAACTACCAAGTAGCCAAATAAGATTTTAAAATTAAAATATATTCTACAAAATTCCAAATTGTAAGCCCTAGAATTTTAATACCTTAAGCATTTTTTGTAGTATTACCATATACAAAACTATTGCTTAAGCTATGCCTAAACTCCGTTTGACCACACAGCGAGAATCTATTTTTAATAACGAGGTTATCTCGAAATTCGAACTTTTTAACAGTCTTTTCTTAACACTGCCTTTTTATAAAATAAAAGATACTGGAACATTATTGCCTTTATTCTTTAAAAGTTGCGAAGAAGGTATCGCAAACGGGCAAACTCCGGCCCAGGTTATCGAAGAATTTTTTGCTAAATACACCAGCTACACCGACCGAAAAGATATTATCGATTTACTTTTCCGTTTCATTCAATACATTGAGCGGCAGGTAGTACTTTTTGATGCCGTTGAAGACGCTTCCTTCACCAAGTTAAATACAACTGATGAACAAAGTACGCTTGAGTTTATCTTAAAGAAAAATGCGGATAACAAACCAATGCTTTCAAAAATCGAGAAACTGATTGATGAATTATCATTGCGTTTGGTTTTAACGGCGCACCCAACACAGTTTTATCCCGGAAGTGTGCTGGCAATTATTACCGATTTAACCAAAGCCATACGTGAGAATAACATCACATCGATGAATTCTTTATTGCAGCAATTGGGTAAAACGCCATTTTTTAATAAAAAATCGCCAACACCTGTTGATGAAGCACTAAACCTTGCCTGGTTTTTAGAAAATACATTTTACTTCGCTGCGGCAAATATTCAGGAAGAAATAGACCAGAATTTAGACGAATACAACCTTGAAACTAAAAAGATTTTAGAGCTTGGTTTTTGGCCGGGTGGCGATAGAGATGGAAATCCAAACATCCATGCTGATACCACGTTGGAAGTTTCTAAAATGTTACGCCAAATCCTTTTCCGTTGTTACTATCGCGATTTTAGGGTAATTAAACGCCGAATTACGTTCAGAGGAGTAGAAGAAAATATTGCCATTTTGCATGATGTTTTGTATAAAAACGCTTTCGACCAAACCTGCGAACTACATGATATTTCAGATGAATTAAGAGAAAATCTAAATAAAATAAAAGAAACGCTACTTGCAGAACATGATGGCTTATTTGTTGATTTGGTAAACGACCTAATCCGTAAGGTAGATTTATATGGAAATTATTTTGCCTCATTAGATATTCGTCAGGATAGCAGAGTTTTAAGAAGTGTGCATGCTTATTGTCGCCAAAATAAACCTATTTCATCGCTTTACCCGGCAGATTATGATGAGCTTTCGGAGGGGGAAAAACTAAAATTAATTTCTTTTAAAGAGGCTACACCAGTTTATGCTACTGAAGGAGATGATTTGATTAAAGATACCATTCAGGTTATCAATGAAATTAAAGGCATCCAAAGGCGAAATGGAGAAAAAGCTTGCCACCGTTTTATTATTAGCAATTGTCAACAAGCAAGTGATATTCTTCAATTAATCGAACTTTTTCTTTGGAATGGTTGGAGTAAAGATGCTTTGACTATCGATTTCGTACCACTTTTCGAAACCGTAAATGATTTAAAAGGTGCTGCCGATATTATGGAAACACTCTACAGCAATCCTTTTTATAAGGCGCATTTGGCTAGCCGAGGAAATAAACAGGATATTATGCTGGGCTATTCTGATAGTACAAAAGATGGTGGTTATTTGATGGCCAATTGGTCTATCTTTAACGGAAAAACTACGTTATCAGCGGTTTCTAAAAAACACAATATTCAATTGGCATTTTTTGATGGTCGTGGCGGACCGCCATCTCGCGGTGGAGGTAAAACACACCGTTTTTATGCATCGATGGGTAAAGAAATTGCCAATAAAAACATGCAGTTAACAGTGCAAGGGCAAACCATCAGTTCGCAATACGGTTCAATTGAAAGCGCAGAATTTAACATCGAGCAGTTAATTAACGCAGGGATATCATCTGGCTTAAAAGAAAAACACAATGTACTATTAGATCCAGAAAATAAATCATTATTAGATGCCATGGCCGAAGATGGCTATAAGGCCTTTGTCGATTTGCGGGAGCATCCGTTGTTTGTAAGTTATTTAGAAAAATTATCTCCACTTAAATTATTGTCTCAAGCAAATATTAGCAGTCGCCCGGTAAAAAGAAATGGCGGCGGTGCAATGAAACTGGAAGATTTAAGAGCCATTAGTTTTGTTACTGCCTGGAGTATGCTAAAACAAAATGTTCCTGGTTTTTATGGTATGGGAACGGCAATGAAAAATCAAGAAAGTGCTGGCAATTGGGATAAAGTTGTAAGGGTTTATGAAGATTCTGATTATCTAAAAACAATTGTAGATAATTGTATGATGAGTATGAGCAAATCAGACTTTGTGATTACCGCCCATTTGGCAAACGATAAGGAATTTGGTACATTTTGGACACAACTACGAGATGAATTTGAATTAACAAAGGAGATGCTTTTAAAACTATCAGGACAGGAAACTTTAATGGCGAATTATCCGGTCGATAAAAAGTCTATCGCTACAAGAGAAAAAATTATTTTGCCTTTGGTGCTCATTCAGCATTTTGCTTTAGAAAAATTACAGCACGACCAAAGCGAAAAAGACCAAACCGCGTTAGAAAAATTGGCAGTACGAACGGTTTTTGGAATTGTTAACGCAGGCAGGAATTTGGCGTAAAATTTAGCTAAGGTTAATTTACCACATAAGAAAGTTAAGGACATATAAGTTTTTCTACCCCTGTGTCCGCACATACCTTTTTTTTCAAGTCTAAAACGGGTACTAGAAAATAAGTCAACAAAAACCCTTTGCAAATGAATCTGCAAAGGGTTTATATTTTAAAAGGAATTTAAAAACTATCTATCAATCGAGCCCATAACTTTTTGGCCGAACGCGTTAAGGGCGTCTTTTTCAACTGCGCCATCGCTTACCATTTGATGCACTTCCAGCGCACCACAAATATTGGTAATCATTTCTCCAGCCACATCAACTTCATGCTCGCTTACACCTCTAAATTCGCAGAAAGCTTCCAAAACCTCTAAAGTAGTTTCTAGCTGTGCTGGTGTGGTATTTTGAAATAATTGTTTTATAACCGGAATCTTCATTATTTTATCTTACTAAATAATTCAATTAAACCTTCTGCTTTGTTAGTTTGCACCTGATCTACCAAAGCACCACCTTCAAAAGCTGCAAAAGTTGGTAAATTATCAACATTTGCAAATTTGCGTGAGTTTGGAAGTTTCTCTGCATCAACAATTAAGAAAGCAACATCTTCATTTTCAGCAGCCAATTTTTTAAACTTTGGTTTCATGATTCTGCAGTTACCACACCAAGATGCAGCGTACTGAACCATAACTTTAGAATTGTCGGCTAAATATTGTTGAAGATTATCTTCTGTTAATTCTAAAAACATAATGTTTTATTTTATTAGTTAGCGGCTAAATATTCAGCAACGCCAGTTCTGTTTGCATTCATTGCTTCTTTTCCTTCTTCCCAGTTTGCAGGACAAACTTCACCATGTTTTTGTACATGAGTATAAGCATCAATTAAACGCAAATATTCTTTAACGTTTCTACCCAATGGCATATCATTAACACTTTCATGGAAAACTTTACCAGTTTCATCAATTAAATAAGTTGCTCTGAAAGAAACATTCGAGCCTGAGAAAGATTCATTTCCTTCTTCATCGTAATTAACTTCCTGATCTAAAATATCTAAAATTCCAGATAATTGTCTGTGCGTATCTGCTAAAATTGGATAAGTAACACCTTCAATACCGCCATTATCTTTTGGTGTATTTAACCAAGCGAAATGAACTTCATTTGTATCGCAAGATGCACCAATAACGATTGTATTTCTTTGCTCAAACTCAGGTAAAGCCGCTTGAAAAGCATGTAATTCTGTAGGGCAAACGAAAGTAAAATCTTTTGGATACCAAAATAATAATACTTTACTATTTTTATTTACAGCCTCTTCAAATACGTTGATTTTCATGTCATCGCCCATGTCAGACATTGCATCAATACTTACACTCGGGAATTTTTTGCCTACTATTGCCATAATTTTTTGTGTTTAATTTTGTGCTGCAAAGGTACGGCTAAATCATATGGCAATCAACCCAGATTTATTAATAGTTAATTGTATTTATTGATAACGATATAGTTAAAAACTATAATCTTTTTTTGGTATATATAATTTGACTATTTTGTTTTTTTGGTAATGAAAGGAAGGGTAGATGGCGGTTTACAGCCCCGCCATTCGTTGCAATCTTTTTGGGTACTTCTGCCTATTCTACGGTTTTACTTAAACGGATGATTGTGAAATCCGAGAAAATTTTGCATCAAAAAGGATTTCCACTGCTGTCTGGTTTATTTATCAAGGCTAAGTGTTCTTGGGATAAAGCCATCACCTTTAATTCCCTGCTAGCGGGGCAGACAGAGTGCCAATCGCATATAGCTCAAAAAACCTTTTAAATTTCTTAACAAATTGCAGGTATGGCGCAAGCTATCCCACTTTGTAGGGGGATGGGGAGGAGCTTAAACACGAATCCCTCTTAATTTTTTATCAAGAGGGATTTAAAAAACTATTTCTTTAACGTATTCTCGTACAATTTAAAAATCCGTTTGTACTCATCCGTCCAGCTGCTTGGCTCGATAAAACCATGGTCTTCAACCGGGTAAACTGCCAATTCCCAATTGTTTTTTCCAAGCTCAATAAATCGTTGTGAAATGCGCACAATATCCTGGAAATGAACATTTACATCAACCATTCCATGCGCCATTAATAAATTTCCTTTAAGCTTATCAGCAAAATAAATTGGAGAACTCCGTTTGTATGCAATTGGGTCGTTAAAAGGTTCATTCAAGATATTCGAAGTATAACCATGGTTGTAATGCGCCCAATCGGTAACCGAACGTAAAGCTGCTCCACTGGCAAACACATCCGATTCGTTAAACATCGCCATTAGCGTAATAAAGCCACCATAAGAGCCTCCATATAAACCAACATTTTTAGGATTTACGCCATATTTCTCAACCAAAAATTTTACGCCATCAACTTGGTCGGTTAAATCTTTTCCACCCATGTGGCGGTAAATTCCTGTTCTATGGTCGCGGCCGTAACCAGAGCTTCCGGTATAATCAATATCAATAACGGTGTAGCCATTATCAGCCAGTAAATTATTAAACATAAACTCACGGAAGTAGGTACTCCAGCCAAAGTGAACATTTTGTAAATAACCTGCTCCGTGTACAAAAACTACGGCAGGATGATTGGGATGTGGATTATCAGATTTGTAAACCCTTGCATAAACATCGGCGCCATAACGGTTTTTGTACGAAACCATATCGGGTTCACGCCACTTGTACGATTTAAACTCAGCTGATGTAGATTCGGTAATTTTAACTGCTTTTGCACCAACCTTATTCGGTTGAATGTATAATTCGCCTGGTTTATTCAGGTAAGAGTAATTTATGGCCAGGTATTTTTCATCAGGAGAAAGTGTGATGTCGTTCAAACCTTTCATTGAAGTAATTTGCGTAAGTGCACCACCGTTTACACCAATTTTAAAAAAGTTCGTTATGCCCGGATGTTCTTTATTTGCTTTAATGAAAAACGTACTCTTATCTTTCGAAAGCTGAACAGATTGAACTTCCCATTTACCTGATGTTAATTGTTTTTTATCGCCAGTAGAAATATTTGCTACATATAAATGCGAATATCCGGTGGCCTCGCTCTGATAATAGAAACGGTTATTATCAATCCAGCCTGTAATACCTTGAAAGAAACCGCTTACGCCCGGGCCGCCAATCCAGGCCTCATCATGCTGGCGATCTAGTAAATTAAATTTTCCTGTTGCGGCATCTAATTTTAATATCCAGCGGTCTTTATTATCGGTAGAGGTTGCTACTACAATTCCTGTACTGCCGTTCTCATTCCACAGCGGACCGAAAAAGTTAACCTGCCTATCAGCATTTTTCTTCTTTAAAGTATCCAATTCTTTAGGATAGTCTTTGTAAAAATCTGGAATATCTTTTATGCCCGGAATGCTTGCCGTTTGAATTGCATAAACCGAATCTTTTTGCGTATCATAAATAAATCCTTGAGATACATTTTCACTTTCTCCAACCTTAGTTCGGCCGGGAATATCTTCTGTATAGCCAGATGCTGTAACATAGTTTGGAACGATCGTATTGTGGTTATTGGTTGCCGGAGTAGTTAATTTGTAGGTAACATAACGGCCATCAGGACTAATAACCACACCATTTAAAAACCTATCATCAGTATAAAGGGGTTTTAGCGATTTTGTATCAGCAGTCAGTGTACCAAAACGGCCTCTGGCACCACGAGCGCCGCCGCGGCTGTCGGCATTTCTTTTTTTAATGATATCAAAAAGCTCAGTCTGCTGCGCTTTTAGCCAACTATCTTGCTCAGTTGCAGGTTTTGTTGCCGTTCTTCCAGCAGGTTTGCCTTTAGTGAAATTTGTAATTTGTTTCGTTTCGGCAGTTTTTAAGTTCAGTTGAAAAAGATTATCACCTAACTGATACACAATATCGCCATTGGTTAAAAAAACAGGACTACTTTCCCTTTCCATGGTATTTGTAAGTCGACGTTCTTTTTTGGCTTTAAAATTTTGAAGATAAATATCGCCACTTTTCTCTACCAAGCCTAGCGATTTATCTTTATTGTAAATGTAATTTAAGCTCAATAATTTTTCATCTTCCTTTTCAACCGCCTTAATTGGTTTAGTTGCCGAAGCCGAAATTTTAAACAACTCTTCTTTAGTTTTATTTTCAGGATTCCAATTAAAATACAATGTTTTGCTATCGGCGGTCCAACGGAAATTTGTTGGTGCAATTCCCATCCATTTTGGGTCTCGCATTATTTTTTCTACGGTTAGCGGGGCAATTTGTTGTGCAAAAGTGTATTCGCCTGAGCAAAGGAAAAGGAAAAGGAAAAGTAAATATTTCTTCATGAATTTTATTTTGGATGCTGCAATTTAAATAATGCAGTAATTAAATTGTTAAGGAAATGGAAATGTTACAACGCTCGTATCTATCAACCACAAATAAAAAAGATTTTACAGATGATGTTTTTTGACATAAATAGTTTCTGTGACTTCTGTGTTTCCGCGGCAAAATTTTGTTTTCTATCAGGTGCAGCAGTTTGCCACAGAAACGCAGATTTTCACAGAATTACCTTAAACCTTTAGTTAAAAAGAGAACCGATTCTAACGAATCACTCTCCCTGTTTTATCTACATTCACCTCATCAAACGGCTTTAAATATTCATTGATGATTACTGAAAACTCTCTACGGGTTAGCACTTTTTTCAAATCATATTTAGACGAAAATTTATAGTTCTTCTTCCATTTCTTTTCGATTTCATTTGTTGTGGCATCAATTGCCTTATTGCCAACATAGCAAACCAAAGTGATTGTGTTTACTAGGTTGATAGGAATGTTTTTATTGTCATCAAACCAGATTTGTGCTTTGTAATAGTAATCTTTTATGGGCTGTTTTATTTCATCATAAGTAACTTCCAGCTCCGGATTAAAAAATGCTTTTCCATTTTTAATATCTGCTTTTAAAATCCCGGTAATACCAACTTTTTGCAGTGCTAACCAATTGGAATCTGCCGCTTTAACATCTTCAAAAGGCATTAAGGCAAGTTTATAACTGAGCAATTCGCCTTGAATCCTTTTTAAATTTGATAAACTAGTTTTTGTATCAAAGAAAGCAGAATATGCTGCGGTAGCTCCAGCAGCCTGACCAATTTCCACATTTCCGGGAGGGATGAACAATAAGTTTTCCTGATTCGGAATGAGCAAATTATATAAAGATAAATAACGCGATTCTGTTGTATTAAGTCTGGAAATTGTAGTTCTGTACAGATTATCGTTATAATTTAAAACCTCGGTTTTGGCAGGTGCAAGCTCATTGATTTTTAAAGCAGCTACAAGTTTTGCAGGCTCATGGGCTAACACCAAAATTTTAGCTTTTATATCCAAGCCATCGCTCAAATTTAAAGCCCATCCATTTCCCGAACGCTTAATTTCGGTGTATTTTACGTTATTAACTACATCTAAAAAAGCTGCACTATCAATTGGCTTTTTAGTGTTTTTAGCTTTTGATTTTGAAGTCTGTTCAATTGGCTTATTTAACTTTTTAACTTCCCATGCAGCTAAAGTCTTAAATAAATTTTGAACAGCAATTGATTGTTTCACAGCGCTTTTCTGACTAGAAAAACCAGTTGATTGAGTTAAAATTAGCGTTTTCACACCCGATTTATAAGATTGAATTCCGGAGGCTAATGCAGCATCTCCACTTCCAATAATTAATACATCCGTTTTTAGGGTTTGTGCTTGGATAATGAATGGAAATAAAAAGGCGTATAGCAGAAACAATCTCTTCATAAACGATGATTTGAAAAATTAATGCAATATGCCTTAAATCGATGAATTTTTAATGAGATGAAGTTATTTTAACTAAATTTAAACACAGTGTATCTAATTGACCAATTAAGAAATTTAAGATTTCATATAAGCTCAACAGCCTTATATTTTCTTACATTCTTTAAATGTTAAATAAAGAGTATTGCCAAACATGGAAGAAAAAATAAAAGCAACCTTCGATTTACAGCAGAAATACAAATTTGAATTGCGTAAAACCAATGCAAAAACACGTATTTCGAAACTTAAAAAACTTAAGGAAGCCTTAGAAAGCGCAGAAGAAGAAATTTACACAGCTCTAGAAATTGATTTACGCAAAAGCCGTTTTGAAACTGCAGTAACCGAATTGTTTTTTACCTATGCTGAAATAGACCATGCGATAAAGAATCTTAATAAATGGATGACACCAGTTTCGGTAGGTAGAACGGTAAGTAACCTTTTTGCCGGCAATAAAATTTATTACGAGCCAAAGGGCGTTTGCTTAATTATTGCACCATGGAATTACCCTTTTCAATTAATTATGAGTCCGCTAATTTCTGCAATAGCTGCAGGAAACTGTGTAATTCTAAAACCATCTGAACTCAGTTCTGCAACAGCAAATGTTATTAATACCATCATTAGCCAAACTTTTGATAACAATGAAATTGCTTGCTTTGAAGGTGATGCGTCAGTATCAACAGCATTACTAGAACTACCATTCGACCATATTTTTTTTACCGGCAGCACAGCCATTGGCAAAGTAGTAATGCAGGCAGCAGCTAAAAACCTTACTTCTGTAACATTGGAATTGGGCGGTAAATCGCCAGCTATTGTTGATAATTCTGCAGATTTAAAAAAAGCAGCAGAAAAAATTGCCTGGGGTAAACTGGTTAATGCAGGGCAAACTTGTATCGCACCAGATTATGTTTTAATTGATGAAAAGCACGAGACAGAATTTGTGTCGTACTTTAAAACATCAGCAGAAAAAATGTTTTATAACGATGGTAAAATTGATAAACAAGTTTTCGGCAAAATCATCAATGAGAAACAGTTTCAGCGGTTAGATGGCTTAATTAAAACTGCGGTTGAAGATGGTGCTAAGCTGAGTTGGGGAGGTAAAACCAATCTTGAAGATTTAACCATTGAACCTACCATTTTAATTTCGGTAACCGCTGAAAATACCATTATGCAGGAAGAAATTTTTGGTCCGATTTTGCCAATAATAACCTATGCAAACTTACAGGATGCTGTCGATTTTGTAAATGCAAAAGATAAGCCTTTGGCGCTTTACATTTTTTCCAATAATTCAGGTAATCAGGATAAAATCATTAAAGAAACCAGCTCAGGTGGCACTTGTGTAAATGATGTTTTGGTTCATATCAGCAATCCGAATCTTCCTTTTGGAGGTGTAAACAGTAGCGGAATGGGAAGTTGCCACGGTATCTTCGGATTTAAAAACTTCTCACACGAAAGAGCTATAGTCTTTCAATCAAAGTTAGGCATGACGAACATGATATATCCACCTTACAAAGAAAAAATGGATTTGTTGAAGTGGTTGAAGAAAATACTGTAAGGCTAGGATTAAAGGATTGTAGGATTTTAAGATGAAAAGAGATTAATTCAATATTAGAAGATTTTTAAGATGATTCTATTCGCATAACACGTTAGTCTGAGTTTATTGATGACTATTTAGTTAAAGCTTAAACAAACTCCTTTGCAATTACAATATAAACCCTATTTTGCTTTTATGGATTTAGAACAACTTAAATACCCAATTGGGCATTTTATCATGCCGGCAATATTTGATGAGCAACAAGCCAAAATCTGGATTTCTGAAATCGAGAATTTGCCAAATCAAATCAAAACGGCAACTGAAAACCTAACTAAAGAAGAACTGAATCAAACTTACCGCCCAAATAGCTGGACTTTAAGACAGGTGGTTCATCATATTCCCGATAGCCACATGAATGCTTATATTCGTTTTAAGCTCTCAATTACAGAGGATATTCCAATCATCAGACCGTATTACGAAGAGCGCTGGGCAGAAACAGAAGAAGCAAAAAATGGCGATATTCAGATGTCAATTTCTCTTTTAAAAAGTCTACATCAGCGTTGGGTTGTTTTTCTAAACACCTTGAAAATGGAAGATTATCAAAGAAAATATATTCATCCTGCACAAAACAAGCAACTTACCTTAGCAAATATGTTGGGCATGTACGCATGGCATGGTAAACACCATTTGGCGCATATTGTAAATACTGTTTCGAAAACCTAGTCTTATATTCTTCCTTATGAAGTAAAATTCAAATAAGGAATCTACATCAAAACCAACATTGCAGCACTCATGGCAATCATAATTGCATCTTCTACAATGGTAACCGTACTCATGGGCAAGTTAAAAACGGCTCCCAAACATGCGCATTGAATCTTTTTCGTGTTCAAAACACTTTCTAAAACGCCTAAAATGCTAATGGTCATAACAATTAATGTTACCCAATTTACCACAACAGGCGCAAGGTTTAAAGCAAAACTTAATCCCAACCCAAGTTCTATAAAGGCATAAATATATCCCCAAGCACTAAATTTTTTCGCAACGATATCGTACATCGCATAGCTTTCAGCAAAGCCTTTCAAATTTAGCATCTTGAAGAAAGAAAAAGTTAGGAAAAAACCAGCCATAAAAATGCGCATGAAAATCATGAAATCAACTGCATTATTACGCCACGAAACAACCAGTGATATTGCCGTAACGTAACCAAAAATAAGCAGGATTGGCTTATAAGTTTCTAGCCATGATTTTGTGTCTTCCGTTATTTCGGTTTGCATGGTTGCTGAAATTTGATATTTACTTTCCTTGCCACCCAAAGCTTGTTGTAATTCAGCTAAGCCAATGTGTTTATCCATGCTAATTGTTGCCGAATTTGTATCCTTCGAAACTTCAACCGCCGTAACATCTGGCAGTATCAAAAGGTTACTTTTAACTTTATTTTCGCAACCGCCGCAAGTCATTCCGGTAAGTTGATAGGTATGTGTCATGTTAAAATGTTTGTACAAATTTACTTTTTAGCTGCCCGTAAAGCGTTACTGAATAATCATAAAATGTTATAGAATTTTAGATTTTTTAAGAGCAATTTATTTATTGGAAATGAATGTGCTGTGTATCATCGGAAATAGCAGCCCCGCTTTCCTTACTGCCGAAGAAAAATCGGCATTCATTCAATCGGGTTTATGAACAAAGCGAGTTCGTCCCTGGGTTAATTGGTTTATCCCACCAAAACCGAAGTCATTGTGAGTGAACCGCCCACAGCTTTATCGTTAAAGAAAGAAACCTCATCTTTGTCGTTTTTTGAACCTAAAGTATATATCAAAGGCAAATAATGCTCGGGAGTAGGAATGGCCAGCATCGCATCAGCACCTAAATTTCGGTAATCAATTAAGGGTTTATGATCGCCATTCACAATAATATTTTTAAATTTATCATTCATCTCATTTGCCCAATCATAACCACCTCCGTTAATCATATCCCAACTCAACATACGAAGATTATGTACCATATTGCCACTGCCAATAACTAGAATGCCCTTTTTTCTTAGGGCATAAATTTCTTTAGCAATTTCGTAATGTTGCTCAGGCGATTTGGTGTAATCAATGCTTAATTGTAAAACTGGTATATTAGCCTCAGGGTACATATGCCTAACTACTGTCCAGGTTCCATGGTCTAAACCCCAATCGTGGTCTAGCCCAACTTGGGACGATTTAATCAAGGTTGGGATTTCAGCTGCTAACTCAGCATCGCCTGGTGCAGGATATTGAACATCAAAAAGCTGCTGAGGAAAACCACCAAAATCGTGAATGGTATAAGGAAAATTCATTGCCGTAACAAAAGTACCGTGGGTGTACCAATGTGCAGAAACTACCAAAACGGCTTTAGGAACAGGAATGTTCTTAGCTAAATTTGCCCAACCCTCACTAAATTCATTGTTTTCAATTCCGTTCATCGGCGAACCATGCCCAATAAAAAGGGTTGGCATTAAATCCGTTTGAGGCAAACGCTGAGTGAAATTTCTGAATTGTGATAAAGTTGACATCTATTTAAGATTAAGCTTAAAGATACGGCGCAACTTTTAGTGGCAACTTAACTTAGGATAAGAAAGTAGACTTTGTATATAGAATATTTATTATCCGTTGACTAAATTCAACGTCAATGAAATGGATAGTGTACATATTAACTAGGCTTCCTCAACTTCAATAATTCATATCCCCTTGTTATTCCTTGCCGACAGTTTCAACTGATGAATTATAATTGAAATTATTTGATTTTTTCTCTCTCTATTGCGTAAACATCCTGTTGGTCCTGGCCGTCAGTTTCAACTGACGGATATTGATAATCAACTAATTTTGCCTCTATTTTATTTCGGCAATTTGCTATATCAATTTTTACACTTCATCCAACGTTTTTCTTTTACCATTAGTTTCAATTTTATAAGCCGATGGTGTTAAACCAGTAACCTTTTTAAACTGTGCTGAAAGATGTGCAACACTACTGTAGTTAAGTTGGTAGGCAATTTGGCTAAGTGTTAACTCATCATAAGTAAGCATTTCTTTAGCTTTTTCTATTTTCTGGGCGATGAAATACTTCTCAATTGTTTGATTTTCCACTTCTGAAAAAACCGAACTTATCTGTGGGTATTCAATTTTGAGTTGCTGGCTTAAATAAGCCGAAAGATTAATTTTTATGGGCTCTTTTGCATAATGAACCAGGTTGATAATCGAAGTTTTTACTTGCTCTGCAATCTGGTTTTTCCTGTCTTCCAATAATTCGAAACCAAAATGAGTTAGTTTTTCCGCTATTTCCAACTTATCATCAATAGAAATATTATCGACTAAAAAAACCTCCCCCAATTCGACCGAAATAGGGTTAAAACCAAGCTTTTCTAGCTCGGCTTTAACCACCATTTTACAGCGGTTGCATACCATGTTTTTGATATGCAGCTTCATTATTTAGCTTTTATTGTTTCAGCAACATCACCACAATCAAACATCATACTTCCATAATACGGGTTTTCGATGTTTTCTTTTTCATTTAACCAGCTTGCCTTCGCCATTGGACAATGTTGAACATAAACTGTAGCCGAATTAAATTTGATGTTTTTTACGGTTTTAATCATCGCATAAGAAATTCCTTCAAATGATTTTCTTTGCACTTTGATATCTTTACCAGCAGCTAATTCTGCTGCTTTTGCTTTGATGATTTTAGCTTGTTCCATCCAAACGTTATGTTGTGCGGCAGGTAAATTTTTATGCGGCACAGCATCTACTTTTGCCGTTAAAACCTTTACCTTTTCAATGGCAACATCTTTTTTATCTGTTGCCAAGGCATTTTTAACATCGTAATATGCAGTTAAAACCTGATTAAATGCAACATCGGTTTTACTTTGTGCAAATGTAAGTTTGGTATTTGCGATAGCAATTATTGCCAGCATTATCATTATTTTTTTCATCTTTTTTGCTATTTTAAAACGTTAAAAAAATTAAATTCTGCCCTTATTAGGTACATATTTTTGGTATATCGGTTGGCGATATTTCCAGTAGCCTGAAAGCGATAGCCCAAGTCAATTCTTGTCGTGCTATTTAAAATAACCTGTAATGCAGGAGCCAAATCTAAATAAGATTGACCAGAGCTTGGGTCTGTTTTGCCTAATACTTCGAAATAAACGTTAAAGTTTGGCTGTTTATAGTCTTTATATGTGATAGGCAAAACTAAATAACCCGATGATAAACTATACGATAGCATATTGTTCGGTCGCGGCATGCCTACAATCTGTTTATCGTAATCTTTGAAAGCATGTGCGTAACCTAAAGTTGCCGATAGCGCCAGTTTGTGCAAAAGTTGGGTAAAAATTAATCCACCCTGAACACCACTATTATCTCCCTCTAAGTTTATATCTCTTGTAAATGTTGGTCTTTTACTTGTGCTTATGCGCCCATAAGCAGCTGCCCTAAAATGAGAATGAGCCTCATCTAAAGATAAAAAACGATATTTTGCATATAAACTTCCACCCTCCAAACGATATTTTCCATCCATATCGGATAAGAAGGTTTGGGCATGCATCATCAGATTTTTATTGAAACCAACCATAACTTCCGGAATGGTTCTGCTCATGAAATCTGGGTTATTCATGCCTTCATTTGTAAGCCTAACGCCAATAGATTTTGTTGGCATATTGCTGGCCGGCTCTGTAAAAACGTACAATTCCTGACTCATAACAGAAGAGTAAGCGCCGATTACAATCAGCGCTGTTATTAAAACACTCTTCATTTTTTAAGAAAGCACTAAGTGATATACACGAGTTTTCTTTCCGTTTACTACGGCAGTTCCATTTGCATATGCATCAGAATTTACGGTTGTAGCTTGTTTTTTAAAAGCCGAACCAGAAATGAAATTCTTATCAACAACCGATGCTTTTACCATTCCATTTAAGGTTTTGTTTTTTGCATTTACAAAACGATAAACATTGCCATTAACAATCGCTTGGCCTTTTTCATCTACTTTAACTTGATTGAAATTGAAATCTGCAGTTAAGCCGCCCACAGAAAAACCAGCATCCTGAACTTTTTTGCGTACCATATCTAAATTGATATCAGCACCTTTTTTGAAGGTTAAAACGAAAATATTTTTATTTAAATCTGGTTTTACCGAATTGATGAAACTCAACGTTTCTAGTGATTTTTGAGTTGCATTTGAACACATTGAACAAGTTAAACCAATTACTTGTAAATCTGCTGTTGCTATTTGTTGAGCCGAAACCTTAACGGCAAAAAGAAGCATAATAATGCTAAATAATTTTATTGTTTTCATGATTTTTTGAATTAGAATTTAAGAAATGTCATATTAAACCAGTCGAAATGCTTTGCATAACGCAATGGACAATGATTAATCCTAATTCCTAAAAATGCAATTGAAAACATGTAAAGCGACCCTTGTGGAAGTTGGCGGTGCTTTGTTAGTGAATTTGCTAAAAAAAGCTGGGCTAACGTTGCTTAGAAAAGATAAAACTGGTGGATGTAAAAATAACTGAATAGAGAATAACTTCGGCATTTGGGTTTGTGCCTCTGTTTGGTGACTATCTTTAACTTTTACGGATACTTGTGTGTTTTTGCAACAGCCGTCATCTTTTATCTTTTCAGCAGGAATATCTGCACAAAATTTACAAGAAACTTCATTACTGAATAGCTTTACATTTTCAAGTTTACCACTGCAGAAATGCAAACTTAAAGCCAAACCCATAACACTAACCGCATAGAGTACGGCCAAAGAAAGTGCTATTTTTTGTTTTAACTTCATTAATACAAAGGTAATAGAAAATAAATCACATAATACATGCTTTTATTTACTCAATTTCATTTTTTAGATTAATTTAGGCTCAAACACTATCAACATGAAGAAATTATTACTGTTCATCTTTACGTTTTCTGTTCTTTCAAGCTTCGCAGCTAAACCCAGAAACCAATATATCCGTATTAAAACTGCATTCGGAGATTGCATTGTAAAGTTGTACAATGAAACACCATTGCATCGTGATAATTTTTTGAAATTAACTAAAGAGGGTTATTATAATGGTACGTTATTTCATCGTGTGATAAAAGATTTTATGATTCAAGGGGGAGACCCAGATTCTAGAAATGCTAAGCCAGATTCTTTGCTTGGAGAGGGTGGACCTAAATATACCATTCCGGCAGAATTTAGAGATAGTCTTTTTCATAAAAAGGGTGTTTTAGCTGCGGCCCGGGAAGGTGATGGTGTTAATCCAAGCAAAGCCTCAAGTGGAAGTCAGTTTTATTTGGTACAGGGAAAGGTTTTTACAGATGAACAATTGAATATCGTGGAGGAAAAGCGGTTAAAATATAAGATTCCAGAATGGCAACGTCAAGTTTATAAAACCATTGGTGGAACGCCTCATTTAGATAGAAATTATACCGTTTACGGTGAAATTGTTGTTGGTTTAGATATGGTTGATAAAATTGCGGCTTTAGTTACAGATAAAAATAATCGTCCAAAGCAGGATGTAAAAATGGATATCACAATTTTGAAAAGGAGAGCAGCAAAGAAGTTAGAAAAGCAGCTGGCGCAGGGATAATACTCTCTTCATGCTGAATTCATAACAGCATCTTTTCTGCCGATAAGACCCTTAAATGGATTAGTGGTGACGACGGGTTTGTCCAAAGGCGAAGCAATCTCAATTACTCAATTAATTTCTAATTATACTTTTTGCAATATCATTGAAAATTTGGAATGAAAATTATTTCTTACAACGTTAACGGAATACGTGCTGCCAGCACAAAAAACTTCTTTGGCTGGTTGCAAGCCACTAATGCCGATATGATTTGCTTGCAGGAAATAAAAGCAATGCCATCACAAATACCAGAAATCATTGCCTTGGTAGAACAACTAGGCTAACATCATTATTGGTTTCCGGCAGAAAAGAAAGGCTATAGTGGCGTTGCAATTTTAACCAAATTAAAACCCAATAATATAGAATATGGTTGTGGTGAAGAATGGATTGACCGAGAAGGAAGGATTTTACGGGCTGATTTCGATGAGTTTTCGCTAATGAGTTTGTATATGCCATCAGGCTCAAGTGGCGATGAGCGCCAAGTAAAAAAGTATGAGTTTATGAAATTCTTTGATGTTTACATCGGAGCATTAAAAGAAAGAATTCCAAACCTGATTGTGAGTGGCGATTATAATATTTGCCATACATCAATAGATATTCACAACCCAAAATCAAATGCCAATTCATCTGGTTTCTTGCCTGAAGAACGTGAATGGATGCAGCTGTTTTTAGAAAATGGTTTTATAGATTCGTTCCGTCATTTTAACAAAGACCCACACCACTATACTTGGTGGAGTTATCGGGCTGGTTCTAGAGGTAAGAATTTAGGCTGGCGTATCGATTATCACCTGGTTACCCGAGCGATGGAAAATCGGTTAAAAAATGTGAGGATTTTGCCCGATGCAATTCATTCAGACCATTGCCCGGTTTTATTGGAGTTGCATTAAAGATGTTCAGCCTCGTATTTTTCGCCCGCTTTTAGCATCAGTTCAATTTGTTTTAAATCATCGGCCGTTAGTTCTTCTTTTTCTTGCAACTCAAACACTGCAACCATATTATCTTCGTATTGCTTTTCTGTTTTGATAACGATTTCGGATGCCATGATGATTAAAATTTAATAATTTCTGTGGGTGTAATGCAAGAGTTTAAACGAATGTCGTGCTCATTTACGTCATCGATTTTTTCTATTACTGGCGATAAAGATAAGCCTATTTTTTGAGCATTTAAATTTTCCAGAAAGCGGTCGTAAAAGCCCTTGCCATAACCAACACGATATCCTTGTTTATCAAAAGCCAACAATGGCACAAAAACCACATCAATTTTACCTTGGTATTGATTTTCTACTTGTGGTTCAAAAATGTTGTAGCTGTTTTTTTTCAGATCGTTAAAGCCCGTATATTCGTGATGAGTCATTAATGAAGTTTTAAAATCTGCCTTGGGTATTACGATTTTAATTTCTGGGTGATTTCTCGCCAACCAATCAATCAACAAAAAGGTATTCGGCTCCTTTTTCTCTACAATCGGTAAAAAAATATGCAATCCTTTTACAATACTAAAATCGAGCGATTTAAATTGAAATAAAAGCCCATCATTTCTACGCTCATATTCTTCATTAGTCAAAGATAATCGCTCTTTTAAAGCTTGCTTTCTAATTTCTGCCTTTAACATCGCTCAAATTTAAAACATCTTATCTTATTTTTTGCTCAAATTGTTTCGAGGCAATTCTTTAAAACAAAAAAGCCCTTGAATATAATTCAAAGGCTTTCTATTCAATAGTAAATATTATTTTACACGCTCCACATATTCACCTGTACGTGTATCAACTTTAATTTTATCGCCTTGGTTTACAAACATCGGCACTTTAACTTCAACGCCATTTTCAAGCGTTGCTGCTTTCAACGCATTTGTAGAAGTATCACCTTTAACTGCTGGTTCCGAATATGTAATTTCGAACTCCGCGAAGTTTGGCAGCTGGCCCATAATAGCCTCATCGCTTTCCATAGAAACGATAACATTCATGCCTTCTTTTAAGAATTTAATTGCCGAACCAAATAACGTTTTTTCAACATTATATTGCTCATAAGTGTTGTTATCCATCACCACCAAATAATCACCATCTTCGTACAAATATTGATAATCGCTGGTTTCAACTCGGCAAATTTCCACGGCCTCATCGGTATTCATACGAGCCTCAACAATTCTACCCGATTTAATGTTACGAAACTTTCCTGTGTAAAAAGCGCCGCCCTTACCTGGCGTACGGTGGTTCCATTCGTCAACAGTAACCAACTCATTATTTACACGAAGAATGTTACCTGTTTTAATTTCTGATGCTTTTGCCATATAATGTTATCCTTAATGGATTAATTTCGATTTTTTGTGATGGCAAAGGTAAAATTATTTTAATAAAAACCTAGCAAGTTAAAGGCATAAGCTTAGGGGGGTTAAGGCTCATTTCACACCATATTTTTTTTAAGAGTGTTTTCATTTTTAATATGAAAAGCAATACCTGTGTAAATCGGTTAAGGTTAGTCCCGCTTTTACTACAATCTTTTTTAATTAATACCCTTTCGGGGTTTTAAAAAAGTATTTTCGTGCAATCGGGTTTAATTAACCTATGGCATTGCAAACAACAAAAACCTGCTCCTGCGTTTAGCAAAAAAAACCTTGTATAAAAGAAATGCCTTTGGGAACCACTCCAAAGGCATAATCAACCTAAACCTCAAACTAAACTATGAAAAACTCTTTGCCATTTACTGGCTATATCATTTGTCCGCGAGTGCGGGAATTTTTATGTTTTCCTAAAGAGAAAAAATATGAAATTTGTTTCTCGTTTTGGTGGTGCAAAGGTAAGAATAATTTATTACTCACAAAATATTTTTAATATAATATTTTTTTAATACAAATTAATGACAAAAATACGTCTTGGAGTGGATAACTAAATCGGATTAATCTACTTATAATCAGCTATTTGAATGTGGTTATTACAAAATTCGTATTCGGCAATCTGGTTTGAACCTATAATGGTAAGTCTGTTTTTAGTGAAATTTTGTATCAATTCAAGATACCAATTCATCCCTTGAACGTCTAAATTACTCGTTGGCTCATCTAAAAATAATATTGGTGAATCAGAACAGCAAGCCAAAGCTAGTTTGGCTCTTTGCTTCATTCCCGACGAAAAATACTTGATTTCTTTATTTGCCGATTTTTCTAAACCGAGAATAGTAACAAGTTCTTTTGCATCAACGCCTGTTGTAAAATTTTTGAACTTAAAATGAAAATCTATAAGTTCTCTTAGGGTAAAAGTTTCAACGAGCTCTAAATATGGGGCAGCTAAACTTATGTGTTTATAAATATCTTCAACCGGAATATCCTTTGTATCTGTAAAGGAAATATCCCCTTCTGATGGCATTAAACTTCCTGTTATAACGCTTAACAATGTAGATTTCCCTGAACCATTCGGACCTAATATCGCATAGCTGTTTCCAGAAGTAAATTCAGTGCTTAGGTTTCTAAAAATCCACTCCTTATTAAATCTTCTGCCAACGTTGTTTAAGCTTATCTTCATTTTTTTTATCAAAAATTGAGTATCAAATATCAATTAAGGTTTTACTCATGCAAACGCTATTTTCTACACCAACATATTGCCCGTAATTATCTATAATCTGATAACCCGCTTTTTGATACAATGCAATAGCCTCAGGTTGCTTTTTACCGGTTTCTAAAACACATTCGCTGTAGTTTAATTCGGCTGCCCAAGTTTCTAATTCAGATAAAACTTTTGCCGCTATGCCTTGCTTTCTGTAATCGGGATGAACAAACATTCTTTTCACTTCAGCTGCAGAAACTGAGAAAGGCTTTATGGCTCCACAAGCAACGGGAATTTCATTTTGATAAGCAACAACAACTTCTTTTATTGCATCAACTTTATTAAATTGAGCATAAAAAGCATGTTCATCACCATCTCTAATCGCTAAATCTTTATCCAGTAATGCAACCAATTGTCTAAAATCGGTATTATCTGAATCGGTTCTGACTAACGCTAGATTATTCATATTCTTATTTTTTACCGTTTTAGTCACCTAAGAAAGCTAAACTAATGCTATAGACATTAAATAAATTTTAGAATATTTATAGATGTGGTTTAGGTAAGAGATTGCTTCGGTCCTCGCTATGAAGATACTGTAACCCTTAGCACTCTAAGCCGGCATACCTTTTAACCTTAATCCTGTACCTCAATCTTGTAAACCTAGCTTCCCATGCCGAAACCCTTCATCACACCGCGGTTAGAGTTACGGATAAAATCTACAATCTCATCCCGAATTTCTGTTGGTTTAAATTCGGCTTCAATCATATCCAAAGCTTTGGTAACGTTGTTATGTTTTACAAAAAGCACACGATAAATTTCTTGTATCTCATCAATTTGCTCATTGGTAAAACCTCTTCTACGTAAACCAACAGAATTAATTCCTGCATAAGAAAGTGGCTCGCGAGCAGCTTTAACATAAGGAGGAACATCTTTACGTACTAGTGAACCACCAGTTACGAATGCATAAGAACCTACTTTAACAAATTGGTGGATGGCAACTAAACCAGCCAGTACTACATTGTTTCCTATGGTAATATGACCAGCTAGCGTTGTGCTGTTAGAGAAAATGCAATTATCGCCAACTTCGCAATCGTGTGCAATGTGCGAATATGCCTGAATTAAACAGTTGCTGCCAATAGTGGTTTTCCATTTATCTTTTGTTCCACGGTTAATGGTAACACACTCGCGAATGGTGGTATTATCACCGATTTCTGCAGTAGTAACTTCACCAGCAA
The DNA here is from genome assembly GCF_042650845.1 of Pedobacter lithocola. Classification (NCBI taxonomy): domain Bacteria; kingdom Pseudomonadati; phylum Bacteroidota; class Sphingobacteriia; order Sphingobacteriales; family Sphingobacteriaceae; genus Pedobacter; species Pedobacter lithocola. Next base: position 183,825 of record NZ_JBHSBW010000011.1, on the reverse strand, counting down.
ATTTTAAATCTTGTGGTTCACCAGAAATAACGGCTCCAGGAAAAATACGACAGTTTTTGCCAATCCGAGCGCCATCCATAATGGTAACATTCGAACCAATCCATGTTCCTTCGCCAATTACAACATCTTTATGTATTACAACAAAAGGTTCTATAACTACGTTTTCGGCAATTTTTGCCTGGGGATGTATATATGCTAATGGTTGTATCATTATTAGACTGGTTCTGTTTGTTTAACTTTTGAAATCTGAGCCATCATTTCGGCTTCTACTACAATTTTTTCGCCAACCATTCCAACACCTTTCATTTGTGCAATGCCTCTCCTAATTGGCTCAAGCAAATCGCAACGGAAAATAATGGTATCACCTGGAGAAACCTGCGCCCTAAAACGTACATTATCTATTTTTAAAAAATAAGTTAGATAATTGCTAGGGTCGGGTACAGTGCTTAAAACTAAAATACCTCCAACTTGTGCCATTGCCTCTATCTGAATTACTCCTGGAAAAACCGGCGCACCTGGAAAATGACCTTTAAAAAACTCCTCATTTATGGTTACATTCTTTAAACCAACAACATGGTTTTTAGATAGTTCTAATATTTTATCAACAAAAAGAAAAGGTTGGCGGTGTGGCAAAATTTCCATTATCTGAGTTACATCATACAATGGCTTGGCAGAAGGGTCGTAAACTTTTTGAATCTTTTTATTTTTCTCTTTTCTTATAGCGGCTTTTATTTTTTTGGCAAATGCAACATTGGCGGCATGGCCTGGACGAGCAGCCATGATGTGGCCTTTCAAGTGCATACCAACCAGCGCTAAATCGCCAATCATATCTAATAATTTATGGCGGGCTGGCTCGTTTTGATAACGCAGTTCCATATTATTCAAGATTCCTTGTGGAGCTACATCAATGTCCTTTCTATTAAAAAGCTTTGCCAGATGGTTTAATTCATCTTTAGTAACTTCTTTATCAACAATAACGATAGCGTTATTTAAATCGCCACCTTTAATTAAGTTATGCTGCAATTGATATTCTAACTCGTGTAGAAAACAAAAAGTACGACACGAAGCAATTTCCTTTTTAAATTCGGCAATGGTGTTAATCCCAGCGTGTTGGCTGCCTAAAACAGGAGAGTTATAATCAATCATACAAGTAAAACGGTAGTCATCCAAAGGCATGGCTACAATTTCTACTTTTCTATCTGCTTCGGTATAGGTAATATTATGAGGGATGGTAAAGTATTCTCTATCAGCATTTTGCTCAATTGTGCCAGCTTCCTCCAACAAATCAATAAATTGAATGGAACTTCCATCCATTATTGGTGTTTCAGGTCCATCAAGTTTAATTAGAACGTTATCTAAATCCATGCCTATTAATGAGGCCATTACATGTTCGATTGTGCTAACACTTGCTCCGTTTTGAGTTATTGTGGTTCCTCGGGAGGTGTCAGTTACATTATCGGCATCGGCATCAATAACGGGCTGACCATTCAAATCAACACGTTGAAATTTGAAACCATGATTTTCTGCCGCAGGGCAAAAAGTAATGGTAACGTTAGCGCCAGTATGTAAACCAACTCCCGATGCTGATATTTCTTTAGTAATTGTTCTTTGTCTAACGTTCATTATTAATTGTATTCTTTTCCAATTCTGCTGTAAGTTTTTTTAATTCTTCTTCGAGCACATTAATTCTTTTTTCAACATCAGGTAGATGTTTAAAAATTACAGAAGCACGCATCCAGTTGCGTAATGGTTGCGCCGGACTGCCATGCCATTGTTTATTTTCTTCGGTAATGTTAAAGTTTAAGCCAGCCTGGGCACCAATTTGTGTGCCTTTTGCAAGTGTTAAATGCCCTGCAATGCCTACCTGACCACCGATAACACTATTTGGACCCACTTTGGTACTTCCTGAAATGCCCGATTGCGCCGCTAAAACAGTGTGTTCGCCAATTTCTACGTTATGGGCAATTTGAATTAAATTATCGATTTTGGCGCCTTTTTTAATAATTGTAGAACCCATTGTTGCCCTATCAACAGCTGTGTTTGCGCCAATTTCTACATCATCTTCGATAATCACGTTACCTATTTGAGGTATTTTATTGTAGGTGCCATCTTTTTGAGGAGCGAAACCAAAACCATCACTACCGATAACCGTATTTGAATGAATAATTACCCGGTCACCAATAATAGAGTTATGGTAAACTTTAACGCCCGGAAAAAACAAACACGATTCTCCTATTTTAGAGTTTTCTCCAATAAATACTTGAGCATTAATTTTCGTACCATCGGCTACTTCTACATTTTCGGCTATATAAGAAAACGGACCAATAAATACACCTTTACCAATTTTTGCTGATGGATGTACAAAAGCCAATTTGTCAACACCAGATTTTTCTGCCTGGGCATTTACGGCTTCATTATACTTATCTAATAATACTGTAAAAGAGCTGTAAGGGTTTTCGACACGAATTAACGTGCTTGTATATTCTTGTGTGGGTTTAAAATCTTTAGAAACAATTACTACCGATGCCTGTGTAGAATATAAAAAGTTTTCATACTTGGGGTTAGAAAGGAAAGACAAAGAGCCTTCTTTACCATCTTCTATTTTAGAGAGTTCTGTTACAGCTACATTTGGGTTACCATCAATGGAACCGTTTAAAAACTCGCTTATCTGCTTGGCAGTAAATTGCATTGTACAAAGGTAAATGTTAAATTGATATGAACAAAAAAACCTGTTCGGGTTAACTCGTGTATTTAATACACAATAATAAGACTTAAAACGGCACTGAAAGTTAAATATTTTGTTAAATAAGCTTAAATCCCACGAGGATAGCAAAGAATATATTTTTCTACCGTTTTTTGCAATGATTCTAGGTTGGATAAATCTGATGCTTTTGCGATATCAACAATATCGTTATTTTTCATCAATATCTTGATATTTCCAACACCTGCATTATAAGCTCTGTTTTGTATAGAATCGGTAAAAACAAAATATTTAGCTTCCTCTTTGGTTATGCCTAGTAAATCCGCAGCAGCATTTTGTAAAAATTCAATACGTTCTTCATCTGGTTTTTCATTGCTCATTTCAACTTTATATAAATTTCGTGAGGTAAGCATTTTACATAGTTCAGACAAAATTTTATCGGGGTGCTTAGTCCAAACTTTTACTGAAGTATAAATGTCTTGGTCATCAAGATTTGTAAAATGCTCTAAATTATCGTGCTGATTAAAGAAGTTTTCTTCGTTGATATCGTTTTTAAGAAAATAGTTTAATGATGGTGCAGCAAATAAATCATCTCCATTGGCTGATAATTCTTTAGCTCGTGCTAACAATTTAACCAAAATCATTTCGCCAGAGATTACGGTTTTATGCAAATATACTTGCCAATACATTAAACGCCTGGCAATAAGAAATTTCTCGATTGAATAAATGCCCTTTTCTTCGATAACCAAATCATCATCAAAAACATTAAACATTTTTATAATTCTATCGAAACTTATTACACCCTCGCTTACACCTGTAAAAAAACTATCTCGATTCAGGTAATCCATTCTATCTAAATCTAGCTGACCTGAAATTAACTGATGTAAAAAGCGTTTGTGATAAGTGCCATTAAATATTTCAATCGCATGCGTTAATTTCCCATTAAAATGGCGGTTTAAATCCTGCATCAGCTTTGCTGAGATGTCTTCATGCTTTATTCCGGTAACTAATGAATGCTCGAGGGCGTGAGAGAAAGGTCCGTGGCCAATGTCGTGCAGTAAAATGGCCAATATTGCCGATTCTTCCTCACCATCGCTAACTGTATGTCCTTTACTTCTTAATAAACCAATTGCCAAGCTCATTAAATGCATAGCACCTAAAGCATGATGAAATCGGGTGTGCAATGCTCCTGGATAAACAAGATGCGTCATTCCAAGTTGCTTTATGTAGCGCAATCGCTGAAAGTACGAATGCGAAATAACATCGTAAACTAATTCGGTTGGAATGCTGATAAATCCGTAAACCGGATCATTTATGATTTTCTTCTTATTCAAGCGTTAAAAATAGTTAAATACACATATACGGTACAAAAATTGCTATTTTTATTTATACTTTGATTGCCTGCCAAAATATATGGCTTAATACACAACAATTTTTACAAAAACATGCAAGAAACTAAAATTTTGTGGGCCGATGATGAAATCGATCTACTAAAACCTCATATATTATTACTCAACGATAAAGGTTACAACGTTACTACATTTACAAATGGTAACGATGCGCTCGAAGCCTTTGGTAAAGCCCATTTCGACCTTGTTTTTTTGGATGAAAACATGCCTGGTATGAGTGGAATTGAAACCCTCTCGGCGATAAAAAACCTAAACCCAGACGTACCGGTAGTTTTAATTACCAAAAGTGAAGAAGAAAATTTGATGGAGGATGCAATTGGAAGTAAAATTGATGACTATCTGATTAAACCGGTAAATCCGAAACAAGTTCTTTTAACCATAAAAAAGCTGATTGATAAAAAACTTTTGGTAAGTGAAAAAACTTCAATGGCATACCAACAAGATTTTAGAAGGTTGGGAATGACATTGGGCGACCGCCTTAGTTACGAGGAATGGGTAGATACTTACAAAAAAATAATTTTTTGGGAACTTGAACTTGAGAAGTTGGATGACCCGCAAATGCATGAGATCTTAACCATGCAAAAACAAGAAGCCAATACACAGTTCTCTAAATTTATTGAAGAACACTACTTAAACTGGATTAAGGATAAGGATAACGCACCGCTTCTATCAAACGAATTATTGAAGAAAAAAGCCTTTCCGCACATTAACGATACAACTCCGGTGTTTTTTATTCTGATTGATAACCTGCGTTACGATCAATGGAAAATTATTAACCCATTAATTTCTGAGTATTTTAGAATTGATGAGGAAGATATGTACACCAGTATTTTACCAACTGCAACTCAATACGCAAGGAACGCGATATTTTCTGGTTTAATGCCTTTGGAAATGGAGAAGCGCTTTCCTAGTTTGTGGCAAAACGATGATGACGAAGGTGGAAAAAACATGCACGAAGAAGCCTTCTTAGCAGATAACATTAAACGTAGTTTGCGTAAAGATTGCAAGTTTAGCTACAACAAAATCTTAACTTTTGAGCAAGGAAAGGAACTGGTAGAGCAAACCAATAATCTTCTAAAAAACGACTTTAACGCAATTGTATTCAACTTTGTTGATATGTTAAGCCACGCCCGTACCGATATGCAAATGATTCGGGAATTGGCAAACGATGATGCTGCTTATCGTTCATTAACATTATCGTGGTTCGAACATTCTCCGCTTTGGGATTTATTGAAAAAAATATCGCAAAAGCAGGTTAAAGTTATCATTACCACAGATCATGGAACCATTCGTGTTAAAAAACCAGTAAAAGTTATTGGAGATAGAAGCACAAATACCAACTTGCGTTATAAACAAGGTAGAAATCTGAATTTTAATGCAAAAGAGGTTTTTGCAATTAAAAATCCGCATGATGCTTTACTGCCAAAAATTAATATCAGCAGCAGTTATATTTTTGCAAAAGAAGATAGCTACTTCGTATATCCTAATAACTACAATCAGTTTGTTAATTATTACAACGAAACTTTTCAGCACGGCGGAATATCGTTAGAAGAAATGATTATTCCTGTGGTAACTTATTCTCCTAGATAATCTCCTAACCAGGAGAAAAAACAAAAACGATGTAGTTATTTCCCTCGGTCTGTGTCTTCACAGACCGAAACTCAAAAATACAACGCTTTCTGTGCTGTAGTCGAAAGCTTCACTTATTTATATGCTTAAATTCAAAAAGCAAAAGCAATACAATTATGTATTACTTTTGCTTTTTATTTTTGTAGCAATGAGAGTTCAGATTAATGGTTTAGAAGATTTACCGGAAGTTGCCAACAAGCTTTTAGCGTTTGCAGGCGAACATAAAATTTTTCTTTTTGAAGGAGAAATGGGTGCTGGCAAAACAACATTCATAAAAAATTTCTGTAAAACTTTAGGCGTTAATGATGCAGTTTCTAGCCCAACATATTCTATCGTCAACGAGTATGTAGGCAACGCTGGAGCGGTATATCATTTTGATTTCTATCGCATAAAAAACATTCAAGAGGCCTATGATTTAGGTTATGAAGAATATTTTTACGGTGGCGGAATATGCCTTATCGAATGGCCGGAAAGAATAGAAGAATTATTGCCAGAACATTATGTAAAGGTAGTAATATCAATTTTAGATGAGCACCAAAGAATTTTCGAGTTTAGTAAAATCTAAATTCTGATGTGATTTGTTATCAGTATTTTAACAGATTTTCCGTACCTTCATCAACCTAAATCAAAACATTTACCGATATAAAAACATGGCTACAGGATTACGCGAAGGAATGGCCGATATAGCTCGTCAGGGTTTATTGCAAACCCAAGAAGCAACGCTTGAAACCCGAAATAAAAAGAATAACCTTTATATAGGAATCCCCAAAGAAATATCTTTTCAAGAAAATAGAATTGCTTTAACGCCTTTATCGGTTGCTTTGCTGGTTAATAATGGGCATCAGGTGGTTTTAGAAAGCGGTGCGGGTATAGCAGCAAATTTTTCAGATTCGGAATATGCAGAGCAAGGTGCTAAAATTGCCTACGATAAAAAGGAAGTTTTCGATTGTGATATTTTAGTGAAAATTGCACCGCCCATGTTGGAGGAAATTGCAATGATGCATGCAGGGCAAACCTTAATATCATCTTTACAAACAGGCACGCTTAAACAAGAATACCTTAAAGCTTTAATGCAGAAAAAGATTAATGCATTATGTTTTGAAAATCTTCGTGATGAAGGTAATGTATTAAGTGTAGTTAGAGCAATGAGTGAGATTGTTGGCTCTACTTCAATTTTAATTGCTGCAGAATACCTAAGCAATGTTACCGGCGGTAAAGGCTTAATGCTCGGGGGCTTTACAGGTGTGCCACCAACAGAAATTGTAATTCTAGGTGCAGGAACCGTTGGCGAATATGCAGCCAGAACGGCTTTAGCACTAGGAGCGGAAGTAAAAGTTTTTGATAGTTCTATTTATCGTTTACGCAGACTTCAAAATAACCTTGGCAACAGCAGGGTTTTTACATCTGTAATGCAGCCAATCGTTTTAAATAAAGCAATTGTAACTTGTGATGTAGTCATCGGCGCTATTCGTGCAAGTCATGGTCGTAGTCCTTGTATTGTTATGGAAGAAACCGTTGCGCGGATGAAACCACACTCTGTGGTAATTGATGTAAGCATAGATCAGGGTGGGTGTTTTGAAACTTCTGAAGTTACCAACCATACTAACCCGGTTTTTAGAAAATACGATGTAATTCATTATTGCGTTCCAAACATTGCATCTAGAGTTCCTAGAACAGCTTCTTACGCTTTAACCAATATATTTGCACCAATTTTGTTAGATATTGGCGAATTTGGTGGTTTAATGAATATGGTTTGGAATAATCCTGGTATTCGCGAGGCACTTTATATTTACCAAGGTAATGTTACCAACAAAGATTTAGCAGATATGTTTAATTTGCCTTTTAAAGATTTGGAATTACTGGTTGTATCAAATCAGTAAAATAATCTTGATAATTGTGATGCTCAAAATCATGACAGATGAAATTTAACATTTTTGTACTTTTCGTATTTGTTTCCTTTCCTGTTTTTGCGCAAACAAAGCCTGAAAAAACAAAGAAACTTGTTGTAATAAATTCTTACAATCAATATTTACAATCGGTTAAAATTAATCCAAATAACGAACTTGTTGAGATAAAGAAAGCGATTCCGAATATTAAGCTAGATATACGTTACGCTACTAAAAACAATTTTATGAGGCAGGTTATGTATGGGCAGGCTAGAGCTTTCGCCAGGAAACCAGTTGTAGAATCGTTAAAAAAGGTGCAGCAAGAATTGAATAAAAAAGGTTTGGGTTTAAAGATTTTTGATGGATACAGACCGTATGCAATTACAGTTGCGTTTTATAAAAAAGCAAGCGATAAAAATTTTGTCGCAAATCCGAAGCAAGGTTCGAAACACAATAGAGGTTGCGCCGTTGATTTAACTATCATTAACCTAAAAACTGGTAAGGAAATTCCTATGCCTACACCTTACGATAGTTTTTCTGCGGCTGCGGCAGCCAATTACCCAAATGTATCAGCAGAAGTTAAAAAGAACCGCGAATTCTTTATTTCATTAATGAGAAAACATAAACTGAACGTTCTTGAAAATGAATGGTGGCATTATGATTTTCAAGGTTGGCAGAATTATACTTTAATGGATATTCCTTTTGAAAAGATATAAATACGTTCAGCTTTTTTAATAAGCTAGGTTTCAACCTAAATTACAAATGATGCGGAACACCGTATTGGTCCATTTTTACTCTGGCCTTATCGCCTTTTACGGTTAAGTGAAAGATAAAATCGTAATCATCATCAGTAAGTTCTTCTCTTGGGCGTTTTCCTCCAAAGGCTTCGATAATTTCTAGAACAGTATTTGAGTGACCAGCAATTACAATTTTTTTACCAACGTAATTTGTTTTGATACTATCGACTAGTGATTTAATATCAGTATAATTCAACACTTTAGGTATAATCAAAGAATCTAAAGTTGTTCGGGTTCTTTTATATGGTGTGGTAAATCCGAAATCGATTTTTTCTTTTTTTAAATACTCCGCCAAATCTCTTGCTCTTATTTTTCCTTCATCAGATAATTCTGGATCTTTTTCCTGTGGATTTGACTTATCTTTTTCGGCATGGCGAACTACCCAAATCTCTGTAGTTTGCGCTAAAATAGAAGAGGTAAATAAAAAGGTTATGGATAGAAATAAAAATAATTTTTTCATGAAGTAAATATTGAAAAATTAAGTGGTTAAATAAAACTCGTGTTTAATTTGCCTGTTTACGATGAAATGATTTTTAACCGCAAAGCACAAATAGCTATATCCGCAGAATTAAATAACTGATGAAATTTTTAAAATATCTGCATTTGTATGCCAACTGCTGAGCACAATTCGATTGATGAGCGCATCATTTGCATTTGGATAAGAAAATGAAGAAATCAAAATCTTGTGAGTAAATAGCCTCTCAGCTAAATTCGAATCTTCAAAGTGAAATACAGGAAAACCGGCCTCAAATTTACCAGAGATTTTAATTTTTGATTCTAACAATTCTATATTTTTTTGCAAACTGTTCCACGCTCTTTTGTAAATTTCATTACCGTTTATAAATGCATATAGCGCTGCCGCTGGTGGGGGTGAAGCACCAACAAATGTGTTTGTGTTTTTAAGTTTGTTGATGATTTCTTTTGAACCTAGAACCAATCCTGCATCTACACCAAGTGCTTTTGCCATCGATGCCACAACAACCGCATCAATATTATCCTTTTTTGGCAAGTCACAATAAGTACCTAAACCGTTATTATTTATGCCAATTCCATGAGAGTCATCGACAATTAACATGATTTTTTTATCGCCATGAATCTCTTCTAAAAAGCTGAAATCATATATTTCAGGAAAAAGATTATTCATAGAATTACTTATAATAACCCAACTTTGCTGTTTCGAATTATTAATTAATTGAATGGTTTCCGCTTTCCAATCTGAAAAGGATTTTAATACTAAAGGTTGATTCTCTAACCAAAGAGCAGGGTGCGTTGCTGGAGCATAAATGACTTGGCCTGTTGTAGATAAAGCTTTCACCGTTAGTTGAGCTGCTAAATACCCACTCGAGGTAATTAACGCACTTTCTGCTCCGAATCGTTTCGCAGCAACGTTTTCGGCTTCGTTATATATTCCTAACTGAATGTTATTGGCTCTACTTGTGCCGTTATTTAATCCAAATAATTTAATTCCTTTAATGTAAAGTTTTATAAATTCTTCGTTTTGAGGAATACCTAAATACGCCGTTCCACCAAAGTATAAATACGCTGTCCCATCAATTTCAATGGTATTTGAGAATGGCTGCGATATGGATTTAAAATCAGAAGTCATGAAATAATTACTTCGAGATCTGTTTGCTGAAAAATTCAAACTGCTGTTTTATCGATTTTTTCCAATAGGTAGAATTGTGATTGCCTGGTTGAGAAATGTAGGTAGCGTTTATTTTTAAACTATCACATTTCCTTTTCATCTCATTGTTCGACTGGTAAAAAAAATCACTCGAACCACAATCGAAAATAATTTCCTTTTTGCTTCCTACAAGTTTATCGATGTTTTGAATTACAGAATATTTAAGCCAAACATCACTATCCTTGTCGGGGTTACCCAAAAGCTCAGGAACGCCAAATTTACCGATAGCATCTCTCAAATTTATGCCGCCACTTGTGCTTCCTGCACTTTTAAATTCCTCTGGATGTTTTAAAAATAACCAAAGCGCACCATGTCCACCCATGCTTAAGCCGGTGATAAAAAGGTTATTCGTATCAATTGGGTAATTCTTTTTAAGTTTCGGCAAAAGCTCATCAAAAAAGAAAGTTTCATATTGCCAGTTTGCTTTTGCAGGACTATTTAAATACCACGATTTAACTAAACCATCAGGACAAACTAAAATATAGCCATACTCATCAGCATATTTTTGGGCATCCATTATGTTGTTCCACTGTTTGTAATTGCCGCCAAAGCCATGCAATAAAATTACAGTAGGCGCTTTTAGCTTCTTATCCAGATTTTTTGGCGAGAAGACCCAAGTCGTATCGGGTTGCGATAAATTTTTGGTTTTAAATATGATTTGCTCTTGCGCAAAGGTGGCTAAAATCAGGGCAGATAAGATTGTTGTGAAAAGTAATCTCATTTTATATCAAACTAAAAATTATCGTGTATGTAGGTTACAAGCTTAACCATTTCATTTCTTACTGCAGCCGTTGGATTTACAAAATTGTTATTCATAAACGAAAAGATATACGTTTTTCCTTTTTTGGTAACAACATAGCCACTTTGATTGTGAATACCCGTTAAGGATCCCGTTTTGCCGAAAACAAAAGGATTATCGGTTTTAGGATAAGCATTTTTTAATGTTCCGGTTTTCCCTCCTGCAGGTAACATATCAAACAACTTAGCAGGATTGTTTACCTCTTTATAAATTAGGTTAAGCACAGCAACCATATCATTCGGAGAAAATAAATTCATTCTGGATAAACCCGATCCATCTACCCAGCGGGGCTTTTGAGGTAGGTTGTTTAGATAATTTTTTAGCACATATGATATCGTTTTTTCAGTATTTAATGTGTCGCTCAGTTTATCTCCACAAACCAGTAACAGCTGTTCGGCAATAAAATTATCGCTTGGCAGCAGCATGGCTTTTAAAACGGAGTCTCTACTCATGCCTTTTAATGTTTTTGCATTATTGGGCATTTTCATTTCAATAAGTTCTACTGATTTATGAAGCGTATCTGCCAACAAGCTTAAGGTAGTGCCATTACTTACTTTAAATGGGATTTGCTGGGAGTAGTTTAGCTTTACAGGCACAGCATTATAATCAAATTCGTTTGTGTTTATTTTCCTTTTAACGAAGAAATCACCCTGTTTTTTAGTGCTATCAATCGCAAAACAAGATGTAAAACTTTTTGGTACAACAGAGAAAGTGCCGTTTGAGCTTCCTTTAACCCAAACGGTATTATCCAATAAGGGCAGTTCGTTAATTTCTGCCTGGTAGTAGTCATTGTAATCATCCCAAGCCCAGCCGGTACCGAAGGAATTTCCGGTATATCTACCCGTCGCAAAGAACAATTTTTTATTGCTGTTTGCCAAAAAATTGTAAGCGGTTTTGTCTTTCAATGCCGATTGAAGAAAAGATGGATCGCCGGTTCCCCAAAAAATTAGTGAATCATTTTTTTCTATGTAACGTAAAGCCGGTATAACAGCAGGAATCAGTTTTAATGCAGCATAAAACGTAAATAATTTAGTGTTCGATGCAGGAGTAAAAAGTTTATCTCCATCTTGCTCAAAAATTGTCTTTTGTTCTGTCAAATTGTACAGCGAAAAACCAACGTGATATTGCTTTATCACCTCAGAATTTTTAAATTCTTTTGAAACCTTTTTGGCTATCATTTTATCGGCAGAACAACCTAAAAGCAAGCTAATTACGTATAAAAATATGGGCAAGCATTTATTTAAACATCGGGAATGAAACATGTTTTTAAAGTTATAGTAATAATTACCAACTAAATTATTAAATTTAATTAAATGTTAACCAAATATAAGCTTGCAATGCGTTCCTTGTTTCGCAAATTAATTGTTTGCCTATGCATTTTTTTGCCTTTTATTACCATAACACAAGCCCAAGATTTTCAATTTCTCGATAATCAAAAAAGGCAATCGTTAAGTTTTAAACTTATTAAAAACCTAATCATAATCCCAATTTATGTTAATGGTAAAGGTCCGTACGATTTTGTGTTGGATACAGGTGTTGGGCCAATGATAATTACCGAACCTTCGATTATTGACTCCTTGAATTTTACCAATATGCGTAAAATTAAGGTTTCTGGTTTGGGTTTAGAACCCGTTGAAGCTTTTGTTTCTCAAAACATTACTGCCAAAATAAACAGGGCAGAAATGAAACACATTCCAACTGCAATTTTAAAAGAAGATTTGTTCAATCTATCTGGTCATTTGGGTACAAAAATTTATGGCATAATTGGATACAGCTTTTTTAGCAGCTTTATTGTAGATATTCGGTACGTAGAAAAGCGCCTTATTTTTAGCAAACTAAACCAAAAAGTTAAGTATAAAGGAACCAAAATTCCGATAGTGATTGAAAATTTGAAGCCCTATATTTATGCGGAGATAGAGGTGCCAGACAGTGGTAAGACGAAAGCAAAATTGTTGATGGATACGGGTGCAAGCCATGCCTTATCAATGGAAATGTTTAATGGAGCTATGTTTCCTTTACCATACTCAAAAATTAAAGCAAGTTTGGGCATGAGTTTAAGCGGACAGATAAAGGGCTATTTAGGACGAATAAAATCTTTCTCTTTTGGCGATTTTGAATTTGATGATGTAATTTCTGGTTTCCCGGATTATAACGTTATCTCTCAAAAAATTGATTTAAAAAGTAGAAATGGCAATTTGGGAGCTGATTTACTTAAAAAGTTTAACCTTCAAATCAACTATCATGAAGGGTTTATGTATTTAAAACCCAATAGCTTTTTTAAAACTCCTTTCGAGCATGACATGATTGGGATGGTAATCTATCTAGACCAGAAAGAGTATAAAAGATATTTAATTGGCGAAATTGATGAAAACTCGCCTGCAGATAAATCTGGTCTTTGCCCAGATGACGAAATAATCGGCGTTAATTTTAGATCTATGGACGCTTATACGTTGAGTGACTTAACCGAGCTTTTCAAATCTGGCGCTAACAAAAGCGTTATATTAGAAATCTATCGAGAGAAAAAAACCTTTTTCAAGGTTATTCATCTTGAAAGAAGGATTTAAGCTGATTGTAGGTAATTTTCAGGTTACAACAGCTTCAACCAATTATTTGCCTCTAAATTAGCATTCAAATTCATTCCTATGCTAAAAAGATCTGGTTTTCTCCTTTCATTGATATGCATTTCATTTTCGGTTTTGGCGCAAAATTTAGATTCGCTAACTTTTGTAAAAGCTAAATGGCAGAAAAATAGAGTTGCGCCCAAAGTGCGTCTCTATCGGTATCATTTTAATTCTAAAAATCTATTCAGCGCAAACGAAAATATCTCCTATTTGGAAATTAAAAATAATGGCAGGAAAGCAGTTTTTACCATCGGCGCTGAAGAAAAAAAATTAATCACAACCAGCGATTTCGGTAAAAAAGATACAGCTTTGGCGGCAATTAACGGTAATTTTTTTGATGTTAAAAATGGTGGTTCGGTTGATTATGTACGGTTGAATAATAAGGTTATCAATGTTAATCGATTGCAAAAAGATGGTTCGAGAGCAAAGCACCAACAAGCTGCGGTAGTTATTGCAGATGGTAAAATAGCGATAAAAAAATGGGATGGAAACCCCGATTGGGAAATTAAATTGATGGAAAAAGATGTAATGCTAAATGGACCCTTACTGGCTATAAATGGCATTAAGGAGACCATGGACACATCATCTTTCAGCCAATTAAGGCACCCTCGAACTTGTTTAGGCTTAAAACCAAATGGCAAGATAATTATGCTTACGGTTGATGGACGAAATGATAACTCTGCTGGAATGAGTTTACCAGAGCTAACCAACATCATGACTTGGCTCGGTTGCTCCAGCATTTTAAATTTTGATGGTGGCGGTTCTACAACATTGTGGATAGATGGTTTTTCGGATAATGGCATCATCAATTATCCAACAGATAATAAAAAATGGGATCATGAAGGGCAACGAAAAGTAGCCAATGTAATTCTGGTTAAGAAAAAATAAATTATTTAGTTTAAAATTGTGCTTGTTGCGTTATATAATTATGATTAAGAATTTTTTCTACCTTTTATTTGTTGTCGCTTTGTGGTCATCCTGCGAATCTGGAACTAAATCTATAAACACAAGCTCTCGTGAATTTGCTTTCGAACCCGTAAAGGGAATTAGATATGAAGAGGTTAAGCGCAGGTTTAAAAACGGACTTTCCTTTAACGCAGAAGGTTTTATGCAAAAACCATCGTGGATAATTGAAGTTGCAGCCGAAGATACCATGATGGCATGGAGTCCTCAAAAACATAGAATGCAAAAATTTTATCTTCAGTACGATCATGGCAATCTGTACAATTTCGCGGCAGAATTTTTTAAGGTAAAACACATCAGCAATGATAGTCTAGTTTTTCAGCGTGTTCAGGTAGATGGAAAACTTGTCGCTTCTGATGTCCGTTCGGATGTTAACATGACTTTCTACGCTCAGAAATACATTAAAAACAAACTTAAAACGACGGCCAAACAATTACAAAAACCAACCAAAGCCGATACCAATTTTATAGAAAAACGTTCTGCAACAGTAAACCTAAAAAGCGACACTGGTTTTGCTGCCACAGAACCAGCTCAGTTTATACCCAAAAGTAAAATTGTAGCCATAGAAAAAATTAGTACGGTTGATAAAGTAGCTAACAGAACCGAATCGTACGATTATATGTTTCCACAGTATAAAATAACCATAAACAGAGCATATAAAGATTTTGCGTATCAGGCTGCTGCAATTGTAGATTTTCAAGGCGGAATCCACATTCAACGTGTTGATGGAGTTCTACCAGAAGATGCAGCAAATAAGAAAAAAACAGTTCAGGCAATAGCCGATATTTACATTCGAAACCTGTTTAATGTATTGCCCGGAACAACCTTAGGAATCCCCCACAATTCGCAAATTACTTTAATGATATTAGGAAAGGCAATTAAAAGGCCTTAGTAATCTGCTATTTACAAAATTTTAACGTTAAAAAAATGTTAAAATTTATTTTGATTTTAAAAATTAAAACTTACCTTGCAGACTTAATTTTAATATTTAATACAATGCAAGAAGGCACAGTAAAATTCTTCAATGTAACTAAAGGTTTTGGCTTTATCGTCCCTGCAAACGGAGATAGCGAAATTTTTGTTCATTCAACAGGTCTTATCGACGAAATCCGTGAAAACGACAAAGTACAGTACGAAGTTGCTAACGGTAAAAAAGGCTTAAATGCCGTTAATGTGAAAGTAATTTAATTAACTATCATATTTACAACAAAGCCCCGGTTGCAAATCGGGGCTTTTTTATTTTTAAATTTTTTGAAAGAGGTGCATTCATTTCTGACCACCATTACACCATGTTATTTATTATGATTAAGCTTTTTTCTTAAAAAATAATCCATAAAAATTAACCCTAAAACCAAATCTACACCCAAAAAGATATATAAGCTGGTAGGTGTTATAAATTTATCAAGCTCAAAATTTACCAAAAAATATTTGCTCAAATCAGGCATGGTAAAAGTAGCATTATAAAAAACGTAGCCTAAAAGTGTGAGTAAGGAGAGCACGAAAAAACCGCCAATGCTATAAATTATACGGTTATCTACCTTCGTTTTTAACAAAACCGGCGCTGGTTCTAGCTTAACACTTTCCATCACATTTCTGATGAAAGACATCGATGGCTCATCAAGTTCCATTTCACTAAAAGCAATATTCAGATTTAATAATTCCTCATATTGAAGTTTAACTGAAACATCAGTTTCAATTTTTTCTTCGATGCTTTTTCGTTGGGTTTCATTCAAATTTCCATCTATATAATCCCAAAGTTGTTGTTCTATTGTGTTCATAGTAACTCCTTTACTTCATCTTTTAACAAATATTGTAATTTTTCTTTAAGCCTTTGCCTTGCTCTATGTAGTTTTACTTTTATGGTATTTGGCTCCATATTTAAAGCTTTGCCAATTTCTTCTAAACTTTGCTCGCCTTTGTAAAACATAGTTATAATTGCAGCATCATCTGGTAATAAATGTGTTATAGCTTCATTTAAAAAAGCATGGCTATTTTGTTGCTCATAAACATTTGCATTAAAGGCCGATGTTTGATTTTCCAATTGCAAAAAGGTAGCCTCGTCACTAATTGAAGAGGTATCTAAACGTTTTTTCCGCAAAAAAGTCATTGCGGTTGTATAAGTTATGGTGTATAACCAGGTGCTAAATTTCGCTGTTTGTTTAAAAGTTCCTAGTGCTTTGTAAGCTTTAATAAAACAGTCTTGAGCAATTTCTTCTGCATCTTCACGGTTTTTGGCAAACCTTAAAGCAAGTGTAAAAACAAAACGCTGATGGCGTTTTACCAACAAAGCATATTGCCCGGTTTCACCGTTTAATACACTTTGAATCAGCTCTACATCTGGTAATTCTTGCTTCATACTTAATGCTAAGACTACCTTTAAGATACATAGGTTACAATCAATTTTAAATTAAGCGAATTTACCTAAACGGCAATATAAAAATTGATAATCATTTTGGGCGTAGCCGAGAAATCTTTGTCGCTAGTTGAGAAGATTTAATTTCAATTATTATGTGATTTTTGGAAATGAAAAGGCAGTGCTTTTGGCGGTCTGCAGCCGTGCTGTTCGCTGTAGCCTCGCAAAAAAGCTCGGGCTGCCGCTACCATCAGGTTTAAAAACAAAGGTTTTGCTCCATGCAAACCGTTAAAATGGAATACTACATTTGCAAATTAGCCCGGGTTGAAGCGAACACTGAGCAGCAGCCTTTTCGGCTGTTAGCGGAGTAAAGCGCAAAACGGGAACAAATTCAGTTTCTTGCACAAGCCTTGCGCTGCTAAAAAATATAAAACACTTGGCAGATTTATGAACCAGTTTGAAATTATTTTAGAAATGAAAATGCAGTGCTTTTGGCGGTCTGCAGCCCTGCTGTTTGCTGTAGCCTCGCAAAAAAGCTCGGGCTGCCGCTACCATCAGGTTTAAAAACAAAGGTTTTGCTCCATGCAAACCGTTAAAATGGAATACTACATTTGCAAATTAGCCCCGGTTGAAGCGAACACGGAGCAGCAGCCTTTTGGCTGTTAGCGGAGTAAAGCGCAAAACGGGAGCAAATTTAGTTTCTTGTACAACTCTTGCGCTGCTAAAAATTATAAACCTATTAGTGTATTTTAAACCAATTTGAAATTATTTTTTACGCTTCAAAATAAATTTGCTTAAAAATTTAATGCTAATGCGATGCGAAAAATTTTAACCCAGCAATAGAACCTATTAATGTGCAGATAAAAAATATGCGCCAAAATGTGGCGGGTTCGTTAAAATATACAATACCAATAATTACTGTTCCTACTGCACCAATGCCCGTCCATACTGCATAAGCAGTACCCATTGGCAAACTTTGCGAAGCTTTATTTAGCAAAATAAAGCTTAAAGTAATACAAATAAAGAAAGCGATGCTCCATTTCAAATTGCTAAAGTTATTAGAAAGTTTTAGGCAAGTAGTAAAGCCAACTTCGAAAAGGCCTGCAATAATTAATATAATCCAACTCATGGTGCAAAGGTAAAAAAAGTTGAAGCTTAAATTTAAGTTCTACTATTTATAACATTACAGTTTCAATATCCTGTTCAAAACCTAATGGCTCATTAATACTGTAAATCTTATAATCATTTTAAATCCTGATCACGAATATTTACACCTAGCCTGTAACCTGATTAAAAACCATGTAGTCATAATACACAGAACACGGTTCAATACAATTTAAAAATTTAAACACATAAAAAATTATAATCATGGAAGCTATATTAGTCCCAATCTCTATCTTTTTAGGCACATTCGCAATGGTATTTGGAATACGCTATTTATCAAACAAAGAAAAAATGGCAATGATAGAACGTGGTATCAATCCTGGAATCGGTAAATCGGCACCAAGACCATATTTAAGTTTAAAATTCGGTTTATTGCTGGTTGGTTTAGGTATTGGTTTGTTGGTTGCATTGTTTACCGTAAGAAGCATTTTCGGACCAAACATGACACACACAGAAGAAGGTCAGGCGGTTGCAGTTTACTTCGGTTGCTTAGGAATTTTCGGGGGATTAGGTTTGATCACCTCATTCATCATCGAAAAGAAAGCAATTGATAAATAGTTCTTAAGTAGATGTTTTAAGCTAGAAATCACTGTATGTATCATTACCGCTTATATGTAATTATGCTCCTTATGTTGACGTCAGTTCACAAATCGGTTGCACAAGGAACTAATTTCATTATTAAAAATGTTGAATTTGAAAGTGAGGGAGTTACTTTAAAAGGTACAATTTTTAATCCTAAAAAGCCTCATGCGGCATTAATTGTGGTTCATGGCTCTGGTCAGGAAAAGCGGATGATGCAGTTTGCTTCGCTTTTGGCAAACCATGGTATGATGGTTTTAACCTACGACAAACGCGGCGTGGGCGAATCAAGCGGAATTTATGCCGGACCTGAAGTTGGCACCAATAATATTGATTCAGCTAATCTAAATTTATTGGCTAGGGATGCAAGCGCTGCCGTTAACCTTCTGTTAAAACATTTACCCGCTAAACATATTCCAGTAGGCCTGATAGGATACAGTCAGGCCGGCTGGATAATTCCAATTGCAGCAGAAAAAAATTCTAAAGTGAATTTTATGGTATTGTTTAGTGGTCCGGTTGTTACCGCCCGTGAACAACTTCGATTTCAGTTTTTTACGCAAGGAAAATCTGATTTTTGGGATTTACACACAGAAAGCGAATCGCGTAATCATATAAAGAACGACCCGGATAAATATCAGTTTATAGATACTAATCCTCGTGATGCGCTTTCTAAACTTTCAATTCCAGGGCTATGGCTTTTTGGGGCTAAGGATGTTCAGGTTCCAGCAAAATTATCAATAGAACATATCGAAGAATTTAAAAGCGTTAATAAACTGTATGAATACAGGTTATTTCCAGCTCTGGGACATAACACTACATTTGAAGCCTCTCAGGAGCCTTTTAATGAGGCGATTAAATGGATTAAGGATTTAGAAAATAAAAAACCTAGTAATAAAAATTAGTTTTTGTTTTACTGCGGCTTATTAATAACAGCAACCGTTAACCGACTAATACAACTCATTTTGCCACGCTCATCGTAAATTTTTATATCCCAAATGTGGGTTTTTGCACCACGGTGAATCACCGTGCAAATACCTTTAGCCAAACCGCTTCTTACCGGCCGAAGGTGATTTGCGTTTACCTCTAAACCAACAGCAACGTATTTTTCAGGGTCGATACACATATACGAAGCTATGCTACCCAATGTTTCGGCCAAAACAACCGAAGCACCGCCATGTAATATACCTGCAGGTTGGTGCGTTCGCTCATCAACGGGCATGGTACCGATGATATAATCTTCACCAATTTCTGTAAATTTTATATCCAGCAAACCACCAATATGATTTTTAGGGCGATTGTTTAACTCGTCAACGGAAAAATTTTTAAACCACATTATAACGCTCTTTTAATACTCCAACATGGTGTGCAATATGCCCTGCAGCAATAAATAAAATAGATTTAACTGTTATTGCTCTGCCCGATGCTATTCCTTTTCTAGTTAATTCTACTTCATTTAAGCTTTTAAAAAAATAGAGATTAGACTTTCTAAGTGCAGCAAACTCTTCAATCATATCATCAAAATTGCGTTCGCCAAAATGTGCATTAGCCACATAATCATCTTCTTCAAAACCGGGCAGTTGTTGTTGCTCATTTCTGGCAAAGCAAGTCATTCGGTACACAAAAATGCGTTCGCAATCTATAATATGTCCAAGCATTTCCTTCAAGGTCCATTTGCCTTCAGCGTATGCGAAATTCTCTTTCTCCGCATTCGATTGAAATAAAACAGGTATTGTAAAAACCTGTTCTTCTAAAATCTCAAAAATGTCTTTATCAACCTTACTAATATAGGTTTCTCCCCAAGCAGGATAATCGTTAGGCTGTGGTCGGTTCATAAGTTAAACTACTTTTTAATATAATTCTAAATGTTGTTCCTTTACCCAATTCCGAATCTTTTACAAAGATTTCGCCGCTGTGGTAATTTTCTACAATACGTTTGGTTAGTGATAAACCTAAACCCCAGCCGCGTTTTCTGGTGGTATAGCCAGGTTGAAATACTGCATCAAACTTAGATCTTGGTATGCCTTTTCCACTATCTGTAACATCGATAAAAACCTGCTCTTTTGCCAGGTTCTCTATAATATTAATTGATATAGAGCCTTCATTTTCAATTGCATTTGCCGCATTTTTCAATAAGTTTTCTGTCACCCAATCGAATAATGGCACATTTAACATGGCTCTTACCTGTTCATCGCCCGTAATGGTAAATTTAACTTTATCAGATGTACGAACTTTAAAATAATCGATAAAATTGCTGATAACCATATATACTACATGATCTTCCAATATTGGTTTTGAACCAATTTTAGAGAACCTATCTGTTATAATTTCCAGTCGTTTAATATCATTTTCCATCTCCGCAATTAACGGATCGTCTTCTGCATCAAACTTCGATTTCATAAGCTCTACCCAAGCCATTAATGAAGATATTGGCGTACCAAGCTGATGCGCAGTTTCTTTCGCCAAACCAACCCAAACATGATCTTGTTCATCTTTCCTTGCGGAGCTAAATGCTGCGTAAGCTGTTAAAAGAAATAGAAAAATTACACCCATTTGAATGTATGGGAAATAGCGAAGTTGGGTAAGGATAAAAGAATCTTTATAATAAGCTTTAAACTCATCGTCGAAAATTTTTACAGTAGCAGGTTTATGCTGCGCTTTCATTATTTTCAACTGTTTTACAAAGTATAAGCTATCATAAACCAGTTTATCATTGCCAGGATACATGGTTTTTGTACTATCTAAGCCAGTAGTCGAAATAATTACATCATCCTTATTCACCAAAATTACTGGCATTTTCGTGTTTTGTCTAACGGTTTCTATAATGCTGTTTAAGTTTTCATTATCCAGCAAAAGCATAGAACGTTCAGTAATTTTTACCCACAACTGAAATTGATTTGCTTCTTCGCGTTGCATTTTCTTTACAAAAGAATCGGTGTAGAATACCGAAGCTATGCCAATTAGGATGGCGAAAATGAGAAGGAAAAACTTCCAGCGGCGTTTCTTTTCGTATGGATTCATGCTTCGGTGGGCAAATTACAACAACAAAACGAAATAAACACAAAACCATTATGCTTTTTAAAAAACCCAAACACAATAATTTTCAGGTTAAATAGCTTCGTGGCAGATGAAAACAATAAAAACAGATGAAAAACATATCTTTGTGCCCAGCATAGCAAAGCCAGGAATATGGATTAACCAGTAGCCGAAGCATGCTCAGTGCTTGTTGATTAAACCATGGATAAAAAAGTTAGAGTAAGATTTGCCCCAAGCCCAACCGGCGGCTTGCATTTAGGCGGTGTTCGTACTGCCTTATTTAATTATTTATTTGCCAGAAAACACCATGGAACTTTCGTTTTACGTGTTGAAGATACCGATCAAAATCGTTTTGTAGAAGGTGCGGAAGAATATATTGTTAATTGTTTAGCTTGGTGCGGCATTACGCCAGATGAGAGTCCGAATACGCCAGGTAATTACGGCCCCTACCGCCAAAGCGAACGTAAACCAAGTTATAGAAAATTTGCAGAGCAATTAATTAGCGATGGCTACGCCTATTATGCCTTTGATACACCCGAAGAACTGGATGCAAAGCGTAAAGAAGTTCCTAATTTTCAATACGGACAGGCAACACGTATGCAAATGCGTAATTCTTTAACACTTACTATTAGTGAGGTAGAAGATTTATTAGCGGCACAAACGCCTCATGTAATTAGAATTAAAGTGCCTGAAGATGAAAATGTTCATTTTAATGATCTAATACGTGGCGATGTAAGTTTTGAAACAGCTATAGTTGATGATAAGGTTTTACTGAAAGCGGATGGGATGCCAACCTATCATTTAGCTGTTGTTGTTGATGATAAGGCGATGGAGATTACGCATGCTTTTAGAGGTGAAGAGTGGTTACCATCTGCACCGGTTCATATTTTGCTATGGAAATATTTGGGTTGGGAAAGCGATATGCCACAATGGGCGCATTTACCTTTAATTTTAAAACCCGATGGACATGGAAAATTAAGCAAACGCGATGGCGACCGACTTGGTTTTCCGGTTTATGCAATGAATTGGACAGATCCAAAAACAAACGATGTAACCAAAGGCTTTAAAGAAATGGGCTTTATGCCCGAAGCTTTTATTAACATGCTTGCGCTTTTAGGCTGGAATGATGGAACTGAAAAAGAGATTTTTACCCTTGCTGAATTGGAAGAAAAATTCTCTATAGAAAGGATAAGCAAAGCCGGTGCAAAATTCGATTTTGAAAAAGCAAAATGGTACAACCACGAATGGATAAAACAATCATCAGTTGATAGTTTGCAATTACAGGTAAAAAATGAATTGGAGAAGGCAGGCTTCACCGCTACAGATGATACTTTTTTAAATACAGTTATCGATTTAATAAAAGATAGATGTACTTTATTGCCAGATTTTGTAATGCAAAGCAGTTACTTTTTTGCATCACCAACAGTTTATGATTCGGCTTCGGTAAAACCTAAATGGACAGCAGAAAAGGCTACATTTTTTCATGATTACGCAAACAACCTAAGTTTAGATAATGCCATTGATGCGGAAGCAGCATTTAAAGCATTTGCAGAAGAAAAGGGATTTAAGCCTGGAGAACTTATGCTTCCTTTTCGTATTATGCTTGTTGGTGGCAAATTTGGTCCTGGGGTTTTTGATATTGCCGTACTTTTAGGTAAAGAAGAAACGAAATTGCGAATTGAAAATGCGATTGTAGTTTTTAATAGCTAAACTTTAAGTGTATAATTAATCAATAAAAATATTTTATACTTTAGTATAACATTTTAAAATAAACGAGGTTAAGTAATAAAAATATAATTATGCAGTGGTTCGGTAAAGGAAGTAATAATGTAGAAGATGGAAGAGGTGGAGGTGGTAAAACCATTCTTGGTGGTGGTGTAGGTATTATTATTGTTGTTTTGGGTTTAATTTTTGGTAAAGATTTAACTGGTTTGGTTGGTCAGTTGCCGCAAGGCGCCGGAACAACCGAGGTTAAGCAAGGTGTACCCGAAAACGACCCACAAGCTCAATTTGTTTCTGGTGTTTTGGAATCTACAGAACAGGTTTGGGATAAAGAATTTGAAGCCATGGGCAGAACATACGAACACCCTAAAATGGTTCTTTTTAGCGATGGTGTGCAAACAGCATGCGGAAGTGCAAGCTCTGCCGTGGGTCCTTTCTATTGCCCTGGCGACCATAAAGTTTATATCGATTTAACTTTTTATGACGATTTGAAAAACCGTTTTGGCGCAGCCGGAGATTTTGCTCAGGCTTATGTAATAGCCCATGAAGTTGGTCATCATGTTCAAAATATTTTAGGAATATCAGATAAATTGCAACAGGCTCGTGGTCAGGTTAGTGAAACAGAATACAACCGTTTATCAGTTAAATTAGAACTACAAGCCGATTTTTTTGCAGGTTTATGGGCTCACAATGCTCAAAACCTGAAAGATTTTAAGCTGGAAGATGGAGATATTGAAGAAGCACTTACAGCAGCAAATGCCATTGGTGATGATAAACTACAAAAGCAAGCAACAGGAGAGGTAACACCAGATTCTTTTACCCACGGTACATCTCAACAACGTATGTATTGGTTTAAAAAAGGTTTTGAAACAGGCGATTTTAAACAGGGTGATACTTTTAACAGCAACCAGTTATAAGGCTATTTATTAATAGGTTTACACATTTTTAAAACTTTTTTACAACCACTGCGTTTACTTACTATAGCAAAAAACCTGCTTAACCAAACAAATTATCCCGACTATCTTTATGTTTAATAAATCATGATTCTTATTGTAGATGATAGGCCTGAAAACCTAATTTCCTTACAGAAAGTATTGCAAGCACATAACTTTGAGGTAGATACGGCACCATCTGGTGAAGAAGCGCTAAAAAAAGTCTTAAAAAATAACTACGTACTCATTATCCTTGATGTTCAAATGCCAGATATGGATGGCTTTGAAGTTGCGGAGGCAATTTCTGGATTTAGTAAAGCAAAGGATACTGCCATAATTTTTCTTTCTGCCGTTAATACCGAAATCAAGTTTATAACTAAAGGATACCTAAGCGGTGGGTTAGATTACATCACCAAGCCAGTAGATATAAATGTATTACTGCTAAAAATTAAAACTTTTTACCGTATTTACGAGCAAAACAGAAAGTTAAACGAAATTCAAGAGAAGTTACTAGAAGAAATTGAGTTTCGAAAAGAAGCCGAACATAAGAAAGACGAGTTTATTAGTATTGCTAGCCACGAATTAAAAACACCGCTAACAAGCGTTAAAGGCTATATACAATTATTGCAGCGTAGCATAAATAAAGATGATAAGGTGATGGCACAAAATCACCTCGAGAAGGCAAGCATTCAATTAGAAAAACTTAACGAATTGATAGTTGATTTGCTGGACATTTCAAAAATAGAAAGTGGCAAGCTGAAGTTTAATATGAAAACTTTTTGCGCTGAAACGATGGTAAACAATACCATTGAAATGCTGCAACAATCTAACCCTGAATTTACCATTACTAAATTTGGAACCATACAAGAAAAGGTTTTTGGTGATGAAATGCGCCTTGAGCAAGTGGTGATCAATTTTCTTACGAATGCAATAAAATATGCTCCCGGAACTAACCAGATAAATATTACCGTTAATGTTAAAGATGAAAAACTTTACCTCTCTGTTAAAGATTTTGGTATCGGAATTCCTCAAGAACAACATCATAAAATTTTCGATAAATTTTATCGCGTAGAAGAAAACAGCAATAATTTTAATGGTTTAGGGATAGGTTTATACATCTGTTCTGAAATTATTAGCAGGCACAATGGCACAATTGGTGTTAATAGTGCCCCCAATGAAGGCTCAGAATTTTATTTTATCATCCCGATAGGTGCGGATGAAATTTCAGCAAATTAATGCGGATTACTCACAAATAAATTAATGAAAACAACGCTAAAAAATAATTTACGCTTAGGCCTTGGTCTGTCGCTTATTATCCTTTTTATCAGTTCTTTGGCTTCATACATAAGTATAAATAACCTGATTAAAAGTACCGAACTTGTTAAGCATAGTGATGAAATCATTATGAAAGTAGAAGGTGTTATTTCTACTTTGAAGGATGCAGAAACTGGTCAGCGGGGATATCTTTTAACCGGCAATAAAGTTTTTTTAGAACCCTATAACGGCGCAGCCGAAGCAGCGCTCCGCACTTTAAATGAAGTTGCAGATGGAACAAGAGATAATCCAAAACAACAGAAAAACATTGCCGAATTAAAAGACATACTAACACGGAGGCTGGATATTATAAAATCTACTATTGAGATAAAATCTTTAGGCGGACAAGTAGATCCAACAGTACTTTTTCAGGGGAAAGTTTATATGGACCAAGCCCGTTCTACAGTTAACCGTATGGTTTTAGAAGAGCAAAGATTGCTTGGAGAAAGGAGCGCAGAATTAAACAAACTAACTTCTTACACGCCTATTCTTATTTTAATTGCAGCTATTCTAGCCATATTAATCACTTTGTTCTTCTACAGAAAAGTGTCTGTCGATTTTGATGAGCGTGTAAAAATGCAGAAGGAAATTGAGGATAAAAAACTGGAGATGGAGAAACGTATTATTGCCATAAAAGAAATTGCATTGCAAATTTCTAATGGTAATTATGGCGTAACTTTAGATAGCAAGGCTCAAGATGATATCGGAGAATTATCCGAGTCATTAAATACCATGTCGTCATCGCTAAAGAAATCTTTTGATACACTTGCCGAAAACGAATGGCTACAAACTGGTGTTGCCAACTTAAATGTTAAAATGGTTGGCGAGAAAGATGTTTTTCATTTAGCAGATGATATTATTGAATTCTTGGCAAGCTATACAAACAGTCAGTTAGGTGCTATTTACATTTTTAAAGATGATGGTTATTTGCACTTAAAAGGTCAGCATGCTTTACAAGGGCAACATTTGGCAGAGAGTTTGGCATTGGGCGAAGGCTTAATTGGTCAGGTGGTAAAATCTGGCAAACAAATTTTGCTAAATGAAATACCAAATAACGAGCTGACTATTTCATATGCTTCAGGAAGTGTTAAACCTGCTCAATTACTAGTATTACCCATCATTAGAAATGGCGTTTCTATCGGCGGTTTAGAATTGGGTACAATAGGCTCTTTTTCAGAGCTGCATCTAAAGTTTCTAAATTCTATATTATCTGATGTTGGTACTGCCTTATTGGGAGCACAAAACAGGTTTAAGCTGCAGCAATTGTTAGAAGAAACTCAGGCACAATCTGAAGAGCTTCAGGTTCAGCATAGCGAGTTGGAGGGAATGAACGCAGAATTGGAAGCACAATCTCAAAAGTTACAGGCATCAGAAGAAGAATTAAGGGTACAACAAGAAGAATTATTGCAAAGCAACCAGGAGTTGGAAGAGCGAAGCAGCCTTCTTGAAGAAAAAAATCAGCTGATTGAGGAACGAAATGTTGAGATACAGCAGAAAGCAGCGGCTTTAGAATTAAGTACTCGCTACAAATCAGAATTTTTGGCCAATATGTCGCATGAGTTGCGTACGCCATTAAATTCGATTCTATTGCTATCAAGGTTAATGGCCGAAAATGAAGCAATGGATCGCGAACATCAGGAATATGCTGAAGTGATACAAAGCTCGGGTCAAGGTTTGCTCAGTCTAATTGATGAAATTCTTGATCTATCAAAAATCGAGGCTGGTAAAATGGAACTCGACCGTGCAAATATCAAGGTTGATGAAGTGATGTTTAACATGCGATCGTTATTTAATCCGGTTGCAAAAGAAAAATCATTGGAGTTGATAATAGATAAAACAGCTGTTGTACCCGAATATTTCCATACCGATAAAATGCGTTTGGAGCAAATTCTGAAAAACCTTTTATCAAATGCAATTAAATTCACAACTAAAGGTTCTGTAACGCTTAACATCAATAAAAATGAGCACTTAAATGCCTTGGTTTTCAAAGTTACTGATACAGGAGTTGGTATTCCGGCAGATAAACTTGCAATGGTTTTTGAAGCTTTTCAACAGGCAGATGGTTCTACCAGACGCAAATTTGGCGGAACAGGTTTAGGGCTTTCTATAAGCCGAGAATTGGCAAAATTGTTAGGCGGCTACATCGATTTAAAAAGTAAAGAAAACGAAGGCAGTATTTTCACCTTAATTCTCCCTATCGACAAAAATAAAGGTATAGAAAATCATCAACCAAAAATTGAAAATACCACAATTGTAGAGCAGTACCCAATAATAAGTCGCTTAACGGTTGCAAATATTCCGCAAGAAATTGAAGATGACCGTAACGATATCGGGCCCGATGATAAGGTAATTTTGATTGTAGAGGATGATACGCCTTTTGCTAAAACGCTATTGGATTTTGCCCGAAAAAGAAACTACAAAGGCTTGGTTGCGGTACGAGGTGATGTAGGTATCGAAATGGCAAAAACCTACAAACCCTTAGCCATATTGTTAGATATACAATTGCCCGTAAAAGATGGATGGCAGGTTATGGAAGAGCTTAAAGCTGACCCAAGTACTCGCCCGATTCCGGTGCACATCATGTCATCATTACAGGTTAAGAAAGAAAGTTTATTAAAAGGTGCTGTCGATTTTATCAATAAGCCTTTCGCATTTGAGCACATGCAGGAAATTTTCCAAAAACTGGAACATGCATTAAGCCGACATCCGAAAAAAGTATTAATTGTTGAAGAAAACGAACAGCATGCAAAAGCTTTAAGTTACTTTTTAAGCAATTTCAATATTCAAACCGAAATTGTAAATCAGGTTGGCGATAGCGTTTCTGCCTTGCATAAATCGGATATTAATTGTGTGATTTTAGACATGGGAATTCCTGATAAACATGCCTATGAAACCTTAGAGGTGGTAAAGAAAACCCCTGGTTTGGAAAACCTTCCAATCATCATTTTTACAGGAAAAAATTTATCCAAAGGAGAAGAAAGTAGAATAAAACAATATGCCGATTCTATCGTAGTAAAAACCGCTCATTCTTATCAACGTATTTTAGATGAAGCTGGGTTGTTTCTTCATTTGGTAGAAGAAAAAAGTAAAGAGAAAGTTAAAACGCCTAAAAAGTTTTCAGAACTGCAAGATGTTTTAAAAGGTAAAACGGTGTTAATAGCTGATGATGACGTTAGAAATATTTTCTCGCTAACAAAGGTTTTGGAGCAGCATCAAATGAATGTTTTAACAGCTATAGATGGTAAAGAGGCACTCAAATTATTGGATGAAAACCAACATGTTGATGTGGTTTTAATGGATATGATGATGCCAGAACTAGATGGATATGAAACTACTACGGCCATCAGACAAAAAATAAAATACAGAAATTTACCAATTCTGGCTGTTACTGCAAAAGCAATGATGGGCGACAGAGAAAAATGCATTGCCGCTGGTGCTTCCGATTATATTAGCAAACCAGTTGATATGGATCAGTTGGTGTCGCTGCTTCGTGTTTGGTTATACGAAAATCACTATAAATCTTAATTTCTATAATTTTATATGCCACAAAAGTTAGTTCTCATAATTGATGATGATAATAGAAATATTTTCGCTTTAAAAGCAGTGCTTAAAGCCAAAGGTTTCGAATGTTTATCGGCATTGAGTGCGCAAGATGGCTTGTCCATTATGCAAGAAAACAAAAAAGTATCAGTTGTGTTAATGGATATGATGATGCCCGAAATGGACGGTTACCAGGCTATGGCGGTAATGAAACAGTCAGAAGAGCTGCGAAACATTCCTGTTTTGGCGGTAACGGCGCAAGCAATGGTTGGCGACAAAGAAAGATGTTTGCTCGCAGGCGCTGCCGGTTATGTTTCTAAACCCATCAATGTTGATGAGCTATTATTGCAAATAGAGAAAGTTACAGAATAAAAGTGATTAGCGATTTAATAGATAACGAACAGATTGAAACACTGCTTGGTGATGTGTTAGATGCGCATGGCTATGATTTTTCAGAATACTCCCCAGCTTCTCTTAAAAGAAGAATTTTAAGATTATACGCGTTAGATAATTTTGTGAGTTTTGCAGAATTTAGATATACGGTAAAATCTGATAAGCAATACTTTAAACGATTTTTAGAAGAAATTACGGTTAATGTTACAGAAATGTTTCGCGACCCATCCTTTTACAAAGCCTTACGAAATGATGTTCTACCAATTTTAGGTACTTATCCGTTCATCAGAGTTTGGGTTGCAGGCTGCTCTACCGGAGAAGAAGCATATTCTTTAGCCATAGTATTGAAAGAACTTAACCTGCTTAATAAATCGCTTATTTATGCTACAGATATTAACCCATCTGTTTTAGAAAAAGCAAAAAAAGGAATGTTTCCTTTAAACTATTTAAAAGGTTACTCAGAGAATTATTTACAATCTGGCGGAGAGCAAGATTTTTCTACCTATTACACTGCAAATTATACACTTGCAAAATTTGATGAAACGCTAAGTAAAAAGATGATTTTCTCAACCCATAACTTGGTTTCCGATCACTCTTTTAATGAGTTTCAGTTAATTTTATGTAGAAATGTACTAATTTATTTCGATAAAGAATTGCAGCACAAGGTATTTCAACTTTTTGATAACAGCTTAGAACAACTTGGCTTTTTAGCGCTTGGTAGTAAAGAGAGTTTGGATTTTTGGCCAAAAGCAAAAGAATTTAAGCGAATTAAACTGGAGAAAATATGGAGGAAGCTTTAACTCCTGATAAATGTAGTGCTTTGGTTATTGGTGGCTCGGCCGGCAGTTTAGATGTATTGCTTAAAATTTTTCCGGATTTAGATAAAAGCATCAATTTCCCCATTATCATTGTTACACATCGTAAACCAGGCAACGATACCCTTCTGGCCGACTTATTGCAAAACCGAACAGGTTTAAAAATTAGAGAAGTAGAGGAAAAAGAAGAAATTATGGACGGATGTGTTTATATTGCACCCGCAGATTATCATTTATTAATTGAGAAGAATAAAACTTTTTCATTGGATTATTCTGAGAAAGTTAACTATTCTCGACCATCAATTGATGTAACTTTCCAATCTGCAGCCGAAATTTACAAAAATGAACTGGTTTGCGTTTTGCTTTCGGGTTCTAATGCTGATGGAGTTGAAGGCTTAAAAACAGTAAACAATTTTGGGGGTTCAGTGGTTATACAAGACCCACAAACCGCAATAATGCCTTATATGCCTCAACAGGCTGTATTAAATGTTAAAAAAGGCACAATTTTAGATGCTGAAAATATGGCAAACTTTATAAATAAATTAGCAACAAAATAAGGTTTGCTTAGATATTAGATTTATGGCTGATGCGAAAAAAGTATTCGTTTTTGATGATAACAGAGATATTTTAGATTTATGTACCTTCATTTTTGAAGATGCAGGCTATGAGGTTAAAACATCAGAAAGTGCAAACGAAATCGAAGATCAGGTTGCAGCATACATGCCTGATATCATTTTTATGGATAATTGGCTGCCAGATTTAGGTGGAATTCAAGCAACCAGAGCCATTAAAAGTAATGCAGATTTGAAGCATATCCCGGTTATATATTTTTCAGCAAATAATGATATTTCATCCTTAGCAGAGCAGGCTGGGGCAGATAGTTATCTCTCTAAACCATTTGATATTGCCGCAATAGAAGCCATTGTTAAAAAACATTTAGGCTAATTCTTTCCCCAAATTCTGGTGTTTAAATCCAATTCTTTTACAATATCATACATAAAGTTAATCGCAGCAATATCCTGATTAAGTAGTTCTGGATTTAATAAAGTTTTAAAAATTGGTGCTTCGAAGTAATTTCTATCCAAAGGAAACGCGATATACATTCTGCTATGTATAAACGACAGCGAAATTGTATTTTGAGCATTTTGATTTAGCCTTAAAATCCGCTCCATTAATGCTGGGGTAAGAATATATCTAGCCTCTACCTGGTCGGTGGCATGCGTAATAAACGCATTGTTAAACTCTAAGTTTTCTAGCGTAACAACATCCTTTTTGCTGAAAGAAAATAAGTTTTTAGAAAACCATGCACCCATCGATCCAAAAATATCTTTTGGCTTTACCAGTGTTACACCATTAAAGTTTTTATTAAAATCGGCGGCAAAAAGAATTCCTTTAAAAATGGTATGCCATTCTGTTCTAGTGCCATTTTTGGTTTGTACTTCAGTTTTATATTCTGCATGAACTTCTGCAAAATAAAACCCTGTTTTTCCAGCACTTCCTTTTACTAAATCTTCAGTGCTGTATCTATCCGGAGTATTAGAAAAAAGTTGGGTGCTTTCAAACTCGTCACATTGAATGCCGTAATAAGGCTCAATGGTTAAACTTTTGTCGAGCGATCTTAGTGCCGTTCCAATCACTTCAATTTTAAATGCTTCTCGGTATGCCTTTAATTCATCAGCTATTTTATAATGAATAACAATACCATAAATGAGTGGAATCAACCCGGCAATTATAGCAGGCACATGCTGACCTAGTACCGAACCGCCTACACCAATAACCACGCCCAAGGCAATAAATAAATATCCTTTTTTTTGTGTTGATGAAATTTTCTGTCGTTGGATTTCTAAAGTTGCAAGTAAACTTTGCAACGAGGTGTTGGTTTCAACCGATACCATTAGCTGTTAAATAAATCTTTGGCGCTAATGTTTTTACGTTCTTCTTCAGCAGTTGCTAAAACCGGTGTTGGGTGGAAATTTAACATACCTGCAAACATATTTCCAGGGAACATCATAATTGCATTGTTGTAATCCGTTACAGCCGAATTGTAGGTTCTTCTTGCTGCGGCAATCTGTTCTTCACTCTCTGTCCAGGTGCTTTGCAGGTTGATAAAATTGGTGTTGGCTTTTAAATCAGGGTAGTTTTCTACATTAACCATTAAACCTTTAACACTACTGCTTAACTGTGCGTCTATAGCTGCTTTTTCCGCGTCGCTAACGTTACCAGAAATGGCTTTTGTGCGTAAATCTACAATTTTACTTAGCGTGCCTTGTTCGTAAGTAGTGTACTGTTTTACCACTTCTACTAAATTAGGAATTAAATCGAAGCGCTTTTTGAGCATTACATCAATAGCAGAAAAAGCATTGATAACCTGATTCTTTTTACCAATCAATGAGTTGTAAAAGAAAATCCCGATTAGGAATAGAACGGCGAAGGCGAGTGCGATAAACATGGTTTCAGATTTTTGGTTTAATGCATAAATATATCAAAAGGTTCTAAAACTTAAAACCTAACGCTTATCATTTGTAATTCGTCGCTCTTTTTGTTGCCTTCGCTCCAATCGTTTTTGTTTTCGCATATGATGACTTGCCTTCATTGCCTTAAACTTGGCAATATGATCACGCATTTCGTTTTGCTTTTCTTCAGTTATTCCTACACTATGTTTTATGCCTTGAAAAAGGCTTTTCCAAATCATACTAAAAAAAGAGGTGCTATCTGGTCGGGCATAATTTACATTTGCCGAGATAAATTTTCCATCGGCAGTAGGGTTTTCAGAATTGATAATCAATGCATTAGCTAAAAAAGAAAGCAAACCTCGTTTTACCAAGTGGTCTTTTTCAGGGTCGTTTTTCATTAAAGCAACCGACAAATCAAAGTATGAAAAATCAACTGTTCCTTTTGCGCCAGCCTCATTCGCTTTAAAATTAAATTTTAGCTCATCAACATTGCCCCGGTTAATTCTTACCAAACCCAAAGGTTTTGTAATCTGATTTAAAACCCTGGCATTAAAATCGTGTAAAATGCCGCTGTAAGCAAAATCACCAGTTTTTGATGCTAAATCGAATTTAAAATCGACATCCAATTTCCCTTGCCCCAATAAATAGGTGGTTAAATTGGCTTCCATTATGGGATGAGCAATTTTTACATTATCAATGTTGGTTGCATTTTTTATTATGCCCGAAGTGTGCTCAAAGGAGAGTTTTCCCCTTTGCTGGCTTTCCTTATTATAAATCGCATAACTAATGCTTACATCTTTAAGCTGTATTTTATCAACTAAAACAGGGGCGCCTAATTTTTGCAATAACTGGTGAGGAAATTTGCCAATTCGCTTTTCCTTTTCACGCTTGGGCAAACTATTATTGTTAAAAACGGCTACAAAACCATTTGCAATAGCCATTTCTTTTGCCCTTAATTCTTGCTTGGAAATGTAAAGCGGCAAATTTATTTCATTCAAAGAAATGTCATTCATGGAAATATCAAATCGGTCTCTCGCATATCCTGACACTTGTCCAAACTTCATTTCATCAAACAAAGGTTCCAAAGCAAATTTGCTTATCCGCAACCGCCCGGTTGATGCCCTGAAATCGAGCTTGCTTAGCTTAATGTTATACATTTTATCAGGCGTTGGATAATTGTAATCCTTCAAATTTATAACCACATCTTTCAATAAATAAAAACGACTTGGGTCATCAAAAGAAGTTGAATCGATAAGCAAATCAACCAGTGTTATATTTAAATCATCGATAGAAAAAACTGCAGGATTAACCACATTATTATTCCTGTATTTAAAACTGGCATCTTTAAAAAAAATAGATTTTATGCTAAATTCTTTTAAGCTTTTAGCAATAATGGTATATGGAGATTGGATAGGTTTTGGAGCACGATTCTCGTTAAAAGCCAATTGCCTATTTACCATAAGCACTTCGGGCTTATCAAAAATAACTTCATCGATTTGCAATTTATGCTCATGATACATTATTAAAGGGTGAAAATGCTTTACCACCAACTTTTTTAATGATACAGAATATAAGTTATTTGGCGCCCTTTTTAAAGCCACTAACCTTTTGTAACGATTGGTGTCGGGAGTAATTTTTACATTTTGTAATGATGCGCTCCCGGTTAAAATATTGGTTGTTACCTTAGTAAAGCTGATGGTATATAGGCTATCGGTAGATTTATAAAGCAGTGTTTTTATCTGTTCTGTAAGTATTGGTCGCGATTTTACATTTAAAAACCATGCAATTGATGATAGAATTGCTGCCAAAATTAAAACTACACCAGCTATCCATTTAATAATTTTGTAACGAGACTTTTTTATATCAATCATTTAACAAAAGGCGGTTTTATCAGCAATATACATTTAAAACGCATTTGTAGAAAATGTGTTGTTAGTTTTTATTTCTTCGTGCTTTTCTGGCTTCTTTTCTATCGGCTCTTGCCTGTTCTTTTATTTTTTTTGCAATAACTTTTTGTTGTTTTACCGGATTTTTTTCAGGAACAATGCTTACGCCGACAATATCTTTTATGCCTACAAAAATGGTTTTCCACATCAGGTTAAAGAACGATGCCGATGCTATCCTGCTGTTGGTCATTTGTGCTTTTCTAATTTCTTCACCTTTTTTAGGGTTTTCATCTTTAACTAAAACCGCATTGGCTAAGAAAGATAAAAGGCCTTTTTCTTTTGTTCCCTCGCCATCGATATTATCCGACAGCAGTTTTACCTTTAAGTTGGTATATAACATATTTAATGTACCAGAAGCTGATCGTAAATTTCCAGTTGCTTTAAAATCAATTTTTTGGATATTGCCAGATTCTATTTCGATTAAACCAAGGTTTTTTGATAAAGAGTTAAGCTGCCTCATATCAAATTTACCCATACTCCCGCTGTAAGCAAATGCACCATTGTTATCGGTTAGGTTAAAATCAATTTTTAAATTTAGTTTACTATAACCCATTAAAAGCGTATTTAGATTTGCAACGGCGTGATTGTTTTTGGTTAACCTTAAGCTATCATTGGTTACATTTAAAATATTTCCACTTAAAGATTTAAAATCAATCGACCCTGTTTTCTTACTTGCAGGATTATATTCTGCGTATTTTAAATCGATATTTTTTAATCTGATGGTATCGATGATGGTTGGGATGTTTAATCGCTTTAATGCAACATGTGGATAGTTTTTACCCTTATCTAATCCTGGTTGAGTTGGCGATTCTCTGCTCATAAAAATTTCAACCTTTGCCGGACCAATATTTAACGATTTTGCATGAAGCTTTTGGTCGCTATTTAAACCAATAAAATCTACACCGTTAAATTCTACTCTATCGAAGGCTAAATTGTATCTGTCTTTTTGAATTTTGTATTTTCTTGCAAAGGTTAGCTCTGAATATAATGGTGTAAGCTTAAAGCCTTTAATTGTAATTTTTTTAGTTGCTGCCGAACCACTGATGGTATCTACTTTCATAGCATACATTTTATCCTTTGTGGTCGATTTATATCCTGCTAGTTGAAAGGAGATGTCTTTTGTATAGTAAAATCTTGTAGTGTCTTTCCCTGATAACGAATCCAGAAGAAAATCTTTAACGGTGATATCAAGATGTTTAATAGAATTTTTTGTTTGCTTAATACCACTTTTGTTAATGTAGTCAAAATCTGCATCAACAATTTTAATGGCACCAACACGTATAGATTTGAAAGTTTGTGATATTTGGTCATAAAGCGATTTTTCAACCTTCACCGTATCTGTATTTTTTGGCACTTTATTAAAAATCATATTGATGGATGGCTTATCTAATTTGATTTCTTTGATGATAACCTGCTTTTTGAAATAAGCCGTTAAAATACCTACACGCGTAACCTGGAGTTTTTTTAATTTCAATTCGTAGATATGGGCAGGTGCTTTCTTTTGGGTTTTCAAGCTATCAAAAACCATCGTATCTGGTGTAAGCGTAACATCGCGAAGCGCTAAACTGCCTGTAATAACGTTAATGTTGATGCTTTTAAAATCTATTTTGTAAAGATGGTTTGAACCATTGTAAACGCCCTGTTTTATTTTCTCGGTTAACACAGGCTTCCACCGAGCGTTGATAAACATTGCCGCAAAAGCTAGTATTAATATAATTGCCCCGAAAATACTACCTATCCAAATCCAGAGTTTGTTTGATTTTTGAAATGCCATTGATGTATATTATTTGAAGATAACAAATACCTGTTAGAAAGGTTTTATAGTTGGTTTTTAGGTCTTTACAATATCAGGAATACTAATTAAATATTGTGTATTTTCTTATCACCATAGTGCTTTGTGCTTTGCAGTTTTGCCACAAAGTTTGCATAATAAAGGCAGTGAGTACCTGAAAGGTAGTTAGCTCAATATCTCTTTATCATTCTGTGAAACTTGTTGCGGCTGTGGTTATTTAAATTGCACTACAATTTTATAAAAAATACATTCTACCATCATTTAATAATTGCTGTGTAAACATTTAAACTAAATATGTCAATTTGTCACTTTTAATTTTATTTATGTACTTTTGCAATCCCCAAAATGTTATTAAATAATGATTGATTTACAAGTACAGGATAAGACGCACGATGAAGCAAGGCAGGGTGAAGCTTTAATTTTAGAAACACCTATTAAAGCCGATGCACGTAAATTATATATAGAAAGTTATGGTTGTGCCATGAATTTTGCTGATAGTGAAATCGTTGCATCTATACTTTCGGAAACTGGCTTTGAAACCACTGGCGATTACCACCAAGCAGATGTAATTTTTATCAATACCTGTTCTATTCGCGAAAATGCAGAAACCAGGGTTAGAAATCGACTTTCTCAATTTGGGGTGGAGAAACGCCGCAATCCAAAATTAATTGTAGGGGTGTTAGGCTGTATGGCAGAACGTTTAAAATCTAAATTTTTAGAAGAAGAACGTTTGGTTGATGTTGTTGTTGGTCCGGATGCTTACCGTGATTTACCCAACTTAATTGAGCAGGTAGAAAGTGGACATAAGGCTGTAAATGTACTTTTATCGCGTGAAGAAACCTACGCAGATATTAGTCCGGTTAGGTTAAATAGCAACGGCATTACAGCTTTTATATCCATCACCCGTGGGTGTAATAACATGTGTTCTTTCTGTGTAGTTCCATTTACACGGGGCAGAGAACGCAGTCGCGATGCACATTCGATTATCGCAGAAGCTAAAAGTTTATTCGAGGCTGGCTATCGTGAAGTTACCCTTTTAGGGCAAAATGTAGATTCATACACCTGGACATCGGAAGATGGTTTAGAAACCGTAAATTTTGCACAGCTTTTAGCGCAAACTGCTTTGATTAACCCAGATTTAAGGGTTCGTTTTTCTACATCGCATCCAAAAGATATTACCGATGAGGTTTTATACACTATTGCTAAATACGATAATATTTGCAATTACATACACTTACCGGTTCAGTCGGGAAACTCACGCATTTTAGAGTTAATGAACAGAACCTATACCCGAGAATGGTACATCAACAGGATTGATGCTATAAAAAATATTATCCCGGGTTGTGCAATTTCTACTGATATTATTGCAGGTTTTTGTACCGAAACGGAAGAAGAACATCAGGACACTTTAAGTATGTTGGATTATGTGAAATATGATTTTGCGTATAACTTTACTTATTCGGAAAGACCAGGAACGTTAGCCGCCCGCAAACTGGAAGATGATATCCCAGAGGAAATAAAAAAACGCCGATTAGCAGAAATATTAGCAAAGCAACAAGCACATTCGCTTTTGCGTTTGCAAGAATGGGTTGGTAAAACGATTCGTGTTTTAGTAGAAGGCACATCAAAAAAATCTGACCAGGATTATTGTGGAAGAGGAGATAGCGGAGCAATGGCAATTTTCCCTGCTATTGATGGTGTTAAACCAGGGCAATATGCAAATGTATTGATCGAAAAATGTACATCAGCCACGCTGATTGGAAGGATTGTTTAATATGGGTTACCTGTTGCAGGTTGCATGTTTTGATGCCAATCAAACGCCTGAACCCTCAACACGTAACTCATAACAGAATTTATGACGCCAAGTTTTGATATTACAAACCGGTCTTGATACTAAATACTTGATACTAATAAATGGATACACAAAATATAAAACAACGGTTCGGTATTATTGGCAATTCGCCGCTGCTTAATCGTGCTATAGATATTGCAAGCCAGGTAGCACCAACAGATATGTCGGTACTTATTACTGGTGAAAGCGGTAGTGGTAAAGAGGTTTTTTCTCAAATTATCCATCAAATGAGCGCCCGCAAACATGGTGCTTTTATTGCCGTAAACTGTGGTGCCATACCCGAAGGAACAATAGATTCAGAATTATTTGGCCACGAAAAAGGTTCATTTACCGGAGCACACGAAGCCAGAAAGGGTTATTTCGAAGTAGCCAATGGCGGAACAATTTTTTTGGATGAAGTGGCTGAACTTCCCTTAGGAACGCAAGCTCGCTTGCTTAGGATTTTAGAAAGTGGCGAATATTTGCGTGTAGGTTCATCAAAAGTACAAAAAACAGAGGTTCGTATTATTGCTGCAACAAATGTTGATGTTTACAATCGGGTAAAAAACGGAAAATTTCGTGAAGATTTATATTATCGTTTAAATACCGTTCCATTGCGCATCCCGGCTTTACACGAAAGAAAGGAAGATATTTACCTGTTGTTTAGAAAGTTCTCCGCAGATTTTAGCGATAAATACCGTAGTCCGGGATTAAACCTTGAGCCAGAAGCAATTAAAATTTTAACCAATTACAGCTGGCCAGGTAATGTTAGGCAGTTGAAAAATATTGCAGAGCAAATTTGCGTTTTAGAGAAAGATAGAAACGTTACCGGACAAGCAATTTTAAATTATATACCTAATGAAGCTGGCAGCAATTTGCCCATGACCATCAATTCTCAATCGAAAGAAGATTTTACAGAAAGAGACATTTTGTATAAGGTGCTTTTTGATATGAAAAAGGATATGGTTGAGCTTAAAAAGCTGGTTGCAGAGATTATTCAACATGGTGGCAATACGGCTACTGTTTTGGCCGATAACCCTCAATATATTAACCAACTTTATAGAGATGTTGAGTTGCCATCCGGGCAAGAGCATGGTTTTACCATACAACAGCCAACCGCAAATGCAAATAACAATAGCGCTAATAACGCAGATTATAATTTTGCTCACGATGCCGAAGAGGTGGAAGAATCGTTATCCTTATTTGATAAAGAATCTGACTTGATAAAAAAAGCCTTAAAGAAACATAAAGGAAAACGAAAATTTGCTGCTCAAGAATTGGGAATATCTGAACGTACGCTCTACCGTAAGATTAAAGAATTGAGTTTATAAACATTTTATGAAGATTAAGATATTTGCATTTTTAATTGTTGCTGCATTAAGTTCTTGTGCTTATACTTTTAGTGGAGCATCCATTCCGCCTGAAATGAAAACGGTAACCGTACGTTTTTTCGAAAACAGTGCGCAGTTGGTAATCCCAACTTTAAGTCAGCAGTTTACCGAGGCTGTTAAATCTCGAATTCGTAGTCAAACGCGATTAAGCATTACACCAAGCGACGGCGATGCAATTTTTGAAGGTAGAATTACCGGGTACGACATCAGGCCGGTGGCTTTAACATCAAGCAGTACGCCAACAGCTTCAAATAACCGCTTAACTATAACCGTAGCTGTAAAGTACATTAACAATATAAAAGGGCATGATAAAGAAAGCTTTGAAGAGAGTTTTTCGAGATATTACGATTTTCCCCTAAATGGCGCATCCATACAATCGCTTCAGCCTGTAGCCATCGAGGCCATTAATAAGCAGCTTACAGAAGATATTTTCAACAGGGCATTCGCTCAGTGGTAGTTAAGTGAGATGTCTTAGAATTTTTGGAAAGCTGGGCATATTTATAAACTGGCTTTAAATTATTTTGGAAGCTAAAGTTCAGTATATCATTGTCAATTGTAGCCGTGTTTACCCTTCTGTTATGAAAAATTTCTTTCCGTTCTATTTCTAAGGTTTTTTTATAGTCAAAAAAGTTTTTTTGGTATGAAACCTTAAAGGCAGTGCTGAACTATTACTCTATCTAGATTATATATCTTGAACCTTACAAGAGCGAATTCAGATACAATGGGTTGTTTATTTAAGTCAACTCTTAGCTGGTGTCTAACCAACGTAAATCTAATCAAACAGATTCAGGGGTAGCTACCGCCACAAACCGAGCATGATAAAATGTATTACTTAAGGCATGGCCTACACGCCATGTCATCCTGAGCTTGTCGAAGGACTTAACAGTTGAAACTAAACTTTTCGACAAGCCCAACGTGACAAATTGCAGAAACAATTAATTAATCTCTACTCTTGTGCGTTCTACGTTCCAGCCATAAACTTCAAGTGCTGTTTTTTCTGTTCCGTTATATTCTACTGTAATTGTTTTATGCTCTCCAGGCAAAACACTTATGTAGTTATCATTATAAAACGCTGGAAGTATTCTTTTACCAGTACTAGCGTTAATTAATGCAATCCTATTAAAAAATGCTACTGGGTTATTATTTTCATTTGTGATGGTAACCAAAACTTTTCCTTTAATCTTCTCAACTGCTTCGATTTTTGGTAATACAGCTTTCATTTTTTGCAATCCTTTATATTCTCCATCTTTTGCAGGAAGCCAATATAAATTTTCACTCAAGATTTTCTGTTCTAAATTCAACAATCTTAACGAAACAAAAACACCTTCTTTTTTATCTAATTTTTTTAAAAAATCATTTAAAGGAAAAAACCTTCGAACCGATGAAGCACCTATTGAATTGAAAACCTGAGAATAAAAATTTTCCTTTCCATCCATATCATAAGCTTTTGCCTGCACCATTAAATTGTCTAAATTTTTAAAGCCATTATTTACTACAGTAACCATGCTGTCAATCGGGTTCATCATGATATGAAGTGGCTCACTCCCTTTTCTTAAACCATATAAACAGGCATTTGGGTCTAAATAATAATCATACATTTGGCCTCGCATTGCTGTCCAAGGGTTTTGCGTTTTCCAAATGATTGAACCGGTGTACCATTCCCACATGTGCGATGAAAAACCTTCCATCAAAGCCCGGTACTGGTCGTAATTTACCAACTGAGCTTTCATGGCAAAATCTTTAGCATCTTTCGCTTTTCCATAAGGATTTATGTACTCGTCATAGCCAATGTATTTATGATAATCCCATACAGAATCTGGCTTTTCTTTAAACTGTGGCGCTATCATGTTTTCCTTCGGGATAAATCGTTCTAAAGATTCATAATCGCCCACACCTACCGAACCAACTTCAGAATTATAAGGGAAAGTTTTGTTTGCCCAAAAGCTTAATGGATTTTGTATTCCGTATGGACCATCGCCATTACCTCCAATGCTATTGAACGACATTTCATCACTGTTAGAAAAATCATAGAGAATTCGCGTTCCATCCAAACGAGGCAAAATATCATTTTTTAGTGGCTGTAAAATATCTTCAGGCGGCGTAATTTCATTGCCACCGCACCAGAATGCCAATGAAGCGTGATTTCTGATCATTTTTACCTGATCTTCAATTGCGGTTAAAACCAAGTTATGGTTGTCGGGATACTTTCTTCTTGCCCATTGATCATCCTTCTTCATTGGGTCAATCCACCTTCCGTTACAATCGCCGCTGAACCAAAAATCCTGAAAAACTAAAAGTCCATATTTATCGCATGCGTTGTAAAATTCTGGTCTTTCCAAAATTGCCCCACCCCAAATTCGAATTAAATTTAGGTTCATGTCTTTATGGTAACGAACTTCTGCATCATATCTGGCATCTGTAAAACGAAGCATTGCATCCGATATAATCCAATTTCCACCCTTAATAAAAATTTTCTGTCCGTTAACGTAAGCACCCATACTTCTAGTTTGCTCATTCCAAATGTTGTCTATCTGGCGAATGCCGACTTTTAACTTTTCTTCATCAAATACTTTAGCATTACTAATAAATTTAATTTTCAAATCGTACAAATAATGTTCACCATAACCATTCGGCCACCAAAGTTTTGGGTTTTGAACTGTCAAATCATCAAAATTAATCTCGGTTTTTTGATTCGGCTTAATGCTAACTAATTTTTGAATGGTTTTTCCGTCAAATTGATATTGCAAAGTACCTGATATGGCTTTATCTAAAGGGTTTTCTACTTCTACCGAAACCTTTAAAGTTGCCGGTTTCTGTTTACCATCGGCTAAACGCTTGCCCGGAACTAAAGTAATTACATGTGGATTTTGAAGGTTTACTGACTGTGTTTTTTCTATCGTAACCTTATCCCAAATACCGGTATTTCTATCACGAGTGGGTTGAATCCAATCCCATCCGGCGGTATATTGTGTAGTTAATCCTTTAGCAATAGTTCCATCGCCACCTTGCCCGCCATTCGGGTTGCCTACAAAATCTGGTGGATGAACAATAACAGCCAACCTGTTTTTGCCATTAGCGGCAAGCAGTTTGGTGATATTGAAATGGCTACGCAAATGCATGCCTTCAATAGTTGCCGAATTAATTTTTTTACCATTTAAAAAAACATCAGCCTTATAATTTATGCCTCTAAATTGCAACCAAACTTGTTCGTTTCCAATCGCCTTTTCATCAAAATCTTTAACAAACCAATAGGTGTAATAAGCATTCCCGGTTTTATAAACATCGGCAATCCGCTCATTATTCATACCGTAAAAAGGATCTGGAACTTTTTTATTGTTTAATAAGGTGGTTAAAATTGTACCCGGAACGGTAGCTGTCATCCAGTTGTTTATAGCGAAACTTTTGGTTGAAATCTGACTTCCATTAGCATTTACATCTTTAACATTGGCGCAAACCCATCCCGAATTAAGTTCATAACGTTGTTGTGCATGGGCGAAAAACTGAAAGGATACAAGCAGGATAATTAAAATATTTCTCATTAAAAATTAGGTTTGTTACAGCCCACAAAGAAAGGAAATTATAGCGTAAAAGAATAAGAAGCGGTTTGAAAAATTTGATTTCAAAGGATGATTTATGCGAATTGATTATGTATTCTCTCTTGGTATTTACATCTATCCGAAGAAAAATAAATTAGCAAATTATTAACCAAACTTGAGTACAGCTTATTGCTGCTAATCTATAGTTGTGCTTTCTTTAACAGGTTTACCAATTACCTTATAATTGCCATCGCCTTTTAAAATGGCTAGCATTTGAGGCTGATTATTAAAAACCAACTTAGCAGCATTTAGTTCTTTATCGTATTGGAAACTCTGTTCAATTCTCCCTTTTTCATAAAAATATCGACTCACAATTTGAGTTTCCAAAACTCGCTTAATCTCTGATTTATGATTTGCCAAATCAGCTTTTTTAGCAGAAGTTAGCTTATTTTTAAGGCTTTCCAAATCGGCTTTAACTTCAGCAGTTTTATTTTCCTTATCTGCCTCGTAGCGCAACTCGGTCAGTAATCTTTCTGTTCGGCTTTGATAACTTAAATCTTTATCTGCAAGTGAATTTGCAAAAGCCGCATAATCGGCA
This sequence comes from Pedobacter lithocola, assembly GCF_042650845.1. NCBI lineage: Bacteria > Pseudomonadati > Bacteroidota > Sphingobacteriia > Sphingobacteriales > Sphingobacteriaceae > Pedobacter > Pedobacter lithocola. The sequence continues at coordinate 139,944 of NZ_JBHSBW010000011.1, read as the reverse complement.
TCTGTAATTTGAAATGTTTTGGCTGATGCTACACTAGGCTTGTCTTTTTTATATTGATTTGCATAGTTAAAAAACATGCTTTTATTTAACATCGTTATGGTTATAGGGCTCAATTTTGCCGCTTCAACAACTATATCAGGATATACGCCATTGCCGCTATAAACATTTCTGCCAGCTTTAGTTTGGTACATCGTTATGGTGGAATCGGCAAAACGTTCTGCAACACCATCAGCATTTTTGTGGCTATAATCGAGTTTTTGAATGCATCTACCCGATGGAGTGTAATATTTGGCTACCGTAACTTTTACCAAACTGTTGTAAGGCAAATTGAAAGTTTGTTGTACCAATCCTTTACCATAACTGCGTTGACCAATTACAATAGCTCTATCCAAATCTTGGAGTGAGCCGGCAACAATTTCTGAAGCCGAAGCTGAATTATTATTTACCAAAACAACCAGTGGAACAGCCATTGAAACTGGTGGAAATTGTGTTTTATATGATATGGTTTTCTCGGCATTTTTGCCCTTTTGAGTTACAACCAGCAAATCTTTATTAACAAAAAGGTTTACAATTTTTACGGCTTCTTGCAATATGCCGCCCCCGTTATTTCGTAAATCGAGTACTATACCTTTTGGATTTTCTTTGTTCAAAGTCAATAAAGCATCTTTAACTTCCTGTCCAGAATTCTCCAAAAACTTATCCAATTTAATATATCCAACACCATCACCAACCATTCCAAAATAAGACACATTTGGCTGTTTTATTTCCTCACGGATGATTTTCTTAACCAGCTCTTTGCCATCTCGGTTTATGGTTAAATCTACAGCCGTTCCTTTTGGTCCGCGGAGGAGCTGACTAATTTGCCCACGTTCCTTTCCCTTAATTTCGATATTATTAATTTTGATGATTTGATCGCCAGCTTTAACATCAGATTTATTAGCGGCATAACCTTCGCTTACTTCATTAACGAAAAGTTTTCCATCAATTATTACAGTTCCAGCGCCAATACCGCCATACTGTGTGCTTACATATTTTAGTTTATAATCTTCAATTTCCGATTCAGGAACGTATTCTGTATATGGATCTAAACTTTCCAGCATTGCATCAATTCCGGTTCTCATTAATTCGGGCGCACTGGTTTCATCAACATAATTAATATTGATTTCTTTGTAGAGCGAAGCAAAAATGTCGAGGTTTTTCGAAACCAGAAATAAATCTTCTTTAAAAGAAAAGGATAAAATAGCAATTCCAGAAACTGCCGTAATAATTAAATATTTAATTTTTTTCATCCCTTGTTGAATTTGAAATCTGCTGGCAAAATTGAAATCCTGCTTCGAGATTTATTATTGAATTGTACAGCGTAAATGTACAAAAAGAGATAAAGATTAAAAACAGGCTAATCTGCTAAATAGACGAGGAATTGTTAATGTTACCATCAATGCACAAATCCAGATAAGCAAAAATAAAAAAATGGAAAAATAATAGATTAAAGTCGGTTGCCTTTAGTATCAGCAAGGGCTTTTTGAAGGGTAAATTCTACATAAGTACGATTGCGTTTAACCAAACGCATAATATCATCTACTAATTTATCTTCGTTTCCTGGAGTAAAATCTAAAGGTTGATTAACAAGATCGCGGTATTTTCTAAAAAACTTAATTTTAACTTTTTCTGCGTTATCTTTTGTTAATTGAAAATTTGCCATCGTTGTATTGATTTGAAACAAAAGTAAAAATATTATCGCTGATTGACATCTTTTTTATACAATTTTGTTGCAAGGTTAAATAGATTTTGGCAGTATATGATAATTCTGTTAAATGTGCGTTATATTGAAAAACCCTTAAAAACTTAAACACGATGAAAAAAATTATCTTCTCTATTGCTTTCCTAACCATAAGTTGGGCAAGTGCACAGGCACAAACTTTTAATCTCGGCATTAAAGCGGGCGTAAATCTTGCTAAAATTGATGCCGATTTTGCAAGCGAAGAAAACAGATTAGGTTACCAAGTTGGCGCATGGGCCAGAATTGGCGGTGCTAGCTTTTATGTACAACCCGAAGCCTACATTGGTAGCAAAGGCAATAAATTTATAAGCTTTACCAATAACAGCAATACCGAAATCGCCGCCGAAGGAAAAGTAAAATTTACCACATTAGATGTTCCTGTTTTATTAGGAACAAAATTTGGAAGTAAGAATTACAATATCCGCGTTATGGCCGGACCAGTTTTATCATTAATTTTAGATGATAGTTCTACCTTTAGCTCGGCTTACCAACAAGCAACAGATTTTGACAACTACAAAAACCAGGCTTTTGGATTACAAGCAGGTGCAGGTGTAGATGTTGGTTCTATTTCTGTTGATTTACGTTATGAAGCCGGTTTAACAAATATTAGTAAAAGCGAAAAATACAAGCAAACCCCTAACTTATTTCAATTGAGTTTAGGATTTAAGATTTTGTAAGGTGATACAAAAGATAATGCCTTTGAAACTCTCAAAGGCATTATTTTTAAAATGGAGTAATGGATTCAATACTAACCTCAACAAAGCCTGGTCCTGCGTATTGATTATAGGTAATCTGCAATTCGGTTCCATCTACAAAATCGACCATCTCATAAACAGAAGGTGACCCTTCAAATTGTATCCTTAATAGGATGTGCTTAGGTCCATCATCAAATGATCTACTTATCCAAAGAGGCAATGCGCCTAACACAAAAGAATCATATGAAACATTGTAAGTAGCGTCTTCTACCAACGCTAATGCATTAATAGATGTTCGATTTTTAGGAGTTGGAATTGCGTAAGCACTAGTACTTAAAGATAGAACCGCAAAAGCTACTCCAAGTTGGGATAGTTTTCTAAAATTCATAATTTTAAGTTTAGATAGATTTTAAAATATAAAACTATTACAATAAATTGTAATAGTTTTATATTTTAAATGACTATTTAATCTACTTTTAATAAAAAGCCCCGGATCAATCCGAGGCTTTAAAATCATATACTCCAATTACCGATTAGGTGTATTATCAATAACTGGCCGGTTAACCGCAGTACCCGTGTAAGGCAATGTTATATCTCCTCTTAAACTAAAGCTATATGTATTGGATTTCGTAACACTTATCGCAGTTCTAATTACAATATTGGTTGCTGTACCAGTGTACCTTAATATTAAATCGTAAACACCCTGTGGCACCTTAACAAAATTTGAAGCACTTTTATAAGCTACATTTGTTGCAACAGTGGTTTCTACCAAACTTGTAGTATTTTTCATTATCAAATCAAAAGGATTTGCATTGTAAGAAGCATGAACAAGACGTACATAAGCCCCAGATGTATCGATAGCGGGCAGCACATCATCAATCACAAATACATCCGTTTTTTTAGTTGTGGTGTTATAAAGACCCGATAAATATATAGAGTAATTTTTGCCTTCAGCCACCTGTTTGTTTAAAGTGGCAATAACCAGATTAGGATCTGCCGCAGCTGTGCTAGGGCGTTGTGCCATAAAATCATAAGTTCCTGGGGCAATAATAGCATATGCGTTCGTTGAGGGATAAACATTTGAAAACGCAACTCCAGAAGTTCCACTTTCTACACCCGTGGTAGAACTTGCAGCTGTAACTTTTGTACTTCCAGCATAAAAATTAACAACTGGAGCATTTAGTGCGAAATTAAAATATTTTAATTGTGCTCCAGATATCGGTGCTGAAATTTCTTGAACAGCGTTTTTCTTACAAGAATAAATTATTGTAGTTAACAGTATTACTGCTAATATGATGTATTTTCTTTTCATAATTAAATTATTGAGGCGTTGTTATCCACATTTCTTTAGTTTGATAATCAGTTGCCAAACCACCAATCGCACTAAGCCCAACTCTATTCCAAACATATTCTGAATTAAATCGAGGACGCATTCTTTGAACCACTTTAGCTTGATTATCAGGAAAAAGTACTGTAGGAATAGTAAACCCTATAAACACCTGATTTGTCGTAACTGGATCCTTATCTGTGTAATGGTATCTTCTAAGGTCAGTCCATTGTTCTAAATGACCCCATGCCCATTGCGCAATATATTTTTGACACATAATCTGTGAAAGTGTCAAATCATTTGAATTTACTGGTATAATAAGCGGCGATGCGAGGTAAGCACTTTTTTCCGTTGCACTTATTTGAGTTGGAGTTTGTCCATCATCAGTATTTCTTGCATTTACAAAGTCAAAATGCGCTGAAATTGCATTTCTGTACGCCGTTAAAGCAGTTGCTTTATCCCCTTTTTTATATGCGGCTTCAGCTTTAATGAACTGCAACTGGGAATAAGTCATGATTGGGAACTTATTTTTACGTGCAAATAAATACCTAGCAGGTGTAGTGGCTGAGGCATTTGCAGCTGCTTGAGAAGCGTAGCCCCAAAGATTTAATGGTTGTTGGGCTGCAGTTAATGCTCCTATCCCTAAAGTTGGCTCAAGACCACGATATAATCCATCTGGAGATGGAGCAAGCATTCTGGATAATCTTGGATCAACGACCCCCGTAAATGTGGTACCATCCAGTAATGAAAGGATAAATTTCGTCTGCCTTAGTGTGCCTATGTTATTTCTTGTTGCTGATAAAAAGTTGGCATCATCGTTTGCTGTTCCCGCATAAGGAATTAAAGCATCGTCAGCATTCCCAGCAAACGAGGCATCAATTGCAGCAATAATATCATCTGGTTTGTAAAGTGATGTTTTATAAGAATAATGATTTAAAACCATTGCTTTAAAGCCATAAGCAAATTTAATCCATAGAGCACGGTTACCTCTATAAACAAAATCCGTTTTACCTAAATAAGCATCGTTTACTGCTCCATCTGTTCTCCTTAAATTGGCTATAGCAGCATCAATTAATCTTAATGTTTCTTGATATGCAAATTCTTGTGTATCATAACTGAAAGAAGTTTTATTTGGGTCAAATGCTTCTTTAATAATAATTTCACCATTGGCATCCGTAGCAGTAAGCCATCCCCATGCCTTTAAAATTTGCGCTACACCTAATAAATCCCAACGTTGCTGACTTTCTGCCTTATTCGTCATATCGATTAAATTTTGCCCAAAATCAAAATAAGTGGCTCTCCATATCTGAGCACCCTGATCAGGTGCTGTACCCGCTTGATTATTGCCATGCCTTTCCCAAATATCTTGGGTAGCTGTAGAGGCTAAATTCTGGGTATAGCGCCCAATATAAATTCCATCAAATTGGGGTGCTGAAGCCATCCAATGCAGCATTGGCGATAAATATAAATTGGCTTCTACCGATTGTGGTGCATTGGGATTTGTATTTACATCCAAGAATTTCTTACAACCACTTGTGGAAATAAGACTTCCTAATATTAATAGTATATATAATTTTTTCATTTCTTATTTCTCCTTATTATAAACCAATTTTAACGCCAAAGTTTAATCCTATTGGTATTGGGAAATTACCATAATCAATCCCAGAAGCACCAGAACCACCAACTGCAGCTGTGTTTCCATTCACAACGGGATCGAGCCCCGAATAATTTGTAATTAAGAATAAATCTGTTCCGGTTACAAAGATGCTTGCACTCTTAACAAATTTTTGGCGTTTTAATAAGTTTTGAGATAAACGATATTGTAAGGTAACATCCCTTAATCTTATCCAGTTGATATCTTTCTCGATAAAAAGCTCTTCACTTAAAGTTGTATAATAAGCATTTTGGTAAAAGGGAGTGACTGAAATATTATTGATTGTTGGATTTGAGCTATTTTCTTTACCATCTTGAATAACACCTGTAACAATTCTTGGAGTTAACCTATCCAGTGTCATGGTACTTAAGCCTCTTTGTGTAAGAAAACTTTGTGTAGCATTAAGCACATCGCCTCCTTTTCTAATATCCAATAAGAATGACAATGCAAAGTCTTTATAAGTGAAAGTGTTGTTGATACCAATAGAGAAATCTGGTTGTCTGTCGTACCCCTTTCCAGCGCCTTGAATAACAACCGATGATCTAACTGGCAATCCAGATACTGGATTGATTAAAATATCTCCATTATTATTTCTTAAATAGAATGTTCCTGTTAAAGATCTTGTAGAATAACCAGGAGTTGTACCATTTCTAATTGTTCCATATACATTGGTATCAGAAACATAAGATTCAGGAAGTTCATTTGGTAAACTTATAACGGTAGCTCTTGCACTTTCAAAATTTACCAGGGCATTCCAGCTAAAGTTATTTGTTTTAATCGGCGTACCACGTAAGGTTATTTCGATACCTTCATTTCTGGTTTTAGCTCCATTTAAATTGAATAAAACATATCCAGTGGCATAGCTACCTCTAATATCGTTAACAATCTGATCGGAAGTTTCTTTACGATAAACAGTAAAATCTAATCCCAATCTATCTTTAAAAAATGCCAATTCTGTTCCTACCTCGTAGGAACTTGCAAACTCCGGCCTTAAAGCCAAATTTGGCCCAGTAAAACCGTAACCAAATCCTCCACCAACAGTTGCTTTACTTTCCAATGAAGGAACATAACTATAAGGTCTGGCATCTTTACCAACATTAGCAAAAGCAGCTCTTAATTTACCTGAAGTAAACACACTACTTAAAGCTTCTTTAAAAGCAGGAACTTCAGTAAATATAAAACTACCAGATACAGAAGGATAGAAAAATGAATTAGCCCCGATTGGAATAGTAGATGTCCAGTCATTTCTACCAGTAGCGGTTATATATAAATAATCTTTATAACTTAAAGTTGCACGACCAAACAAACTGAATAATCTTCTTTGCGAAATAGAAGATTTTGCATTTCTCAATGTCGTTGTAGTATTATTGATAGAGATGAAGTTAGGCTCTAAAAAGCCTTCTCCATACTGAGCATCGATAGTAGATCTTAAGTCTTGTATTGCATTACCTAACGTAGCATCGAAAGACAAATCAGAGGTTATTTTTTGCTTGGTTAAATTCAGTAAATTCTGAACGTTAATATTTCTGGTATTGTCATTTGCAACATCCATAATTCCCTGCTTATTAAACCCTCTAGAACTTTCTGGGTGACTCAGCAATAAATTTTTGTTAGAATATACATCAAAACCAATGTTTGATTTTAGATTAAGCCACTTAACTGGCGTAATTGTAAAGCCAAAATTTGAAGTTATCCTATTTTGAATAGAATTAATTTTATTCTTATTTACGTTAAAGTATGGGTTTTCAATCTCTGATGTTAAATCTGTGGCAGTTGTAAATCTCCTACGCGTACCTGCAGCCGTTAAATAGTTTCTCGCATCATCTTCTTGAGGCCATAAAAGCAATCCAATTAACGGACCTCCAGATCCTTTAAAAGGTTGATTATTCAAAGCATAAGTGTAAGTCATGGACAAATCAACCTTCATCCAATCATTCAACTTGCCGTTAGTAGATCCATTTAAAGTAAACCTATCGTAATTAGAATTTGGAACGACTCCATTTTGTGCTGTATATGATGTAGAGATCCTGTAACTCATGTCTTGACCACCCCTATCGAAAGATAGATTATGTTTCTGAGTAAGTGCCGTCTGAAAAAAACCATCAATATTATCGTATAAAACTGTACCAGGCGCATAAGCAGGTCCAAAATATTGAAGTGTGCCTGGTCCAGAAATACCATTTGTACCTAATCCATATACGCCTTGAATTTCTGGTTTGGCACTGGTTTTTTCTATACGAAAACTATTGCTATAATTAATTGATCCTTGACCTGATTTACCACGCTTCGTTGTAATTACAATTGCACCATTGGCGGCATCAATTCCATATAACGCTGCTGCTTCCGGACCCTTTAAAACAACAAGACTTTCAATATCCTCTGGGTTAATATCGGCTGCACGGTTGGTAAAATCAACACCTCGATTGGAAAACGCAGTAGTTGAACTATTATCTGAATAAAATGCACTTGTATTCAGAGTCTTATTATCTATTGGTAAACCATCTACCACAAATAGTGGCTGATTACTGCCACTAATAGAACTTACACCTCTAATTGTAATTGATGAAGATGCACCTGGTACGCCAGAAGAACTTGTAACCTCAACGCCTGCAATACGCCCTTGAAGGGAATTAATGAAGTTCTCTCTTTGTGTACCAGCAATTGCAGCACCAGATACCGTTTGTTGAGATGTTCCCAACTCACGTTTTTTGACTGTATTACCTAACGCAGTAATCACAACCTCATCCAATCCTTTTGCATCAGATTGTAATGCCACGTTAATAACTGTATTTACACCAACGCTTCTTTCCACGGTTGCATAACCAATATAAGAAAACGTTAAAACATCTGTTTTTGATGCTTTGATGGAATAAGTACCATCTCCATTTGTTTGAGAAACTACCGTGCTTCCTTTAACTTTAATAGAAACACCCGGTATTGGTCCGTCGGATGACGTAACCCTACCGGTAACGGTTATTTGTTGCGCTATGGCATGAGCCAACAACAAAAACGTACCGATAAAAATTAAGAGTAACTTTTTTTTCATAAACTGCCAATAAGGTTAGTAAAATGTTTAGTTGTTTGATGTTTGGGTTGATTCTTGTAAAAACACGCAAAATACCGCATGTTATTTAATATTAGGCTAATATCATAAATGTTTTTCAATAAAAGAACAAACAAGTAACTATTTTATTTACAACCAACAGTATATAATTGCACAAAACCGCAAAAACACGCACAATTTTGAAAATAATTTTTACTTTCGTGTAAACCAAACCTATATGCTCAAAAAAGAACGGCACGATTTCATCATGCGCCAAATTAATCTTCATAACCGGGTGCTAACTTCTGATTTAGTTCAATTATTAAATGTTTCTGAAGATACCATTAGAAGAGATTTGCAAGAATTGGTTGATCAAGGATTGCTTTTTAAGGTTCATGGAGGTGCATTATCGAAATCTTATCATTCTTCATTTGATGATAGTACTGTGTATGCCAGAGATAGCAAAATCATCATCGCTAAAAAAGCAACCAACCTAATTAAAGATGGAATGGTTGTTTTAACGGGTGGCGGAACTACCATTTTAGAATTTGTAAAGCAACTTCCTGAGGCTATCGAAGCAACCTTTTTTACCATAAGCCCATTGGTGGCTGTAGAATTGGCAAAGTATAATAATATTGAGGTTATTTTAATCGGTGGTCTTTTTTCAAAAAATTCGCAGATTACTTACGGCGGACATGTAATTACTCAGCTTTCGGAAATTAAAGCCGATTTATGTTTAATGGGAACAAGTGCCATCCATCCGGAAGAAGGTTTAACCGATACAGATTGGGAAATTAACCAGTTAAAAAAAGCTATGTTGGCCTGTTCTAAAAAATCGGCTGTACTATGTATATCTGAGAAATTAGATATTGCGTTGCGATTAAAGGTTTGTGCCATCGAAAGCATCAGCTACTTGGTTACCGAATTGGATGCCGCTGATGAAGCACTTTCTGGATACAAAATAAAAAGTTTGAACATCCTATAATTAAAAATGGTTCCGGCGTAAAGTCGGAACCATTTTTTTGTTTAAAATGCCGGATCGGCAGGTGTATTAGGATTATTATCGCGTTCTTGAAATGGGTAAGGGAAGAAATTCCTCTTTCTATCAGCAAGTGGTTGATTAAACCTTCGCATATCTTCTAACTTTAAACCCGACATAAAGAGTTCGATACATCTGTGTTTGTAGATCAAATCAAACAGTTCTGCTTGTGTGTAGGTTCCGTTTAAGGCAGGCAAAGCGGCACCTACTCCGAAAGGATCTGCAGCAGCTGTTTTAGTAACAACTTTATTTAATTCAGTTAAAGCACCGTTTAAATTTGGTGTAGCTTGACGAGCATAAGCTTCTGCTTTAATAAGTGTTATTTCTCCTGGTAAATAAACCGGGATTTGAGCAAAAGTTGATGCTCCAAAACCGTTGATGCGAACTGTTGTATTAACTACTGTGTAAAAAGGAATTCTGGCATCGTTAGCATCTGGCACATAAACACCGGTTTGCCCTAAACTTAAATTTTTAGGTTGTATAACATTATTGGTTGATGTTGCGATTTCAAAAATAGGATTCAAATTTAACGCATCATATGTAAATGTAGAACGCTTTGTTAAATCAACCAGATTTGCACTTGTTAATGCTAAAGGATAGTTGCCAGCAAATAATGCGTAACGAGCTTTTAGCGCATTCAAAGTATTTGGAATATCAATACCAGATGGAATGTTACTAAAGAATGCCGTACTTATAGGATTTGCTGAAATTACAGATAAAGCATTATCAATTACTGCAATTGCCTTAGTATAACCTTCTACCCTTGAAATAAAAGAAACATTTTGCCCTGTACTAGCGGGTACTCTTTCCCAATATTCGGATAAGTTACCTAAAGCCAATGCCTTAAAAATACTGGCATGCGCTATTAAACCTGCAGCATAATTTTTATCTGGCAGGGTTGCGGCATTGCTAATTACATTGTCTGCATCGTAAATAATCTTATTTGATGTAGCCCAAATACTCAACAATACAGTATTGGTACCATCAACCTGTACGCCACCGGCAACTAATCTTTCTTCGTTTGTATTACCTGTATTAATTGATATTAATTCGTTGGTTGTTAATCCGTTTAAGGTTATTGAAGCGTATAATACTCCTGCCCTGGTGGTAGAGTAATTTTTTTGCAAACCTACGGTAACACCAGTTAGTCCTTTAGCCGACGTTAACACATCGCCACTAGTAGCGGCATTTGGGTTTAGGTATTCTTTAGTACAAGCAGCTAGAAATGTAACTGATGTAAACAGGAATGCATACCCTATATATTTTGATTTCAAATTTTTCATAACAATTAAGTTTTAATATTAGAATCTTGCTTGTAAACCTAAAGAGAAAGTACGCGGAATTGGCACAGAACCAAAATCGATATTTCTTAAGATTGTTGATTGCCCACCAGAGTTTAACTCTGGGTCGTAACCTTTGTAATTATCCCAAGAAAATAAGTTTCTACCGCTTAAATTAACTGTTAAGTTTTTAATAAACTTCACTTGCCCAATACTATAGCTTAATGAAACCTCTCTTAATTTAACAAATGAACCATCATCGATACGCCATTCTTCTACATTATAGACACCGGCTACATAACCTCTAGGCAATTGTCCAAGTTGCTCTGCTTCCGCAACCTTTCCATTTCCAACACCTTGACGGGTTCTCCAGTCGGCATTCCAAACATCACCACCTTGTACTGCATCTAATTGTATGTGCAAGCTTAACTTTTTATAGGTAAAATCATTTACGAATGACCCTGTATAATCTGGATTCGGATCGCCTAATACTTTACGTAAAACGGTGCCCGATGGCTGTCCGTTGGTTCTTTGCGTTTCAAATTCAGTTGCTGATTTTTGTGCTCCTCTTTCCGTTTGTGGAATTCCCTGAGCATTTAACAATAAACTTCCATCAGGATTTCTGGCGAAGAAAGTTCCGTAAAATACACCAACCGGATAGCCATCTGTTATTGAAACTGGTGCACCAGCATTGGTAGATATTAACCTCTGTGCTCCAGAGCCAACAATTTTATTTCTATTTCTATTGAAAATTACGGTTGTCGTCCAAGAAAAATCTTGTGTTTTTAAAGGTACACCAGTAAGCATTAACTCGATGCCTTTATTTTTAAGCTTTCCTCCGATATTGTCTAATAGACTAGAAAAACCGGTTGTTGGTGCAATTACAACACCTAATAGTAAATCCTTAACACTTTTATCGTAGTAGCTAAATGTTAAGCCTAAACGGTTGTTAAAAAATGACATGTCTGTACCAACCTCTAACTCTTGCTGGCGCTCAGGCTTTACGTTAGCATTTGCCAATGTTGTTGGCGAGGTTAAAGATGTTCTGCTATTCAACGCACTTGGAGTATAAACATTAAAACGGTCGTAAGCACCGATTCCAGTTAAATTGCCCGATTGTCCGTAAGCTGCTCTTAGTTTAAAAGCATTCCACCAAGATGAAACACCTAGATTTTTCCAGTAATCTGCAGATGATAAAACATAACTCACATTTGCTTTTGGATAAAATTGAGTTCTATTGTCTTCACCAAAAACTGTAGATTGATCTACCCGGATTGCTCCCGTTACAAATAAGTGATCTTTATACTTAAAATTTTGTTGCAAGTATGCACCGCTAATTGAGAATTCTGAACGGCTATCAACGTTCGGCAATACGGTACTAGCACCATTTACAACTTCTACAAAAGGAGCCAAACCACGACCATTTAAAAGACTGTAAAGATCTTTCTGGTATTGATAAGAACCGCCCAACTGTGTTGTAGAGCTTAATAAGTCAGAGATTTTAGCATCATAAGTGAAATTTAACTCGTTATTAAATAACGTAGTTGTTGCATTTGCGGCACTTGCATAGCCATTTAATGATGGATCTAAAGTTGGACCGCCGCCATAAAAACCCGTACTTACATTATAGGCAAACGGAGGTATGTACGTTGTTCCGTTTTGGATGGAATTATCAACGCCCATGGTATAATCAATGGTAAGGTTTTTTACCGGGTTAAGTTTTAAACCTGTATTCGCAATAATTCTATTGGTAAACTGGCGCTGTTTAATATCTTCAATAACAGATACCGGATTAACTCGTCCACGTTCGCCAACAGCTTTTAAATTACCTAAAACATCTCTGGTAAATAAATCATGAAAGTTACCGATAATGGTTACCGAATTCATAGGCGAGAAGAATGAATTTCCATCTGGTTTTTCATTCGCATCACTATGTACATAATTAAATCCAGCGGTTAATTTAGCCCATTTATTAATTTTCTGGTCTAAATTGGCTCTGAAATTCATTCTAGTGAAATCGGTATTTTTTATTATTCCTTGATTATAGAAATAACCTGCTGATGTATAAAACTTTGTATCATCATTACCTCCAGATACAGATATTGAATTATCGCTACCAATGCCAGTATGAAAAATATAATCTTGATAGTTATACCTTGTAACTGGTGTTGTTGTAGTAAGCGTTGGGGTTAAAACATCTTGTGTTACCAAATCAACAGAGCCGCCAAATTTAGTTGGCGATTGGTTTACTTCTATTTCTTTGCGTAACTCGCTTATTGTTAAGCTTGTGTTAAAACTAACTTGCGGTGTTCCTGTTTTACCGCGTTTGGTAAAAATCTGAATTACACCGGCATTAGCCCTCGAACCATAAATTGCAGCAGCTGCCGCACCATTTAAAACCTCTATATGATCGATATCGGCCGGGCTAATATCTACCATTCTGTTTTGCCCAATACTACCTACAAAGTTTCCACCATCATAATTTCCTGATGTATTGGTAACACGAGTGGTAGAGTTGTTTACAATTACCCCATCAATAATATAAAGTGGTTCTGATGATGAGTTTACAGAGCTAACACCGCGTAAACGCACAGAAATTCCTCCAGCCGGGTCGCCTGAGTTCTGACTAATTTGCGCACCTGGTGTTTTACCTTGTAACGATGCCAATGCATTTCCGCTTGGTGCTTTATTTAAATCATCACCTTTTACGGTACTTACATAGCTACCCAATTGTTTACGGGTTGTACCTTGAGATGTACCTGTAACAATAACTTCATCCAAACCAACAGCATCAGTACCCAAAGCACCATTTACCTGAATTTGGTCTGAACTGCCCAAATCGGCAGTTTGCGTTATGGTTTTATAGCCTACATAAGATATTTGTACCTGATATTTGCCTGCAGCTAAATCAACCGCAAAACTGTAAGCTCCATTTGAATTGGTACTGGTTGATAATGTAGTATTTAATATTTTTACTACAGCCCCAGGAATAGGGTCTTTTGTTGTGCCATCTGTTACCTTTCCGCTAATGGTATAGCGTTTGGTTTGGGCATGAGCCACCTCTGTTAATAAGAGCAACAGAAATGGAATCATCAAAATTAAAAGAAACTTTGACAACCATTTTTGGTAAATTTTTTCCATAAAATTAAGGATTTTAGTAAAGATTAGGATTGAGAGCAAATTTAATAAAATAGCGCATATACAAAATGTTTTATTTGGGCAAACTAATTTTTCCCATACATATTGATGGCCCACCTTGTCTTTCTCCAAAGTTAATTGGGTTTCCACACAATGTTTCATTTGCTAAAACTGCAAACAACACAGCTTCTTTCGCATCAGGATTGATGTTTAAATCATCCGTTGTAAGAAAAGTGGAATAAGGCAACTTAGCTTTTAAGATGCTAACCAGTAAAGGGTTATGCATACCGCCACCACTCATAAATATCTGTGCCGCAGCATCATTTCCAAAACATCGCTGAATTGCATTAGCTATGGTTTCTGCAGAAAAGTGGCATAAGGTTGCCATAACATCTTGTTTACTTATATTTTCTGTTGATGATTGCCTTTGAGCTGCTAACAAATATTCGAGATTAAATAACTCAGGCCCTGTGGTTTTCGGAAACCCAACATCAAAAAAATCGCAGCTAAGCAGAGCAGATAATAAAGGCTTATTTAATATTCCTGATGAAGCAATTTCAGCATTTTTATCATAAAAAAGGTTGTAGTGATGCTGAACATATTGATCCATTAAGGTATTACCCGGACCAACATCTGTTGAGAAAATTTCATTGGCGTTTAATGTTCCAGGCAAATAAGTGAAGTTGGCAATTCCGCCAATGTTCAGCATTATTCTATTTTCGCCCTTTTTTGAGAAAATCAGATAATCGCCATAAACTGCTAATGGAGCGCCTTCTCCTCCGGCAGCTAAATGCTTTTGCCTAAAATCCGACAACGTTATAATGCCTGTTTTTACCGCAATATGGTCGCCATCGCCAATTTGTAAAGTGCCATTTGGGTAATCTGCTATTTTATGTAACGATTTTGGCGCATGAAAAATGGTTTGCCCATGGCTTGCTATAAAATCAATTTCATCATTTTTATAACCCCATTCTTTCAAAGCACTATTAATTAATCCTGCATGTACATCGGCAATATGCTCATTCATCAGGCAAACCAATTGCAAATCGACTTCTTTTTTGGAAAATATGGCTTTTATTTTAGCCCGAAAGTCATCCGTAAATTCACCTGTTTTAAATTCTAGAATCTTAATATTGGTTTCTGCACCACTACCCCTAACTTTACAAAGCGCAATATCTAGGCCATCCATCGACGTACCGCTCATCAAACCAATAATTAATCGCTCTTGCTTGTTAACCTTTTTGTACAATTTTTCTATCTGATGATTCATAATTGAAGTGATTATTCTAAAAACGATCAAACGTTTGTTTGTGCCTTTAATTCGTTTTTCGCGATTTACTTGCAATAAAAGTAAATAACCTTTATTAAAAATCGGGCATAACTATCTATATTTACTGCTCCGTACATCATAATCCATACAAAAAAAATGGCAAGATTAAATCTACTGGAGGAAACACGCTTCGAAAAACTACCGGTTAGCGTGTTCGAAAATCCGAAAATTGCATCTGTAAATGTTGCGCATCGCATTGCAGAACTCATCAAAACAAAACAAGCTAATAACACACCTGCCGTGCTCGGCTTGGCTACTGGTGTTACGCCAATTGCTGTTTATGCAGAATTGGTAAGGCTACACAAGGAAGAAGGATTAAGTTTTAAAAACGTAATTACTTTTAACCTGGATGAATATTACCCAATGCAGCCCAATGCTGCACAAAGCTATGTTACTTTTATGAACGAAAATCTTTTCGATCATATAGACATCGACAAAAACAACGTACACATTCCTGATGGTACTTTAGCTTTAGAAGATATACCAGCCTTTTGTTTAGATTACGAGAAAAAGATTGGCGATTTAGGAGGACTGGACATTCAGATTTTAGGTATTGGTCGTACTGGTCACATTGGTTTTAATGAGCCAGGTTCTGCACCAAACTCTGGAACACGTTTGGTAACCCTAGATGATTTAACTCGCAGAGATGCTGCACGTGATTTTGGTGGTAAAACTTTTGTGCCAACAAAAGCAATTACCATGGGTATTGGTACAATTTTTAAAGCCCGCGAAATTATTTTAATGGCTTGGAGCCGTAAAAAAGCTTCGATTATTAAAAAAGCTGTTGAAGGTGAAATTTCTGGAGATGTACCGGCAACATACCTTCAGCTATCAGATCATGTTGAGTTTATTTTGGATGCACCTGCAGCGTCAGATTTAACGCGTTTTGACACACCTTGGTTGGTTAAAGATTGTGTTTGGACAGAAGCTTTGATTCGTAAAGCTGTAATTTGGTTGGCCAATACGTTGAAAAAACCAATTTTAAAACTTACTGAAGACGATTATAACAATAATGGTATGGCTCAACTGGCCACCGAAAAGGGTCCGGTTTATAATATCAATATTCATATTTTTAACAAATTACAACATACCATTACAGGTTGGCCAGGTGGAAAACCTAATGCTGATGATTCTCAAAGACCAGAAAGGGCAGAGCCGGCTAAAAAAAGAGTAATCATTTTTTCACCACATCCTGATGATGATGTGATATCTATGGGTGGTACTTTTATTCGTTTGGTAGATCAAAAACATGATGTACATGTTGCTTACCAAACATCGGGCAATACTGCTGTTTGGGATGATGATGCCTTACGTTTTGTTGAGTTTAACGTAGATTTTACGGAGAAAATGGGAATGGATAATACTCATCTTAAAGATCTTTATCAAAAGATGAGGACTTTTATTGATGATAAGAAACCAAACCAAGTTGATACCCCAGAAATACAAACAGTAAAAGGTTTAATTAGAAAAGGTGAGGCTATTGCAGGAGCTCGTTATTGCGGTTTGGATGATGATCACATTCATTTCCAGGCACTTCCTTTTTACGAAAGTGGTAAAAATCAAAAAAATCCGGTAACGAATTTAGATATTGAACTTACCATAGAACTTTTACAAAAAGTTAAGCCAGAACAAGTTTTTGCTGCCGGAGATTTTGAGGATCCACATGGTACACATATTGTTTGTTTTAACATTATCCTTGCTGCTTTAACCGAATTGCGAAAAACAGAAGCATGGGCTAAAGATTGCTGGTTGTGGATGTATCGTGGTGCATGGCATGAATTTGAAACACACGAGATTGAAATGGCGGTGCCGATTAGTCCGCAGGAATTGGAGCGTAAAAAGTATGCTATCTTTAAGCATCAAAGTCAAAAAGACAGAGCTGTTTTCCCTGGCGATGATGCACGAGAATTTTGGCAGAGAGCCGAAGATCGCAATCGCGATACCGCAAAAGCTTATGATGATTTAGGTTTAGCCGAATACGAAGCGATGGAAGCCTTTGTTAGGTGGAAGTTTGAAGATTAGGTTATAATTTAGGAAAATCCTGCTTTGGAAATACAAAGCAGGATTTTTAATTTAAATCGATTACAAAAGTTTTTGAAGTTTCTATTTCCAAAAACAATACTCTAAATTAGTTTTCGAAATCTAACCCACGATTAAATGATCCAACCCAAACAACGTTTGCTTTCTCTTGATTTTTTTAGAGGATTAACGGTAGCCGCCATGATTTTAGTAAACAATCCGGGCAGTTGGAGTCATATTTATGCACCTTTAGAGCATGCAGAGTGGAATGGCTGTACACCGACCGATTTAGTATTTCCATTTTTCTTGTGGATTGTTGGTGTTTCAATAGCATTTGCGATGAGTAGCAGCAAAGCAGATCCATCAACACATAAAAAAACTATTTTAAAAGCAATTAAACGTGGCTTAACCCTTTACTTTTTAGGGTTTTTCTTGGCGATTTTTGGCAAGCTTCTTAACGATCCTGCCCATGCATTACAAACCGTAAGGCTCTTAGGCGTACTTCAGCGCATTGGTATCGTATTTATCATCAGCAGTATAATTTTTTTAAAAGCATCGCAAAAAACGATTTTTAAAACCCTCATAATCATACTTGCAGTTTATTGGGCATTGCTAACCTTCATTCCTGTACCAGGTATTGGTTACCCAAATTTAGAAAAGGAAACAAGTTTAGCAGCCTGGGTTGATAGAGGGGTTTTAACAGAAGCCCACATTTGGGCATCATCAAAAACATGGGATCCTGAAGGAGTTTTAAGTACTCTTCCTGCTATCGGAACTTGTTTATTTGGTATTTTGGTTGGAATTTGGATGCGCAGAAAAGATGTAGATAACCCTACAAAAGTTGCCTGGTTATTTAGCGCTGGCGTTGCAGCCATTGTTTTAGGTTTACTTTGGGATTTACACTTTCCTATTAACAAAGCTCTCTGGACAAGCTCATACGTTTTATATGCTGGCGGTTTAGCATCAGTTGCTCTGGCGCTTTGTTATTGGATTATTGATGTTCAAGGCTATAAGAAGTTTACAACGCCCTTTGTAGTATATGGTGTTAACGCAATTACCGTATTTTTTCTGGCCGGATTAATGCCAAGAGTGCTAAATTTAATTAAGGTGACAAAACCCGATGGTACAAAAACCGGTATTTTAGTCCGTTTTTATGAAACTTGCTATGAGCCATTTTTTTCTCCGATAAATGCTTCACTGGTTTGGGCAATAACTTATGTGCTTGGGTTTTATGTTCTGTTGTACATTATGTATAAAAAGAACATCATTATAAAAGTCTAATTAATCTTCTTTAGCCATTGGTATCTCTACGCCTACTGGTCCGGTTGGTTCACTTTCGTTTTTCAATCTATCTAAAGCAGTTACTAAATAGCTATATCTTTTCCCGCTTTCGGTAGTTGTATCAATAAAAGTAAGATAATCATCAAAACTCATCTTTAAAATGTTTTTAGGGTCGAGTATTGATATTTTTTCTCCTTCAACAAACCTGTAAATTACAAATCCAGAAGCAGTTTCGCCATCTTTCGCCTTTGTGGGCATTAACCACTTTAAATGTACGCCATCCTTTAAAGCATCAGCAGTTAGTGCTAATGGCTGGTTTGGAGGAGTTTCATCAAGCCAAGGCATTTGTGGCGGTAAAGCAGGGTATTTGTATAAATCGATTTTTAAAGAATCACCTAAAGCTCTTGCCACAGTACTTAACGATTTTGAAGAGAAGAAGACACTTCCCTGGATACGGGTACTTTCTCTAATCTTTCTGATTTGATTCGGAACTTCAGATAGATTTCTCCAAGCTAGTTCTGCTCTCGAATTTACCAGGTAAGCAGCCTGACCAATGTAAACATGTCGACCGTAAGCGTTATTGCTCCACCAATCTAAAAGCACTCCAAAAGGAGCCACTTTCCGGGTAAACGTAAAATAAATTTGTGGATTGATGTAATCTACCCAACCCTCTTTAACCCATTTGCGGCTATCAGCATATAACTCTGCGTAATTAGACAAGCCACTACTTGCAGAACCTTCCGGATCTTCATATTTGTTTCGCCAAATTCCAAAAGGACTTATCCCGAATTTAACATACTTTTTATAGTGATGAACACTATCATCAACCATTTTAATTAACAGATCTACATTATTTCTTCGCCAATCTTTTATGTTAGAAAAGTTATTTGGATTTTTGTAGAAAGTATCTCCGTCATTAATCCTTTGTCCTTCAATTGGGTATGGATAAAAATAATCATCAAAATGAATCCCATCAACATCGTAATTCTTTACTACATCTAAAATAACCTGTGTTATATATTCCCTAACTTCAGGAATACCAGGGTCAAACTGTTTTTTCCCTCCATAAGTAAAAAACCATTCAGGGTGTTTTTTTGTAACGTGATCGGCACTTAAAGGCGTTACACTATTCATGCTAGCACGATACGGATTAAACCATGCATGTAATTCCATTCCACGAAAATGAGCTTCCTTAATTGCAAACTCCAACGGGTCGAAACCTGCTGCCGGCGCTAAGCCTTGCTTGCCCATAAGCCATTGGCTCCAAGGTTCTCTACCTTTGCCATAAAAAGCATCTGCAGCTGGCCTTACTTGCAATAAAATGGCATTTAAGCCTTGTGATTTATGTCTTTCAAAAATGCCAATCAGCTCTTGTTTTTGCTGATCAACAGACAAGCCGGGTCTGGAAGGCCAATCGATATTACTTAATGTAGCTATCCAAACCCCTCTAAACTCTCTTTTTGGTGCAATTTTTGATGTTGGTTGTGCATTTGATATATAAGGTAGTATAATTAAAGATAAAAGTGTGTATAGGAAGTTTTTAAACATTATTTCTGTCTGTTTTTTTATTCGGGATGTAAAGTTGTTTAAATTTTAATACAATTTGAACATTAGCAAGTAAACGATTTTTTTTACAAACTCATATATGTTTTTTAAAAAAATTCATTGCCATTACGTTTTTCGATACTTGATTGTAGTGCCATTTACCTATGAAGACAAAAAGTATAATTAACTGAAACGAAAGAGCATGATTAAAAATGGAACCACAACACGTTAATAAAGGCGATAGAAATAAAATTTACTTTCTAATAATTGTAATCGCTGCCTTGATTGGCACAAACGGATATTTGTTTTTTAAAGATCGGCAGCAAGGTGAAAAACTTGTTACGGTAAGTACAGAAAAAGATAAACTTAGGCTTGAGGTAGAAAAAATAGAAGTAGAGTTAGATAAAGTAAATGCACTTAACCTCGATTTAAATGAGAAACTATTGGCTGAGCAAAAGCTTGCCAGAGAGAAAATTGCTGAGTTAAAACTTTCGCTTGAAAAAGGAACCATCACCAGAAATGAATTAGATAAAGCTCAAATTCAAATTGATGAATTGAAAGTTTTCATTAAAAATTACAACGACCAGGTTAATCAGCTTCAAAAAGAAAATATTTTTTTGAAATCTACAAAGGATAGTCTTGAAAATTCGATTAGAAATGCGAACGACAAAGCCAATAACTTGGCAAATGAAAACGCAAACCTAAACGCCAAGGTAAAAAAAGCTGCGGCTTTGAAAATTCAGAAAGCAGAAATTATTGCTTATAGAACTAAATCTAGCGGTAAGAAAATTGAAGTAACTAAATCATCTGCTGCCCAAAAATTAAGCATCCGTTTTAGCGTAACGCCAAACGAACTTGCAGAAAAAGGTCATCATAATATCTACTTAAGAGTATTTGACCCGGCCGGAAATTTGCTGGCCGATGAAAGCAATCGATTCGAAGCAGATGGACAAGAAATGCAGTTTAGCCACTCTATATTTATTGACTATAATAACGATAATAGCACCTACACAATCGATTGGGCAAATCCAAAGCCCTATATCAAAGGCATTTATACGGTTATTCTTTATACCGATGGCACAACAATGGGCAAGGCACAGCTAGACCTTAAATAAACTAGACTAATGGAAAGTTTAGGTAAAATGTTGTACCATTTCCAATTATCGATGTAAAAGAAACGGTCCCACCAGCATTTTCTACCGCTTGTTTAACAAAAGCTAAACCTAAACCTGTTCCCGAAGTTTTGGTTGTAAAGTTTGGCACAAATATTTTGTCGTGTAGAATAGCAGGAATACCTTTTCCATTATCTTTTATTTCGATGTAGGCATTTTTATTATCATGATAAACCAAAACGCTAATTAAACATTTCTGCTCTTCATCATTTGCTTCAATCGCATTTTTAAAGAGGTTATTAAATGTTCGTAAAAGCTGGTCTTTATCGGCCTGTATGTAAACATTAATTTCCGAACGGTTCATAATATTTATCTCTACATGCTCAATGCTTTTAAAAACCTCTCTTGCTTGTTCTATAACAGGCAAAATCGCTGTTTGCTCTAGCTTTGTATCAGGCATTTTAGCAAAGTTCGAAAACTCGGAGGCAATTTTTGATAAACTATCAATTTGCTCGATAAATGATTTACTAAATTTATTAAACTTGAGTTCGAAATTAGGGTCTTTCTCCTTCCACGATTTTTCTAGCAATTGTACACCTAGTTTTAATGGCGTTAAAGGATTTTTAATTTCATGCGCTACTTGCTTCGCCATTTCTCTCCAGGCACTTTCCCGTTCGGAGCGGGCTAGTTTTGTTGCGCTATCTTCTAAAGCGGCAATCATACTATTGTATTCCTTGATTAAAGAACCAATTTCATCATGCCTGCGCCAAACAATAGGTTCATTTCTTTGCCCAATTTTTGTTTTACTAATGCTTTCCTGAATAAAAGTTAATGGGCTTGTTATCTGATTGGCTAAAAAAACGGCTAAAACACCTATAGCTACAAAAACCAAAGCGTAAATATTTATTAGGTTACTTACAAAAAGGGCAATTTTATCTTTATACTCATCTTCGTTTGAGTAGTTGGGTAAACCGATGTAAGCAATGGTTTTATTTTGAGCATTTCTAATTGGTGCATAAGCCGCTGCGTAAGTTAGATTACCAATCTTTTCATCTTGATTGATAAACTCTGAACGTTGCAAACCATTTAGGTTTTGGTAAGCCATCGGACCCATTTTACGCCCTATAATTTTAAAATTATAAAGTTTAGGATAGGTTGTCATGATTACATCTCCGTTTATATCATAAAGCGTTAAATCGGCATTATTAACATCGGCAAAGTTATTAAAGTCGGCTACAGCGTTTTCGTCAGTACTAATTTTACCCTCATTAAAAACCTGTTTCTCAAAATTCTGCTGTACTTTTCTAATACTATCTTTAATTAAAACATTTTGCTGTCCGCGGTATTCGTTGTTCATATACCAATAGGTGGTCCAGCCTACAACAAGCAAAGTAGCCACAACAGTTAAAATAATCGAAACCTGAATACGTGTTTTGTAAAGTATTTTATTTGCATTAATCATTAAAGAACGATTGATGCTAAACCAACCAACCCTGTCATCATCCAGATTTTTAACAAGCCAAACCAAGCCATAAAGTATGATGCTGAAGAGAATAAAAACCAAAAAGAAGAATGAAAGTGCGGCAAGTCTTTCAACATAACCAACCTTTTCTTTACTTATTATGACCATTTTACGTTCACTTGGCTTAAAAATCAAGTGGCTGTAACTTAAAGATTTATCATTGATAGTTACAAAATCATTAAGTTTCCCTTTAAAGCTACTTCCATTTAGCGGATAAGTGTAAGCGCCTGATTGATTAAGTAATTTTTCATCATTATACAACGCAATAGAATAGTCTTTAAACTCTTCATCTTTGCTGTATTTCTGCTCTGCCAGCAAATCAGGAAGCCGATTATTATAATTGTATGGTTTGGAACGCAATTCGATGATTAATGTGCCTAGTAAAATGTTGTTTTTAATTACAGGCACAATACCAAAATAATCTTGATAACCAAAAGTATTGTTTACCTGATAAAAGAAATTGGAAGCTTCTATTTTCACAGAGCCCGATTCTACTAACCTTTTGTATTTTTCTATAGGTTGTGCTTCTAAATTACTTATCGCCGTTTCGAATTTGTTATAATCATAAATATTGTAATCATACCTGTTTAAATATCCATCTAAATAATCTTTTAGGTGATTTTTTAAAACTGCAAAATTGGCCTTGCCTGAATTTGTAAAGTATTTAACCAAAAATTCATCTTCTAGCAATTGCCTTTCCAATTTACTCAGGGCAATAATTGCATTTGGATCTTCTGTAGATTGTACTTTTCTGGCAAGCAATTCGCGTTCACTTCTTTCTTTAATATCTTTATACTTAATGTATTTTATGGAAGTGTTGAAGGCTAAACAGAAAAAAAGAATGGAAAGCAAGCCAACTGAAAAATGCTTGTTTTTGATGTACGATATTCTACCAATAATAAAAAGAACCAAGGCATACACTATAAAAAATGCGGTAAAATCGGTAAAAACCTTATATATAAAAACACCTGCAAATCCTGTTAAAAACAAAATTAACCGCTCTTTATTGGTAACATTAAGCTGTTTAGATATTTCAATGGATACAACTGTAGTTAAATAAATCTGAAACCAAACCAGGCATAAAATAACAATGCTTACCCAGCTGTTTCCGCTTAGCTTAAGTATATTTATAATGTCGAAATTAATTTTAGAATTGTTGATGAGGCCGAAAAATAAATCATCGACAAAGAATGCTATAGCTGCAATATGAATTAACAAAAGCACATGAATAAATAACCCAATCGGTTTACTTCGCTTAATCCAATCTGGAAATTCATACTGCTCTTTGTGATTATAAACAAACAAAAGCCACCATGTACCAGCAAAAACATTCAATAAAAAATCACCCAGCGAAGGTATAAAATCGCTGTTTGCATAGATTTTGGGATCGAAAAGTTCTAAAGGAAAATGATGATTAAACCAGCCAAAGCTTACATCTGTTATTCGCCCTATTAAAAAGAATGCAAAAAACAACAAACTCCCCAGAACTAAATAACCTCGGCGAGCAATGTACGAGCATAAAGAATTAAAAAACATGCAGATACATAAGATACCCGCAACAAACAACCAAACCTGTGTATCAGAATAATAATCATCTGCATAGCCTGGTTTAACTTTTAAGCCAAAAAGAAAAATATTTTCGCGGCTCTTGATACTGTAAATATCCTTATCGTAGTATGAGGAAACAGTTATAATCTTCGAATCGGATAGCAAACCATCCATATCGTTCTTAAAATATTTATTTTCTGGAACGGCATAACGAGATTGAATGGAGATTAAAAAAAGTAATGTGAAGTCTTTATCTGTTTTCTTTATGACTTCGTAATCTCCGTTGGATAGGTAGATAACAGATTTACCTTCTTTAATCGATGCGGGGTTAATATCAGAAACCTTTATCGTGCTCCAATATTTAAGTTTATTGTTTTGAAAAGTTTGTAAATTTATTCCTATCGGACGATACTTTTTTAAGAAATCGAGTGCTGGTTGTGCATCTAAATGAAACCTTTTGGCTGTAGCAATTTCTTTTTTGTTGGATAGAAAATCATCCACAATTTTTTCTTTGGCTAAAAGATTTTCCTGAACCTTTTTCGCATCACGCTCTAAAAGTTCTTCTTTAGTTGTAAATCTGCTTAACGAAATAGAGGTTGCAATAAGGCAGCAACCTAAAACGAATAACAGAAATCTTATTTTTACACCAAAGCTCAATTTCATCAGTTTGATAAAGATATTAAATAATGGCGAAAGATAATTGCTGCATCACAAATCAAATTACTTGTATCTTTTTAATTTTGAGCGAATCGATATTCATTCAATAAGCTCAAAACTACAATACATTACAGCAACATATGTGTGGCAAGTATTTAAATTATGCTAATGTTGCGCTACTGGTTACAACTTCTCTGCTAACTTTTTTTACCAATCCTTGCAAAACATTACCCGGACCAACTTCTATAAAATCTGTTGCACCATCTGTCAGCATATGTTCTACAGTTTGTGTCCACCTTACAGCGCCAGTTAGTTGCTTAATCAGGTTTTCTTTAATTTGAGCAGGGTTTGTATATGGCTTAGCATCTACGTTTTGATAAACTGGACAAATTGGGGTAGTAATGTTTGTAGCCTCAATTGCAGCCTGTAATTCTATTTTAGCAGGCTCCATTAATGGTGAGTGAAAAGCACCACCTACATTTAATTTTAGTGCTCTTTTTGCACCAGCTTCAGTAAGCTTTGCGCAAGCTAAATCGATTCCTTCGATACTGCCAGAAATAACCAGCTGTCCCGGACAGTTGTAATTTGCAGGAACCACAACTGCATCAATTTCTGCACATATTTTTTCAACTACATCATCAGCCAAACCTAAAATTGCAGCCATTGTAGAAGGTTGTGCTTCGCAGGCTTTTTGCATCGCGTTAGCACGTGCAATAACCAATTTAAATCCATCTTCAAAACTTAAAGCATTGGCTGATACCAACGCAGAAAATTCGCCTAAAGAATGGCCAGCAACCATATCAGGTTTAAAATTATCACTTAAAACCTTCGCTAAAATAACTGAATGCAAAAATATTGCGGGCTGAGTTACATTTGTTTGCTTAAGCTCTTCATCTGTGCCGCCAAACATAATATCACTTATTCTGAAACCGATAATTTCATTAGCCTTTTCAAATAGTTCTGCAGCTTTTGGGTTCTCATATAGATCTTTACCCATTCCAACAAATTGTGCTCCCTGACCAGGAAAAATATATGCTTTCATACCTCTTAATCCCCTAAATGGGGAAATATTTAGTTAAATTTATTAATAGTAATATCCGTACTCCCCCTGAGGGATTGGGGGGTTAATCTAAACTTGCTGTAATCAGCCTTAAAAACTCTGCTCGGGTTTTATCGTTGCTTAAAAAGCTACCTGTAAATGCCGAAGTTGTGGTAACTGAGTTTTGCTTTTGTACACCACGCATAGCCATACATAAATGCCTGCACTCCATAACTACGGCAACACCTTTTGGTTGTAACGTGTTTTGAATGCAGTCTCTAATCTCATTGGTTAATCTTTCCTGAACTTGTAAACGGCGGGCAAAAGCATCAACCACACGAGGAATTTTACTCAAACCAACAATGTGGCCATTTGGAATATATGCAATATGGGCTTTACCGAAGAAAGGCAACATGTGGTGTTCGCACATCGAATATACTTCGATATCTTTAACCACAACCATTTGGCTATAATCTTCTTCAAACATAGCCGATTTTAAGATTTCATCGGGCTTTAAATCGTAGCCATGAGTTAGGTATTGCAAAGCTTTTGCAACACGTTCGGGCGTTTTTAATAAGCCTTCGCGTTCGGGGTCTTCGCCTAACTGACTAAGAATATCTTTATAATGTGTTGCTACAGCTTCAATTTTGGATTCGTTATAACGATCTATTTTTACATAGCCATCTCTCGATTCGCCTTTTAAAATGTCTTTTCCCATTTAGTTTAGCCTAAGTATTCAACAAAATTATTTTCTGTTTCGTAAATTTTAACGCTATGCAAAATGGCACCACTTTCGGCAATTGGTGTATATAATTGCTCCCAAACTGCAATTGCAAGGTTCTCTGTTGATGCTAGCTTACCTTTCATAAAATCAACATCAAGATTTAAATTTTTGTGATCTACTTTATCTACAACGTAAGTATTCATTACGTCTTTTAACCATTTTAAATCAACCAAAAAACCTGTTTCGGGGTTAACTTCGCCTTTTACGGTTACATACAACCAATAATTATGGCCATGCCAATTTGGGTTTGCGCACTTGCCGTAAACAGCAGTATTTTTATCATCGTCCCAATCTGGTCGGGCTAGTTTATGTGCTGCGTTAAATGATGCTTTTCTTGTTATGTAAATCATTATTATAGAAATAGACCGCAAATATACGTTTAATGGTTAAACACTAAAGAAAGGTTAAATTTTAATAGAAACAATCTGCTAAATTTACATGATGAAAACATTAGTTGTTGCCGCTACCAAAGCCGAACTTACATTTCTTTACCAACATTTTAATTTAGATGATGGTGATTTTGTTGAAGCCAAAAACTTTGATATTTTAATTTCCGGGGTTGGTATGGTAGCAACAGCATTTGCATTAGGTAAGCATTTAACATCGAAATATAAATTGGTTTTAAACTTAGGGATTGCCGGTAGTTTTGATAGAACTATAGAGCTTGGCAGTCTGGTAAATATTACCGAAGATACCTTTGCCGAACTTGGTGCAGAAGATGGAGAAAATTTTCTAACCATAACCGATTTAGGTTTTGGAGAAAACACCTACAAAGCTAAAAATAGCATAAAAACCAATCTTTTGAAGGTTACAGGTGTTACTGTAAATCGGGTAAGCGGCAATGATAAGAACATCAGGAATTTAATAGACCGATTAAACCCACAAACAGAAAGTATGGAAGGAGCAGCTGTTTTGTATGCTTGCCAAAAAGAACATGTAGATTGTTTACAAATCCGCAGCATTTCTAATTATGTAGAACCTCGCAACAGGGATAAATGGCAAATTGGGCTGGCTATAAAAAACTTAAATGATTGGGCGATTGCGTTTTTGGAAGATATGAATTGATTATGACTAACAAATTTGAGGCATAAGCTAATTTTGAACTATGAAACTTACACTTGGTTTTTCTCCCTGCCCTAACGATACATTTATTTTTGATGCCCTTATTCATAATAAAATTGATACAGAAGGTTTAACATTCGATGTAGTATTTGATGATGTAGAAACCTTAAATCAAAAGGCATTAAATGGAGCGTTAGACATTACAAAACTTAGTTTCCATGCTTTTGCTTATGTGGCAAACCAGTATGCTTTATTAGATTCTGGTAGCGCACTAGGTTTTGGTGTGGGCCCCTTACTTATCAGCAAAAATAAATTTGAAGGCGATTTAAGTGCTGATTTAAAAGTAGGCATACCTGGAAAATATACCACTGCTAATTTTCTTCTGAGCATTGCCTATCCTCAATTACAGAATAAAGAAATAATGGTTTTCTCAGAAATTGAGCCGGCTTTACTGGAAGATAAAATAGATTTGGGTTTAATTATTCACGAAAACCGCTTTACTTACCAAGATAAAGGCCTAAATAAAATTGTTGATTTAGGTGATTATTGGGAACAATTAACGGGTTGTGCAATTCCATTGGGCGGTATTGTTATAAATAGAAATTTAGATAGAGAAATTCAGTTAAAAGTAAACCGACTGGTTCGCCAATCGGTGGAATATGCTTTTGCACATCCAAAATCATGTATAGAATTTATCCGTCAACATGCACAAGAAATGGATGAAGCCGTGATGTATAAACACATTGAGCTTTATGTAAATAAATACAGCATAAATTTGGGTAACGAAGGTAGAAAGGCGATTGATACCCTATTTAATATGGCTCAAGAAAGAAACCTTATACCATCAGTACCACAGAATTTATATATTTAATTTTAAGTCTAATTTACTAAAAGCTTATAACCTTTGCCGTGTACATTAATAATTTCTACAGTAGAATCATCTCTCAAATATTTTCGGAGTTTACTTAAAAATACATCCATACTACGACCATTAAAGTAATTATCATCATGCCAAATAGTCAAAAGTGCTTCTTCACGGGTTAAAACAGTGTTTTTCTTCAAACACAATAAGCGCAACAACTCGGCTTCTTTGGTAGATAGTTTTTGTATGTGCTCTCCAGCAGTAATTAATTGTGTAGTATAATCGAAATTGTATTTGCCAATGGAAAACTGACTTTCTTCTACTTCTTCTCCACTGGCTGTTTTATTTGCAACACGCTTAAACATTGCATTAATACGAAGCAAAAGTTCTTCAATACGAAACGGCTTAGTAATGTAATCGTCGCCACCCAAATCATAAGCTGCAGATTTATCTTCTAGCATTGTTTTTGCCGTTGCGAAAATCATTGGTACATGGGCATTTATCTTTCTAATATCTTTCCCTAATGTAAAACCATCCTTTTTAGGCATCATTACATCTAAAATACAAAGGTCGAAATTTTGTTTATTAAATGTCCTTAGGCCTTCTTCGCCATCGGTACATAAAACAACATCAAACTTGCCTTTTAATTGCAGGTAATCTTGCAGCAATAAGCCCAAGTTTGGGTCGTCTTCTACCAAAAGTATTTTTTTCATTTTCTTATAATTATTGGTGTAAGCACTATGGCTTACGCTTAGGGTTTGAGTGTGATTTTGCATTACGGTTTAATCTAAAATTGATATTAAATTATTGCCAGCTATTTTAGATAAATAATGTTATAGTTCTATTTATGTATCGGTAAAGCGCCATTTTGTACCGATAGTTTTTGCTTGATTTATAAAGGTAAAGATATTTCGAAAGTGGTGCCCTTATCTTTTTCGCTACTAACTTTTATGCTTCCGTTTAATTTCTTAATAATATCCTGTACATAGTTTAAACCAAGGCCAAAGCCTTTAACATCGTGCAGGTTGCCTGTTGGTACTCTATAAAACTGATCGAATATTCTTTTAGCATTTTCTTTACTCATGCCAATGCCTTTATCAGTAACCTCGATAATTAAGTTTTTACCAGCGTTTCTAGTAGTTATAGTTATTTCAGGCGTGTCTTTACTGTACTTATTTGCATTATCTATTAAATTGTACAATACATTTGATAAGTGAAGTTCATCACCAAAAACTATAGCATTTTCGGCATCGGTATTTACATTTAGAATTGCATTTTTTTTCTGCAATTGCAGGCTCATACTATCCAGAACAATCATAATTAAATCGTTCATATCAACCTCCTCATGTTCCAATTTTAATTCGCCTTTTTCTAAACGGGCAATACTTAAAACCCTTTCAATATGGCTACCTAAACGAACATTTTCATCATAAATAATACCAGCAAGTCGCTTCAGCCGAGCTTTATCTTCTGTTATTTCAGGGTCTTTAAGCGCTTCGCTAGCTATCATTATGGTTGCAACCGGCGTTTTAAATTCATGGGTCATATTGTTGATGAAATCCGTTTTCATCTCAGAAATTTTCTTCTGTTTTAATATGGCATACAGGGTGTAACTAAAAATAAAAACCAATACAAGCAATAAACCAACCGATGATGCCAATGTAGCGCTCAAATTACCTACAATTGCAGAGTTTTTATTCGGAAAACTAACTTCTAAAACACCAGGGTCTCTAAACAAATCATTATTAAAAAGTTCTGTTCTATAGGTATTATCAGGCTGAAAAACTGCATTTTGATGTGAAGCTTGCAGATATAATACAGAATCTTTTTGTGCAAGTTTTACCTGAACGTTATATGGCTGATTGATGTTATGGTTGAGCAATTCTTTGCGTAAAAGCAGCTCCAAACTATTAAAGTTTATTCGTTTATAAAGCGGTACATCTTTCTCCTTCATCTCTTTGGCCACATCATCTAAAAGCTTATAATAAGAATACTCTGCAGGCACTTTACCTAAAGCCGCTATTTGCACCTCCAGTTTCCGTTTTGCTATAGCATCTTCACGCTTAAATTTTTTCTCTAAATCATCAGATATTTTTGGCAAATAAACAAACTTTGGGTAACCGCGATTATCAAAAACTTGATATCTAATCGTATCGGGCAGGTTTTGCGGTGTTCTAAAATTAAAAGTTTTTGCAGCATTTGATATTGGCTTTGAACGCATGCTGTAGCCTTTTATCGTATAACTATTTAAATCGACGTAAGCTTCCATTTGCAAATCTAACTTTGCATTGCCACCTGGTGAAAGCGAAACATATTCTTGCTCGGTAATTACTTTTGGCGCCACAAACCTTTCGCGTATTAAGCTATCTTGTTGGTTAAGATAATTTTCAATTTCGCTTTCTCTTTCAGCCTGTCTTATTTCTGATGCTTGTGCAAACTGTTGTTTTAAATCTTTTATATCTAATACTCGCTGCCTAAGGTCTTGCCCTCTTCTTATTTTATTTTCAGCATCTTTCTTATTAATTCTATCTGCCGCATTTAATCGTTGAAGTTTATTTACTACCGAGGTAAGGGTTTGGTTTACTTGTTGGTCGAACAGTTGCGATTTTAGGTTATACGCTTCCCTGATGTAATACAATTGCATCACAAAAACACCAAGTAAAGCTACCGTCATTAAAACGGTAATTAACCAAAAACTCCTTTTCTTCATTAACTATTAGTCGATATATTAAGCGAGGCCATGTAAAAACGCAGCCATTTAAAAACTTAACGCTTGTAAAAATACTTAATAAGTGCCTGAAGCGCATGTATTTAACATATTTTAACAAGCAAAGCCAGTTCCTTAAAATTATTTATAAACGAAAAATGCCAGATTATATCCGGCATTTGTCAAATTGTTTACTTAAAAAGAATCTTTATTAGAAGGGCAAGTCATCATCTTCACCGGCTGTATTACTTACGTCAGCAGGTGCTTCGTATGCAGGTGTATTAGGCGTAGCTGCTGGTGCACCACCCGCAATTGCATTAATGCGCCAAATAACTAAACTGTTAAAATATGATGTTTTTCCTGTTTTATCTGTCCAAGGGCGGCCACGTAAATTAAAGAAAACTTCAACCTCATCGCCTGCTTTAAAACTATCTAATAATGCTGTTTTATCTTGTAAAGCCTCAAAACGGATGTATTCCGGATATGTTGGATTTTCTGCAAACTCTACTATTAAATCGCGTTT
Source organism: Pedobacter lithocola (assembly GCF_042650845.1). Taxonomy (NCBI): domain Bacteria; kingdom Pseudomonadati; phylum Bacteroidota; class Sphingobacteriia; order Sphingobacteriales; family Sphingobacteriaceae; genus Pedobacter; species Pedobacter lithocola. Next base: position 107,997 of record NZ_JBHSBW010000011.1, on the reverse strand, counting down.
TTTAAACGTTTCACTTACTTGTTGTGTGGCACCTACTTCGTGTACTTTTCCTTTAATTTCCATATCAAATACTACTTAATTGTACTATAAAGATCAAATCTCTATAATTTTATTGATAACTTCGCATATAATATGATGCAAGTTTTCCACAATAAAAGTAAGGTAATTATTACCTGCAACAAGCGCCTTTCTCCCTATTTACAAGATGAAGTTACGGCCTTAGGTTACACCATAGAAAGAGCTTTTGCTACAGGCGTTGAGCTTAATATAACCCTTACAGAGTGTATAAAGCTAAATTTGAACCTGCGTTGCGCAAGTCAGATTCTTTATTCGATAAAAAGCTTTAAGGCCATTACGCCCGATGATTTATACAATGAAATTTCGGCAATAGAATGGGAAGATTTGATAGATTTTACAGGCTATTTTTCCGTTACATCCAATGTAGATAACCCTAATATTACCACACCTCTTTTTGCCAATTTAAAAGTTAAAGATGCAATAGTAGATAGGCTAAAAGAAAAGAAGGGCATCCGCCCAAATTCTGGCTCTGATGGCAATAAAACTGTTGTTCATTTATATTGGAAAGATGCTGAAGCAGATGTTTTTATGGATACTTCTGGCGAAACTCTGGCAAAACACGGATACCGCAAAATACCAGGAAAAGCACCAATGTTAGAAGCTTTGGCGGCAGGCGTAGTTTATGCTACCCAATGGGATAAGAAATCACCATTCGTTAATCCGATGTGTGGTTCTGGAACTTTAGCCATAGAAGCGGCTTTAATTGCCACAAATCGTGCACCCGGACTTTACCGCATGAATTATGGTTTTATGCATATAATGGGTTATAACGAAGAAGAATTTTTTGCAGAAAGAAGAATATTGAAAGATCAGGTAATCAAAAATATCGATTTAAAAATTGTTGCTTCTGATATTTCTGAGGATGCTGTTGAAGTTACCAGACGAAATGCCAAAACTGCCGGTGTTGATACGCTTATTGATTTTCAGGTTTGCGATTTTGAAGCTACACCAGTTCCTGAAGATGGCAAAGGTGTTGTGGTTTTTAATCCAGAATATGGTGAACGCTTAGGTGTTCATAGTCAGCTGGAATTAACCTACAAACGCATGGGTGATTTTATGAAAAAAGAGTGTAAAGGATATTCGGGCTATATTTTTACTGGAAACCCAGATTTAGCGAAAAAAATAGGTTTAAAGGCATCAAAAAAAGTAGAATTTTATAATGGTAAACTCGATTGCCGTTTATTAGAATATGAGTTGTATGATGGAAGCCGCAGACTGCCTGTGAATGATGTGCAGCAAAATGATTTGTAGTCGGAAATACTAGACAATTTTAATGAATTTTACTCAAAAACGTAGTTTTAAATCATCCTTAAAGCAATAGTTATCACCCTATTAACGCATTGATTCAGAATTTCATAGCAATTTTTTTCTTACAAATATTGCCCTCAGAGGCTTAGATAACACTTTTGATTCAAAAATTGGCCTTTTATAAATCCTAATTGGAACAATTTTCGTTTATTATGGTATTAGTATATAAAAAAAACATCCTTACCTATGGAAGATCTATTGGCTTTGAAGACGAAGAATGTAGCCGGGAATATTAGAAAAGTTAGAGAATTCAGAGATTATACTCAAGATTATTTAGCTGCTAAGTTGAAAATCTCCCAAAATGCGTACAGTAAAATTGAACTGGGTTATAGTAAATTAACGATTGAACGCATGTTTCAAATTGCATCCATCTTAGAAATTGACGTAACTCATCTAATTACCTTAGAACCTGCAGCATTGTTAAAAACAATCTCAGAAGAAGAACTTGTAGCCGCACATAAATAGTCAGCGCAAAAAAATTTAAATCACATTTTCATCCTGCATTTATTACGATAACTTTGAAAAAAGATTATCGTATGCAGGATGTAATAAAAACCACCATTGATTTTGTAAAGAAAACGTTAGAAAATGCAGAAGCCGGACACGATTGGTTTCACATTGAACGCGTTTACAAAACTGCTTTAACAATTAATCACGCCGAAAAAGGCGATGAATTGATTGTTGCTTTGGCAGCGCTTTTACATGATATTGCAGACCCTAAATTTAATAACGGAAATGAAGAACTGGGTCCTCAAGTTGCAGAAGACTTTCTTAAATCAATTTATGTATCCGAAGATATAATTAAACAGGTAAAATTGATTATTCAAAACATGTCCTTCAAAAATAGCTTTGATAAACAGAGCTTTACATCAAAGGAGATGGAAATTGTTCAAGATGCAGACCGGTTAGACGCTATTGGCGCCATCGGCATTGCACGAGCATTCACCTACGGAGGTTTTAAAAATCGTGTTTTATACGACCCATCAATTCCTCCTGAACAGCATCAAAATAAAGAAAGTTACAAAAACACATCTGCTCCAACAATAAATCATTTTTACGAAAAATTGCTTTTATTAAAGGATATGATGAACACCACCGAAGGTAAAAGAATCGCTTTAGAACGCCATAATTTTATGCTTTTATATTTAGATCATTTTTATGCAGAGTGGGAAGGCAGATAAACCACTTGCCTTTATTCAGAAAGTATTCCAAAAACGAATAGGATTGTAAAATTTAAATACTAATATTTTTAGTTAATAAAGCTATATTTGTTAGTAAATAAAATTCTATGTCGTTTGATCGGATTCGTGAAAAATTAAATATTCTGGCTGATGCTGCTAAGTACGATGTGTCTTGTTCATCTAGCGGTGGTACGAGAAAAAATGATAATAAAGGTTTAGGAGATAGCCATAGTTCGGGTATTTGCCACACCTACACAGAAGATGGGCGTTGTGTATCACTATTAAAAATCTTGCTTACAAACTATTGCATTTACGATTGCTTGTTCTGTGTATCTAGAAAAAGTAATGATGTTAAACGAGCTGCGTTTACCGTTGATGAAGTGGTTGAATTAACCATGAATTTTTATCGCCGAAATTACATTGAAGGCTTATTTTTAAGTTCAGGAATTTTTAAGAATGCCGATTTTACAATGGAAAGATTGCTTTTGGTTTGTAAGAAACTTCGTTTGGAGCAAAACTATAATGGCTATATTCATTTAAAAACTATACCTGGCGCTAGTGATGAATTGATAAAAGAAGCTGGTTTATATGCGGATAGAATGAGCATAAATTTGGAAATGCCAACTGAAGCCGGATTGAAACTTCTAGCACCTGAGAAAAGCCATGCTGATGTGATAAAACCATTGGCATTTGTTCAACAGAATATTACGCAATTTGCGGCCGATAAAAAGTTGATAAAACACATTCCAAAATTTGTACCCGCGGGGCAAAGTACACAAATGGTAATTGGCGCAACTCCAGAAAGCGATAAAGACATCATGTACACAGCAAATGCATTTTATAAAAATTTTGCATTAAAACGGGTTTATTATTCGGGCTATGTTCCCATAAGTAACGACTCCAGAATGCCTGTTCTTGGTACACAGCCACCATTATTAAGAGAAAATAGGCTTTATCAAACCGATTGGCTGATGCGCTTTTATGGATTTAAGGTTCAGGAGATTTTAAATGATGCCAATCCAAACCTCGATGTAGACATTGATCCGAAATTGAGTTGGGCCATTCGCAACATGCAGCATTTCCCTGTTGATATAAATAAAGCCGATTATAGAATGATTTTGCGTATTCCAGGAATCGGGGTAATGTCTGCCAATAAAATTGTCCAAGCCAGAAAATTTGGAAAGTTGCGGATAGACCAGTTAAAAAAAATTGGAGTAGCTTATAATAGAGCAAAACATTTTATTACTTGTGCAGATACTCCCTACCAGATAAAGGATTATCAGGGCACACAAATTAAAGCCTTTATCATGGCAGATAGTCAGAGTAAATATTTGAAAACCGATAACAATCAGATGCTTTTGTTTTAAATGGTTTTTAAATCCGAACTGACCTCAAATATTTATGATATACATTTTTGATGATTCTTTACCAGGACTTTTAACTGCCGTATTCGAATGGTTTGAACGGAAACCGGGGAAAGTTGTGCTAAAATCGGCCAAAATTTTTCAACCGGAGGCATTTTCAGGATGCTTTGTCGTAGAATCAAATTCTGATAAAGCATACAGGGTTTGGAAAGGATTACAGAAAAAACTTAAAAAAGATTGGCTTAGAATACTTTATTGCTCCTATCTATCAGAAATTTCCGAGGCTTACAACCATCTGTTTCAGTTTACAATCTATATCTTCCAAAATGATTTGGGTGCTCAGAATAATTACGGTAACGAACACGTAATTGCACTAGCAAAATATGCTAAAAGCGTAGAGAGAGAAAAACACAGAATGGAGGCTTTTATCCGCTTTCAACATACAGCCGATGGAATTTTTTACACAGGTGTAGATCCGGATTTTAATGTACTTCCTTTAATCTCCAATCATTTTAAAACCCGCTATGCCGATCAGCAATGGATAATTTATGATTTGAAACGCAAATACGGCCTTCATTATAATCTAAACTCCGTGGAAGAAATTACGATAGATTTCACTAACGGCGTTAATAGTAAAAATCCCTCTGCAATTTTATTAGACGAGAAAGAAGAATTGTATTCAGTTCTATGGAAGGATTATTTTAAAAGTGCAAATATCGTTGCACGTAAAAATACTAAGCTTCATATACAACATGTACCAAAAAGGTATTGGAAATATTTAACTGAAAAGCAATTGAGTTAACATTCGATTAACATAAAAAAACTAAATTGCAGCATGAAATTAAGTGTGCTGGTTTTATTTACTGCTGCTGCCGTAGGCTTATCCATCGGCATGGTAAACTTCTATTTTCAACATAGTTGGTACTACCTTGCCATCTCATTTGGTGTTTCCTTTTTAAGTAGTTTTTTGGTGTTTTACTACCTTTTAGAGAAATACATCTACACTAAAATTAAACTAATTTATAAACTAATTCATAATTTAAAATTAGGCAAAGATTTAAAAGATGCACTTGGTGAATATGTAAGTTCAGACCCGATAAACGATGTAGAAAACGAAGTTAAAGAATGGGCCGGAGCCAAAAAAAAGGAAATTGATTTGCTTAAAAAACAGGAACAATTTCGCCGCGAATTTCTGTCTAATGTTTCGCATGAATTTAAAACACCACTTTTTGCCATTCAAGGTTATATTGAAACTTTACAAGATTGCCTGATAGATGACCCGGAAATGGCAACGAAATTTTTAAAAAAAGCCGAAAATAATGTGGAGCGTTTAAGTTACCTAATTAATGACTTAGATGCCATCGCTAAACTTGAAACCGGAGAATCACCAATTAACTACCAAAAGTTTGACTTTGTACAGCTTGCAAAAGATGTGATGGAAAACTTGGAAGATAAAGCCAAGAGAAAAAACGTAAACCTATTTTTTAAGGATAAATATACCGCTGTAACGATGGTTAATGCCGATAGAGAGAAAATCCGTCAGGTTTTAATTAACCTGATGGTAAATAGCATTAAATACGGTGTTGAAAATGGTGAAACGGCAATTAAGATTTTTGAATTGCATGACCAGTTTTTAATTGAGGTTACAGATAATGGAATTGGCATTGAAGAAAAACATTTATCAAGATTATTTGAACGTTTTTACCGCATTGATACTCATAGAGCAAGGGAAGTTGGCGGAACGGGATTAGGTTTAGCCATTGTGAAACACATTTTAGAAGCTCATGAACAAACCATTTCAGTGAGAAGTACGCCAGGAATCGGTACGACCTTTGCATTTACTTTGCAAAAAGTAAGTTAGGTTTTTTTTAAACAGCAACGAGCATTAAAAGGTTTTACAACAAAGCTCGCCAAGGAATGCACAGAGAACACAAAGCTATACACATAATTCTTTACCATGTAAGACATTTAAGAACATGTAAGCTTTCCCCTAAAAACTAACCGAAGAAAATCTTGCCTCTGTTTTTAAACCCGATAAAAGCGGCAGCCCCGAATTTTTTCAATGAGGGCTACAGCGGTTAGCGGGACTGCAGTTTCCGAAAAGCTTATTACCATTGTTTTCCAAATACTATAATAGTTCAATCTCCTTAAATGTATTTTACCGCAGAGATCGCAAAGGAATGCACAGAGAAAGCAAAGCTAGGCACATAATTCTTTACCATATAAGACATTTAATCTTTCCCTTAAAAACCAACCGAAGAAAATCTTAACTCTGTTTTTAAACCCGATAAAAGCGGCAGCCCCGAATTTTTTCAATGAGGGCTACAGCGGTTAGCGGGACTGCAGTTTCCGAAAAGCTTATTACCATTGTTTTTCCAAAATTATAATAGTTCAATCTTCTTAAATGTATTTTACCGCAGTGGTAGCTAAGGACTGCGCAGAGCACGCAAAGCTTAACGCGGATTGTTACATTATGAGATTATTTAAGGCAGGATAAGTGATTGCCACTATAAATTTATTGACGCTGAGTAAACAATTAACCTATTAGGCAGCTAATTACCGTTAATATAATTTGGAACTTAACATTAACTTAACATTGAGCTTGTAGCTTTGCAGCATATTAAAAATTAACATGAACAATATTTTTAAGTTCTTTACGCCTCAGGATAAAAAGTTTCACCCTTTATTTGAGCAAGCTGGTAGCAATGCATTGAAAATTGCTGAATCGCTTTTAGAAATGGTTAGCACAGCTGATGCTGAAAGCAGAAAGACAATTTTTAAAGAAATTGAGCGCCTGGAACATGTGGGTGATGATATTACTCATTCAATTTTCCTTGAACTAAGCAGAAACTTTATCACACCTTTTGATAGAGAAGATATACACCAACTGGCTACCGCAGTTGATGATGTTGCAGATTATATTTATGGCACTGCAAACCGCATGCAAATGTACAATATGAATGCCATTAGCGAACCAATTGTAAAAATTGCAGAGCTTTTAGTGGAAATGTGTACAGATATTGATAAAGCAATTAAAGAATTACGCAGTTTTAAAAATATACGTGTTATTGCTGATGCTTGTATTCGTATAAATAGTGGTGAAAACCAAGCTGATTACGTTTTTACTTTAGCCGTTGCCCGTTTATTTGAATACGAAACCAACGCAATTGAATTAATTAAACAAAAAGAGGTTTTACAAACGATAGAAAAAGCGACGGATAAATGTGAGGATGTAGCAAATGTGCTTGAAACTATCCTGGTTAAAAACGCTTAATAAAATATAAACATGGTAACTACCTTATTGGTTGTTGTTGTAATTCTGGCTATTGCTTTCGATTACATTAACGGCTTCCACGATGCCGCTAATTCGATTGCAACAGTTGTTTCTACAAAAGTTCTTACGCCATTTCAGGCGGTTTTATGGGCTGCGCTTTTTAATTTCGCAGCTTATTTTTATTTTACAGACCACAAAGTGGCCAATACCGTTGCTAAAACCGTAATCGAAAATTACATCACTTTAGAGGTTATTCTCGCAGGCTTAATTGCGGCCATCATGTGGAATTTATTAACCTGGTGGTATGGCATTCCGTCTAGTTCATCTCACACTTTAATTGGTGGTTTTGCTGGTGCTGGTATGACCTATGCATTAATTACAGGTGCAAGTCCGCTTGATGCTGTAAACATGGGTTATGTAGTTAAAATTATTTCCTTTATAGTATTGGCACCAATAATTGGTTTGGTAATATCGGTGGTTTTGACATTAATCATTATCAATATTTGCAAGAATGCTAAACCAGCAACTGCAGAAAAATGGTTTAAACGCTTACAGCTGATTTCTTCAGCAGCATTAAGTTTTTTCCATGGTGGTAATGATGCGCAAAAAGTAATGGGTATTATTGCTACAGCATTAATTGCGGCAAAAGTGATTCCGAATTTTGAGGCAATGCCTTGGTGGGTTCCTGTATCTTGTTATTCTGCAATATCTTTAGGTACCATGAGTGGTGGCTGGAAAATCGTGAAAACAATGGGTTCTAAAATAACGAAAGTTACCGCTCTAGAAGGCGTTGCAGCAGAAGGTGCAGGTGCAATTACATTAGGTATTACAGAGCATTTCGGTATTCCTGTTTCTACAACACATACCATTACAGGTTCGATTGTGGGTGTAGGTGTGGTTAAAAGTGTATCAGCAGTGCGATGGGGTGTAACCATTAACCTTATTTGGGCATGGATTTTAACTATCCCGGTTTCGGCAACATTAGCTGCTATTATTTATGCGGCCATTTACTATTTCAAATAAAACAAAATCCTTTTAATAATACTCGGAAAGACTAAGGCAAATTGCTTTAGTCTTTTTTTGCTATTTACGGTTTTTTTAATTTTAAAAAATTGGATAAGTGGTTAATATTTTCACCACCTAAGACGCCTAAGTTCACTCAAGACATCCTTAATTATTGACTTGATTTATGCGTCCAACTTAAATTTTCTTCAATGTCTAAGGTGGAAAAAGCAACTTTCCTGATTTTTAATTCACCACCTAAGACAACTAAGTTCACCGAAGAAAATGTTGAAGAAATTCCATTTGATGGAATACTGAAATATTTTATATAGTTCGATTTACTTACAAGCTTTAAAGGCGCACTAAAATTTAATACTCATCTCAACTAAATCATTACCATTTTTAGGTAGAACCCAGTCTGGGCCGCTTTGAATTAGTCGCTTCGCTTCAGCATCAGCCTTTTTATTTAGCGATTTTATAACAGTTACATTTGTTGGTCTCCCGTTAGCTTTAACTTTAAAACTTACGATAACAAACTGCTGTGCACCTTTAGCATTGTATAATTTATTATTGCTTTCGAGATATTGTTCATAGTTTACAGTAGATACAGGAACAGGTTTCGTTATATCGCCACTCGATTTATCTAAATTTTCGGTAGCTCTTAAAACAATTTTTCGAGGGGCAACCGATTCTTTTTTACGCCCATTCGAGCCTGTAATTAATGCAATTTCATTTATAGATTTGTCACCCGTTAAAGCCATACGAATTGCGTTCTCATCGGTTGTAATGGCTCTGTCGTTAAACCCTTGAGCCTTAATTACAACATCTTTATTTTTATCAACACTATCTACAGGTAATGAGAAATAACCTACAGAATTTGTAGCGGTTACTGCTTTTGAATTTTCTAATTTAACTACAGCGCCTGCTACAGGCTGTCCATTTTGAGATATTACGTTTCCACTATAAACCATTCCACTTCCAGATAAGGCTGGTGCTGGGGCTACAGTTATCTCATTTAAAGTACTAACATCTGCCTGTTTTAAGGCAACACTTGGAGACTGCTTTAAACCTAAATTAGCACTAACTTCATTACTTTTAGCCTCTGATACTGATTTTGTATTTCTGGCTAAGTCACCCGTTTTGGCTTCAACAATAGCTTTATCAATTAATGCCGATTGTGATGGTGAACTAACCTTAGTAGAAGTGCTGTCAGCATTAGTTTTAACAGATGCAATTGCATTTGCAGAATCTAAATTAACAACAACACCTTTCGATTTTCTTGCAGCAACTTCGGCATTTTTACGGTTCGTTTCCCGCATAAAAAATAGAATACTTACAGCAATAAAAGCAACTGTTGCCGTTGCAGCAATACTTAAACGTTGCGTAGTGATGCCCCACATTTTACGCTTAATCGGTTTTTGAGAAACCCTATCGTAAAGTTGTTTTTGTAAAATAGAAAGTGTTTGCTTACGTTTTGGCGATTGACGCAAGCCTTCCAGCGCTTCCGCGACAAAAGGATCATCAAGTGCTTGGCGTTCTACAAAGTGCATACCTTTAGCATCAAGCTTACCATCAAGGTAATCTTCAAGCACATCAATATCTAACCAATCGTTATTCACTACTATTTTTCTCTATACAAATCTTTAAATTCCGCTTACCATTTTGAATATAGCTTTTTACCTTAAGCATGTCGTAACCAGTAATATTGGCCACTTCTTTATAACATTTTTCTTGTAGATAAAATAAATCTACGCTTTTTCGCTGTTCTTCACTTAAAGTTTCCATGCACTTTTCCATAATGGTAAGCTGCGTTTCTTTTGTGTTGTCAATATCAAGATGCACAAACTCGCTGTTTTCCACAAAAGTATCATCTATAGAAACTATATTTTGCTTAGCAGATTTCCTAAGAGCCATTAAACAATGGTTTCGGGTGAGCACATGCAACCAACTTTTAAAATTTTGCACTTCATGCATTTTGAGTTTTTTAACTAACTCCTCAAAAATCTGCATTACAGCATCTTTGCTTTGCTCTTCATCTTTAAAATAGTTTAAGCAAACACCAAAAACCAAATGCATGTATTTATTGTAAAGCGTACCCAAAGCATTTAAATCACCAGTATTTTTATACTCGGCAATTAAATCTGCATCTTCTTTCTGGTTATTTCCAGCTGTATTTTTTATAAACTTCAAAAATTGGGCGCTAAGTCGAAATATCTTTCAAGTATAAAAAATATTTTTGAGTGATGGGGTATAAAACAATCATTTAGGATATAGAGCCAATTGATTATTTGGAAGGCTATGTTTGGGAATTTCGGCTACGACAGTCCCGCTTTTTGCTACAATCTTTCTCAAACCAAAAAGGTTTTAAAACCCTTTTTTGTTTAATCAAAAGTGTTTCTGCGGCAATTGGGTTTACAAACAGCGGTTTGTTCTAAAAACCAGGGTTGCAGAGTAAACAAACTTAATTAGGGTTATCTTTGGTTAAATAACTTCTTTATAGAGATTATGGCAGTTGTTTTGCTTACTATCCGTTAAACACACACAATGAAAAGAACTAATATTTTAATTGCATCCCTAGCATTAATATTATTTACAAATTTAAAGGTTCAGGCACAAATTAAGCTAAGCGACATTTTTAAAAAAGTTACTGAAAGAACCTCAACAACAAGTGCAACAGGTACACCTACAACCTTAGAAATCGGACAAGGAATAAAAGAAGCATTGCAAATTGGCGTTTCTGCTGGTGCAGATAGGTTATCGGCAAAAGATGGTTTTTTAGGTAACCTGGCTGTTAAAATTTTAATGCCTCCTGAAGCACAGAAAGTGGAGAAAACCTTAAGAAGCATTGGCTTAAATAAACTTTGTGATAATGTTGTGCTCAGCTTAAATCGTGCTGCCGAAGATGCCGCTACTGAGGCTAAACCTATTTTCATTTCAGCGATTAAACAAATGACCATTGCAGATGCTACAAATATCCTTTTAGGAAATAATAACGCAGCTACAGACTACTTTAAAAGAGTTACCACATCGCAATTGATGCAGAAATTTAGTCCTATTGTTACCACAAGTTTAAATAAGGTAAATGCAACAAAATATTACAGCGATTTAACCTCACAATATAACAGACTGCCATTGGTTAAGCCTGTGAACACAAATTTAACCGAGTACGTTACACAAAAAGCTATTGATGGTTTGTTTTTAGAAGTTGCAAAAGAAGAGCTTAAAATTAGAGGAAACCTAAGCTCTAGAAGCACAACTTTATTGCAAAAAGTTTTTGGCTATGCCGATAGAAAAAAAAGTTAAGTCTTGTTAACATCATAAAAGAAAAAGATTCAGGTTTCGAAAGCGCCTGAATCTTTTTTGTTTAAAACTATTTGTAAAATTGTACATGAGGAAATGCAACATCAAAATAGCTTCGATTACAATTTTTATTTGCGGATTGCTTTCTGCTTGCAGCAATGAAAAACCTGGCGAGAACACATCTAAAGCTATTTTAGATACCGTTTCTTTAAGTAATAAAAATTTCGCTTTGGCCTATCAGGATGGAGGTAAAATTGTAGCCACAAGCATTGATACCATGAAACAAATCTCTTTTGGTGGCGCTTCAGATCCAGCCATTTCTCCTGATGGAAATAAACTTGCCTACACCGTTAATGATACCGCCGGTCATAGAACGATTTGGGTTGCAGATATGGAAAATAAAAGCCAGTTGCAGCTTCGCGTTAACAACGATAATTATTACCAAGCGGTATGGTCGCCTAGCGGAAATATAATAGCTTTTAATATTTTTAGTGAGGCAAAACTTTGGAAAATAGGGGTTATTAAAACAGATAATACTGGCTTCGTAGTACTTGATAGTAAATCGCCTAATAATATTTATGCGCCAACCTGGAAAAACGAAATAGAGTTAATTGGCCATGATTTAACTAATATTTACACCTTTAATATTTCAGGGAAATTAATTGACACTAAACCCATCATCAGTTTTATTGGTAAAGATTTTTCCATTGCCAGTAGCAATCGCTTTTTTTATTCGAAAGATGGTAAAAAGTTAATTTTTAATGCCGGCAATACTGATGTTTTAGATGGCTTAACTGGTCCGAGTGAAGCTGTTTATAGTGTTGATTTGGCTAATAAAAAAGTAGAAAGAATTTCACCAAAAGGCATGCATGTAGCTTATATTTTTGTTACTGCCGACGACAGAATTTTTTACAGCGGAGCAGAAAAACCTTTTAAAGAGAGCAAAATTTATGTTTCTGATTTAAAAGGTAACGCCAAATTGGTTGTAGATAAAGGAACAAACCCAACAGGAACTTTGAAATAAGGCTTCGTTTGTCTTGGCCAATCAGGTTTTTCCTTTTGTTGGTATCCATTAAATTCTGAAAATGTAATGCTGATAAGAACCACACCAACGTACAGACAATCAGCAAGATGGAAATCCAAAGAGTTGAATAACAATTTTTTTTTGAAGCGCAATGCCTCTGCATATCAATTAATTTCTTCCTGTGTTACGTTTGTACACTTTGCGTCGTCGTGCCTCCTCGCTGCAGGGTACCGCTACACCCAGGGCTAGGTGGCTAAAGCAGTAATAATTTTAACGGTTTGCAACAGCCACTGTTCTTAAACCCGACAGCAGCGACAGCCCCGAATATTTTCATGAGGGCTACAGCGAATGGCGGGGCTTAAGACCGCCATTAAATACTTCCTTACATTTTCAAAAAAATCAAGCATCATACATAGTTATTTTTATAAACCATGTATCTTAACATGCCTAGTCAAAAAAAATAAAATAATTTAAAGTAATATTGGTTTTCATCCGTCTACAGGTTTATCAATCAAAAAATTTTGCCAGCAAACGAATCTCAAAATATAATTTCTACGGTTGCCAATTATGGTAAGCGCTTATTTAGTTTCATTCGTGGGCGGGTGAACACTGACGAAGATGCGGAAGATATTTTACAGGATGTTTGGTACCAATTGAGCAATCAACCCGAAGCAGGTGCGATAGAACAAATGAGCGGATGGCTTTATCGGGTGGCAAGAAATAAAATTACCGACAAATATCGCAAACAAAAAGATGTGCTTATTGAAGATTTGAGTTTTGAGGGTGAGGATGGCGAAATCAATTTCAGGGAGATTTTATTAGCTGAATCTTTTTCGCCTGAGGAAGAAAGCTTGAAGAAACTTTTTTGGGATCAGCTGTTTTTAGCTTTGGAAGAATTGCCAGAAAACCAGCGCTATGTTTTTGTTCAAAACGAATTGGAAGATAGAACGTTTCAAGAATTGGCAGATGAAACCGGAGAAAATATTAAAACTTTAATATCGAGAAAAGGCTATGCAGTAAAACATTTGCGTAGCCGTTTACAAAATTTATATCAAGAATTTATTAATTATTAATTTAGAAGGAAATGAGAAACAGAAAGTTTAGTAAAGGCAAGAAATTCTTTTTCTTTATCCCCGTTATAGCATTAATTTCTACCGCTTTAGGCTATACCGTAATGTATTTATGGAACTGGATTTTACCGGAAGTTGCCCACACTGGCACATTAAATTTCTGGCAGGCACTAGGCTTATTGGTTTTATGTCGATTGCTTTTTGGTAACTTTAACAAAGGTGGTGGTGGTAACAATCGCTTTCGCGAAAAAGCGATGAATATGCGTTCTAAATGGCAAAGCATGAACGATGAAGAACGTATAAAATTTAAGGAAGAGTTTAAACAAAGGTGTGGCCCTTGGCGACATAAGAATAAAGAATAATTACAAACCAGCTAAATGCTGGTTTTTTTGTGAATTTATTTTTAGAACAAATGAATGTTTTACACTCTTTACTTAGGTTTTCTTAGGTGCCATAGGTGGTGCAAGTTTTACCGTGTAAGAAATTTAAGATTCATTTAAGCCGGTGGGTCTAAAACTTCAATCAAATCTGCAATGAATAGAAACTATCCATTTCCAAAGTAGTTAAAATACATTTTTAAAATATTTTAAAGTAAAATCTTCAAGTCTCCGTCTTCCCAATTATATAAACAGATAAAAACATGAAACAAATATTAAAAACAATAGGATTCGGGATTGTGCTTGGTGCAACCGCATTCTTCATACCCTTTATATTCAAGTTTATTTTTGCCGTAATGGTAATTGGATTTGTATTCAAAATGATTTCAAGAGGCAAAAAGCGTAAACATTTCACTAGTAGGTTTGAAAGCTACAGCAATTACTATTCGCCAGTTGTACCAATAGATAATCAATGGTACAAACCTGCGGTGCAAGGAAATGGGTTTGTTCAAAACATCAATGTAAACTATTAATTTATGAAAGCATTTAGAATATTATTAGCATTTGCTGTTGCAGGAGCTACATTTTATAGCCTTAACGTTTTAGCAATCCAACATGGTTATGGCGATAGGCTGGATTTTAAAAATAGGTATTACCATGAGCATGATTGCAATCACGAGCATGGTAAAGCACATAACCATCACCATAGCCAGAAAGCAGTTAATAGTCAAATAACGCCTGTTGACAGTGCAAAAACTATAAATCGCTAAGGTTATGTCGCAGATACTTTTCTTAAGCGTTCCATCACAAGGTGATGTTAAACCCAACTTGAGTTTAGCAAGTGAGTTAATAACTCGTGGCGAGCAAGTTACTTTCTTCAGTTCTGATGAATTTAAAATTTCTATAGAAGAAATTGGAGCAGATTTTAAAGCCTACAAAAGAGATGCGAATGTATTTCAACAAGAAGAAAGTATCAGCTTAAATGAAAAACCAAAATCGGGTTTAATTAGTGCGTTGCTAGAACCGATGAAGTTTATTGATGATATCGTAATGCAGATAAAAGGATTGAAATTCGATTATGCCATTTTCTCACCAAATTATCCGTATGCGAATATTATATCATCATTATTAGGCATTCCAAAATCAGAATACAGCAACTCTTAAAACTGTATAAGTATTGCGGCGAATAAACAGATTAACAACAATTAAAATTAAAAACATGTACAATAAAAATAGATGCCATATTGGCGAAATGAATAGGGGTTGCGGACCAAGAGGTAACAGATTTGCTCAACATAAGAAACATTTGTTTGAAGGAATGTTTAGACGCGTTCCGGCAAATATTGAAGAAACCGATGAAAGTTTTATCCTTCATCTTTTTGCTCCTGCCTTAAATAAGGATAACTTAAAAGTGATAACTAAAGATGATGTTTTAACAATTTCTTATGCACCAAAAGAAGACGCAGAAACTTCAGCAAAGTTTAGTAGAAGAGAATATGGCAATGGAGCCTTTGAAAGAGCTTTTGCCTTGAACGGCAAAGTGCTTAGCGAAAACATATCTGCAAGTTACGCTGATGGAATTTTAAAAATAACCCTTCCTAAAAACCCTGAAACGAATATACCTGCAAAAGATATTGCAGTAAACTAAGTTTCGTCTATTATAATTTCCAAAGCTTCGATTGTTATCAGTCGGGGCTTTTTTTATTTTTTTGTTGCAGAAATACAGAATACGCGGTGAAAGAATTTTTAGAAAGGCTGCAAGAATATTGCGCTATGCAACCCCAGTTTATTAGGCTGGACTTGAGTTATCTAAACCCGATTTAACGAATGCCGATTTTTCTTCGGCAGATTGAGAGCGGGGCTACAGCAACCGATTTACACCAAACATTGCTTTTCAAATCATTTTACTTATCCAGTTTTAAACTCAGTTTGCTATTCGTCGTATTTTAAGGTACTTTTGCTAAAATACAAAAACATAACAGATTGAATTTTAACGACTTTAATTTTAACCCCGATTTATACGAAGGCCTGATGGCCATGGGGTATAAAAGCGCTACTCCTATACAAGAACAAGCCATACCGGTAATTTTAAATAACCACGATCTTATTGCTTGTGCACAAACAGGTACCGGAAAAACAGCCAGCTATTTATTGCCAGTAATGGATAAAATAATGAAGGCAAAGGATAGGCACAACAACACTTTAATTTTAGCACCAACCCGCGAGCTTGCGCAACAAATTGATTTACAGGTTGAAGCACTTGCTTACTTTACCAATATTAGTTCGTTAGCGGTTTATGGCGGCGGCGATGGCATAGCTTATGAGCAACAAAAACGCTCGATGCGTGATGGTGTTGATGTTATCATCGCAACTCCAGGAAGGTTAATGGCGCATTTGTCTTCTGGAGTTTTAAAACTAGAGCATTTGCAACATTTAATTTTAGATGAGGCCGATAGAATGCTAGATATGGGTTTTTATGATGATATAATTCGCATTATCAGTTACTTGCCCAAAAAACGCCAAACTTTGCTTTTCTCTGCTACAATGGCGCCTAAAATTAGAACCATGGCAGGTAAAATTTTGCATGAGCCTCAGCAGATTACCATTTCAATAGCCAAGCCGGCAGAAGGTATTAACCAGCAAGCATACCTAATTCACGATCAACAGAAACAGGCTTTATTAACAGATATTTTTAAAGACGAAACATACAAAAGCAGTATTATTTTTGTTTCTACCAAAGATAAAGTTAAGGCGCTTTACAAAGCTTTTAGAAGTTTAGGTATTAAAGCCGAGGCTTTCCATTCGGATTTAGGTCAGAAAGAAAGAGAAGATATTTTGCTTGCTTTTAAAAACAGAAGATTGCCCATTTTGATTGGAACAGATGTTTTATCGCGAGGGATTGATGTTGAGGGAATTGATTTGGTAATTAACTATGATGTTCCTGGCGACCCGGCAGATTACGTTCATAGAATTGGCAGAACGGCGAGGGCTTCTACAAAAGGAACAGCCATTACCTTAGTTAATGGAAGAGACAAACGTAAATTTGATAACATAGAGAAACTGATTGAAAAAGAAGTTCCGAGAATGACTTTACCTGAGCATATTTCTGCCATGGAAATAACGCATGTTGAAGAAAAAAGACCTCACCAAAATAACGGCAAGAAAAAGGTTTGGCACAAGAAAAAGCCAAAACCAAGCAGCCCAAGTAGTTAGTTTGCAGTTTTTGTAATTTGTCGCGTTGACCTTGTAGAAACGTCTTTCAATGTTTTTACAAGTCCTTCGACAAGCTCAGTTTGACATGGTGTGTAATAAATTAAGTGGATATATTTAAGGAGATACCATCATTTTTAGAAGTTTAACCACTTTTAACACTCAGGTAAACTAATCGG
This sequence comes from Pedobacter lithocola, assembly GCF_042650845.1. Taxonomy (NCBI): domain Bacteria; kingdom Pseudomonadati; phylum Bacteroidota; class Sphingobacteriia; order Sphingobacteriales; family Sphingobacteriaceae; genus Pedobacter; species Pedobacter lithocola. The sequence continues at coordinate 90,630 of NZ_JBHSBW010000011.1, read as the reverse complement.
AATATTAGTCGCTAAGCCACCATCTGATGTTTCTTTGTATTTGGCATTCATGTCTAAAGCAGTCTCCCACATGGTATTTACAACAGCATCTAAGCTTACTTTTGCTTTATCAGGGTTACTCTGCAAAGCCAACTGACTTGCCGTTATTGCCTTAATAGCACCCATGGTATTGCGTTCGATGCATGGGATTTGAACTAAGCCGCCTATTGGGTCGCAAGTTAAGCCTAAATGATGCTCCATTGCAATTTCTGCAGCCATTAGAACCTGCCTTTGAGAACCACCTAAGCACTCTGTAAGTGCCGCAGCTGCCATTGCCGATGAAACGCCAATTTCAGCCTGGCAACCACCCATGGCAGCCGAAATGGTTGCTCCTTTTTTAAAAATACTACCAACTTCAGAGGCACAGGCAATAAATTGAATTATCTTATCTTCCGCATAACCATCGCAAAAAGTAATATAATATTGTAACACCGCAGGGATTACGCCTGCTGCACCGTTGGTTGGCGCCGTTACAACCCGCCCAAACGATGCATTTTCTTCGTTAACAGCTAAAGCAAAACAACTTACCCAATCTAAAATATAATTGAAGCCGTTTCCACCCTTCTTAATCGCATCAACCCAAGTGTAATAATCATGATATTCACTAGTTCCCATTAAGCGCTTATTCAACGGAAAAGCTCTTCGGGCAACATCTAATCCTCCCGGCAGAAAACCTGTAGTGTGGCAGCCTCGATAAATACAATCTCGCATAACAGCAAAATGCTGCAAAATACCTGCTTTGGTAACAGATTCTGGTCGCCATGCAGTTTCATTTTCCATAACAATTTCGCTAACCTTCAAACCCGTAGATAAACACCAGTGTAAAAGCTCCTTAGCTTTTTCTACAGGAAATGGTAAATCTACCTGCACTTTCTGGCTATTATCTTCGCCTTCTTTTACCACAAAACCGCCACCAATAGAATAATATGTTTCGGAGAAAGCCTTCCCGCTATTTAAAAATGCTTGAAAGGTAACCGCATTTGGATGAAATGGTAAACTCTCAGCGAAAAGAAAAAGTAAGTCATTATCGTAATCGAAATTTATGTTGGAGGCGCCAGCCAGATTTAGCTTTTTATCTTGCTTTATTGCTTCAAAAGTTGGCGTAACAGCATCAACATTAAAAGTAACTGGGTCTGCGCCGGTTAAACCCAAAAGAATTGCAACATCAGTTCCATGTCCTTTACCCGTTTTTGCAAGTGAGCCGTAAAGTAATATTTTTACCATTTCAACATCAGCTAAAAGATTGTTTTCTTTTAATGAAGCTGTAAATTGTTGGGCAGCACGCCATGGGCCAAGCGTATGCGAACTGGATGGGCCAATGCCAATTTTAAAAATATCAAAAACTGAGATTTGTTCTTTAATCATTGAGGTATGTTGTAATACAAAACTATGATTTGTTTTAGAACTTCGGGTGAAATTTCGAAGTATAACAATAACTGAAGAAGAAACTGTTTAAAAAAATTTGGAAATGGAAGTGTGTAGTTTTTCGCTTAAGCAGCCCTGGTTTTCATTACAATCAGGTTTATAAACGAAGGTTTGTAAACCATGAAAACCTTTAAAATAGAACACATCTTTTGCAAATTAGCCCCGGTTGCAGCGAGCACACAGCAACAGCCATTTCGGCTGTTCGCATAGTAAAGCGAAAAATGGGCACAAATTTAGTTTCTTGCATAAGCCTTGCGCTGCTAAAGAATACAAACCGATCGACATATTTATAAACTGGGTTTAAATTATTTTGGAAACGAACATTCATTGCTTTTGGCGGTTTGCAGCCCTGCTTTACATTTCAAGCCCAATGAAAAATTGGGGCTTTTCATTACAATCAGGTTTATAAATGAAGGATTGTGTACCAAGCAAACCTTTAAAATGGAACACAGCTTTTGCAAATTAGCCCCGGTTGCAGCGAGCACGTAGCAACAGCCATTTCGGCTGTTCGCATAGTAATGCGTAAAACGGGAACAATTTAATTACTTGTATAAGCCTCGCGCTTCCAAAAAATACAAACCGATCGACATATTTATAAACTGGGTTTAAATTATTTTGGAAATGAACATTCATTGCTTTTGGCGGTCTGCAGCCCTGCTTTACATTTCAAGCCCAATGAAAAATTGGGGCTTTTCATTACAATCAGGTTTATAAACGAAGGATTGTGCACCAAGCAAACCTTTAAAATGGAACACTGCTTTTGCAAATTAGCCCCGGTTGAAGCGAGCACGTAGCAACAGCCATTTCGGCTGTTCGCGTAGTAAAGCGTAAAACGGGAACAAATTTAATTTCTTGCATAAGCCTTGCGCTGCTAAAGAATATAAAACTGATCCACGTATTCATAGACAAGTTTTATTGTGTTCTAGCTATATTTTTTAATTATTTACCACCTTAGTCATCGTAGAAAACCTAAGCTTGATGCTCTTAGATGTTTAAATTGGTAAACTATTTTGCGTTTTTTAATGCAAGCCTTGAGCCTATAAAATTTTAATAACAAGAAGCCTATAATATATTTAAAGAAGGGAAAAAGACCTTTATAGTTTTAAAAATCGTCAGCATTATTTATCTTAGCAGCAAACCTGAGTAATGGATAACAAAAAGCTACTTGCAAAATTATTAGCACAACCCGGAATGGTTGGGCAAGAGCATATCCCAATATTACAGGAAATGTTAAAAGAATATCCGTACGCACAAGCCCTTCACTTGCTTTTAGCCAAAACTGATTCGGAATTTATACCTAAAGCAGCTTTATATAGCAACGGAAATGTGTTGTATAAAATATTGCAGGAAGAGCCAGTTGCGGAAATTGAACAAGATGATTTTGCTTTGGTTGATGCTGAAAGCACGGCAGACGAGCAGGAAATTTTTGATGAGATAGGAGAAATTACGGTACAATCAGAACCTAAAATTACTCAGCCTGTAAATATAGAAACACCGTATAATTTACCTGGTATTGATAGCCATTTAATGGATTTGCCGGTAAATGACGACAACTTTATTGAAACCGTTGCTGCTACAGATTTTTTTGCATTTGAAAAAAAATTAAGCACTGATGTGGTAAACGTTCCGGAGATAGAAACAGTTGTACCTGATGAGCCCGAACATAATTTCGTTTCTAAATACGATGATGACCAACTGCCTTACACCTTTTTATGGTGGCTGGCTAAAACCCGTAAAGAACACGAACAGATTTTTCAGCCTTATGCGCAACCTAAACCGCAGTTGGTAAAGCAATCGCCAGTAAAAAATCAGGATAGAGCTGAGTTTCAGCAGCAGTATGTAGAGCATATTTTTCACATTCAAACACCGTTCGAAGTTGCAGATCATTTAGCAGAATACCCTGCAGCTGAAGCTAAAGATGCAAAGGGTGCTGAAATAATAGAAAAGTTTCTAAAAGAAGACCCAACTATTAAACCACCAAAGCCAGAGCAAATTGATAACGAGAATAAAGCCAAAAAGAGTGCTGAAGACCGTTATGACTTGGTTTCGGAAACTTTAGCCAAAATTTACATTGAGCAAATGCTTTACCACAAAGCCATAGATACTTATAAAAAATTAAGTTTGAAATATCCAGAAAAAAGTGGTTACTTTGCCGACCTTATCCAATCTATAGAAAAGAAATTTTAAAATATATTTTATCATGATAACCTTTTTAATCATTTTATTAATTGTTGCTTGTGTAGCTTTAGGCTTATTCGTTTTAGTACAAAATCCTAAAGGCGGTGGTTTGGCAACAGGTGGTGGTACTAGTAACATGTTTGGTGTACAACGTACTGGCGATGTTTTAGAAAAAGGATCGTGGGTATTGTTAGCACTAATTGTGGTTTTAACTTTATCGATTACTACTATTGCTAAAACAAACAACGGTGCAGCAGCAACCGGAAATACAGAAATTCAAGACCGTTTAAATAAAATGCCTTCTCCATCTCCACTTGGTGGCGGTGCAACTAACAACGCTACTCCTGTACAACCTGCACCAGCAGATACGACTAAAAAATAGTTAAGGCTAACAAAATATTTAAAAGCTTTCCTCAAAAGGGAAAGCTTTTTTTGTATAATCGACTTTTTATCTAATCCTGTTAAACTTTGTTAAAAATCAAATGAATACATAAGGCAAGATAGATTGAACGTAGGTTAGTTTATATATTTAACAAACCAACCTTAACAAAATGAAAAAACTCATCATCATTTTATTGTTTTCAATCCTTTATCTTGAATCGTTTGCCCGCCAGAATATTTCTGAAACCACAAAAATTGAAACGTTTGTTAAAATTTGGGGTTTTCTTAAATATCATCATACTGTTGTTGCAACAGGTAAAACTGACTGGGATAGAGAATTTACAACACGAATCAAGGATTTAAAGAAGCTCGATTCTAAACAAGAAATTAATCAGTATTATACTGCCTGGATTAAAAACCTTAGTAAAACGCAAGATTGTAAAAACTGTGAAGCAGAAAGGAAACAAACTTTTAAATTGAATTATGACGTGCTATGGCTTAAAGATTCTGTTGCTTTTAGCCAAGAACTGATAGATGAGTTAGAACACATAAAAAACAATAGAAATCAAAATTCGAATTTTTATGTAAGTAAGATAAAGGGTGTTGGTAATACAAATTATGATAACGAAAAGAAATATCCAGATTCTGTTTTTCCATCTACAGAAATGAGACTTTTAACATTGTCTAGATACTGGAATATTGTCAATTATTTTTTTCCATACAAGTATAAAACAGACCAGTCATGGAATTCAGTGCTACAAGAAATGATTCCAAAGTTTACCTACGCGAAGGATACAACAGCTTATCATTTAGCAATAAAAGAATTAACTGCTAAAGTAGATGATAGTCATGCGCAGTTCTCTACAAGAAATACCAATATGTATTTTGGTTTCAAATGGGTTCCCTTTTATTTTAAAATAATTGATAATAAAGCGGTCGTAACTGGGTTTTGTAATGAAGTTTTAGCTAAGAAGGATGATGTGAGAGTTGGAGATGTTTTTACCAATATAGGAGGATTATCAGTAAGTGAAATTTTAAAGCAAAAATCGAAATTCATAGGCGCTTCGAATGAGGCTGTTAAGTTGCGAGGTGCGTATTATATTTTATTTAACGGAGATACTGATAGAGTTACAACAGAATTTGAGAGAGATGGAAAAATTGAAAAGAAGATACTAACAAGGTATGGCTATAATGAGATAAACTATAAATGGAATGCTTATAACGGAATCGATACCAGTAAAATTCTGAATGGAAATATTGGCTATGTAAACATGGGCAACCTGCAAAAAAACCAGGTAGATTTAGTTTTAAAGAATTTAAAAAATACCAAAGCGATTATATTTGATTTAAGGAATTATCCAAATGGAACATTATATCAAATTGCAGAGTTTCTCAATAAAGAATCAAAGCCATTTGTAAAGTTTACTACACCGCAAATAGATAATCCTGGCAATTATGTCTTTACAAATGTGTTGTATTGCGGAAAGAAAAACCGTGATTATTATAAAGGAAAAGTTATTCTACTCTGCAACGAAAACACCCAAAGCCATGCTGAATTTACATTGATGGCGCTTAAAACGGCACCTGATGTTATTGTAGTTGGAAGTCAAACCTCAGGTGCAGATGGAAATTTCTCGGCAATTACGCTCCCCGGAAATTTACAAACTGGTATTACAGGTATTGGTGTTTATTATCCTGACGGAACAGAAACTCAAAGAATTGGTATAGTCCCAGATGTTATTGTTATGCCCACGATTAAGGGCATAAAAGCTGGTAAGGATGAGGTTTTAGAAAAAGCTTTAAGCTTACTGTAATTTAATAATGCTTCACAATTGTTCAAGCTGTATAACAATTAATTCAACATTACTAAAGTAATTTTGCGATTTCCAAACCCAAATTGCGAAAGTTTAAGTTTATTTCTACTGCCAAGCTGACACTTTATATTCTTCTGTCGTTTGTAAATTGACAGTACAGGTGAAAATTTGTCCCTGCGAAGCTATTGGCATAAAAAGTGTAATTGCATGCTTAGTTAAAAACTTAAATCAAAATAAAAAATAATAAAAGTTATGGCGTTAAACCTTAAACCAATTGCTGGCAGTTCGAACAGAGTAATCGTTGAACCGGCTGCGGCAGAAGAAAAAACTGCATCGGGTTTGTATATCCCTGATACTGCAAAAGAAAAACCATCTAAAGGAACTGTAGTTTCTGTTTCTGAAGAAGATTCTGAAGGTAAAAAAGCCAGCGTTAAAGTTGGTGATGTTGTAATTTATGGTAAATACGGCGGTACCGAATTTCCTTACGAAGGTAAAGATTACCTAATTATGCGTGAAACTGATATTTACGCTGTTGTAGGATAAATAATGATTAAATGACTGAGTTTCGAATGAGTGAATTCAGCATAAAGTCAGAAAAAATAAATAGAAATTATAGAATGAGTGATTTTTGAATGATAGAATGTATCGAAATTCAAATTCAATCATTCTATCATACAATCATTCAAAATTTAAAAAAAAATGTCAAAACAAGTAAAATATAACGTAGAAGCACGCGATGCCCTGAAAAGAGGTGTTGATATTCTTGCAAATGCAGTAAAAGTAACATTAGGTCCGAAGGGCCGTAACGTAATTATCGATAAAAAATTCGGTTCTCCAGCAATCACTAAAGATGGTGTAACAGTTGCAAAAGAAATCGAATTGAAAGATGCAGTTGAAAACATGGGTGCGCAAATGGTTAAAGAAGTTGCATCTAAAACAGCTGATATTGCTGGTGATGGTACAACAACTGCAACAGTTTTGGCTCAGGCAATTATTACTACAGGTATTAAAAACGTTGCTGCTGGTGCAAATCCAATGGATTTGAAACGTGGTATTGATAAAGCAGTTTTGGCTGTTGTAGAAAACTTAAAAGCACAATCGCAAACTGTTGGTGAAGACAATAACAAAATTAAACAAGTTGCATCTATCTCAGCAAACAATGATGAGGTTATCGGTTCGTTAATCGCAGAAGCGATGAGCAAAGTTGGTAAAGATGGTGTAATTACTGTTGAAGAAGCAAAAGGTACTGAAACTGAAGTTAAAACAGTAGAAGGTATGCAATTCGACAGAGGTTATTTATCTCCGTATTTTGTTACCAATGCAGATAAAATGGAAGCAGAATTAGAAAATCCTTACATTTTAATCTACGATAAAAAAATTAGCAACATGAAAGAATTGTTGCCAGTTTTAGAAAAAACCGTTCAAACAGGTAAACCTTTAGTTATTATCTCTGAAGATTTAGATGGCGAAGCTTTAGCTACTTTAGTGGTTAATAAAATTCGCGGTTCGTTAAAAGTTGTTGCGGTTAAAGCACCAGGTTTTGGCGATAGAAGAAAAGCAATGTTAGAAGATATCGCTATCTTAACTGGTGGTATTGTAGTATCAGAAGAAAGAGGTTATAAATTAGAAAATGCTGATTTAACTTATTTAGGTTCTGCTGAGAAAGTTGTTGTTGATAAAGACAATACTACTGTAATTAACGGTGCTGGTAACTCAGAAGATATCAAATCTCGTGTTAGCCAAATTAAATCTCAAATTGAAACTACTACATCTGATTACGATAAAGAAAAATTACAAGAGCGTTTGGCTAAATTAGCTGGCGGTGTTGCAGTTCTTTACGTTGGTGCAGCTTCTGAAGTTGAAATGAAAGAGAAAAAAGACCGTGTTGATGATGCTTTACATGCAACTCGTGCAGCTGTAGAAGAAGGTATTGTTGCTGGTGGTGGTGTTGCTTTCATCCGTGCGGTTGAAGCTTTAGCTAACTTAAAAGGTGCAAACGAAGATGAAAATACTGGTATCCAGATTATTCGTCGTGCTATTGAAGAGCCATTACGTCAAATTTGCGAAAACGCAGGTATTGAAGGTTCTATCGTAGTTCAAAAAGTAAAAGAAGGAACTGCAGATTTCGGTTACAATGCTCGTACTGATGTTTACGAAAACTTAATTGGTGCCGGTGTTATCGACCCAACTAAGGTAAGTCGTGTAGCATTAGAAAACGCAGCTTCGATTGCAGCAATGTTATTAACTACAGAAGTGGTTTTAGCAGATGAGCCTGAAGAAGCTGGTGCTTCAGCGCATCCTCCAATGGGTGGCGGTGGCATGGGTGGAATGATGTAATCCTACCCACGATATAAATACTACGTGTAAAATTAAATCCCTCAAAATTAAATTTTTGAGGGATTTTTTATTGTCATTTGGACTTAAAAGACCTTTTAGGAATATTTTAATATTCTATTCATTTCCTTTCGTGTAAAATTTTAATTACCAACGCAACATTTCTTTAGTTTAGTAATAGTACAATTGAAGAAGAGTTATCGATTAAATATTTACCAAACAAATTAATGTTTTTTTAGCCCTGTGGCTTTGTCGTAATTGGCAGGTATATTTCTTTGCAATTTCTTCTTTTGAAACAATTTCTATTGTTAAAAATTTATGAAGACCTGGTTTAGAAAGATTTTACAAGTTATTGCTTTAATATCGGCCTTTTTATTTTTTGCATCTTCGGTGTTTGCACAACTGACTGTTGGCAATGTAGATCTCGGTCCTTATACGCCAGGAAGTACAATAGCTGTTCCATTTAAGATTGTTTCAAATTCTTGTATCACTCAAGGAAATATTTTTCAGTTATATCTTTCTGATGCAAATGGAGATTTTACAAACGAAAAGTTAATCGGTACATATAATGGGTTTTACAGTACATATGTTAACGGAATTATTCCCGCTAGTACACCCGCAGGTACAGGCTACCAAGTGCGGGTAAAGTCTACAACCCCAATATTTATAAGTAATGTTTCTGCGGCATTTGAAATTAAAGCGGGTACAGTTGTTGAAGCAAAATTAAATGCTCCACTATTAACGTCTACGAATACAGAAACATTCGGAACCTGTACAACAAAGGATAACAACGACATTGCGCTTTCCAACCAATCTACTGCAAGTGCTGCTGTTACAGCAGCAATTACAAACGAATTAACTTCGACATCTACAAGCTTAGCCTTCGACACTCAAAATAAAATTTTTACAGCTTCATTAGCACATTACACGCTATTTGTTAAAGCAGTAATGCCAGATGGAAGGGTTGCTACCAAGGCATATATGATTGTAAATAACTCTGCGGTAACAGCATTCTCAACAGCAGGTAATAATGTTGTTTGTTTACCGCTCGGTTACCTCACATTTACGGTTGTAACCTCAGGTGTAGGTGGAATTCAAAATAATTTTCCTGGTGATGTTTATAGAATTAACTGGGGTGATGGTATTACAGAAACTTATACCCTATGTGAAATTTTACAGAATTCCAATCTAGTTCGTCACCTTTATACGAAGTCTTCATGTGGCTTAACATCTACAGGAAGTAGCGGTTCAATTTTTAACGTTTTCGATATTACAATTAATGTAACAAATGCCTTTTGCGGCAATATTGGCACAGCGGTTTCTACAACAGCTAAAGTTGTTGTAAAGCCTGTAAACTCGTTCACTTTCAATAATCCTGGTTGTACTAATGCAGATATTACATTCATCAATACTTCAATTGTCGGTGAAAATCCTAACACAAGTACAGCTGGTTGTACGCCAAATAATGTAGCTTATAATTGGTTTGTAGATGGAGTCTTAATTGAAGCAAATAAACCTCGTTCTTTTAATTTCGTGCAAAAATTTTCAACGCATGGTAAGCACGTAATTCGATTAACATCAACAGGTTCAATTGTTTGCGATGCAGACCCTGTTATACAGGAAATTTGTATTCAAGATCCTCCTAAGCCTATATTTACTTTAGCAGGCAACACTTTCTGTGCACCTGCAATTGTAACACCTATTGACGCCTCTATCCTTGATTTCTTTTGTAACACAGATAATAATTACACCTGGACGGTTTTTCCATCTGTTGGTTTTGCAAACGGAACATCAGCTTCAAGCAAAGCACCTGATTTTAATTTTACTACAGCAGGAACCTATACCATTACGTTGAGCATTTCTACACCATCTTGCGGGATAGTTACTTCGGCACCTCAAACGATAATTATTTCTGGAGCCAATGCAGGTATAGACCAGAGCTTATGTAGTGGAAATGAAATCATCTTGAGTGGAAATGACCCGGCACCTTATGCGGGTAAATGGTTATTAGTTTCAGGGCAAAAAGGTGTAAGTTTTGATGATGACAATATTTACAATACAAAAGCTACCGGATTAGTTCCTGGGCAATTATATACTTTCAGATGGACGATTACAGGCTCCACAACTTGTCCTTCGAGTTATGATGAAGTAACCATTACTTATCCACCATCCGTTACAAATACAATTACATTGGCATCTGCAACAGTTTGTGCCGGACAAAGCATTACAATTACTGGAGACATCCCGACTGGTGGAAACGGGACTTTTACTTATCAATGGCAAAATAGTACGAATGGAATTGTTTGGGTAAATATAGCCGGACGAACCACTAAAGATTTAACAATAGCAATCGTTAACTCTCTCTATTACAGACGACAAGTGACTAGCGGAGGCTGCTCATCTAGCAGCAACGCAATACAAATTAATGTTTTACCTGCCATAGATAATAACATTATCTCAGAAAATCAATCCATTTGCATTGGTGCTTCGTTTAATCCTTTAGTAGGAACACAGCCAACTGGCGGAGATGGTATAAATTTCACGTATCAATGGCAATCAAGTACAAACGGAACAATATGGGTTAATATTCCTGGCGCTACGCTTATCGACTATGCTCCGCCACAACCTGCTGCAACTACATATTATCGGCGTTTGGTTGCGAATGGGGCATGTTCAGGTGCTTCACAAAATAGCAGTGACCCAGTTATAATTACGGTAAATCAGCCTGCAAAGGCAGAAATTAATTTCATAAATAATAAAGGTTGTGCACCTTTTGCATTAACCGCTTCAAATATTACAGCAGGGCTTTATCCTGGAAGAAACAGTACGTTTACTTGGTTTGCAGATAATGTTCAAATTGGAACTGGAGAAACTTTTCCTGGGTATATCCTTGCTACTGATAACTCAAACGTAATTATTAAGTTGGTTGTTACCAGTGGTGCAAATTGCGGAAGTGATGAAATAAGGCAAACCTTTTCTACATATCAAACCGTGACGCCAAATTTTACACAAAATGTTACCGATGGATGCGGACCACTTAGTGTTACCTTTGTAAACACTTCAAGTTCACTAAGCGCTGCAATATTTAGGTGGGATTTTGGAAATGGTACAACATCAAATCTGGCAACACCGCCAACGGTAATTTATCAACCAGATCCGGCTGGGCGAGACATTACCTATACCATAAAACTCGAAACCACTACATCTTGTGGAACACTAACAAAAACTTCAACTGTTTTGGTAAAAGCTCAACCAATTTCTGTTTTCTCTCCTGATAAAACGATTGGTTGCTCTCCGTTTACTGCAACATTTAGTAATACTTCTCCCGGTAATTATACAAGTTTTACATACGACTTTGGCGATGGAACAACATTAACTACATCTGATAAAAATAGCGTAACACATACTTTTATTACTACTGTAGTTAAGGATTATATTGTTAAAATGACGGCTAGAAATGATTGTGGTATTAATGAATCTCAATATACTGTGAGGGTTTCGCCTAATATTATTGTACCAGAATTGGTTGTTAATGCAACTGAATTAAGAGGCTGTGCGCCCTTAACAGTTAATTTCTTTAATAATACAAAAGGAGCTAGCACTTTTTATTACGATTTTGGAGACGGAAGCTCAGCGCTTACAAGCACAGCACCTGAAATGATTGCGCATACATTTACAAAGCCAGGCTCATATTTGGTAACATTATATGCCTCTAACAATTGTTCGAACGCTTACACCACAGAAACCATTGTTGTACTCGACCAACCAACAGTAGAATTTACTTCTGATAGGACAATAGGTTGTAGCGGTACGGTTATCAACTTTAAGAATAATAGTAAAAATGCTGTAAGTTATTTGTGGGATTTTGGTGATGGAACAACATCTACAGCTTTTGAGCCCCAACATACTTTTACGGGTACTGCTACAAATTACACTGTAAGTTTAAAGGCTACAAACCTTCAGGGCTGCAGTAATACCTCTGTTATACCAAATTACATAAATCTTGTTGCCCCGCCACAATCTATTTTTACAGTTCTACCAGGAAATGAGCTATCCATTCCAAACTTCACCTTTAGTTTCAGAGATGCCAGCGTAAATGGAGCAGGTAGCTGGGAGTGGAGCTTTGGCGATGGTTCGAAATCAACACTTCAAAATCCTACACATACTTACGCTAACGTAGGTGATTATACCGTAACACTAAAAGTTTTAAATAAAGAAGGCTGCCCCGGAACATCAACACAGATAGTTAGGATAATTGGTGTTCCTGGCTTTCTTTATGTTCCAAATTCGTTTATGCCAGCAAGTCAAAAAACAGAGCTGCAAACATTTAAGGCTAAAGGAAGAGGCATTGATAACTGGACAATGACCATTTTTAACAAATGGGGACAGGTTTTATGGGAAACCACGAAACTTAGCGATGGTGCGCCACTAGAAGGATGGGACGGAAGATATAATGGAATGGAACAACCGCAAGGCGTATATTTTTGGAAAATTGATTTGAAATTTATTAACGGAGGCGAATGGAAAGGAATGACTTACGATTCTTCGGCACCAAAAAAGACCGGTAACATATATTTAATAAGATGATAAAGAGCAGGTGGATTAATTTATTTATGTTGATGATAGCATTGCCCTTGCTAGCTAAAAGTCAGGATCATATTTATTCTCAGTTTTACAACTCACCAATCTATTTAAACCCTGCATTAACTGGTCAGTTTGAAGGTGATATCAGATTCAACGCTTTGTATCGAAACCAATGGACAGGCTTATCGGGAGATTTTTCGTATATGAGTGCATCCGCAGATTTAAATCTCGAAAGGATAAATAGTGGTGTAGGTTTGATTTTTAACCGAAGTAGCGAGGGAACGGCGTATTTGCAAAAGAATAATATTGCTTTAAGTTATTCGTACATTATTGGGGGCGATGATTTTACACTTTCTTTCGGTCTGCAAGGCGGAATAACCAATCAAAAATTAAACTGGGACAGATTAGTTTTTGGCGATCAGATTGACGTAACAGCAGGAATTATTCCTGGCATAATATCGGGTGCTGAACGGCCAAGTGTTGATAGCCGCTTTTACTTTGATGCAGCCGCTGGTGGAAATATGGTTTACAAGAATTTTATGGTTGGCCTGGGTTTGCATCATTTAAACCGCCCAGATGAGTCTTTAGCAGGCTTTCAGGCTAAATTGCCTATGAGAATTTCAGGAAACTTAAGTTATAAATTGGCACTAATTCCCGATCAGTATGATAGGGACGGTACCTATCTAATCCCATCGATAGTAGCTTATAAGCAGCAAAATGTAATGTCGTTTAGTTTTGGCACTCAATTTAAATATGCCGGTGTAAATGCAGGCGTTTGGTATCGAAATGATGGACTTTCGGGAGGGAATGACGCAATTGTTCTTTCGGTGATATTCGACATTTTTAACAGAAGAACAAATGGAGAAAAGTTTCGAATTGGGATTAGTCATGATGCAACCACTTCAAAAATAAATTATACGAACACAGGTGGTACATCTGAAATTGGGCTAGGTTATGAGAAGTATTGGTCAAATAGCACAAATTATGGTCGGGCCAATGGTTTAAGATGCTATGATTTTTATTAATTTGCCTTGGTTAAATAGAGGCAATGAATAATATTTTAGAAAACAGTCATTTTATAACCCAGAGTGAAGTAAATAAATTTCTTTTAGCAACACTGCTATGTGGCTTAATTGGTGCAGAAAGAGAATACAGAAGTAAATCTGCCGGATTAAAAACCATGATGATGATTGGTTTAGGTGCAGCCCTTTTTACCATTTTATCCATCAAAATCGGCGCTTCAAGTCAGGATAGAATTGCATCGAATATTGTAACCGGCATTGGTTTTTTAGGAGCGGGAGTTATTTTTAAGGAAGAAAATAGAGTTAAAGGTTTAACCACAGCCTGTATTATATGGATAGTTGCTGCTATTGGAATGGCAGTAGGTTCAGGATATTATGAACAGGCCATTGGCGTAACCATTGTAGTGCTTTTAGCGCTAATTATTTTCCCGTTTTTAGAAGAAATTGGCGATCGCCGCTTTACAAAACGCATTTATCGCATTGTAAAAAAACAGCACACCCATGGTGATTTGGAGAGCTATGAAGAAGTGTTTAAAGAAAGCAGATTAAAGCCACAACGCAGTAAGCATTCATTGGCAAACAATATCATTACCGGAAATTGGATTGCAACCGGAACGCCAAAAAATCATCAAAAATTTGTAGAACGAATGTTAAAGGATGATGAGATTATAGAGTTTGATTTTTAAAGGTAGAAAATAGATTAAGTTTCTTTTCCTGTTTTTTTAAAGGTTTTGATTGTGCATTATCTGTGGTTTAACTTTAATTCCTCAATCCTATTACAAATCAAAATGAATAATACTGCATCACAACCTCACCCTATTAATGTTAGTACTTCCTTAACTGGTATTACATCCCTCTCCTTGAAGAGCGGGAAAGAAAGGATACTGCTTTTAAGCCTAATGCTTATTTAAAGAAATTAAAAGAACCCGCGAGTTGAAAAACAAACCATGGTTAATAAATCCGATTGTACGGATGCCATTTTCATGGCAGGAGGGAAAGCTGGGCTGCTCTAAGCGAAAAACTACTGACATTAATTTCCAAATTTTTTAGTAGTAAACTGAAATGAAATATTTTTGAGTGACATACATAAACCTCACCCTAGTAGTGTTAGTACTTTTTTCAAATGTTACTACATCCTTCTCCTTGAAAAGAGGGAAAGAAATAATACTACTTTTAAGCCATACGCTTATTCAATGAAATTAAAAGAAGCCCGCGGTTTAAAAAACAAACCATATTTAATAAAGCCGATTGACGTGGATGCGGATTTTTTCTATCGGCAGGAACAAAAAGCTGGGCCAACCTGTTCCTATAAATAACCAAACTGTTCATTTCAAAAAAAAATCCTCGCAAATTCTACATCTGCAAGGATTTTAGATTTTATTTTATGGGTTTTAACTTTAATGTAATTTAACCTTCAAGCCATCCATATTATTGTTTAACTGCAATTGGCAGGCCAAGCGAGAATTTGGCAATAAATCGGGCAAGGTATCTAACATTGCATATTCATCGTCCGTCATCTCATTTAATTTTTCTTCGCCTTCCAAAACGTCTACACAGCAAGTTGCACACAAAGCCATCCCACCACAAGTAGCTAAAATATCATATTCTGATGCTTTTAAAAACTCCATTAAACTCAAGCCCATATCTGTCGGGGCTTCATGAGAAGTAATCGAACCATCCGGTTCTTGCATGTGTATCGTAATATTGTTTTCCATTTGCTCGTAATATCAGGTGCGAAGATAAATAAACTGCTTAAAATTCTGATACGCCGTTAACAGTTGTATATTTCATGGTATATTTAATGCCCGGATTCATATAAGAATAAGCACTATGACTCATCAATGCCGCCTCATGAAAGCCACATAGTATTAATTTTAGCTTATTTGTATAAGTATTGATGTCGCCAATTGCGTAAATACCAGGTATGTTGGTAGAATAATCATCAGTATTAACTTCGATAGCACTTTTGCTTATATTTAAATTCCAATCTTCAATTGGGCCAAGCTTCGGACTTAAACCAAATAGTGGAATTAAATGGGCGGCCTCTACCATCGATTTCTCCATGGTACGATTTTGAACTATTTCTACATGTTCCAATTTATCACTACCATGCACAGCGTGTAGATTGCTGTTCAATACTAAATTAATTTTTCCACTTTCAGCTAGCGCCATAACCTTTGCAACAGAATCAGGAGCACCACGGAAACTTTCACTTCTATGCACCAATGTTAGTTCTGAGCAAACCTCGGCAAGATAGATGGTCCAATCTAAAGCAGAATCACCACCTCCTGCAATAACCATTTTCTGGTCACGATATTTTTCAGGGTCCAGAATCATGTAATTTACACCTTTACCATTTTCAAACTGCTCCAAGTTTTCTACTGCCGGTTTACGAGGTTCAAAACAACCCAAGCCACCAGCGATTACAACAACTTTAGCTTCAATAATGGTTCCCATGTTTGTTGTTAGTACAAAATCTGCTTCACCACGTTTTTCTAAACCTTCAATACGCTCGCCTAAAGTAAACGATGGATGAAAAGGTTTTGCCTGTTCCATCAAATTATCTACCAATTCCTGAGCCAATACTGATGGATAACCCGGAATATCGTATATCGGTTTTTTAGGGTAAATTTCGGAAAGCTGACCACCAACCTGAGGAAGATAATCAATTAAATGGCAACGCATTTTTAATAAACCGGCTTCAAAAATGGCAAATAAACCAACCGGACCAGCGCCTATTACGGCTATATCAGTAGAGATCATTCAAAAAAATTTAATGCAAAGTTACAAAATAAACCTTTATCAATATTCTTATTTAGATATATTCCAGATAATTTTGTAAAGCAGTATAATTCAATATTTTGTATGCTAAACATAAACAAAAAACAAAAGTTTAATGTATTTCCATAATTAAAACAAATTATAATTGCTCTATAGAACTGCTAGGAATTATTTTGTTATGCTTTTTCTGTAAGAATTGACTTTAAATAAAATTCTTTGTTTTAATTCTGGTCTTTATTCTTTGCTCCTTGTTCTTTGCTCTTTAATCCTTCAAGCTTTCTGCTTTTTCCTTACCTTTGAGATGTACATGAGTAAGAATATTTATTTTGCATCTGATTTTCATTTAGGTTCTCCCAGCTATGCCGAAAGTCGTAAACGCGAAAAGCGGATTGTTAATTGGCTAAACTTTATTGAACCAAATTGCGCTGAATTGTTTTTAATGGGCGATATTTTTGATTTCTGGTTTGAATATGAAAAAGTAATTCCGAAAGGATTTATTCGTTTACAAGGAAAACTGGCTCAAATGACCGATTCGGGCATAAAAATTTACTTTTTTAAAGGCAACCATGATATGTGGGTTCGCAGTTATTTTACCGAAGAAATGGGTTTGGAAATCATTAGCGATGAAATGACAATCGAACGTGGAGGCAAAAAGTTTTACCTTCATCACGGCGATGGCTTAGGGCCAGGAGATAAGAAATATAAATTTCTTCGTAAAATTTTTAGAAGTCCGCTTTGCCAATGGTTGTTTGCACGTTTGCATCCAAATTTAGGTATTGGCATTGCAACTGGATGGAGCAATAGCAGCAGAGCTGCAAGCAATACCGAAGAAGTTTTTTTTGGTGTTGAGCATGAATGGCTGGCAATTCACTCTAAAGAGATATTGCAAAAAAACCATTTTGATTATTTTATTTACGGACACAGGCATTTACCGATGGATTTGGATTTGGGAAATGGAAGTCGTTATGTAAATACCGGCGAATGGCTTAGATATAATTCTTATGCCGTTTTCGATGGAAATAATTTGAAGCTGGAGTATTTTAAGGGTTGAGAAGTGAGGTTGAGGGGTTAGGTCGAGATTAAGGTTGAGGTTGAGATTGAAAATGAGAAAAAGCTGCTAGTTCATTATCATCCAAGTTTTCAATGGCGATTTACCAGACACTTTAAACCCGATAAAGCGAAAAGCCCGTAGGCCGATTTTTCATAGGTTGAGGACTTGCAGCGATAGCGGGGCTATCGGCCGCCATTACTACAGAACCGTTCATTTCCAAAAAATCTTCTGAAATTTATATTGCTGTTCCTTATAATCCAAGTTTTCCTGGCGATTTACCATACACATTAAACCCGATAAAGCGAAAAGCCTGAAGCCCGATTCTTCATCGGGCGAGGACTTGCAGCGATAGCGGGGCTTTCGGCAGCCATTATTGAAGAACCAATCATTTCCAAAAAATCTTTTGAAATTTATACTGCCGTTCATCCCAATTGAAGCTATATCTGGAATAGCATACATATCTAAGTAACCCTTCATCTTCAATATTTCTTTAATTTTTATCTACTTTGCTTCTCTCGAACTAATTCAGCTTTTTTCCTTATTTTTGCGATTCTTTAGTCTTTTGCAAAAACAAATGGCTGGGAATTCAATTTTAGTAATGATATGTTAGATAAATTAGAAGCAATAAAGCAACGTTGGGAGGATGTAGAAGAGCAATTAAGCAATCCTGATGTGATTCAGGATATGAAACGTTTTGCGGCTTTAAACAAAGAATATAAGGATTTGGGCAAGATTGTAGATGAATATAAAATTTACAAAAATGTGATGAGTAATATTGATGCCAACAAGGAGATTTTGACGCTTGAAAAGGATGCAGAAATGCGTGATATGGCTAAGGAAGAGTTGGATATGCTTTTGAAGCAACAAGAAGAAATGGAAAGTAACATTCGTTTAATGTTGATTCCGAAGGATCCTGAAGATGCTAAAAATGCTGTTTTTGAGATTCGTGGTGGTACTGGAGGAGATGAAGCTGCTCTATTTGCAGGTGATTTATACCGAATGTACACTCGTTATTTTGAAACTAAAGGTTGGCGAGTTGAAACGGTTGACGTTACCGAAGGAACTGCAGGTGGTTATAAAGAGGTAATTTTAAAAGTTAACGGCGATGATGTTTATGGTCAGTTAAAATACGAAAGTGGCGTACATCGCGTACAACGTGTACCAGATACAGAAACTCAGGGTCGTGTACATACATCTGCAGCTTCGGTTGCTGTTTTGCCCGAAGCTGAGGAAATTGATTTATACATCAACCCTGCAGATATTGAGTTACAAACATCGCGTTCGGGTGGGGCAGGTGGACAAAATGTAAACAAGGTTGAAACCAAAGTGCAGCTAACGCATAAACCTTCGGGTTTGGTTGTGGTTTGCCAGCAAGAGCGATCACAATTGGGTAACCGTGTTATTGCAATGGAAATGCTCAGAAGCAAACTTTACGATATAGAATTGCAGAAGAAAAATGGTGATATTGCTGCAAAGCGTAAAACAATGGTTTCTACCGGAGACCGTTCGGCGAAGATAAGAACATACAATTATCCACAAGGTAGAGTTACCGAACACCGCATCGGTTTAACGATGTATAACCTGCCAGCGATAATGGATGGCGACATTCAGGAGATTATTAGTGCACTTCAGTTTGCAGAAAATGCAGAAAAGATGCAAGAAGGTGCTGTTAATTAACGACTTATAATTATTTGAAAAAAAAGTTTGCGAATAAGGATAATGTCTCTATATTTGCATCCTCGAAAGGGGAAAGAGGTTTAAACTTTTAAAAAGCAAACAAACGGAGTGGTAGTTCAGCTGGTTAGAATGCCTGCCTGTCACGCAGGAGGTCGCGGGTTCGAGTCCCGTCCATTCCGCAAAAAAGCCTTGACTTGAAAAAGTTGAGGCTTTTTTTGCCCCTCTTAAGAAGAGGAATGATTCCGTAGCTCAGCTGGTAGAGCATTACACTTTTAATGTAGTGGTCCTGGGTTCGAATCCCAGCGGGATCACAGAAGATAGTATCAAAACTACGTAAAAGCTTGCAAATCAAATGATTGCAAGCTTTTTTGTTTTACTGGAAAAACTAAAATACTCACCGATTCTCATATTAAAAGTGTGTGATTCGGTGAGTATTTCTGGAACTAAAAGAACTCACCGAATAAATCTAACTACCTGTTTAACAAGACGTTCGATTATCGAACATCTTGACGTTTTCAGACTGCAAGGCTAATTTTGTTAACCTTAATTCAGTTATATGAAAACTAATTTTAGCTTACTTTTTTATCTTAAAAAGCAGAAAAACTATCGTGGCGGCCATGTTCCAGTTTATCTTAGAATAACCGTTGGCGGAAAAAGGTCAGAAATGACCAGCGGACTTGAGTGCGATCCAGAAAAGTGGAATACCAAATCAGGCAGACAGGATGGAAAAAAGGAAGATGTCAGAAGCTTTAATGCTCATCTTGACAATCTCCAGTCAATGATAAACCAGGTTTACAGGGATCTTTTTGATGCAGACGAAGTTATTACAGCCGAAGGCATTAAGTGCAGATTTATCGGGCGGGAAGTCCGGAAGCATACCTTGATGGAAGGCATCAAAGTTCATAACGAAAAAATGGAGACTTTGGTAGGAAAGGAATACGCCATTGGTACCTTGAAGCGCTTTCAGGTCTTGGAAAGACATCTTACCGCCTTCATGAACGAGAAATACCAGATAACAGATATCAACATCAAAAATATTAACCATGCGTTTATAAGGGATTTTGATTTTTTCTTGAGAACGGTAAACGGTTGTGCAAACAACACTACGGTAAGGTATCTTAAAAGTTTTGGAAAGATCCTTCGCATTTCATTAAGCTTAAAGTGGATTGCCAGTGATCCAATGTTTGGATACAAACTAAAGAGCAAAAATGTAGAGCGTTCATTTCTTACAGAGGATGAATTAACTAAAATTTCAGAAAAGCAGTTCTTGACAGAGCGATTAAGTCAGGTACGAGACGTTTTTATCTTCTGCTGTTTTACCGGACTTGCCTATTCTGACATTGAAAAATTGAGCCTATCTAATATTAAATTAGGGGTAGACGGCAAAAAATGGGTTTACACAAACAGAACCAAAACAGGAACCCGGTCTGCTGTCCCACTACTTCCACCAGCAATCGCAATATTGGCAAAATACAATGACCATCCATATTGCATCACCAAAGACAGGGCATTGCCAGTTTCGAGCAATCAAAAGCTAAATGAGTACCTCAAGGAAATTGCCGCAGTTTGTGGGATTGATAAACCTTTAAGTTCTCACATTGCAAGGCATACCTTCGCAACAACGATAACCCTGTTAAATGGTGTTCCTATGGAAAGTGTATCCAAAATGCTTGGGCATACAAATATCAGGACTACCCAAATATATGCGAAGGTCTTGGATATCAAGGTAAGTGCAGATATGGCACTGTTAAATAATAAATATAATTAAATCAACAACCACTAAACTGACAAATATTTATAAATATTAGGCATTCGTTCTTATTTTTGGTTAAGTTTGTATGATGTTAAAGGAATTGAACAAAAGAGTGATCGTTGTGCACTGGAAAAGATTTTCCAGTACGGACATCGACGTATTTTCAAGTCTGAAGGGATTCTGTGACAGCTATCCTGCATATAACTACCATACGCTGAACAACTATCTTTCCAAAAAGAAGATTCCATTCGAGAACGATGAAATCAAGATTGAAAGACAATCTCTTATACAAAAGGTAAAAAGGCCTGATCTTCCCAGGGTATTGTTCTGGGATCTTGATTTTGATAAACTGGACTGGAACAGAAATTATAGAACCATTATGGAACGGGTGCTTGATAAAGGCAGTCCCAAGGATTGGGAGGAAATGATGAGGTTTTATGGAAGGGAAAAAGTTATAAATGCCCTTAAAAATGATATTACCTATCTTTCAGATATAACTCTGGATGCCGTTTGCGAATATTTTCAGTTGAGCAAAGAAAAACTCAGATGTTACACAAAGAAACAGTTAAACCAGGGACACTGGATCTGATCCATAAGCTGATGAAAGACTATCAGCTCAAATCATTTTACCTTGTAGGCGGCACCGCACTGTCGCTGAGGATTGGGCATAGGGAATCCATAGACATTGACTTGTTCAGTTCTTCGGATTTCGATGGCAATGAACTTGCCGAATATCTGCGAAACAATTATGGTGCGGATGTAAAACGTCACAAGTTCAACTACGCCAGCGGAAGCATTGGAGAGGTGGACTTTGATTTTATTTCGCATAAATATCCATCTATCAAACCGATCGAAAACATAGAGGAAATTAGGATGATGTCAAATGAGGATATATCGGCCATGAAGATCAATGCTATTGTCAATAGCGACAACGGATAAAGGATTTTATCGATATACATTATCTACTAAAGGAATTATCCTTAGAGGAAATTATTAGTTTCTACTGCCAAAAATATCCTAATGTGGATCCTAACACCGCTAAGTCGTCCCTAATGTACCACAATGATATTGACTTTAACGTCCCTGTAAAACTGATGGATGGTAAGCTAAAATGGAAGGATGTGCATGGAAGTATTTCAAAAGCAGTGAGGGATTATACTAATCTACAGGAAAGCAGGGAACTTTACCGCAAGCTTAAAGAGAAAAAAAATGACAATAAAAATGATCAAGGCAGAGGAATGGGTCGCTAAGTTAGCGAATGTACCTCTCCAATCATTTCGGCAAACAACGCTCCTAAAAATAATCCATTTTCATGACAAGGCTTTGCGAAAAAAAATACTTTGACAGCTTCACTAGCGAAGAAGATGTTTTTCTAGCAAATCCTAAGCTCTTGCACAAAGGGATTGTTCAAAGGTTATCACAATTTGTGATAACCTGCCATCAATGTGAGCATTTAATTCATTCGCATATTTGCACGACTTAGGAATATGGTAGCTAATAATACCCAAATTCGTCTGGAGATAGAAAAGATAAAGAACAAGCTGAAAAACCAGGACAAGAACATGGAAATTGTTTTTCAATATCTGGATGAACTGTTAGCGATAAAGGAGGCACCTGCCCCCAAACGAAATAGGATTGGGTTCAAAACAGATGAACTGTAGTACCTAGAGGCGGAATTGCATTTCCGTATATACCACAGTGAAAATGCCGGGAGTAGTGATTGGGCTTTCACAGGCCGAAAATGCGGGAGGGCCGGCTTTTGCCATAGTAGATTAAAAAAACTTAATAATAACAGAAAGCAATACCCTGAAGATTTCGCTTTCTGTTATTTATTCATGTATTTGGTTTCTGTCTGGTTACTATAAAAGAAAAGTTCAGGAAGCTTATCATTTGATTACAAAAGAAAAGCATATGCTTTATTTCCTCCCCTTCTGGCGATTCAGCTTCCAAATGCACCCAGCCCTTGTAAAGTTCCCATAAATTTGCCCTCGCCTCGTGCAATGGAAAATTGACGAAGAAGTATTCCATTTCAGAATCCGCATTCTCAATTTCTTCATCAGAAAGCCCTGAAGGTTGATAATCGAGTAGTTTTTTAATTTCTTCCATGTCACTATTTCTATTTGATTTCAAGCTCATATTGTTTTTTGATTTCATCTACATACGGTTCGAAATGCTCCTTATAATAACCCTTAGGGATTTGAATCTTAAAATTTTTACGACTAAAAAACAGAACTACCCTAGAATCCGTTTCGCATTCCAATAGATACAAAACAGTGGGGTTCGAAGACGAACAGATGAAAAACATTGCAATCCTATCCTCGCAAAAAAGCTGAACTTTTCCTCCCACCTTGAACCTCAATTTAAGTTCGTAATAATCACCCTTATCACTAAGTAAAAAATTTAAACGGGGTACATCACCTGAGAATCTGGCAACCTGCATATCCTTTTTCATTGGTCTCTTCTGAATATTTCTCATCCCATAGGTAAACAGGTAGTGTGTAAACGGCTCCCTCGATAGCATTGGTAGTGCTTTATTAAATAGTTCAAAAACCTTCCTCTTATTGCTGAAATTGATATCATCTATTTCGTCGGAACGTTCATCACTGTCTCCGTATTCCCTAAACTGAATCCTTGCAATTTTCTTCATTTCGTAGCAGATGCTGTTCAGCTCAGTTTGATTTACGGACAATTCAGATTGCTCAAAACTATCATCTTCTTCGAGAATAAAGCCCGTGAAAGATTTTACAGTCTTATTATCCGCATTTAAGGTAAAGCTATACGGTATCAGAAATGAATAATGGTTGGAATGGAACCTGACAGCATCGGTATTTGCAAGGCAATAACCAATAAGGTACTCTTGGTTTAAAGTAGCTAATCCATCGTTCACATACTTTCTATCGAAGACCTTCCGCTGGGATATGTGCACGAAATAATCATCTGGCCTGAAAAAACCCTTAAATTCTTTTTTAAGCCTGATATCCACTCCATACCTATCATAGATAACTTCAAGATATCTGGGTCTTCGGGTCGCATCGTTAAAACATTCCGGCCAATAATATTGCTGAAAGTCATGAAATTCATTCCATAACATTGCCCTTAATGTACGGTAGGCATATCTCCCTAGATAATTTTCATCCGTATCAATATTGCAGCTTACCAATAAATGATCATATTCGACCTTTAGGTAAACTTTTACCGGCGGCTCATTTTCGAGCTTAACCCTCATTGTCAAGACGCCCTTCTTGAATGAGAGCGACTTTCTCTCAACCATGTAGTATGGTCGGTTCCCAGCTCGAAGTTCTGTGTGTGACTCCAAAACATTTAACCTCAATATGCGGGTACTCTTTTCAAACGGAAGTTTATAGAACTGAGATTTAGGTTTTCCGGCAAGCATCATTTCATCACCCATTTTCAGTTTTTCCTTTCGATGCTTCCGCCTCTTCACATTCGGCAGTTAGAAGATCGATCTTTTTATCACAAAGATCTTTGGCGAGAATTAAAAAATTATGAACGAGGCTACATAGTTTATCAGCATCGCCCATCTCGACATTGAAATTGTCCTTATACCGGGCATGGCTGTAACTGTTCATAAGCTTCTCAAAAAGCCTTCTGTTTTCTGGCGTTCCAAGCAAAAGCGCTCTTGGCTGCTCCGAGAAACATGCACAGATATCCAGTAGCCTGCCCAAATGATGAATATCCGACCTGTAAGCCATAAAAACCCTGATTATTGCAATGCAGGACTGCTCAACAACCTGGTGAAGCATAAAAACGCACACATTGAATTTTTCATTACTGTAGCATTCCCCTGCCCCGTCCAAAAAACCCTGCGCCATTGGAATCCTATGGTATAGATGCTTCCTGGCTTTTTCAAGAGATATCTTTTTATCAAGAGCATATTCAGGAAATAGGTTCAGCGTACCATCGTGGCTGTATAGCTGAATGCCGGTATTAAACAATGTTATAAAAAATCTGTTGTTACCTGCAATCGCTGTGTCCACGCTCTCCTTGCTATGAACCAGAATCGTGATTTTGCCATGGTTGAAATGTGTATTTACATAATCCTGAACGCCATGCTCGATTCTGGTCGTGCCCTCGATAACCATCAATAAGTAATAGTGAAAATTGCTACTCGTCTGTTGTGGTGAAAAGGAAGTATAAGAATTCGTTATGGAACTTATTTCACCGAATTTCAGAATATGCAAGGGCGTGAACCGCTCTGCAAGTTCTTTAACAAAATTAGAGAACGGCCCTTGCCGGCCCTCTACTGGCTTTAATGATTTCTTTTTCATATCTTCATGATTATTACGAGAACCAATTTCGGTTAGAAAAAGCACGTACCGAACCATTGTAGGTTGTTAAATACAAGCGTGAGGTTGTTTTTAACTGTCGGAAATTTTTAAATATATTTGGCCATGGAAACCTCAGAAAAAACGAACAGAATGCATCTTGGTAGAAAAATAAGCCGTATCCGTGAACTGCGTGGAATGAAACAGGAAGCGCTTGCTGTTGAACTTGGGATCAGTCAACAGGCGATTAGTAAACTGGAACAAAGTGAGGAAATTGAAGATTCAACATTAGAAAAGATTGCTGCCGCTTTGGGTTTACCCACGGACGCTATCAAAAATTTTAATGAGGAAGCGGTTTTTAACATCATTGGTAATACATTCACTGATAGCAGTTCAAATAATAATAATTATTTATGTACAATCAATCCACTTGAGAAAATAATTGAACTATACGAAAGGTTGCTAGCAAGTGAGAAAGAAAAAAATGATCTTTTGAAAAAGCTATAGTTATAAAGCAATTCTTGTGTTATTAATTATTCAATGTTGCTTTTTAATTTTGTTGGCTGGATTATAAATGAAGTCCCATAATCGATTTTTAAAGTTTCTAGGCGACGTTTCACTATAACATTCTGATTATTAAAAAACGACCGTTTTTTGATAAAATACTTTGTGTACTTTCAAACTAACCCGGAGGACTGTGAACTTTATTGATATTTGCCTTTTTTCTTTAGCGGTTTCTTGCCATTATCTTGCGAGCAAACTTAAAAGTATCATCAAAAGACAGCTATGATATATATTAACAGGGGATAGTTACGGTAATAAATAAGTACATTGGTGTATTACATAAAACAGTTTTAATGGTAAAGTCACATCTTGTTTTCATTGAAGAGAATATAAAGGATTCTTTTTTTATTGCAGGGGTTAACAACATTCAACCTGGTTATAACCGCCTTTCTTACCACCGGATGATTTTGGTAAATGAAGGGACCGGCCATATACAGATTGACGGACACAAGTATCAAATCAATAACCACAATTTGTTTTTGCTTTCCAAGGGTCAGTTTTACTCATTTGATCCATCGTCCGATGTTGATGGCTATGTGTTAAGCTTTGGCGATTGCTTTTGGGAGAAAACGCCGGCCAGTGCTAGTAATTGTAAAGCGGTGCTTTTTAATAACGCACAGGCAAATCAGCTACTTAAGCTTAATGCAGAAGATGCAGCAGAGTTAAATTATTTGTTTGGACAGCTAATCAAAGAATTCAAACGTAAAGATTATATAAATAAGATTGATGCCTTAGCGGCTTATTTGAAGATCATAATTATCAAAACAGCAAATATTTATACACCACAACGCAGTGATGTTGGCAGCCAGGATTACCTGACTTATCGCAAATTTCTAGAATTGCTTAGTTCTTTTTATAAAAGCCGGCACGAGGTATCTGATTATGCAGAAATGTTAGGAATGACAAGCCGTAGGTTGAGCGACCTTACGAAGCGATGCAGCGGTAAAAATGCGAAGGATCTAATTAACGGTCAATTAGTAGCAGAAGGAAAGCGCTCATTACAGTTCAGCGCCAACTCGGTTAAGGAAATTGCCTATGACCTTAGTTTTTCGACCCCTGAACAATTCAGTCATTTCTTTAAAAAAAATACGGATTACTCCCCGTTGGATTATCGCAACTACTTTCTTTCGATAGGTAATTAATTCCAAACTGAACCGTAAATTTTGACAGGCTAAACAACGTTATTGACATTCCCTCGCGACGTCCATAACGCTAACTTTGTTAAAAAATACGATCTATATGTCGATAAACACATTTAAAACAATTGCAGGGATCAATATCCCTGATAGCAGCATAGCCACACAGGCTACTGAACTGTTGCGCGAGCACGGTACCGAGTTTATCTATAATCACTCCTTGCGGGTATTCCTTTTCTCTTCGCTGAACGGTAAACGTAAACAATTGGCCTACGATCCCGAGTTATTATACGTGGCCTCCGTTTTTCATGATCTAGGTCTTGTCCCCCATTATAGCAGCCCGGATCTCCGCTTTGAGGTGGATGGCGCTAACGCCGCTCGCGATTTTTGCGAAAGTCATGGCTTGCCTAAAGAATCATTGCAACTGGTTTGGGATACTATCGCGCTGCATACGACAATTGGTATAGCTGAACATAAGGAGGCTGAGGTAGCGCTGATGTATAGTGGGGTAGGGCTGGATGTAATGGGTGAGGGTTACGACCTCTTAAGCAACGAAAACAGAGAAGAAATAATAAGTGCTTTCCCTAGAAATGATTTTAAAAATAGGATCATACCGACGTTTTTTTCTGGATTTGAACATAAGACCGATACCACATTTGGAAATATAAAAGCGGATGTATGCGCCTTTATGATCCCAAACTTTCACCGCAAAAACTTTTGCGACTGTATATTGCATTCTCCGTGGTCTGAATAATAAAGTAAGCATCGTATTACTTACATTAGTAATGCAATAGAACAGATTATTGAAAGAAGTAGTTTTTGGAAAACAGCGCATTGTTAATTGGCATAAAGAAAAGCGGGGATTGCAGCATGAGCAACCCGGTACAATTTTCTAATTATACTGTTCTTTTGGTGACAGAAGGCGAAGGCGTTTATCATGCGGACTTTGGCGCCTTTCCTTTTAAAGGCCCAATTCTACTGTTTTCTACTCCACTTCAGCAGATCTTCCTTGAAGAGACTTCCGATTGCAAATTTACTATACTTCAATTTCACGGCGACTTTTACTGCATTGAGTTCCACAGGGCCGAGGTATCTTGTAACGGATTGTTGTTTAATAATATTTATCTCGAACCCGCGGTCGGCCTTACCCAGGCGGAGGCATTTCTATTTGCCGGAATCTTAACAGATATTGAGGCAGAATTTAATGCAGATGAAACAAGCGATACCGTCTTGCGAGCCTATTTGCAGCTATTCCTTGCCAAATCAAGCAGCATCAAGATTCGGTTAATGGATAGCCAATTGCAATACGAAGCAAAAGACGAACAAATGGAACGGTTCATTACTTTATTAGAAGCCAATTACCTCACCCTGCATACACCAGGTGATTATGCTGCTTTGCTAGCAATGACGACCAATAATTTCAGTAAACGAACCGCCAGATATTTCAAAAAGTCCCCGTCGGCACTCATCCAGGAACGCATCGTTATGGAGGCCAAAAAGAAGCTTCATCTTACCCGGCTCAGTATAAAAGAGATAGCCTACCAGCTGAATTTTACGGATGAGTATTACTTCAGTCGGTTTTTTAAAAAATTCACCAAAGTATCCCCGCAGTCATTCCGGCAGTTGACCGGAATATCTAAAGTCGCCGATCAGTAAGCAGAAGCTCTTTATTTCTTTTCAGGATTGAACTATCGGTCACGTTTGTCCAAGGATTTCACCTCTTTGTCCATTTTGGAGGATAGTTGTAATGGCGACATTTGATTGTAAATAATAAACAAATCAAAATCACCCAATAATGAAAACTTCCATATTGAATTTGATAGCAGGACTTGACAAGGCCGGACGAGTAGCCATTCGTTACAGCATCGTCATTGTGTTTCTTTGGATCGGGGGCCTTAAATTCTTCACTTATGAAGCAGATGGCATTGTTCCTTTTGTAGCCAACAGCCCATTAATGTCATTCTTTTATAATCATCCGGATCAATATAAGAAACACATGAATCCGGAAGGCGCACTGATAGCTGCTAACCATCAATGGCACGAACAAAACAATACCTATGGCTTTGCAAAAGGCTTAGGTATCTTTCTTATAGCGGTTGGTGTATTTGTGGGCCTGCATAAAATTTTTCCGATGCAAAGCATGATCGCAAGTATCCTTGTTTTTATAATGACCTTGGGTACGCTATCCTTTTTGATCACTACGCCTGAAAGCTGGGTGCCTCACCTTGGCGATCAGCAATGGGGATTTCCATACCTGTCAGGTCGGGGCAGGCTGGTAATTAAGGATCTGGTCATCCTTGGGGGAGCTCTACTTAACATGAGTGAGTCGGCAAGGCTGTACTTGAGCCGCCGTCAGTCTAATCAGTAAAATAACAATCAAAAATATGAAAACGATTTCCGTTCCAACTGATGAACAGGTAAGCCCTGAAACCAGATTGATCTTTGAAAAAATGAAAAAACGTATGGGAAAAGTGCCTAACCTGTATGCTACAATGGGCTATTCCGAACATGCGCTTAAAGCCTTTTTAGGGCTGGAGGAACAATTAAGCGGTGGCATCTTTAGTGCCAAAGAGAGAGAAGCCGTTGCGTTGGCGGTTTCCGAAATAAATCAATGCGATTATTGCCTGGCCGGGCACACCCAATCGGCTATACGTTATGGATTTACACTGGAAGATACACTGGATATACGACGGGGTCTTACGCAAGACCCAAAAATTACCATATTAATCCAGCTTGCGCAATCCTTCACCCAAAACCAAGGGAGGGCCGATCTACAACTGGTTGATAACTTCTTTTCTGGGGGATATAATGAAGCGGCGTTAATGGAATTGATTGGCTTTATAACGGTTAGGGTTTTTACCAATTACGTTTACGCAGTTACAAAAATACCTATTGATTTTCCTCCTGCTGCGAAATTAGGTAACTAAATTTCGATCACCTTTAACCAACTATCATTTCAGATGAGCTTGTAAGCAAAGTAATTTGAGCCTGTGACCAAAACGGCATCCCTTACCTTAACTTACCTTTGTTTCGTTATCAAAGGATTAACGGTTTAAAAACAATCAGCATGAAAAAAATAGTATTGGTTACCGGGGCTTCGGCAGGTATTGGAAAAGAAACAGCAAAGCATTTGGCAGCAAATGGTTATACCGTATATGGTGCCGCAAGAAGGTTAGATAAGATGCGTGACCTTACTCCACTGGGAATAAAGTGCATTGAACTGGATGTAACAAACGAAGCCTCGATGGTAAGCTGCGTTAATAATATCATTGCGGCTGAAGGACGGATAGATATCTTGATCAACAATGCTGGTTTCGGTTCGTATGGCGCGGTAGAAGATGTTTCTATGGAAACCGCAAAATACCAGATGGAGGTTAACCTGTTCGGTGCCACTCGTTTAATGCAATTATGTATTCCGCATATGCGGGCGGAAAACTGGGGAAAGATTGTCAATATATCTTCCATCGGCGGCAAACTGGCAGGCCCGTTCGGTGCCTGGTATCATGCCAGTAAATTTGCAATTGAGGGCCTGAGCGATAGTTTACGTAACGAACTAAGGCAGTTCGGCATTGATGTCATTGTTATTGAACCAGGCGGCATCAAATCAGAATGGTCGGGAATCGCTTTTGACAGTATGCTTAAATCATCAGGCGACGGAGTATATGGTTCCATGGTGCAAAAGTTTGTTAAAGCCTATACGGGAATGGAGAAAAAAAACCCGGGCCCGATAGTTATAGCTGAGTTAATTTTAAAAGCGCTAAAAGCGGACAAACCAAAAACACGTTATCACGCAGGCTATATGGCTGCCCCGGCGCTATTCATGCGCAAAATACTATCTGACAAGCTTTTGGACAGGGTCACAATGAGCACCATTAAATAACTCTTATATTTAAACTAAATGGCAGATCAGCATTATTATAATCTATTGTACTCATGTGAAGCGGAACATCGACAAAGTAGCGCGCAATTGGTTTCGGAGCATGCGCTAAGCCTGATCATTTCGGGGGAAAGCCATTTATACACCAGTCGCGGAAAAGAGGTGTTCGGTAAGGGAACGATCGGCCTTGTCAGGAGGAACCAGTTGATCAAAGCTATTAAGGTGCATGGCCCGGATGGCGTTGCGTTTCGTGCGATCAATATATTCTTGGATCAGGAATCTTTGCGTAGCTATAGCGCAAAGAACAACGTAGGGACAGAGACCCATTATACCGGCGAACCGCTGATCCTTTTGCCCGATGATCCGTTTTTGAAGGGTTTTTTCCTTCCGCTTGTCCCATACTTTGATCATCCCGAACAGCTAACTAAAGCACTGTCGGACATCAAGACGAAAGAAGCCATAGAATTACTTTTGAGAGACCCGAATTTGAAAAAGTTCCTGTTTGATTTTAGCGAGCCTTTTAAAATCGATTTGGATACGTTTATGAACAAAAATTATATGTTCAATGTAGCGATCAAAGAATTTGCAAGGCTCACAGGAAGAAGCCTGGCCACTTTTAAAAGAGATTTTAAAAAGACGTTTGATCAAACACCCGAAACTTGGATACGGCAAAGAAGATTAGAACAGGCACACTTTCTTATCTCGGTGAAAAATCAAAACCCTTCCTCGGTATATCTTGACGTAGGTTTTGAAAATCTTTCACACTTTTCTCAAGCGTTTAAATTGTTTTTTGGATATAATCCGTCGGCTATCCCATTGACATCATGACCATCGTAGCAACGCAGTAGTTTGCCTGCTGTCGTCTAGAAGACACTTTAAATGAGATGATCAATTCGATCGATTGTAGCATTTGAGGCTTTTTTGTCTTGACCAATATTCCATTTTTCAACAACGCGAACACCATGAATTTTATCTTCCAATTAGAACATCTTTCACAGGCCGGGTCAAGGTTTAGTTATATCATAGGCGCATTGGGACTAATGTTCATCCTGATTGCTTGCCTATTATGGAATTTAAATGCAGCAACAGCGGCTAAAGGAGCTGCTACCGCAATCATGTCCGGAGGACTAATACTGGCATTAGGCGGAACACTTTCCGGTTATAAAACAAGTAAAGAGCTTCATAGAAATATAGATGTTTTTCCCCAACACCGCTCAACGTTTCTTAGAACCGAAAAAGCAAAAGTTGAAAGCGTGCACGACAATTGGTTTGTGTACCGGATTTTCTGGATTCTGATCGCTATAGGCGGCTGCATCCTTCTTTTCACAACCGATAATAAATTTTGGCTGGGCGTGGGAGCAGGTGCGATTTTCATAGGAATAGCAGGCGTTATTATTGAAGCCTGGTCTTACCGGATCAATGAGCAATACAGAAACCTTATTCTGAAAGAGGCCGGAAATTATGCTGGTAGATATATCAAACAAAAGTCTGCTTTATTGAGCACTGAAACAGCAGCTATTAAACCGAATATCGGTTCAACTATGGCATTTTATCAAAAGCAACAAGACTCAGACGCGAGGCAGTAAACAAACATAAATTATTATTAAAAAAGATAATATGAAGACTTATAATACAGGCCTTATCAATGGCGAACTCGTCACCTTACATGGCACACAGGTTATTGACCTGATCAACCCGTCAAACAACGAAGTGATCGGCAAAGTGACGATGGCGGATGAAACAGATACCCGAAATGCCATTGCAGCAGCAAAAAAGGCATTTGTAAGCTGGTCGCAAACCACAAAAGAGGAACGGCTGAATTATCTGCAAAAATTGTATGATGCGGAAATGCTGGTTATGGAAGAACTGGTAGAAGCGACAATTACAGAGTATGGGGCCCCGCAAGAGCGGGCCATAGGCTCTAACGCCCTATCCGCAAATATTTTCCAGCATGTTAAAGCAACTTTAAACGACTATCAATTGGTTCAGACGATAGGTCAGTCACAGGTGTTTTTTGAACCGGTAGGAGTTGTCGCAATTTTCACCCCCTGGAATTCAAGCGCTGGCTCTATGCATATCAAGCTGGCGCCTGCCTTGGCGGCAGGTTGTACCGTGGTGATTAAGCCGAGTGAAATGAGCGCTATGCAAACCGATGTTTTAATGAAAGTTTATCACTCGGCAGGTCTTCCACCAGGTGTGATCAACGTTATATGCGGTTTAGGAGAAGTGGTTGGAAAAACATTGTCATTAAGCGCCGACATTCAAAAGATCGCATTTACCGGCTCTACCCAAATTGGAAAGATAATTGCAAAAGACGCGCTGAATACTATGAAACGGTTTACATTGGAATTAGGCGGTAAATCGCCAAACATAATTTTGGACGATGCCGATTTTGAAATTGCAATTCCCATGGCCGTTCGTGCTTGTTTCTTGAACAACGGCCAGGCCTGTATCGCAGCATCTAGGTTGTTAGTGCCAAAGGATCGTTTGCAGGAAGTGATAAAACTGGCAAAAGCAACTGCCGAATCAATGAAAGTTGGCGACCCTAGAGATCCAGAGGTTATTCTTGGCCCGCTTGCCAGCCTTAAACAATATGACCGCGTTCAACAATACATTCAGATTGCGCTGGAAGAAAAAGCTGAACTGGTAACCGGTGGGCCCGGACATCCGGCAGGCCTTGAGAGCGGGAATTTTGTTAAGCCGACTATTTTCGCCGGTGTCACCAATGATATGACAATCGCCCGTGAAGAAGTTTTTGGGCCGGTGTTGGCTATTCTAACTTACCAAACAGAAGAAGAAGCAATCAGTATCGCTAACGATACCGAATTCGGCCTGATCGCTTACGTCAGTTCTAGTGACCACGACCGTGCGCTTGCCGTAGCAAGAAAGATTCAGGCAGGCAGGGTATTGATCAATACAATCGGCCATGACCCACTAACTCCATTTGGTGGATTTAAGCAGTCTGGCATTGGAAGGGAAGGCGGGATTTTGGGTTTGGAAGAGTACTTGGAACCCAAGGCAATAATTACTGCCTGATCGTAGTTGATCACTATGTCGCTTACATATTTTAAGATCAACTTCACGAACAAGGACATTTTTGAAGTAATAAAAGAACGATAATTATGAAACAGCTAATTCCCAGTCTAAACATGGACAACTTTCGGAAAACTTATTTTTCCGGAAGCGAACGGGTGCCAATGTCAATCGGTAATAATGCTGGAATAGAAATTATTCGTACCGACGATCATTTCAGTACCTGCAGAAATACTGCCGTTGCTCACCGGCTTAATTTTTTTATGATCTGTTTGATCATAGACGGAGAAGGTGAATATAACTTTGGGCCTGATGAATATTATATAAAAGGGAGTACACTTTGCTTTGTGAATCCGTTGCTGGTAACCTCTTGGCGTTCCCAAACGGCCTATCAGCAAGGCTATTGCTGCACTTTTGATGAAAGCTTTTTTTACGAGGGACTGGAGGATAAACAATGGTTAACTAAGCTACCCTTTTTTGATGGCAAGGGCAACCTGGTACTGCAGCTTTCTAAGGAGGACACACGCTATTTTGCGGGACTGCTTGAAGAAATGGTACATGAGTTTGAAACAGGGAACGGAGGTGACCCGGAAATTTTGAGAACGATGATACGCTTGTTCTTGAAAAAGGCAGACGCAAGGATTCCGGCCGGAGAAAACAAAATTCCGGCTGCGATCAGCCATAATATGTCTCTTACCCGGTCATTTCTAAAAAACGGCAAAGAAGACGTTGAAAAGTTAATGCAGGGTAAATTGACATCAATGCCGGTACTGGCGTCTTACGCTGATCGGTTAAATGTGTCGACCAATCATATGAATGATGTAATAAAAGCGGTGACCGGAAAGGCGGCAGGCCGTCACCTTCAGCAAATGCTGACTGACCAGGCCACTATACTCTTAAGACAAACTTCCTGGTCGATCAGTGAAATATCCCACGCATTAGGCTACCAGGACCCGTCCTACTTTGCCCGGTCCTATAAAAAACAAAAGGGATTAAGCCCGTCGGGCATCAGGGTCCAAAACCAGTAAATAGTACCTGACAACCCGTAGATACTGCTGACCGGCAAAGACGACACCCCATATTTTTGTATTGAAATTAAGACCTGTAAGCTACTGCTTATCAGGGACTTTATTGCCTTTAAATCACTTAAAATGAAAACGCAAAAAATATTATTTAAGAATGCCACCATCATTTCGATGGATAAAACGGTGGGCGATTACCAAACTGGCGATGTACTGATCGAAGACGGCCTTATTAGACAGGTCGCAGATGTCATTGATTCGGAAGACGCGAAAATCATCGATGCAACCGGCAAGATCTTAATGCCAGGTTTAACCGATGCTCACCGCCATGGCTGGCAAGGGACCCTCCGCAGGCTGATGCCCAACGTGAATAATCTGATGTCCTATGTTGGTGATATTCACTTTGGAATTGCGACGTTTTACAGGCCGCAGGATATCTATCTTGGGAATTTACTGACCGCGCTAAGTGCCATTGACGGTGGCATAACAACAATAATAGATGCATCCCATAACACGCGCAGTTACGAACATGCGAATGCAGCCATAGACGCGCTGGAGGAAACGGGCATTCGCGCCTTATACGCCCCCGGTTTTCCGTTGGGGGGTGAATGGGAGAAGGAATCCTGGCCGTCAGGTTTAGAAAGGCTCAAGACTGGCCGTCTAAGTGCGCATAGCCTGATTAACCTTGGTGTATTTACCCATATGGGTGTAGATGGCTGGGAAAACGCACGTGACCTTGAGTTACCTATGGTCACCGAATTTTTAGGTAAAGACTTGTCAGCACTGCTGCCGGATCTGAAAGCGCGAAATATGCTTGGCCCCGATAATATTTTTAATCATTGTACAGGGCTGACGGCCGAAGCCTGGAAGATCATGAGTGATACTGGTGTTAAAGTAACGCTTGATCCGCGATCAGACGCTCAATATGGCTTAGAGGAAGGAATATTTCCTTACCAACAGGCGATAGATCATGGCATTAAACCTGGCATCGGAACAGATCTCGAGACCTCTTATGGCGGTGATATGTTTACTGAAATGAGTGTCGCATTCGCTTTACAACGGGCATCCGCACAGAACCGCCGTTACAGGGGTGATGAAAATCCTCCGTTACCGGTAAGCTCAAGGGCTATACTAGAAGCCGCAACTGTCAACGGCGCTGAAATTGCCGGCTTTGGCAAAGTATCCGGGAGTATCACACCAGGAAAGTCAGCTGATCTGATTCTGATCAATACGGATTCGCTCAATCTTTTCCCGGCTAATAATGCAATTGGCACCATCGTGCATGCCGCAGACCGGGGTAATGTAGACCTGGTGATGGTCGCAGGCCGGATATTGAAGTCTGACGGTAAAATGGTTGGGTTCGACCTTTTAAAAATCAAACAGCAGGTCAATGAGTCACTTACCTACCTTTTTAATAAAAGCGGCTACAAGGCCAATATTTTCGAGGAGGAGTTCCCCGGGATAACACTATAACATATTGAAATCAAAATTATAACATAATGGAAGAAAATTCAGAAAAAATAATTACAGGTACCGGAAGCGATGAGCGCCAGGTACAGCAGGTTTTAGCTAAATATGTTCGGGCTGCCGACCAGTTAAATGGCGACGCCATGAAAGCACTGTTCACAAAAGCCGGAAAAGTGGAAGTATATTATTTAAATGCCGGTGTTGAAGAACCTTTATTCGTTCTTTCAAATCCAGATGAAATTGCTAATGCAATTTCCAACCTTATGGCTCCTCATCCTGCCAGGGGCTGGTCGCACCATACGACCCATGACCATATCATATCGGTTAACGGTGATACCGCAACCCTTGATGCCCAGTTTATTCGTTTTGACACTTTAGGTGATGCACGTCCTGAAAACGGTTGGCCCGAAGGTACTGTTGGACTAAAAGGGACTGTCACCGCTACTGAAGCAGGTTATTACCGTCCAACATTAGAAAAAGTTGAGGGTATATGGAAAATCGCAACCCATCGCATTTTGCATGATTTACCTTTCATATTTCCCGGACAATAAACTAACTATTAAATCTAATACTAACATGTCAGCTAATACACATATCAACGCACCTACTCAGTTTATCGAAGCCGGCAGCATACGTTTCGCTTACCGGAAAATAGGCAAGCCAAGCGGGATCCCAATTTTATTATTAGGTCATTTTCGAGCAACTATGGAAAATTGGGACCCTACTATAACTGAGGGATTGGGCCAGGACCGGTCGGTTATTCTATTTTCAAATACTGGTGTCGGCGCTACTTCTGGTAAAACACCGGATACCGTTTTACAAATGGCAAAAGATGCAATTATGTTTATTGAAGCCCTCGGCTTGAAACAACTTGATCTTTTGGGCTTTTCATTGGGCGGTTTTATCGCCCAGCAGATCACGATCATCAGACCGGATCCGGTCAGACGATTGGTTTTAGCGGGAACCGGACCGGAAGGTGGTGAGGATATGGCAGCCTATCCCGACCATGTAACAAAAGCCGCTATTAATGAAATACCAGTCCTTGAGGATTTTCTATTGCTTTTCTTTTCGCAAAGTGAAAAAAGCCAGCAGGCTGGCCGGGATTTTTGGGAGCGCCGTCACCTCCGGATAAGTGACGTTGAACCTGCCAGCAGTATGGAGACCATGGGTGCGCAGGGCAAGGCCATCGCTGCGTGGGGAGTTCCCGGCAGCAGCTATTCGCAATTAAACAAGATCAACCAGCCTGTGCTCATCACCAACGGAAACAACGATATCATGGTACCAACAAGTAACTCGTATCTCATGTTCCGCCATATTCCCAGCAGCAAACTTATTCTTTATCCTGATTCGGGGCATGGCTTCCTCTTTCAGTACCCATCGGAATTCGTTTCAGATGTCAGGGAGTTTCTTAATCAAGCTTTATGAGCTATTCAAATCATTAATTAATTTTCATGAAAACTTCTTTCGTATTGCTTGCCGTAATAGGAAGCTTACTATTCAACACAGCCGTCAAGGCTCAGTCAAAAAATAAAATGGAAACAATAAATTATCATCAAACCGCGACCACGCAATATATAGAATCGAATGGAACCCGTTACGCCTACCGTATTCTAGGGAAGTGCACCGGCATTCCGTTAGTTTTGTTACAACACTTTACAGGTTCGATGGATAACTGGGATCCTAAAGTTACCAACGAGCTGGCTGCAGGTTCTAAAGTTGTCCTATTTGACAATAAGGGTGTTGGTGCAACAGGTGGTGAAAGCGCAGACAACATTGCTCAAATGGCAAAAGACGCCATTGGATTTATAAAGGCACTGGGTTATACTAAAGTGAATTTGCTCGGATTTTCAATGGGCGGTTTTATTGCCCAGCAGATTGCCTTAGATGAGCCTGGCTTGGTAAACAAACTCATATTGGCCGGGACCGGACAAAAAGGTGCTGTAGATATAGCAGAAATTGTAAAGCCGTTGGCACGTATCGCAAGTATGAGTGATGAGGACCAAAAACTTTTTCTGTTTTACACCGCTACAGAACATAGCCGAGATCTTGGAAAAGCTGCAATGTCCCGAATTTACCAACGGACAATTGATCGCGATCCCAATACAGCAACCCCGGCTATCATGTTACAATTGCAGGCTATTTTAGCCTGGGCGCAACCTGATCCTGATTCTTTAAGCAGGATAAATAAAATTGGACAACCAGTTCTTATCGTTAACGGCAGCAACGACACGATGGTGCCGACCATTAACTCCTATATCATGTTTCAAAACATTCCCAACGCGCGCTTAAGTTTATATCCGGACGCAGGTCATGGTT
The DNA here is from genome assembly GCF_042650845.1 of Pedobacter lithocola. Taxonomy (NCBI): domain Bacteria; kingdom Pseudomonadati; phylum Bacteroidota; class Sphingobacteriia; order Sphingobacteriales; family Sphingobacteriaceae; genus Pedobacter; species Pedobacter lithocola. Next base: position 51,890 of record NZ_JBHSBW010000011.1, on the reverse strand, counting down.
CTATTTTCCAGTACCCCGACTTATTTGTCAATGAGGCGACTGCGTTTATTGCGCAATAATATATATATCGATACCCTTAACTTTTAAAACTTGTTAATTATGGAAGAAAAGCTCCCGGTTCCACCATTTACGCTGGAATCAGCCCTGCAAAAAGTACAATTGGCAGAAGATGCATGGAACACCCGTGACCCTGGAAAGATTGCGCTTGCTTACACGCTGAATTCAGAATGGCGCAACAGATCGACATTTATTAACGGCCGTAGTGAAATTGTAAAGTTCCTGACGGACAAGTGGGAGAATGAGTTGGACTATAAACTTAAAAAGGAGCTCTGGGCATTTTGGAATAACAAAATCGCTGTGAGGTTTGAGTATGAATATCATAACCAGGATGGCCATTGGTTTCGTGCTTACGGCAACGAAAACTGGGAGTTTGACGAGAATGGGCTTATGCGAAAGAGATTTGCAAGTATCAATGACTTACCGATAACTGAATCCAACAGAAAACTTTAATATTCAACCGGCAAACCAAGGAATCAAAGAGGTGACATCTTTCAAATAATACAATTATCAAAGAACATATGAGATCATTCAAATCTATAGTCATGCTTATGCTGCTGGCTTTTGGCTATACCGCTAAATCACAGACATCATTTATTAAAAACAACATTATTATGAAAACGAACCCTATCCATTACGAGAATATTAAAGTCAAAGGATTGAACATTTTTTACCGCGAGGCAGGGCCAAAAGATGCGCCTGTGATTCTATTGATGCATGGGTATCCCACATCATCCTTTATGTTCAGGAATCTTATCCCTCTACTCAGTAAAAATCACCATGTTATTGCACCAGATATGCCCGGATTTGGATTTTCGGATGCGCCAACCCGTGAGGAGTACGATTACACGTTCGATAACCTGGCTCATACCATGCAAGCCTTTATCGATCAATTAGGGTTAAAACGTTTCGCCATTTATGTATTTGATTATGGCGCACCTGTGGGGTTTAGGCTGGTTACCGCAAATCCGGAGAAAATAACCGGTATAATATCGCAAAATGGGAATGCCTACGAGGCAGGATTGAGTACCGGATGGAACCCTGTACAAAAGTACTGGCAATATCCTACACAGGAAAATCGAAACTTTTTGAAGCAGTTCTTAACTTTAAAAGGCACTACATTTCAATACCGTGAAGGTGTTACAGATCAATCCTTGATTGCCCCTGAAACGATACTAATGGACCAGCACTTTTTGGACAGGCAAGGCAATGTAGAGATACAACTTGATCTGTTAAAAGATTATGCGAATAACGTAAACCTTTACCCTGCATGGCAGGCTTATTTCCGAAAATACCAGCCGCCAATTCTTGCCGTATGGGGAAATAGGGATCCTTACTTTTTACCGGCGGGTGCTAACGGGTATAAGAAGGATGTTCCTACGGCTACCGTAAAATTTTATAATACAGGCCATTTTGCACTTGAAACTGATTGTGATGAGATAGCGAAGGACATCTTAACATTCCTGGCAAAACTTCCCCGTTAGGAAGTGTAAAACATACGGACTCTCATGTGTATGTTTATAAATCCTGGAAACTAAAAAAAGATAAAAGCGCTAAAATTTTGTAAACACTTAAAAAAGTATATTGATATAAAGGATGACCAAAACACATTCTAAAAAGACTAAATTTTTTGTTAATATGCGTTTTGATAGATAATTGATGATAAGTACTTCTTCAGTTTTGCTTTACGTTACATAAAACGAAGGTATGCGTGATCCTATTATCGTTATTCCACGGTTTTATGATAATATAGATACTAGTGCTTAAATTGAGCTTACGGGAGTTAAATATACCTTTGTTTTCTGAGACACTTATTTGATTTGACGTAGCACGTGCACTTGGAGGCAACATTTAAAATGGCAAAATGAAAAAATCTTCATTCCTAGGACTTTAAGAAGTAGAGGATTATCTATGCAAGAAATTACTGATAATACACTGATTATCTCGAGGAAGTCCTGCCTGTATATCTACTAATTAACAAGAACACAGATAAAATAGAGGAACAATTCTATAGTAAACAATTTGATATTGTAACATATTACCGACAGCAGCAGAAAAGAATTTAAAGTTATATTTAGACAATAAAAAGATATTTATGGTTGGATTAAAAGTGGGTCCGATGTTTTATGGAATCGGTACAGGTGGCTTTGTACATTGTTTCTTTCGAATGTAGCTTATCACTTAGAAGATGGCAAATGGGGTAACGTTTATCCTATGTTAATGAATAAACTCTATAAAGGGGAATTGCCAGTTGCCAATGTGGAAAATGCAATAAATGAGCTCCAAAAAATTAAAGCACAATTTAAATTAGTGATGCCTGATCAAGCAATTTGGGAAATAGAATATCCAGCTAGGAAGTCACCATTTGCAGGAGATACAGCGCAGAGGATAACCGATCTGTCGAACTATTTTTATACCAGCGATGCTAGGGATCTCTTTGACGTTATTCAAACAACGCTAGAAACTGCGCTAAAGGTAAAAAAGAATGTCGCTGTTCAGAGTATTTAATGCGGCATAGTATTGCTTCACCATGGCTTTACAATGATATACTATCGCATAACATCATTAACAAGTGCTGATCTCGTGCAGGCTTTTCAAAAAGAATTATTACATTAAAGCAGTTTTTCTGTTGGACAAAATAGCTCTAATAAACAGGCAAGTGAAGATAAACAAGATTCATCTTATATTTAGTTTAGCCGTCTTGTTTCCGCTGACTTCCTGCACTCGTCCGCAAGGAAATGAGCAGAAAAAAACGAATGCTGTAACTGACGTCCAGGAATTCAGAGTATTGTTTAAAGCAATTACCGAATTACTCAAGCGCAATGACCTAAATCATCTAGAAACCTTGATGAATTTTCCTTTTTACACCAGTGGGGTAGATAATGGTGATGCAGCGGACTCGCCAACGGATCCAATTACCGCGCCCGAATTTAAAGAATATAAATCGGCAATCTTTAATGCAGATGTAGTGCGCATTCTGCCTCAGGCCACAGAGGATAACATCCTAGAAATCGATCCCAAAACGAATGACGCATATTATAAGTTACTTAGACAGTTAACAGATGCTGAAAGTAAAATGTTCGAGGTGTATGTCCAGTACCCTGAGAGCGGCACACAAGGAGAAAGCTATTGTGCCTTTGTTTTCGGACAAACTAAGGGCAAATATAAAGTGCTTGCTACCTATGCCAAATGGCCCGTTAAATGATACCAGCTATAATACAAACGAAGCAGCAATATATTTGTTGAGTAAGTAACAAAGATTTTTGAATATTATTCCAGTTAAATATGAAGAATAAGATTTTTTCTTTAGCTATGGACGGTAAAACGGAGGCTATGGCACAGGAACTTCGGCTAAATAACGCTGATGTGAACAAAAACGACGACCTGGGTTATTCCGCTTTAGCCATAGCAGTTGCAAGAGGACATAAAGAGGCCGTAAAAGTGTTGCTGGACTACGGCGCATCGGCAAATACCCAGGATGCTAAAGGGAATACTCCATTACATTATGTAAGCGAAAACAATGATCTTGAATTAGCCAGACTGCTGCTGAATCATGGCGCTGACCTTTCCTTACAGAACACTTCAGGAAACCAACCGTTATGGACGGCAACCTTTAGTGCCGCTGATGGAGATAAAAGTAAATTACCATTAGTTAAACTCTTGTTAGAGAGAGGTGCCGACCGGGAACACCTAAACAGTGTAGGGAAAAAGCCACTCGATATCGCGCAAAAGATTGGCGTCCAGGATCTGATTGACATTTGTCCTGATTATATAACCACATGGTGAATTGTATAGGCACAACACTAACAGACAATAAATATGTATACTCGGTTAGAAGATAATATGACTAGAAAATATTATCAGGAAATACTAGAAGCTGCAATTAAACAGGCAAAAGCAGAAAAAGACGGTTGTGGCGAACAGGTTCCAATGTATGTGTCGGTGTATAATCAGCTCCTGGACATTAAAAAAAATGTTGTTGAAAAAAAGCGTGCATATACCTACGAACAAGCCAGCAAACGATATTCTATAGGAGTAATCGCAGCAAGAAATTATGAGGATGCAGGTGACTATCAAAGCCACTTGTTTGATATCTATTGGGGCATTCGCTATTATCCAATGATGAACGAAGGATGAGACAGATCCGGCTGTAAGGAAATCGATCCTTCATATATACCTTACTTTTCTAATATGATCTCACAAATAATAAAGCAAATGAGATTAATACTAACCTTTTTTACCCTGGGGGGCCAAGTATGAATTCAACCATGGCAGATGTGCATAAATATGTAATAGCAAATGTTGAAGAAACCGACCCTGCTAAAAAATTATCACACCAAGAAACTTATCGCCAAACAGACAGTACGAGTGTAGGATTAAGTTGGATGATTGGCAATAATGATGGAAAACGCTTTCTTTACCATAGTGGCTGAACAGGTTTTAGATTCAGCACACTTTGTGTCGCCTATCCCGAAGATAAAGTGGGGATCATGATACTAATTAATGATAATCTTAGTCAAGAAGACATATCAGTTTTAAGCGACAAGATTAAGGTTGCCCTAATGGAATGATAACTTATTCTCATTAATCCCTGGTTTTTTGAAGGTGTGTTTAAACCCTGCTCTCTTTTACCATTTTAATGTATCGATAGCAGGTGGCGATGGGTATATGTAGCTTTTGGATATTTCCAAAATGGAATATTTTCCCGTATCATGAAGATCCAAAGCAGTGATTGCCAACTGAAGCTTTTCTGGAGATAAGCCTGAAGGGCGGCCTCCCTTTTTACCTCTTGCTCTGGCTGCGACAAGGCCAGCCTTCGTTCGTTCACGAATAATTTCTCTTTCAAACTCAGCCAGTGAAGCAAAAATATTAAAGGTAAATCTACCTGTAGCTGTTGTAGTGTTAATGTGATCCTGAAGGCTGATGAAGTTAACTCCTTGTTTATCGAACATAGCGACCAGGTCCACCAGATCTCGAAGAGAACGCCCAAGACGATCTAGTTTCCAGACGACGACCTCATCACCTTTACGAAGACTTTCCAAAAGTTTCTTTAGTTCTGGTCTATCTGTATTCTTTCCAGAAATCTTTTCCTGGAAGATTGTTTTGCATCCATATTCAGTCAGTGCATTAAATTGCATATCTAAATTTTGATCTGCAGTACTTACTCTTGCGTAGCCAATTTTCATGTTATTTTTATTATCAAAAACTCATTATCAAAAATATAAAAATCATTTTGATTAATGGAATGGGTTTATGAGAATCGGCAAAAAGAGAAAAGATATTTTAAGGTTAATTAGGATGGTTTCAATTTGTTTGATAGCCTGGCTTTTTGATCCAAATAGATTATTAAAAAACGAGGGTTTAATGAAATTCCTTTGTCAGATACATGGAAATATTCCTCTAGCTATTTGATTAACATTTTATTAAGAATAGTCGATATCTAGGTTATATTTATGAAGCAGGCCAGATAACCCGTTAACAGAAAATCTAGCTTTCTTTATCTTATTTAATGAGGGATCTATGCTGAAGTTTACTGCCGTTCGGAAATCTGTTCTCTCCAATATAGTGTTTACAAAGGTTGCCGCTGTTAGATCGCAATTTTTAAAAACACTATCGCTAAGATCGGTGTACTGAAAATCGGTCTCTTTCAAAGAGCAGTCTGTAAAAATGGTTTTGCGGAGCTTCGTACCCGCAAAGGTACAATACTCAACGTAGCTCTTCTGAAAAATGAAGGAGAAGAGCATCTTGTTGCAGTTGGAAAAATCAATCCCCAACAACTTGCATCCTGTAAAGGTAATGCCACTTAATCCGGCCCCCCTGAACAGACTTAGTGAAAAATTACAGTCCACAAAATTACAGTCCACAAAATCATTATCGCTTAGATCAGCCTTTGAGAAATTACAGTTCAGGAACTCGCACCTTATAAACTCTCTATTCCTCAATTTTTTTTCTGAGTAATCAATCTTAGAGAATTTCTTATCCTCATGAACCAGCGCCTGGTTTTCTTCTTCCATTTTTAGCTAATTTTTAGCGGTTTTTGCGAAAATAGTGAGTGTTTCTGCAATTTGTTCCCTTTGATGTGTATTGATTTGATTTCGACCAAGATTGTCAGCATACCATAGTCCATCTGTAACCAAGTTAAGGATTAAACTGTTTACGCTCTGTTCAATCCTGGAGCCATGAATGATGTGCTCAGCAAACCACTCTTCCCATAGCAATACGTATTTTTCGTTTACCAAAATTGCTTGCATAATTACCCGCATAGTACTCTTGTAATGCGCATCACTATTTCTCTTAAGGATAACTTGCAGATATGCCATGCTTCCGTTTTCAATACCAGCTAATTTTTTTTCCTCAATAATCCAATGGGTAAGTTCTATCAGGCTCTGCTTCATAATGCAGTCCAATAGCTCTTCCTTATTTTTAAAATGGTGAATGATTCCTCCCTTGCTTATGCCAGTTTTTTCTGCGATCGATTGGAACGTTACATGATGCCAGTCGGTTGCCCCAATTTCAACAGCAGCATTAAGAATCGTCTGTCTTACCAACTCAGGATCTTTTCTTCGTTTATATGGATTTTCCATTTCCAAAGATACCGAACAAATGGTTTGTTTGCAAATTATTATTACATTTGCGCCACTAACGTTTTATAATGACAAGATTTATTATGATACTCCGCACGGCTGTCCAAAATTCAGAGGAACTGGAAATAGTTTCGAAGGTGATGTTCGACTTTGCTGAAATAACAAAATGGTCAATCGATTTGGAGGATTGTGATCGGATATTAAGAGTTGAGACTACTACTCGAATTGGTGATCAACTGGTAGAAAAACTTAATGAGCTTGGGTTGAATTCTGCCGTGCTTGAAATATTCGACTCTTTGCTGATGCAAAATTAGGTAATCCTTTTCAAGGAGCATGCCGCATAGGTTTAGCACGAGAATCATTGATAAATTAAAAAAAACGAAGTAACTCTATCTAATGGTTCCTGTAATGACACCAAATGCTGGAAACGACAATTTCACGGCACGCTAGAATTCTCATAAAACGGTGGAATAGTGAGAATGATTATCGTTAAAATAAAAATTTTTACTGTTTTGTCCAATCTACCTAGTAAATCCTTGTGACCGTTGTAACTTCTTACGCCTCTTTTTCTCAGCTTCATCAGCCGAATTTACTTGTGGGGATTCATAAACCGGTTCCATCAAGATTTCCAATAGCCCAATGCCAGCATCTTTTGCAATAGTCATCATATCGCTAACATTGCTAAAAAGTCCATCTGAAATTCCTTTCGACAAACTATCGATACGGATATCTCTTGAAATGTCAGTCGAAAGTTCGGAGATCATTTGCATCTGGGTTTTCTGTTCAGGAGTTCCGTTTTTCATAACATTTGCATATATAAACTTATCCTTGAGCCCTCTATCGAATTTGAATAAATTATCAAATACTTCCTCACCAGACTGTTTAAATGCACTGCGGTTAAATTGCCCTAATTTTGCAGAATGTTGTTCATTTCTTCCTTTCGAAGTATTTTGAGGACTAAGCTTAACTTTATTGCTCAAATCTTTCCGACTCACAATCACTTGAACGTGCATTTGTTGTCCTTCTTTTCGATCTCCATTTTGTTTTGTTCCGTTTTTTACTTCTTTATCTGTGTGCTTGTAGTAACGGTAGTTTTCAACCTTGCCAAACCATAAAAGATGGTTGTTGGTAATAATACCTGGCCTTTTGAAATTCTTAGCATATTCGTCCATAATTTTTACGGCCAATTCCTTGAGTTTCTCCTTTGCGCCACTCTCGCCATATCGATTAAAAAGATGCTCCAGCTCCTTTTGGCTTGGGCTGATGTTAATCAGGAAAAACTTACTGTCATCACGGCCAAGCTTTGCAATATTATTATCGATTTTTACACGGACTTCCTGTCTCTTAACGTTGTTTCTAACACCATTAAACCAGTTTTCATAGTGCTGATCTAAGTTTTTTCCAGTTTTTAAATTATTCTCCTTTTCCAGATAATTGACCAAAGCTCCGCTACTGCCTTTGTTATTTCCCGTCTCAGATGCTGTGATGTTGATGTACATAGGCTAAATATTTTCAAGGGATTTTCTGACATGACTTTGCAATTCCTCTTTTTTGGCCGCTGATACCGGCCATCCCAAAGATTCCCTCTGATTGATATAATAATTTAGTATCTCTCTAAAACTGGACTTCAGCTTACTTTTTTCATTGTGGTACTGATGTGTTCTGGCAACTTCTTTTTCCAGTTGCCCCATACGATTAGAAAGTCCGTCACTTTTCTTTTCCTCTTTCTGTAGATGCTGCCAGATTATTCTGAAATATTCCGTATGCTCTTTTGCTATAATGATGAGTCCATTACTATCGGTAAACATTGGTAACAGAAAATCCTTTTCCTGCTTTTTGAAAAATGATATTATCCTGCTTACTCCGTTTACCAGCTCTTTCTTAAGTAGCTCGTCGTTGAAATCGATCGGGTCTTTTTTTGTACCATAAAAATAATTCACCATCTGTATAACCACCAGTTTTTTCGGTCTCCCCAGTTTCAACGAGATTTTTTCCAGTTTTTCATCAGTTGCTTTTGGATATCGCACAGACTTAACATTGATATCTTCCATTACCTATCTCCTTAAAAGTTCTTCTCCAATTCTATATTAAGCTTCACTTCACTTCCCAGCTTTGGATGCCATGAGGGCTTATATTTAATAAAGCCACTTTCCTTCAACTCCCGTATATTTTTGTGGTATGTAGAAACGGACTTTATCCTTGAAAATCGCATAAGCGTTTTTCTGCTCACATTAAATGGGAGTGTCACATCCTGATGATTACAACATTGAACCAATGCAATTAATATGCTTAAATGCGTTGGGAAAAAATGTGGCTGCTCGGACGCATGCGCAAAGTATCTTCGCAATCCTTTGTGGTACAAGTTTTCATCTTTCGTCATTTCATTTCCCCTCCATCATCTTTTCAATTTTTTCCCTACTGTAAAACATAGTTCCCCCGACCTTACGAAATGGCAAATTGCCATTGATACGCAGGTTTTGTAATGTTCCGGGTGAAATATTAAGCATTTTCCTTACCTCAGCACTCCTCAACCATGATTTAGTTGAGGTAGCACTATTAGTTTTTAGAATATTTTTCATTTCATTCAGCATTTCTGTCTTGAACTGCTGCAAGTCATCCATTGTTATGATATCCATTTTCATAATTTGCTCCTTTCATTATGATATATGCATGAATGCACATATACATATATTTTTACATTTAAATATTCGGTATACCTCAAAGTATACCGTTTACTGTTTTTTATCGGCCTGAAAGGCCAACAAGTATCCCCGGAGGATACTTGAAACCCCTGTAGCGATAGCTCAGGGCAAGCAAGTAGGGCCACTGCCCAACTTCCGCTTGCTCAGCCCCTGAAAAGGGGACTGACTACCTGAACCGCCTTTCTACCGCCAATTACCGCACCCCTGAAAGCGCCACAACCTTTTGGGCTGTCCCGAATTATCATGTCGTGCAAGCGGTTTCTGTTATACATAAACCATTGTTATGTAGATATATTTGTATGTTGCTATATGCAGATGTATCTACTTGGCTATATGGATATATAATTATGTGGGTGGTATGATACCGTTCGTAGGTAAATGGATTTCTTCCGTGGTTTTCTTCCTTCCTGATCTTACCCACTCTGATAGTTCCACTATGGAGAAATAAAGCCTTTTACCCCGCTTGTTCACGGGGATTTCCTTCCGGCTCACTTTGGTGTAAAGCGTGGGTACGGACAGGCAGAGAAATTCGGCAGCCTGCCTAATGGTCAATAAATCGTCTCGGGGACGTTGGGGATTTTGTGACCTGTTTTCCAGCAGCAGGTCTTTAATATGGTCTACCTTTTCGTGCAGTGTACTAATGGCCTGCGGTAGTTCTTCAAATGTGTACTTCATAAGCGGTATCTTTTGTTTTGATACCGCAATGTTAGTGGCTTGTTTTGTAGGGTTACAACACGTTAAACTGCATCCTTACCGTTTCCCTACTAATATTTACTGTTTTTTTTGTTTCGGACTGTTGGAACCAGAAAAGGAACTTTGTCTTTTATCCTTACCTCTAAAATCGGTGATTTGCAGACTTTGGTATCAGAGGATATAATTGCACTTAGCCAGCCCTCCGAGTATTCGTTTACTTCATCTCCATTGCTATATAAGAAGTTTTTTAGAATCCATTTTTCAAGTTCTGCTTTATTGCATCCTACAATCAGGTTAGCTTCATATAGCTGCTTAAAAGCATCTGCTAGTTTATTGCTGTTTCCGTTGAAGATCAACTGGCTTGCAGGTTGTTCGTCCGATTTTATCAGTGCAGCAAGTTGGTTGAAATGTTCCTCTGAAAAATAAGTCCTTATGATCTGCAAAAAATCATCTATATACTGATTATTGAATTTTGGCCGACCCGCATCTGGATTATACGGGATTTTTGGGGATAGCTCTGCCGTAGCATCTTCAACTTGTTCTGGGCTTTTTTGTTTGGCTATCCATTCCTCGAACGTTTCACGGGGATTTAGAATTTCATCTACTTCGCTGATCAGCACACTTAAAAACTTATCCCTGATCTTCAAAGTATCATGCAGACTTTCCACAAACTCATCACCTATATAAATATCCTTGTAGTCTGATTGCAGGTTATTAACGATAAACAAATAATCGAGTTGAATCGAAAATATGAAGTTTCGGGGATATTCATCTCTAAACTCATTATAGTGCTCATGGAAATTTGTCCATATGAGTTTAAACCTTTCCTTTAATTTTTTCAGCTGTTCAAGTTCTCTTTTTAAGCTGACGTCGTTAAGCGACAGCAGATCAATTAATGCCATGTCTTTTAATACCCTGATTTCACTCTTATAGGTAAACGAATCATAATAATGCGTTTCGTGGGCGAGGCTATAAGCTGGCTTAGTTCCATCTTCTTTTATGGGGCTCTTTAATTCAGCTTTGGTAACGGTAAGGAGATTAAAAGTCTGTATTTTGGTTAAAAAACTAGTTAGTATATTCATGTGTAATCATTACAATTAAAAGTCCTTTCTAATAGTGTATAATACAAACCTGGCCTGTGTAATTTGAAACAGCTAGGCTATACGAAAATTATACCATAGATTATAAGCACTAATTTAAATACCTAATTTAGTCAAATTATTATTATAGATTGCCGATTTACAAGAATACAAAGGCAAACGCCTCCCTATTTAATTATGTTATCAAAATAATGATCGGATTCCACTAGCCGACTTAATGACGGTTATAATGCTCATGGCTACTTGAGCTGCAGGATTTGATAACTCATTTCCTGGTTATTCATGTTTTTGGCAAGTTCATTCAGCGAGAATTTTGTGATATTGAATTTAAATCGCTCAATCTGCATAGTCACTACTCAAGATCTTCTCTGATAAGCTGCTCCTGTAAAAAACGATATAAGCCTGCTCGATGAACCTTTGAGCCATTCGTGTCATGATATAAATTTTGACCTTTCTTATTTAAATAAAGTGAGAGCTATTTTGAAAATAAGCAGGTATGCCAAAAATAGCTCAGCTGGACTATTAAGAGGTTCTGGATTTGATAAGCAAAGTATTTCAACTAAGATTTTCTCATCACTATCAAAAACCTTTATTACTATCGCATATTTTTTTTTGGTTCTAAGTCTTATTCACTAATCAACTATATCGCGAGGTTATTTCAACCGCCATCAGGCCATGGCTCGTCATCTCAATTTCAAATCCAACATGGCTTCCTACCTTTAATTCCTCGTTATATAATTCGATCTTGAATTGTATTTCCTGAAAATTTTCATCTCTTATACAACCGAATTCATCAATCCTAGCGATGCTCACAATTATACCTTCTCTCATGTTAAGCTAGTAACATCAAAGAGCCAATATCGTTTTACTTTTGGAAAAAAAACATATCAATTTAGCCTTTTCTTATATTTGAATTTCCAAAAATGAAAAGTAAAACATAGGCTTAAAGCAGGGTACTTAGTTTTTCAGGGCAATACAGTCGCCTCTACTTTCTTTTAACTGATTTATCATTTGTTTTACCTTGCTGTATAATATTTACCAAAAAAAGATAAACATAACATTTGTCAAACTTAACAGTTGGACCAGAAGGTCTGACTTATAAAACTTATAATCACATATAAACCAAATATGTCAGTAAATTCTAAGCCGAAGCAACTGCTTTCCTGCACCACATTTTTCAAGAGGTATCTTAAGAAAGATATGGATTTTTGCATTACTCAATCTCGTCTGCCTTATGTTTTGAAGAAAGAAATCTTTTTAATCTTGTTCTGGGGAAGATCTGCTATTCCATCTATTTGTACTATTTGTTTTAGTTGTATTGAACTTCGTTTTTCTATATAGTAAAATTTATTAAATAGGCACAGTTGTCGAGACTTTATTCAGCTGAGTCAAATGGATGAGATCAAATTTAATTTTTATGAAATATAATTTAGGGGATTATTTATCATAATTTTAGAACTAAGCATTACGGGGTAGATTTATTACTGCCTTCTCAGAGTTTCTTTAGAAAGAATCGTGAGCAATTTTTTTTCGGCCTAATGCACTCAGTAAAAATAAATTTGATTTATTTCGTTAATCAGGTACATTATTCCACTTCCGAAATGTATTTAATAAGATTGCCACTGCGCATTGTCTGTAATTTCGCTGAAAACGATTCATCACTTTCAATAAAATTTCGTAATATGCGTCCACCTTCATTTTCAAAAGGTTGCATTTCTATCACTTTTCCATCCCTTGTCAGCCATAACTTTAACCTCAAGGCTATTTCATCATTTATAAAGATGGCCAAGTTGTTGTCATTAATTAGTTCAATTCTTAGGTTGGTAATGCCATCGAAACGTTCAGCAAAAGTGACTAATGATTTAGTAGAATCATAGTTCTCTGTGAGTGAATGACCAATTACCTCAAAAATTTTTTCTGTGTATATAGAATCGATATTCACTTTAACCTTACCATAATTGCCCTTCATGGATATGATAATTATCGCTGGATCTTGCTCTTCTCTATGAATAAATATTTCGTTATCGATCGAGCAGTATAGTTCGGGGAAAGCATTTTTAATAATTTCACAGAGCTGCACGCCCGAAAGATTTCTGGAATTTATAAATGTTTTCATAAGCATATGAAATTATCCAGTAATATACCTTAAAAAAACTGCTTAAACAGAATCAATTCAATTAATTTTTAAAGCATTCGAATTTAAAGAAGATTATAGTTTGAGATGAATTCCCCCTGCAAAAATCGTTACGCGCAAAATTTAATTTTAGATACCGCTCAAATTACTTAAGGGGGAAATCAGTAGATATCTCCAAACATCAAAAGCAGCACACTGGAAAAATCAAGCTAATTCTTGTACGTATTTTAAATTTATGGGCTCTTTGATAAAATCATTGATGCTGGTATAATGATTCCGCACGTCAATGGGAATAGAGTAGATCCACTGGGTTACAACAGTATTTACGGAATATTTAGGCCGCGAATCATGCTTTCCTAAGCCACCCAAAGAATCGGAAAATGAACTGTCATACTCTGAAACCCTAAGTGAAAAATAGTATAACAAAATGCTGTATTCTGCCTGTTCTTCTTATATTATTAATGTGCGAAATCTTTGCTTGAATTAACATTAAATCCATCGAGAGATTATTTTAAATCAAATTTCTGAATTTAACGGTGATCCTATCGCTCTGTTGACAGTAAAGAGAAATTTTGAAAAATCTAATGGCTTCAGTAAAAAACTATCACCTTCAACACTAAAAGCAGCTAGTGCATGTTCAGAATATCCGGTTACGAAGAATATAAAATTTACATGTTCTCTAAGAATAACCGCTACGTCCAATCCAGAGATTTCCATTTTGATGTCAAGAAAAAGAAAATCTATTTTTTCTTGCTTTTTAATCTCATTAACAGCAACCAATGGGTTCAGGTAACTTTCAGTGAGTTTCAACTTTGGTATCATTGCGATGTAATCACTCAATATCTCAATTGAAATGGGATCATTATCTACAATTGCACACCTATATTTTTTTTCTGACAATTTCATCTTTTACAACAACACAACAATAACAATAGTTTGAGTTAAAACATCTAGGAGTGTCTTAAAGCCAATGAATCGAGATAAGATAGAAATGAATTTACTAAATAAATCGTTTCTATTTTATCTCCTCCTTGGAAACTTAACGGGCAAATTGACCAGAAAACAATGATGGATATCCCAGCACGTCTTCGATGTTATATCAGAAAAGCTTAAATCAATACTTTGGGATTGACTTGATAATTCTTTGCAGAAACTGTGTCACGATAGGATATCAGCAAAGAAATAAATGCATCAAAAGCGAATATTTACTAAATTGAATCTGCCATGTATTAATCAGTAAAAGGGAATTAATCGCTTAATAAGATTACATTTGATAGAAATCCATTAGGTTTTCAAATACGGGTCATGGCTAAAATTAATGAAAAACAGTACATTATAGCCATTGGTGCGTCTGCCGGTGGGTTGGAAGCAATTTCAGCTTTTTTTGATTATACGCCGCTTGATGCGGTATCTTACATCATCATACAGCATCTTTCGTCAGATTTCAAAAGCCACATGGCCAACATATTAGCGCCCCATAGTAAGTTGCGGGTAATAGAGGCCGTCGAAAATGTGACGATAAAACCCAATACAGTTTATCTTATTCCAAGTTCTAAGTTTATGACCGTGAAAGATGGACGACTATCATTATCGGATAAAGCAGATCAGTCCCGGCCTTATATGACCATTGATTATTTTTTTGCCTCCCTAGCTAAGGAGCGCGGGGATAAGGCGATAGGCATAATTCTCTCCGGAACCGGCAATGATGGCTCAAAAGGTATTTTAAATATTAAGGAAGCTGGAGGTATGGTCCTCGTTCAAGATCCAGATACGGCGAGCTTTAATGGAATGCCAATGGCTGCGCTAGCTACGGGTTGCTCAGATCTGGTTCTATCTCCACAGGCTATGCCACAGGTGATAGAAGATTACGTGAAAGACGGAACGCTCGAGTTGCTTATTGATGGAAGGCCAGATGTTATCAGTGAGGCTGAGCTCTCAAAGATATTTGATTTGATCAAAGGAAATTTGCCACTTGATTTTTCAGACTACAAAAGGCCCACTATTATCAGAAGAATCAAAAGGAGGATGGTCGAGCATAACATTGGCAAGATTGATCTATACCTCGATTTTCTAAAAAGCCACGCTAATGAGGTAAAGATACTAGCCAATGATTTTCTAATTAGCGTAACCGCCTTTTTCCGGGATCCGGAAGCATTTAAGATGATTGAGGAAAAGATCATTCCCGATATTATAAACAGAAACAATACAAATGTGCTAAAAATATGGGTGGCTGGATGCGCTACCGGGGAAGAGGCATATACCCTTGCAATGTTGGCAAAAGAATACTCGGTTAAGCACTCCAAAGATATTGAAATTAAGATATTCGCAACGGATATTAATAAAGCTGCTCTGGATACCGCATCTAAGGGCATTTATGATATCACCATAGAGCAGACTGTTTCAAAGGAAAGACTAGAACGATTTTTCACATGGGATGGTAAGAACTACAGGATAAAATCGGATATCAGAAAAATGCTAATCTTTGCGCAGCACGATCTTGTTAAAAACCCCCCATATTGCAATATAGATCTGATCAGCTGCCGGAACCTGCTCATTTATTTAAATGTCACCCTACAAAAAAAGGTATTAGGCATGATGCACTTCGGATTAAAAAAAGGTGGATACTTATTTCTAGGGCCGAGTGAAAATGCAGCAATCCTAAGAGAAGACTTTGATGAGATTAGTGCAAAATGGAATGTTCTGCAAAGCAATAAGGCCGGGCGGGCGGTTAAGTTCGATACCTTTTCATCTCATGTTATTGAGGGCGCGAAAACAACAACAATTGAGGTAAGTAAAAAAAGTGTTGTTCCAATTTCCAAATCAGCAATTGCTGATCAGATAAACAACGCTGTATTTAAGGCATCAGGTTTTAACGGTGTTTGCACGGATGAAGATCTAATGGTCATTCAATCATTTGGAGATACAACACCCTACCTCAAGAGCATAAATTTTAACCACAATCTTAACCAGCTGTTGCCCGAAACGATTTCTATTGCATTTAGAGCCGCTGCCCACAAGGCTTTAAAGATGGATGAAAAAGTGGTATTGAACAAAATTATTATCCCAAGCAAGGGCAGGTTTAAAGCCAAAACTGTCAATATTTTTATAACTCCATTTTTTATTGAAAAATCTGAGGGAAGATTACTTATAGTTGAGTTTAGCGAAAAGATATCAAAAACGGAAGAAAAAAATATCATCAATGTAGATGATATCAATGAGGTAACAAAGGAACATGTGATCAGTCTGGAACATGAGAATGCGGAATTAAAACAAAATCTCTCTGTCGCACATGAAAGCATAGCTTCTTCAAACGAAAATATGCAGTCATACAATGAAGAGTTGCAGTCTGCGAATGAAGAAATGCAGTCTGCGAATGAAGAAATGCAGAGTACGAACGAAGAGCTTCAATCTGTAAACGAGGAGCTCCAAACGATCAATAAAGATCATCATATGACCATTGATGAGCTAACGGATCTGAATGATGATTTAAACAACTATTTTCGAAGTAATACTAATGGCCAGTTATTCGTTGACCAGGACCTGTTGCTCAAAAGATATTCTCCAGGCGCGGTAAAGCATATCAATATCCGCGAGGGCGATATCGGACGCCCGTTGAGCAATATAACCACGAACATAAAGCTTGAGACATTGATCCAAGATATCAAGGATGTTATAAATGATGAAAAGCCAGTTACCAGGGAAGTGGAATCCAGAGATGGAAAAATTTATCAGGTGATGACGATGCCCTATCTTAAAAGAAACAGCAAGAAGGCCAATGGCGCAATCGTGAGTTTTTACGATATAACCGCATTAAAGATACTAGTCGATGAACTGGACAAGAGCAATCAGAGTTTCCGAAGGATAAACGAAGACCTAAACAATTTCGTATATGGTGCTTCACATGACCTCAATGCGCCCATATTGAATATTGAAACGCTAATGGGGATGCTGAATAAGAAAATTGGCATGGACAACCCTGAAGTGG
The DNA here is from genome assembly GCF_042650845.1 of Pedobacter lithocola. Lineage (NCBI taxonomy): Bacteria > Pseudomonadati > Bacteroidota > Sphingobacteriia > Sphingobacteriales > Sphingobacteriaceae > Pedobacter > Pedobacter lithocola. The sequence continues at coordinate 34,635 of NZ_JBHSBW010000011.1, read as the reverse complement.
TCAAGCTTTCGGGAATGATGAACCATTCGCTAAACAATTTTAAGGAAGTCATCAAAGAATTAGGTAAGGTAGGTACGCTTGAATCTGAGTTGATGGATGAGACTGGTAAAGAAGATTTTATCAGTACATTTAAGGGTATTGAGGATGCAATCTCTGAGCGGATCAAAAAAGCCGAGGCGACCATTACAACGGATTTTCAGGAAGATAGTATCCGGTTTCCAAAAAAGAATTTGCGAAGTATATTGCTTAACCTGATTACTAATGCCATAAAATTTAGCTTCCCGAACCGAAAGCCAATTATACATATTGAAACAAAAAAAGTTGACGGTTTTATTTTGTTGACAGTAACAGATAATGGAATTGGCATCAAACGAGAGCGGCTAAACTTTGTTTTTAAAATGTACCATAGAATAAATGAAGATATAGAGGGTCAGGGCATTGGCCTGTTTTTGTTACAAAAAATCATAAACGCATCAGGCGGCAAGATAGAGGTTGAAAGCGAGGTAGGTAAGGGAAGCACCTTTAAGATATATTTTAAAGCTTAAAACAGATGGATAAAGTGAAACGGATACTAATTTTTGATGATGACCAGAGCATATCAGACATCATGAAACTCGTGATGGAGGAAAAGGGTTGGGAGGTTCTAAGTCTTAGTCAATGCAATGACGCGGTTTTTCAAATTAGGGCTTATCAGCCAAAAATCATTATGATGGACAATAACATACCGGACTATGGTGGGGTTTTTGCAGTCAAGAATATTAAACAGCAGATTGACCTTAGCTATATTCCTATCATTTACTTTTCTGGCCATTACAACATTAAGATCCTTTCAGAAGAGGCTGGTGCTGATGCCTACCTTTCCAAGCCCTTTGACCTGGATCGACTCGATGAGTTGATAGAGTCTTTAAGTCTCCAAAACAGAAAAGGTATCTAATTTTAGCTTGGTTTTTCAATTTAATGAAAAGATATTCTGAACTTTCAAAAGAAATTATCTGATTCTTAGAAAATTAATCTTCATGTTTAAATAAATCATTTACAGTCAAATAGTTGCATAAAATTGGTAAGCATTTGCTTTTTTCTATTTTTAAATTATTTATTATCAAGAGTATATAAGATTGGGCTCATATCCAGTCTAAGTACAAAGCACATTCTCATGTAATGTCTCATATAATTTTTAAATTCCTCATTTCATAAATTCCATTTTTAAGTTTTATTTATATTTTTAGTATCTTAAAAAATGGATTACTTTTCTTGATTTAATTGTTAAAAATCGTATATTTAGATATAGCAATTGCAGCTAAAACGTATCAAAAAAAATGGTGAGCGATTAGGTGAGTCGAAATCGAAAGCCGCACAAAATACTATTTAACCCTTATTTTTGCACTAGGTGCAAATCCCAGCGGGATCACAGAAAGCCTTACAGAAATGTAGGGCTTTTTTGTTTGTAAAAGTTTAGGGAAGTCTAGTCTTTTAAATAAATAATTATAAAATTTATGTTTATTCAATTCATAACTTTTATCTATTTAAATAGAGATTAGTTAAAATTCTATTTCTTTTGAAAAGCCTTTCTCTAAATTCTAAGAGAATATATAAATATCAATGGTTTTGCTGCGGTTATTATTAATATTATATTTGATAATAAAATTGTAAGCAATGCATAGAATATTACTTATTGTGCTTTTTACCATTAGCTCTATAGCAGGCTATGCGCAAAAAACCTCCTCTCGATTGGATAGTAACAATAGTTTACCTTTAAAAGATAGCTTGCTAATTCGAAGTTTTTCTATCACAAAATTTCAAGATACCAAGCAAAAACAAATTATAAATACAGACCTTCTTTTCAGAGATACGTCAGAAAATACACAGAATTATGTTGCTCCTAAATTAGATGGCAATATTGTTATGGATAACTTAAAGACGACTAAATTTAAAAAAACTTTGATGACTACTATTCAAAAAAGAGACTTGCTTTTGAGAGATACAGACCAAAAGACACAATTAATTTACCCTTCTTACAATGAATCAAATCGTGGGAATTAAAAAAATTAGATAAACTCATTAATTATTATCGCAATGTAGTTTTATAAGCGAGATACATTACTTCTGCAATATTACTTCCATTATAGCTTATCCAATTTAAAATATCCTAAATGTATCTCATCTTCTGGTAAGTTAATTTCCGGTTCAATCTGAATGTGGTATTCTTCCTTCTGTTTTACATCTAAAATATCTTCAATTCTATAAATATCATCAACATCAATTCCATATTTTTCATCAATGTGAGAATTTGCGCCTTTGATGGTATTGGTTTTAAAAAAAACAGTTTTTTTAGCTTCTTTAACAGCGTGCGCCCTATCGGAATTTACGCTTAATACAATATAATGCTGTTCTTCTAACTTATTCGATTGGTAGCCACCAAGATTAATAAAAAATAATTTGTTTTCTGATGGCATCATTGCATCTGTTCTGGCAACTATCTTTATGGCATAGCCATCAACATGGTTTACTTCTCGCCAACCATCTACGTGAATGCTTGAGCCTGCCTCTGGCCAAAATGCTTTTATCTGCGGTACAAGTTCTTTTAAAGATGTAGCAATACCAAAAAAGTAATCGTGCTGTTCTACATTTCTTTTTGGTGCTTTTGAGCCTAACAATAGCATATACAATTTGGGTACAGAAAATTGCTCAGTATTCATTTTAATTAAGTTTGATAAGGGAATAAAGGTAACACTTAACAGCTATTCAGGTTTTAGCAAACTTTTAACAATTGTTGCAGATGCAGCTTCACAAAAATCTAATCCGGAATAATCGGGGTTATAACCACCGATGTAAGGAACCGCCATAATGTAAATCCGCTCATTTAAAGCATCATATTGGTCCATTACTTGAAAATTATCATTAATGGTAATCCCAGGAACAACTAAATAATAATCATCTTCATTGTATTTTTTAACGTTCTGCTGCTGTTCGCTCAAAGCTTTTTTTCCTTTCTCTGGATGTTTGAATTTGAGTTTTGCCGTACTAATCGTTCCATTATTTAGTAAATTTTTATATGGAAAATCTTTAAAAGGAAGGTGAGGTTGACCAACGCAATCTACAAACGTTTTGAAATGAACCGATTGCTTTTGATTTTCACCATCTGTATAGTGATAAATTGCTCCGCCTTCTTCTTGGTTTGGCTCCTCTTCACTATCATCACCAACCGATATTAGTTCTAAAACTCCCGCATCATGTAAGGCTATCATTTCTTCAACCGAACTTTGAGGCACAAAAGCAATTACAATAGATATCAACGGCATTAATGTTTTTTGAAGCCTTAACATATCTTCAGCTGAAAAGTGTTTGGCTGGATAATTCATAGCAAAACTTAATACCGCTAACATTTCTTTCCAGTAAACAGATTCCTTACGTTTTATTGATTTCTCTGCTTCAACATATTCTGCCTTTAATAATTGAAATGGATCCAAGTGCTCTCTTAAAGCCATCATAGAAGCTACAAACTCCTCTATACTCATGTCCTTTATTTTTGCATAAAACTCTGGTTCTTTTTCTATAAACATTTGTTTAAAATTTTTATCAAAAACGTAATCCAATGATAAAAAACCTTCATTTTCAGCTTGGTTTGCCAAAATTTCTTCTTTTGATAATACAGAATCTTTTAAAAGGTGAGAATCCTCAAGATGAAATCTTATTGCCGGCAACATACCGCTGCGGGAGTGCATAATTAATCTAAAATCTTTACTATCTTCAGCAACGCTGTATTTTAATTTACCGGAAGTGTTTAGCGAAAAGTTTCCATTATGCCTGGCTAATGTTCTAATGGCATCAATCGCTGTGAGCGACGAGCCTTTTATAGCAACAGGATGATTTGCTTTAAACTTTAATTTTGCTGGTGGATAAGGTGAATCATAATAATTCGATACTTTGCCTTCGTTCTTTTTAGGCCAGTTGTGTCCGGTGCAGATAATTATGTTATCATATTCTTTTGTTGCCTTACCGTTAAACTCAACTGATACTTTATTTTCTTTAGGATTATCAATTATATCAGTAACTTCTGTATTAAGTTGAATATCAATAACAATACCTAAATCTTTTCCTTTTTGCTGCAATAAATCAAATTGTGCCGAGAGGTATTGACCGAAAAGCAATCGGGGCATTACTTTGTAATCGTTAAATTTTTCAGGGTTGATGTTGAAACGGTTTAAAGTATCTTGAGGTAACGTAGTAATCCATTCTGAAACTGATGTTACCAACTCTGGTATTTCATTGCCAGATACATTGGTAATATGCTCATCATTCGCACCCATTTTGCTATAAGGCATTCCGGCACCAAGTTGATTGTGTTTCTCAAAAATATCTACACTAATGGCAGTGTCGCCAGATTCTACAATTCTTTTTAACATAAAGAGGCCACTCGGACCGCCTCCTAATATGGCTATGGTTTTGAAATTTTTCAAGGATTTTAAAATTAGTTTCTGATTAACCTTAATAAAGAAAAAATGTTTTGTTCAGTAATTTATTAAGTATTTATAACCTTCAGCATAATAAAATACTTAAGCTTAACAGCCCATATTCGTAAACCTAAGCATCAAAAATTATATAGTTAATCTACTAATAGTGGTAGCTTATCGACTTATATCCTGATGGTGGAGTCTAAAAAAAACAATAAAATATAATTGGCGTTTATAGAGCAGAATTGATAGCATTCTAATGTTTTCATTTCATCCCTCTAAATAATTTACATAATGGATCAAGGTAGAACGCCTGGGCAACTTAAAGCCAGCAATAAAATGATGGTTACATTTCTTATTGCATTGGGTATTTTTGTTTTATGTACTTACGTATATTATACTGTAGAAAGCAAAAGTACATGGCTTCAATCAATCGAACACCGCTTAAATGCAAAGTAAACTTATTTTCTAATAATAGAATTTTTACGGTAAACGAAATAGTTAATTGCCAATACAGTAATTAGAATCAATAGTCCACCAAATTCGCGGGTTTCTTCTATCCAGGGTTTAGTAGCTTTCATACTTTGAACAATATTTTCTGCGTTGTGTTGCTGATACCAATTTACCACTCCCGTTTTATCAAATAAAAGATACATTGCAAAAAGTAAATATACAACTATACCTATTAGGTAAGCTTTTAAATGATATTTTCCTACAACGGTTTGGTAACATAGCCATGCACCGGACAAGTAAATTGGAACCCAAATGTATGGATCTGGATCGTTGTATTGTAGAGCTGCTGAAACTATAAATAGAATACAGAAAACAAGGTTAAAGATTTTCAAGGATGTATAAATAAGGTAGTAAAGTTAATATTCTGTGTAAAATTTTTAGAAAGCGAAGTATTTATTTTACAAAGCATATGGGTTATACTTTATTTTGATAATGGTAAATGGTAAAATTTATTAACTCATATATCTAACAAACTCTTTTCAATACCTGACATTTAATAGCAAAATTATAAACAAAAAAGGGCGCAAAGTTATTTGCGCCCTCAAAACTATATGTTGGTTTTAATTAATTAAAGAGTTCTTGCTCATCCCTGTTTTCAGTTGGGATTTTTTTAAGGAAATCATCAAAACCTGGTCCATCGTTATCCGAATAGATGCCATAAGCATCAATAATATATCCTATTTGCATATCCTTATCAATTAATAGATATAGTACTGAATTATCAGCAGGGTCTGAAGGTCCCTCAAATCTATACGTTTTTACAATTGTTAAATCCTCTGGTTTGTAAATTTTGCCAGCCTGGCTTTGCATTTTGCCATGGTCTGTCATTTTCAATTCGTTATCTTTTCCTTTCAGCCTTAATTTTTCTAAAATTTGACTTAAAGTATTCATTTCGATTGGCTGTTCCATAATATATTGATTTTTAGTACCTATTAAACACTAGCTTTTATAAATGGTTTGGAGTTTTAATATTATATCGAAAACCAAATGACTGTCAATCTGTTAATTATTAAATTTAAAATTATGAAAAGATATCTTCTAACCTTGGCCGTTGCAGGTTTGGCAATTTTTAGCGCTTGCAACAAAACTGAAAAAGAAATTGCATCTGCAACATTATCAGAAACTGCAGATAACACTAAAACTATTGGTACGGCTAAATTTTACGAATTAAGCAATGGAGAAATTAAAATGGATTTAGAAATTAATTTTGCATCTAAAGCTGATAGTAACGTTGCCGTTCATTTCCATGAGCATGGAGATTGTGGTGATATGGGCATGAACACGCATGGACATTGGAATCCTACTAAAGAAAATCATGGTAAATGGGGTTCGGCAGCTTATCATTCTGGTGATATTGGAAATATAAAATTAGATGATAAGGGTCACGGTAGCGTATCTGTAACTACTGATAGATGGAATGTGAAAGATGGCGATCTAAAAAGTATTATTGGTCGTGGCATTATTCTACACGGCGGAACTGATGATTACACCACACAACCCACCGGTAACTCAGGTCCAAGAATCGGCTGTGGAGTTATTGAGTCTGTAAAGTAAGTGTTTTAATAAGAGTATGTGGGTGATTGAAGAAATTTAATCACCTTTTTTTATGGAAACAAATGGCTTATAATCAAAAAAAGCCCCGAGCTTATTCGGGGCTTTTATGTAAATGTGTCTTTTATTAAATGCTAAACGCAGCTTTAACTTTATCTACGAAATCTAATTTTTCCCATGTAAATAGTTCAACTGTTACCGTTTTTTCTTCACCATTCGGTGTTCTAAATGTTTTGGTAACTGTTTCCGGTGTTCTGCCCATGTGGCCATAAGCAGCAGTTTCGCTATAAATAGGATTTCTTAATTTTAAGCGTTGTTCTATAAAATACGGACGCATATCAAAAATCGCTTCAACCTTCTTACTAATTTCGCCATCGGTTAAAGCAACTTTAGAAGTGCCATAAGTAACAACATTAATTGAGGTTGGCTTTGCAACACCGATTGCATAACTCACCTGAACTAAAATTTCATCAGCTAAACCGGCAGCAACTAAATTTTTAGCGATATGACGTGTTGCGTAAGCTGCACTTCTATCTACTTTACTAGGGTCTTTACCCGAAAACGCACCACCACCATGTGCGCCTTTTCCGCCATAAGTATCAACAATGATTTTTCTACCAGTCAAACCAGTATCACCATGTGGCCCGCCGATTACGAATACACCTGTTGGATTAATGTGATATGTAATGTCATCATTAAATAAGTGTGCATACTGAGGATATTTGGCTTTAATTCTTGGAATTAAAATCGATATTAAATCGCTTTTAATTTTAACCAACATTTCTTCATTAGCTGCATCTTTATCTTGTTTCGAATCAGAATTCGGCTTAACAAAATCATCATGTTGTGTAGAGATTACAATAGCATCAATGCGTTGCGGCTTATTATCATCAGAATATTCTAATGTAACCTGCGATTTTGCATCTGGGCGTAAATAAGTAACTTCTGAGTTTTCTCTTCTTAAGTTGGCCAACTCTCTTAAAAGTGCATGAGATAAATCAAGCGCTAAAGGCATATAATTTTCAGTTTCATTAGTTGCATAACCAAACATCATACCTTGATCGCCCGCACCTTGTTCTTCTTTATTTGTCCTATCTACACCTTGATTAATATCTTGAGATTGCTCATGTATCGCTGATAAAATACCGCAAGAATTGGCTTCGAACATGTATTCGCTTTTGGTGTAACCAATTTTTTTAATTACATCACGAGCAATTTGTTGCACATCTAAATAAGTTTTAGATTTTACTTCGCCAGCCAAAATAACTTGTCCGGTTGTTACTAAAGTTTCACATGCAACCTTCGATTCTGCATCGAAAGCTAAAAAATTATCAATTAAAGCGTCCGAAATTTGGTCGGCAATTTTATCGGGATGGCCTTCAGAAACAGATTCTGATGTAAATAAATACGACATTTATTAAATAAATTTAAAATGAAAATAAACAATTTTTAAGCGCTAATGTTCCCTGTAAACAGGTTTGCTTGTATGTAGGAAGATATTAGCACTTTTTTTTGAGTGGTAGCAATCCCGTTTCTTATATCGAAACATCGCAAATCAGTCCACTTTAACGTTGCAAAATTAGCATATTTTCTTTATTTCAAAAATTATAGATTATTTTGTACTCTGATACTAAAGCTTTGCAAATCAAATTAAATATTTTATTCGTCCTTAATCCCATCTCTGGCGGAAAGGCCAAATCTACTATTCCAACACTTATAGATAAGTATTTGGATAAAGAAAAGTTCAATGCAAACTTTCGCATTACCGAATATGTGGGGCATGCAAGAGAAATTGTTGATGAAGCTTTAAATAAAAATTTTGACATTATTGTGGCAGCCGGCGGCGATGGAACGATAAATGAAGTTGCCTCTAAAGTTTTGGAATACAAAAAAATTATGGGCATCATTCCTTTAGGCTCGGGAAATGGTTTGGCTCGTTTTTTACATATCCCTCAAAGAAATATAAAAGAGGCTATTCGGGTTATTAATAATCTAAAGACTGATAAAATTGACTCGGCAACTTTTAATAATAAATGTTTTTTTAATCTAGCCGGTATGGGTTTTGACGCTCATTTAAGTTCTGCATTTTCAAAAGATAAGAAACGTGGCTTGGCAGGCTATGTAAAACTAAGTTTAATGGAAGTGTTTAGCTATAAGAATGAAACTTACAATTTAAATATTGATGGCATCGATTATACCAGAAAAGCATTTGCTGTTACCGTAGCAAATTCATCGCAATATGGTAATGATGTTTACATTGCGCCAGGCGCATCCGTAAAAGATGGCTTACTTGATGTCTGTATTATTAAACCATTCTCTTTATTTCAATTACCTGTATTAAGTTACGTAATGCTAAAAGGTAAAGCCGAAAATTCGGATATGATTGAAATTATAAAAGGAAAAAATATCAAAATATCCCGTGTAAAGGATGGTCCCGTTCATGTAGATGGGGAGCCTCTGCTCATGGGTAGCGAAATTGAAATAAATATTAATCCTTTATCATTAGAAGTCATAGTTCCATAGCTTTTAAGCAAATAATTTATTTTAATAATGAAACAAAAAAAAAATAGCTTGAGCGATTTAGGCGGAATCATGTATTCTACCAATCCTGAATTCGAATATCAAGAGGAAATAGACGATACAGTAACCGCACCTAACCAACAGCAGGATTTAAGGATAATGCTTGATAAAAAAAATCGAGGTGGCAAAGCTGTAACACTAATCACTGGCTTTAAAGGACAAACTGATGATTTGGAGATTTTGGGCAAAATGCTTAAAAATAAATGTGGTGTTGGCGGTTCAGTAAAAGATGGTGAAATCCTTATTCAAGGTGATGTTAGAGACAAGGTGCTTCTAATCCTTCAAAAGGATGGCTATAAAGTAAAAAAGGCAGGTGGATAGTTTACCTGCTTAGTGTATTTTTTTAATTTTTTTTGATGCTTTTATTTTGATTCAAAATACTGATTATAAGAGATTTAAATCATAGTGTAAAAGCTACAATATGTAAAAAAAGCACTTTAAAAATTCTATTTTCTATAAAATATCTCTTTACATTTGCTGCACTAACTAACTTATTGTTATGAGCAAAATGGAACTGCAAACGCCAGATTTAAGCTATTTAAATCTTCAGGCTGCTTTGGGTATAAAATATCAATTAACTGCAGCCGAACTGGTAAAAGAGGCATTGCAAAATAAAGAAGGTATTCTAGCTTCATCCGGAGCTTTAGCCGTTGATACCGGAAAATTTACGGGTAGATCTCCAAAGGATAGATTTATAGTTTTTGATAACATTACTGAAGATTTAGTTTGGTGGGGAGATGTAAATATTAAATTTAATGCAGATAAATTCGATACTCTTCTCGTAAAAATGACCGAATATTTAAGCAAAAGAACTGTTTATGTTAGAGATGCAACTGCATGTGCAGATCCAGAATATGCCATCTCGATTAGAGTAGTTACAGAAACGGCATACCAAAACCTTTTTGCCAATAACCTATTTATTCGCCCGAATGTAGAAGATTCGGTGTTAACACCCGAATGGACAGTTATAGCTGCACCAGGGTTTTTTGCCAATCCAGAAATAGATGGAACCAGGCAAGAAAATTTTTCGATAATTAATTTTACCCGGAAAATGATTTTAGTGGGTGGCACAGGATATACTGGAGAGATTAAGAAAGGCATCTTTTCGGTATTAAATTTTTTGTTGCCGGCATTTAAAAACACACTTTCTATGCATTGCTCTGCAAATGTTGGTAAAGATGGTGATACTGCAATTTTCTTCGGCCTATCAGGAACTGGAAAAACCACCTTATCAGCAGACCCAGAAAGGACTTTAATTGGTGATGACGAACATGGATGGGGTGCTAATTCTGTTTTTAATTTTGAAGGAGGTTGCTATGCAAAATGTGTAGATCTTACTTTAGAGAAAGAACCTCAAATTTACAAAGCAATAAAATTTGGCTCATTGCTGGAGAATATTAATTTCTATCCAAACAGCTGTGATGTCGATTTCTCTAACGTTGATAAAACCGAAAATACGAGGGTTGCTTATCCAATAGAATATATTGATAATGCAGTAATACCATCGATTGCAAAAACACCGAAAAATATATTTTTCTTAACCGCCGATGCTTTTGGCGTATTGCCACCTATCTCTAAATTAAATGCAGAGCAAGCAATGTTTCACTTTTTGAGCGGCTACACTGCAAAGGTTGCAGGCACTGAAGCTGGTGTTACAGAACCGCAACTTACATTTTCTGCCTGCTTTGGCAAGGCATTTTTACCATTGCATCCTACAAAATATGCAGAATTGCTTGGAAAAAAAATTAAAGAACAGAATGTTAATGTATGGCTTGTAAATACAGGTTGGAGCGGCGGTCCATACGGTATTGGCAAACGAATGAAATTGAGCTATACCCGGGCAATGATTACAGCAGCTCTAAACGGAAATCTTGACCATAATAACTATAAAATGCACCATGTATTTAAATTAATGATGCCTTTACATTGTGTTAACGTTCCTGACGAAATTTTAGACCCTTCAAAAACATGGGGCAACCCTGAAGAATACTTTTTAAAAGCCTACGAACTGGCTGATGCTTTTGCAAACAATTTTAAACAGTTTGAGCAAGTAAATGAACCAAACTTTGTTCTGGAAGAGGTTAAAATGAGTTAAATGCACTTTAAAATGCATTTTTTAGCCAAAAAATTTGCAATTCGATTTTTTTTTAGTTTTTATTGTGAAAGAATTGCCTCGGGCTGAGGCAATTTTTTTGTTATATTACCAAGTATATACCGTAAACTAAAAAGTTAAGTAACGATTTAATTGTTTATTGATTTATTAATTTGTAATTTAAAATCAATTTATAAATTTGTTTTCGCAACAAAAACGAATAAACTTACGTTGTGTGTAGTACAAAAGAAAAACAGCTAAAATTTAAAACAAGAACTAAAACTAAAAATTAAAAAAAATGGCAAACGCACCAAAACCAACAACTATTAAAAAAGAGAGCTCTTCAAGTGCTTCAAATGTATTTGCAACATTCGTTATTCCAATTTGTATTGTAATTGGATTTATTATCTGGAAATTCGTGTTAGGAGCTTCTGACAACTTTATCGGAGGAGATAGCAACAATTTACCATTACCAAACAACTATCCAGGTACTGCATATAAAGGTGGTCCAATCGTAGCTGTTCTAATCGGATTGTTATTAACTACAATTGTATTCTCTATCGAGCGTTTAATCGTAATTGGTAAAGCAAGCGGTAAAACTAGTTTAGATACTTTTATCATTAAAGTAAAAGGATTATTAAACTCTGGTAATATCGAAGCTGCAAAAGCAGAATGCGATAAACAAGAAGGTTCTGTAGCTGCGGTTATAAAATCAGGCTTAAAAAAATACAGCGAAGTTGAGGCAGATCCAAACATGGATGTTGAGCAATCAATCGTAGCTATCCAAAAAGAGGTTGAAGAAGCAACAGCTTTAGAAATGCCAATGTTAGAGCAAAATTTAACAATTATTGCAACGTTAGTATCTATCGGTACTTTAATTGGTTTATTAGGTACAGTAACAGGTATGATTCGTGCATTCGCCGGTTTGGCAAATTCAGGTGCTCCAGATCAATCAGCATTAGCAGTAGGTATTTCTGAGGCGTTAATCAATACAATGACTGGTATCGCAGTTTCAACTTTAGCAATTATCATGTACAACATTTTAACTTCTAAAATTGATAAATTAACTTATGCAATTGACGAAGCAGGATTTAGCATCGTTCAAACATACGCTAGTTCACATAAATAAGAATTTTGAAATAATTTTTACCGGCTTTATGGAAAACCGGAAAAAAGATCATCATTATTAAAAACTAGTAAATATTATGCCTAGAATAAAAGTTAAAAGAACAAGTACCGTAACAGACATGACCGCCATGTGCGATGTTGCTGCGCTGTTGCTTACCTTCTTTATTTTAACTGCTACAGCAAGGCAACCAGAACCACTAGCCGTATCAACACCTTCATCTACGTATGAATTTAAGGTACCGGTAGAAAATAATGCCATTTTAACAATAGGGCAAAAAAAGGTTTTCTTTGAAGTAGCAGGACAAAAAGTAAGGGCAAGAACTTTAGAATTAATGGGAGAGCAGTATAAAATATCTTTCACCCCAGAGGAAAAAAATAGATTTTCTGTAATCGGTACATTCGGAGTTCCTGTTGGTAGCTTGAAGCAGTTTATTAATATGCCAGGTGGCGACCGTATGAATCCGGGCGTACAAACTGGTATCCCAACTGATTCTACCGACAATCAATTAAATGCATGGGTGTTAAATGCTCGTAAGGCAACAAAAGAACTTAACAATGTTGATATGAGAATCAGCATTAAAGGTGATGCTAAAGAGGAATATCCAACAGTTAAAAAGGTTGTTGATATTTTGCAGAAACAGAACGTTAACAAGTTTTTGTTAGTTACCAACTCAGAAGCTAAAAAGAAGAATTAAGAAATGGCAGAATTAAACACAGGCGGGAAGAAAGCCACACCACGGATCGATATGACCCCAATGGTGGATTTGATGTTTCTTTTGGTTACATTTTTTATCTTAACTACGTCGATATCTACGCCGCAAGCAATGGATATCACCAAGCCAGATAAAAATGAGAAAATGCCAGAAAACAGATTGGCGCTAAAGGCTACCAAAACAATGACTGTTTTATTAGGTAAAAATAATAAAATAGCTTGGTACATGGGTGAGGCTGGTAAAAGTGCTCCTACTATTGAATCTTTCAATCAAATTGAAGCTTCTATAGAGGAAAATAGAAAGAAAGCAAATGCTTCTGGAGTACCAGGAGAGTTTACCGTTCTTGTAAAACCTACTTCTGGTTCAACATTCAAAGATTTTGTTGATATGATGGATGAACTAGAAATTATGAAAGTAAAATCTCGTCAAATTGATGATGACAACATCCTTGATAGTGAGAAAGATTTTATGAGAGAACAAGGTATTTTATAATTAATAAAATCAGTAATTATGTCGAAATTAGATATTTTTAGAAAGGAATGGCTGGAAGTCGTTTTTGCTGATAAAAACAAAGCTTACGGAGCGTATCAATTGCGTAAAGGTAACGCTGGTAATACTACTAAAGCCCTAATTTGGGGTTCTGCAGTATTTTTAGTATTGTTTTTTTCACCAAAAATTTACAGCCTTATTAAAGGTGCCATTCCTGAGGACAAGCAGGAGAAAGCTCAAGAAGTTGTTCTAGCTCAACCACCTCCAGTTAATCCGGAAACACCGCCACCACCACCGGTTGAACCACCACCACCAAAAGTGGATCAGGTAAAGATGCCACCTCCGATTGTAAAACCGGATATTGAAGTAAACGAGGAGCCACCTACAGTTGAAAAATTGAAAGAGGCAGACCCTGGTCAAAAAGATATAAAAGGTGATCCTACAGCTGATATTGTTATCGCTGAACCTGTTGGTGAAGGACCAAAACGTACCGAAGCTGTTGCTGTAGATGATAATAAAGTTTATGACTTTGTTAGTATCGAAAAACAACCAGAGTTTCCAGGAGGTATGAAAAAGTTTTACGAGTATTTAGGTAAAGCAATTAAATATCCTCCAATGGCTCAAGAAAACAACGTACAAGGTAAAGTTTGGTTATCATTCGTTGTAGAGCGTAATGGTGAACTTACAGATATTCAGGTTACTCGTGGTTTAGGTAGCGGAACCGATGAGGAAGCAAAACGTGTATTAAAAAATAGTATTCGTTGGGTTCCTGGAATTCAAAACGGTAAACCAGTACGTGTAAAATACAACATCAACATTAATTTTACTCTAAACTAGTAAATGTTAAATTTTGATATTTTTAAGCAAAAATCGCCTAAACAGCGGTTTTTGCTCATTTTAGGCCTTGTCATGTTTGTGTTCTACTGTTGCATTGGCCTCGCATGCATCTTCTGGAAAAACTTGCCGCTAAATATTGGTCAGCCATATAAAATAGCAATTGGTGTGTTTTTAATTATCTACGCTTTTGTACGTTTACTAAGCCTTGGGAAACGAGATTAATTGATGAAAAACGTTTTTATATTACTTGCTTTACTATCATTATTTTCTTGTAAACAAAAGAAAAAAGATGAATTAAAAGAAACTCGCACAAGCGGCACAATGAAGATTCTGGTTGATGAAACTGTTGGCCCTTTAGTTCAGCGAGAAATGGATATTTTTAAAATCGATTATCCTGATGCAAATTTTCTAGCAACGTTCAAACCCGAAGAGAAAATTATTCCTGCATTTTTAAATGATAGCGTTAGAGTAATTATATTACCAAGATTATTAACAAAGCAAGAAGAGAAGTACTATACACAAAGAAACATTAAGATAAATACATCCCGTTTTGCAGTTGATGGCATAGCCCTAATCACAAACAACGATAATATTGATAGCGTTGTTAACGTTAAAGATGTTATAGATGTACTTCAAGGAAAGAGCTCTTCAAAAAAATTAATGTTTGACAATGCTTATTCGAGTACATTTAAATACCTGAAAGAATTGGCAGGCGTTAAGCAATTTCCACCGAGTAATGTATATGCTAAAAACAACGCTAACGAAGTTATCCAATTAATTGCTAACGATAAGAATTTCATTGGTGTAGTTGGTGTAAATTGGTTATCAGAAAAGAATGCAGTGTTTGTATCCAATAAGGATAAGATTAAGACTTTAGGATTGAAGAACTATAAAGGTAAAATTGGTGACGATAAATTTTATAAACCTACTCAAGACAATCTTATAAATGGCGTTTATCCATTTTTACGAAATATAAATATAATTGATTGTGAGGGTAGAGATGGTTTAGGCACAGGATTTGCAGTATGGTTAAGAAGCCAGCGAGGTCAGTTAATTGTACTTAAATCAGAATTAGCTCCTCACAAGCTTATGCCTAGGCAGATTAATTATAAATAATTTTAGTAAATTGAACCACGATTGAATAATCAATCAATAATTAAAAACAAAAATCAGATTAAGCTTGCATAAGCTTTACAACCATTAAAAACATATTAAAGAACTATGAAAATTTTAAAGAAAGCAATAACCTTAAATGTAGGTTTGGTGTTGATGGGTTCTGCAGTTTTTGCTCAAAGTTTAACTGACGCGAAAAAAGCGATTGATGCTGAGCAATACCAAAAAGCATCATCAATGCTTAAATCTTTAGTGAACTCTCAAGCTTCAAATGGTGATAATTATTACAATCTTGGAATGGTATATCTTAAAACTGGATATATTGATTCGGCTAGAGTAGTTTTTAATAAAGGAGTAGCAGCTGATGCTAAAAATGCATCCAATTACGCCGGTTTAGGAGAGGCGGATTTGTTATCAAACAATCCAACTTCTGCTAAAACAAATTTTGATAAAGCAGTTTCTGTTAATTCAAAAGATTATAAAACGTATTTAGCTATTGGTAAAGCATATTTAGCTCAAGATAAGCCAAGTGATGACGTTTCAAAACCAGATTTTGCTAATGCGATTACGAATCTAACTAAAGCTGATGAATTGGATTCAAAGGATAAAGACGCAGATGTATTTATCGCTATTGGTGATGCTTATGCCTTGCAAAAGAAAAATTCTGAAGCTTTAACACCGTACTTTACCGTAAGTAGTATTGATCCAACAAATAGAAGAGCAAAAACTCAGGTTGGTAAAATGTATAAAGAATCGCGTGCTTTTGCTGAAGGTGAGAAAGAACTCCAAGAAGTAATTGCAGCTGACCCTAATTATGGTCCAGCTTACCGTGAATTAGGTGAATTATATTTGCAATGGAGTAGTTTTGGTACTGATAAAGAGAAAGCGGCTAAAGGTGTAGAATATTACAAAAAATACCTTGATTTAACCGATAAATCTACTGAATCTCAATTACGTTACATGCAGTTCTTGTTTTATGCAAAGGATTTCCCAGCATTGGAGCAAGTAGCATCATCTATTAAGGTTCCGGCAAACGATCCAAAAGCAATTATCGTATCTAGATTAAAAGGTTGGTCTGCTTACGAAAACAAAAATTATCCGTTAGCATTAACTAACATGACTGATTATTTTGCAAAACAAAAAGATACAAGCAAAATTTTAACTTTCGATTATCTATATTTAGGTAAAGCGCAATTAAAAGCTGGTCAGGATAGTTTAGCATTAATCAATATCACTAAAGCGGTAGAGAAAGATTCTACAAATGCTGATGCATTATCTGAAGTTGCAAAAAGCTTATACGATGCTAAGAAATATGCAAAAGCGGCTCAAGTTTATGAAAAAGCTATAAAAGCTAATCCTAATGGAAAAGGCTCATTATATAATTACTATTATAATGCAATGGCTAATTATTTTGATTACGGTGCAAAATATAGTGCTAAACAAAATCCATCTAAAGATATTTTAGTTAAAGCAGATTCGGCAATTGCTAAAGTAACTCAGATTTCTCCAGAAACTTATGATGCGTATTTAACAAGAGCTCGTATTAACAGTTTATTGGACGATGACAAAGATCCAAAAGGATTGATGGTTCCTTATTATGAGGAGTTTATTACTAAAGTAACTGCTAAGCCAGAGATCGCTACAACAGGTACATACCCAAAACGTTTATCAGAAGCTTATGATACTTTAGGTGGTTTCTATTTCTATAAAGATAAAACTAAAGCGAAAGAATATTTTGATAAAAGTGTAGCTGTATATCCAAGCGGAACTTTTGCAGCAACAAAACTAAAAGAATTGGCTGCACCAGCTCCAAAAGGAAAAGGTAAATAATTAAATAGTTAAATAATTTAGAAAAGGCAGAGTTTTGTTACTCTGCCTTTTTCTTTTACTTTTGCATTCAGAAAATAAATATTATGCAAGCGCCAAGCACCTCGATAGATTTTTTACCAATTATATTTCAAGTAATTGTGGCTTTAGGTTTTGTAGTAACCACTTTGGTTGCCACACACTTTTTGGGGCCTAAGCGTAAAACGAGCGATAAGTTGGAAACGTTCGAAGCTGGTGTTAAATCAGTAGGTAATGCTCGCCAACCGTTTTCAATTAAGTATTTTGTGGTTGCTATTTTGTTCGTGCTTTTTGATATAGAGGTGATCTTCATGTATCCATGGGCAGTAAATTTTAGAGCCTTAAAAATGGATGGAATGATAGAAATGTTCATTTTTATGGGAACGCTGCTATTAGGCTTTGTTTATGTAATGAAGAAAAAAGTTTTAGACTGGAATTAGGTCAGTTGCAAGTAGGCAATTCTCACTTGAAAACTGGCTAGTAGTAGCTATAAACCGAAAACCAACCTCATTTATTTAGAAAGGTTCTAAATCGACTTAAGCTAGTTAATTGGCTTTAAAATATTGTAAATTTGTTGCTCATTCTGCAAAGGAATGAGCATTTTTTGTTTATAAACATGAGTGAAATTAATATAGTTGATGCGCCTCCCGGTATAGAGGGTTCTGGTTTCTTTGCCACTTCGATGGATAAAGTAATTGGTTTGGCTCGTTCAAATTCATTATGGCCATTACCTTTCGCAACATCATGCTGCGGAATTGAGTTTATGGCAACCATGGGTTCTCATTACGATTTAGGTCGTTTTGGTGCAGAACGTTTGAGTTTTTCTCCTCGTCAGGCCGATGTTTTAATGGTAATGGGTACTATTGCCAAAAAAATGGCTCCAGTACTTAAGCAGGTTTATATCCAAATGGCTGAACCACGTTGGGTAATGGCTGTTGGCGCATGTGCAAGTAGTGGTGGTATTTTCGATACCTATTCAGTTTTGCAAGGTATTGATGAAGTTATTCCGGTGGATGTTTACGTTCCGGGTTGCCCGCCAAGGCCAGAAGCTATTTTAGATGGTTTCCAACGCATTCAGGATTTGGTAAGAAACGAATCCGGAAGAAGAAGAAATTCTGATTATTATAAAGAACTTTTAGGTCAATACGGCATTAAATAATGGAAGCAACGACTCTAAATAATAACATCCACGTTAAGCTTACTGAAAAGTTTGGTGAAAAAGTTACTGCGGTTTCTGAGCCTTACGGTTTATTAACTTTTGTAACTTACAAAGATGTTATCATAAATGTACTTTCGTATCTTAAAGACGAATTAAAATTCAATTTCTTAACCGACATTACCGCTGTACATTATCCTGGGCAACACCATGGTATTGCAGTGGTTTACCATTTAAATAACATGGTAGAGCGTGTAAGAATCAGAATTAAGGTTTTTATCTCAGAGCAAAATCCAACTATCCCTACAGCAACAACTGTTTGGAAAGGTGCAAACTGGATGGAACGCGAAACCTATGATTTATTCGGAGTTAGGTTTGAAGGACATCCAGATTTACGCCGCATTTTAAATATGGATGATTTAGGTGTTCATCCAATGTTAAAGCAATATCCTTTGGAAGACCCAAACAGAGTTGATAAAAAAGACGAATTTTTTGGAAGGTAAAATATGAATCATAACCATCCGGTATTTACAGATAACGACCCGCAAAGTGAGTTGGTAACCCTAAATTTAGGTCCAACACACCCTGCTACCCACGGCGTTTTTCAAAACGTTTTGCAATTAGATGGCGAACGTATTGTAAGCGGCGTTTCTACTATTGGGTACATTCATCGTGCTTTCGAAAAGATTGCCGAGCATCGTCCATTTTATCAAATTACTCCATTAACCGACCGTTTAAACTATTGCTCATCGCCAATTAACAATATGGGGTGGCACATGACGGTTGAAAAATTATTAAATATCCAAATGCCAAAACGTGTAGATTATTTACGCGTAATCATTATGGAACTTTCACGCATTTCCGATCATATTATTTGTAATACGATTATTGGTCAGGATACTGGTGCAACCACAACTTTCCTTTATCTTTTCCAGTTCCGTGAACACATTTACGAAATTTTTGAAGAGGTTTGTGGTGCTCGTTTAACAACAAATATTGGTCGTATCGGTGGTTTTGAAAGAGATTTCAATGAAATTGCCTTCGCAAAAATTAATAAATTTTTAAAAGAATTTCCGGTTGCTTTAAAGGAGTTTGAAAACCTTTTAACACGTAATCGTATTTTTATTGATAGAACTGCTGGTGTTGCAGAAGTAACCAAAGAGGCCGCTTTAGAGTACAGCTGGACTGGCCCGCTTCTTCGTGCAGCTGGTGTAGATTACGATGTTCGCGTTGCCGACCCATATTCTTCTTATCAGGATTTTGATTTTGAAATTCCCGTAGGTACAAGTGGTGATATTTACGACAGATACTTGGTTCGTAACGAAGAAATGTGGCAAAGTGTTCGAATTATTGAGCAAGCCGTTGTGAAATTAAAAACAGAACCAAAAGGCATTTTTCATGCTGATGTTCCTGATTTTTACCTTCCACCAAAACAAGAAGTTTATAATAATATGGAGGCATTAATCTATCACTTTAAAATTGTGATGGGCGAAATTGATGCACCAAAAGCAGAAGTTTATCACGCTGTAGAAGGCGGAAATGGTGAGTTAGGTTTCTATCTGATTAATGATGGAGGTCGTACACCTTACCGTTTACACTTCCGCAGACCAAGTTTTATAAATTACCAAATGTTTGCTCCAATGAGCGAGGGTATGTTATTATCCGATGCCATTATCAACATGAGTAGTATGAATATTATTGCAGGAGAATTAGATGCTTAAAGTAGAAGAACAAACACCTGTACAGTTTTCATCAGAATTGCTTGCCAAGTTTGATGATGTTAAAAGCCGTTACCCTGAAGGTAAACACAAATCAGCTTTGCTGCCATTGTTACATTTGGTGCAAGCAGAATATCTTTGGGTAAGCACACCAGCAATGGATAAGGTTGCTGAATATTTAAATATTCAACCAATTGAAGTATATGAGGTAGCAACATTTTACACTATGTACTTTTTAAAACCACAAGGTAAGTATGCTTTGGAGGTTTGCAGAACTGGTCCTTGTTGTTTGGTTGGCGCCGAAAAAATATTAAGCCACTTAGAAACTAAGTTAGGTGTTAAAGAAGGTGAAGTTACTGCAGATGGTTTATTTAGCTTTAGAGGAGTTGAGTGTTTAGCCGCTTGTGGCTTCGGTCCGGTTTTACAAATTAGCCCGGAATATACTTTTTATGAAAACCTCACTGAAGAAAGTGTAGATAAATTGATTGAAGATTTAAAGACGAAGTCATAAGGTAAAAGTTTTGAACCTTTAGTCTTTCGGCTATCGACTAATGAACTAATGACCAATGACTAATTGACTGATAAAATGAGTCGTAAATTATTACTTGAGCATATAAACGTACCAGGCATCAACACGCTTGAAGTCTATCGCCAAAAAGGTGGGTATCGTGCTGTGGAAAAAGCCCTGAAAACTTTAACACCTGAAGAGATTGTTGAAGAAGTAAAAAAATCGGGCTTACGCGGTCGTGGCGGTGCTGGTTTCCCTACCGGAATGAAGTGGAGCTTTTTGGCGAAGCCAGAAGGTGTTGCACGTTACTTAGTGTGTAATGCTGATGAATCTGAGCCGGGAACTTTTAAAGACCGCTATTTAATGACACACATTCCTCATGCTTTAATTGAAGGAATGATTGTTTCGAGTTTTGCTTTAGGTGCTAAGGTTTCCTACATCTATGTTCGTGGTGAGATGATGCCTCAAATTCGCATCCTGGAAAAAGCAATTGCCGAGGCCAAAGCTGCCGGATGGTTAGGTAAGAACATTTTAGGCACAGGTTACGATTTAGAGTTATACGTTCAGCCAGGTGGTGGTGCTTACATTTGTGGAGAAGAAACCGCTTTGTTAGAATCATTGGAAGGCAAGCGAGGTAACCCAAGAATTAAACCACCTTTTCCTGCAATTGCAGGTTTGTACGGTTGCCCAACTGTGGTAAATAATGTAGAATCAATTGCTGCCGTGGTACCGATTATTAACGATGGCGGCGAAGAATATGCAAAAATAGGTATTGGTAGAAGTACAGGTACAAAATTAATATCCGCATCGGGTAATTTAGTAAAACCAGGTGTTTATGAAATTGAATTAGGCTTACCAGTTGAAGAATTTATCTATTCGGATGAATATTGCGGTGGTATTGCTAATGGAAAACGTTTAAAGGCAACAGTTGCAGGAGGTTCATCTGTACCAATTTTGCCAGCTAACTTAACTTTGAAATACGCTAACGGCGAAGCTCGATTAATGAGTTACGAATCTTTATCAGAAGGTGGATTTGCAACCGGTACAATGATGGGTTCTGGTGGTTTCATTGCTTTTGATGAAGACCAATGTATTGTTCGCAATACTTGGAATTTCTCTCGTTTTTATCACCACGAAAGTTGCGGACAGTGTTCGCCATGCCGTGAAGGTACGGGATGGATGGAAAAAGTATTGCATAAAATTGAACACGGTCATGGTTCGATGGATGATGTGGATTTGCTTTGGGATATTCAACGTAAAATAGAAGGGAATACCATTTGTCCGTTAGGTGATGCTGCAGCTTGGCCAGTAGCAAGTGCAATTCGTCATTTTAGAGATGAGTTTGAATGGCATATTAAAGAGCCAATTAAAAGCCAGCAGCAAAATTATGGTATAGCAAATTATGCTGTGCCGATTGAAAAAGCTCCTCCGGTTACGGAAGAGAAATAACTAAATTGGCCTTATTGTTGGAGGCACGAAAAAGACTAAATAAAATAAATCTTAAGGTCGCACTTTGCGACCTTAGAAAGTGAACTTAAAGTAAAGATGTTTATGTAAATGAAGGAAGAAATATCACCAACAGTTATCCCCAATGAAATTATAATTAATAAAATATATCTTTTTAGGGGAGTAAAGGTGATGTTAGATTCTGATTTGGCGGAACTTTTTGGTGTTGAGAATAGACATTTAAAACAACAGGTTAGACGAAATACAGAGCGTTTTCCAAAAAACTTTATGTTTGAGTTAACTAAAGAAGAAAACGAGGTTCTAAGATCACAATTTGTGATCTTAGAACAAGGAAAATATTCAAAATATCTTCCGTTCGCATTTAGCGAACATGGTATTTTGCAACTATCAAATGTTTTAAAAAGTAAACAGGCGATAGATATGAGTATTAAAATTATCGATGTGTTTGTACAGCTTAGAACGATGGTTTTAAGTAATACGGAAATAAGATTGGAAGTTGAGAAAATAAAGAAGAAAGTAGATAATCAAGATAAGAATATTGAAGTGATATTCAGATATTTTGATGAACTATTGGAACAGAAGGCTCAGCCAAGAAATGAAATTGGTTTTAAAATCTCTAAAGAGAAGTAATAAAATAATTGCTTAATTGTTCGAATTTGACAGAATAAGCATAAGATATATAAAGATTATCATTAACCATGAGTGAAAAAGTTAAGGTTACGATAGATGGGATAACTGTAGAGGTTGACAACGGAACCACTATTCTAAATGCTGCTAGGCAAATAGGAGGTGATATTGTTCCGCCAGCCATGTGCTATTATTCTAAATTAGAAGGCAGTGGTGGTAAATGCCGTACCTGTATTGTTAAGGTAACAAAAGGTTCGGAAAAAGACCCACGCCCAATGCCAAAATTGGTTGCATCTTGCCGTACAACAGTAATGGATGGTATGGAAGTGCTTAATATTACTTCGCCCGAGGTTTTGGAAGCTCGTGCAGGTGTTGTAGAAATTTTATTGATTAATCACCCATTGGATTGTCCTGTTTGTGACCAGGCAGGTGAGTGTGATTTACAAAATTTAGGTTACGAACACGGATTGCAAAAAACCCGTTATGAGTTTGAGCGCCGTACTTTCGATCGTATTGATATAGGTGATAAAATTCAACTACACATGAATCGTTGTATTCTGTGTTATCGTTGTGTTTTCACAGCCGACCAGATTACAAATAAACGCGTTCATGGTATATTAAACCGTGGCGACCACTCTGAAATTTCAACATACATACAACAAGCGGTTGATAATGATTTCTCTGGAAACGTAATTGATGTTTGTCCGGTTGGTGCTTTAACAGATAGAACTTTCCGCTTTAAAAACCGTGTTTGGTTTACAAAACCGGTTGATGCACATCGCAATTGCGACCATGAAAAGTGCAATGGTAAAGTAACACTTTGGTACAAAGGAGAAGATGTATTACGTGTTACCGCTCGTAAAGACCAGTTTGGTGAGGTAGAAGAGTTCATTTGTAATACTTGTCGCTTCGATAAAAAAGCCACTTCAGATTGGGTTATAGAGCATCCAACACACATAGATGATACTTCGGTTATTGCATCAAACCACTACGAAACACTAAAACCTTTGCATGTAATTCAGCCAAATCAGGCTTTACAAGCTGCAAATGAAATTGAGTTACATAAAACAGTAAAATACTAATGGATACAGGTTTTATCATAGAAAAATTCATTCTGGTAGCGGTTATTTTCGGTATCAGTTTAGTTGTTGCCATGTATTCTACTTATGCAGAACGTAAAGTAGCCGCCTATTTGCAAGACCGCTTAGGTCCGGATAGAGCAGGTCCTTTTGGTATTTTGCAGCCTTTAGCTGATGGTGTTAAAATGTTTATGAAAGAGGAAATTATTCCGACTTCATCAAACAAATGGTTATTCATTATTGGCCCTGGTTTGGCATTACTTTGTGCTTGTATAGGTACAGCTGTTATACCTTGGGGTAGCCCAATGGAAATTGGCGGCAAAATGGTTCCATTACAGGTTGCAGATATTAACGTTGGTGTTTTATATATCTTTGGAGTAGTATCTTTAGGTGTTTATGGAGTAATGATTGGTGGTTGGGCATCAAACAATAAATATTCTTTATTAAGTGCAATTCGTGCAGCATCTCAAAACATCAGCTATGAAATTGCAATGGGGTTATCCATCATCGCTTTGCTTTTAATGACCAATACATTAAGTTTAAAAACCATTGTTGAACAGCAACACGGCCTAAATTGGAATGTTTGGTATCAACCATTAGGATTTTTAATCTTTATGGTTTGTTCTTTTGCAGAAACCAAT
Organism: Pedobacter lithocola; assembly: GCF_042650845.1. Classification (NCBI taxonomy): domain Bacteria; kingdom Pseudomonadati; phylum Bacteroidota; class Sphingobacteriia; order Sphingobacteriales; family Sphingobacteriaceae; genus Pedobacter; species Pedobacter lithocola. The sequence goes on along the minus strand of NZ_JBHSBW010000011.1, from coordinate 10,127 downwards.
CGTGCACCTTTCGATTTGCCAGAATGTGAAACTGAATTAATTGGTGGTTATCACACAGAGTATTCTTCCATGAAATTGGGTTTCTATCTATTTGCTGAATACATCAACATGTTTGTTTCATCGGCTGTAATGGCAACATTATATTTTGGAGGTTATAATTACCCAGGGATGGATTCAATGGCAGTTTGGTTAGGTCCAACTTGGGCACCATTATTTGGCACAGCAATTTTCTTTGGAAAAATAGTATTCTTCATCTTTTTCTTCATGTGGGTACGTTGGACAATCCCTCGTTTCCGTTATGATCAATTAATGAATTTAGGTTGGAAAGGTTTAATACCTTTGGCAATTGCTAATATTATTATAACTGGTGTTGTGATTGCAATTATTGAGAAGTTTTAATTATGGAATCATTAAGTAACAAGAAAAAAGTACTGGAGCAAAAGCCTTTAAGCTTTATGGAGCGCATGTATTTGCCTGCAATTGCGAAAGGGATGGGCATTACCATCAGTCACTTATTTAAAAAAGAAGCAACTATAAGATATCCTGAAGTAGAGCGTGAGTTTTCTGCAAACTTTAGAGGTATGCACTCTCTTAAACGTGATGAAAATGGTAAGGAGCGTTGTACTGCTTGCGGTTTATGTGCATTATCTTGTCCAGCTGAGGCGATTACCATGATTGCTGCAGAACGTAAAAATGAGGAAAAGCACTTATATCGTGAGGAAAAATATGCTGCAACTTATGAAATTAACATGTTGCGTTGCATTTTCTGTGGACTGTGTGAAGAGGCTTGTCCGAAAGAGGCAATTTATTTAGACGGACCTATTGTACCAGCTGATTATTTACGTAAAGATTTTATTTACGGTAAGGATAAGTTGGTTGAGGCTCCTTTAGAAATGAAAAAATAATTTTTACTAGTACGTCATTGCGAGGAACGAAGCAATCCTAAAGCAATGGCAATAAAAATGAGATTGCTTCGTGCCTCGCAATGACGAGGTGTACAAACAAATAATAAATTAATGAGTACACAAGTATTCTATTTCGTAGCCACATTAAGTATCATCTTTTCGCTGATGGTGATTTTTGCAAAAAATCCAATCCATAGCGTATTGTACTTAATTCTTACATTTTTTACATTCACCGTGCACTATGTATTGTTGAATGCTCAATTTTTAGCTGTTGTAAACTTTATTGTTTACATGGGTGCAATCATGGTGTTGTTTTTATTTGTGCTAATGCTCCTCAACTTAAATAAGGAAACTGAGCCAGTTAAATCGCCATTAATAAAAATTGTGGGTTTAATTGCTGGTTGTTGTTTAATAGTAACGCTAGTTGGTTCTTTTAAAGCAGCAACAATTACAAGTCCCCTTATTTTGAAAAATCCGGGATTAGGTTTGGTAGAAAATTTAGGTAAAGAGCTTTTTGGCCCGTTCTTATTGCCATTCGAATTATCATCTCTATTACTATTGGCAGCAATGGTTGGAGCCGTTTTATTATCTAAAAGAGATGAGGTAGAGGCATAATGGAAAATTTAACTACACAAATGGCAGGCGTTCCGCTAAATCACTACATCTATTTATGTGCAATTATCTTCACAATTGGTGTTATTGGTGTACTGACCCGCAGAAATGCAATCGTAATTTTTATGTCGGTTGAGTTGATGTTAAATGCAGTAAACTTGCTTTTAACAGCTTTTTCGGTTCATAGTAACGACCCATCAGGACAGGTTTTTGTATTCTTTATTATGGCACTTGCAGCTGCAGAAGTTGCAGTTGGTTTGGCAATAATCGTAATGGTATATAGAAATACAAAATCGATAGATATTAATGTTTTAAATCGCCTTAAGTGGTAAATATATAGTAAGAATGACAATAGAACAATTGATTTGGTTAGTTCCGTTACTTCCTTTTTTAGGTTTTGTAATTAACGGACTGGGCAGAAATTCTTTATCTAAAGGAGTTGTTGGTATCATCGGGAGCGGAGTAATCTTTGCCTCCTTTATCATCAGCGTAGTTATTTTCTTTAGTTTACAAGGCGATACACAAAAATCTCACGAAGTATTTTTATTCGATTGGATTAGTGCTGGTACATTACACATTCCTTTATCGTTCCTGGTTGACCCATTAAGTTCAATCATGTTGTTAATAATTACCGGGATTGGGTTTTTAATTCACCTTTATTCTACAGGTTACATGCACAATGATGAAGGTTTTGGTAAGTTTTTCTCTTATTTAAACCTGTTTGTATTCTTCATGCTATTACTGGTATTGGGTTCAAACTACATCGTAATGTTTATCGGCTGGGAGGGTGTAGGTTTATGCTCTTACTTGCTAATTGGTTTTTGGTACACCAATAGCGCTTATGCTTCAGCAGCTAAGAAAGCTTTTGTAATGAATCGTATTGGAGATTTGGGCTTTTTATTAGGTGTATTCTTAATGTTCAACTTTTTCGGAAGTTTAGAGTTTTCAAAAATATTTCCTCAGGCAGCTAATATGTTGCCAGGTAACCAAACAATAATTTTAATTACCATATTATTATTTATTGGTGCATGTGGTAAATCGGCACAATTACCATTATTTACCTGGTTACCAGATGCTATGGCCGGACCAACACCTGTTTCTGCTTTAATTCACGCAGCGACAATGGTTACAGCAGGTATTTATATGATTGCCCGCTCTAGCGTATTGTTCGACCTTGCACCATTAACACAACACATTATAGCAATTATAGGGGCAGCAACAGCCTTGGTAGCTGCAATTATTGCCTTAACCCAAACTGATATTAAAAAAGTATTGGCTTATTCTACAGTATCTCAGTTGGGTTATATGTTTTTAGGGTTAGGTGTTGGCGCATATACAGGCTCATTTTTCCACGTATTAACCCACGCATTCTTTAAAGCTTTGTTATTCCTTGGCGCTGGTTCGGTTATTCATGCCATGCACCATGAACAGGATATGCGACACATGGGTGGATTAAGAAAAAAACTTCCGGTAACATTTTTAACCATGATGATTGGTACTATTGCAATTGCAGGGTTACCACCGTTTTCAGGTTTTTTCTCAAAAGATGAAATTTTAGCTCATGCATTTCAATATAGTCCGGTGCTTTGGGGCATTGGTGTCTTAACTGCATTTTTAACTGCATTTTACATGTTTAGAATGATGTTCCTTACTTTTTCAGGAAAGTATAGAGGTACTCATCACGAAGAAAGTCACGTTCACGAATCACCAGTATCAATGACTACACCTTTAGTAATTCTGGCTATTTTAGCTGCAATTGGAGGAGCCATTAATATACCACATGTATTTGGTGGTAACGAGTGGTTAGCACATTGGTTAACTGGCGCAGGTGTTGCACAGCATGAGTTAGGTTTAAGTCACTCAATTGAATTTACCTTGATGGGTGTTTCAGTTGTTGCCGCTGTAGTCGCTTTGCTTTATGCTTACATCAGATATGTGAAAGGTTCTCATGTTCCGGTTGCTGATGAGGCACCACGTTCAGCACTAGCAAAATTATCTTACCATAAATTCTATTTAGATGAAATTTACGATTTCATCATTACAAAGCCATTGGATGCTTTTTCTAAATTCTTTTATAGGGTTATTGATACAAAATTTATCGATGGAATAGTAAATGGATTAGGATGGAGTACAAACGAGGCCAGTAAAGGCGTTCGTTTGTTACAAAGTGGAAACGTAGGTTTCTATATATTTATGATGGTATTTGGTATCATCGCTTTGCTTGCATATACATTTTATTACATATAAAAAGGGTTCAAAATTAAATAATGGAACAACTTTTACTACTTATATTTCTTCCGCTTGTTGGTGCTATAATTACAGCATTTTCGGGTAAGTCTGCTAAAATGGTTTCGACCGTAATTTCGGCTGCATCTTTAGGCTTGGCTTTGTTTATTGCTTGTAGCTTTATACCAAACGCAAGCACTCAGTTTGAGGCAAATTTGCCTTGGATAGCTGAATTAGGCATCCGTTTCCATGCAGGTATCGATGGAATTAGCATGTTGGTTGTATTGCTTACTAACTTATTGGTGCCGATTATCATTCTTTCAAGCTACAAACACGACTATAAAAATCCTGCTGCTTTTTATGCATTGATTTTATTTATGCAAACAGGCTTATTATTGGTTTTTACAGCAATGGACGCTTTCTTATTCTACATCGGATGGGAGGGTGCGTTGATACCAATTTATTTCATCTGCGCATTTTGGGGTGGAAAAGATAGGGTTCGCATCAATATGAAATTTTTCGTTTACACGATTGCGGGTTCATTGTTTATGTTGATGGGGATAATTTATTTGTACCTACAAAACCCTGTTCACAATTTTGATATTCAGGCGTTTTATGCTTTAAATTTAGATAGCGCACAACAAGGATGGATTTTTTGGGCTTTCTTTATCGCTTTTGCGATTAAGATGCCAATTTTCCCCTTCCATACTTGGCAGCCAGATACTTACACCGTTGCACCAACTCAAGGAACGATGTTGCTATCGGGTATTATGTTAAAAATGGGTATTTATGGTGTAATTAGATGGTTATTACCAATTGTACCAACTGGCGTGCAAGATTGGTCTTGTTTGGCAATGGTACTTTCAATTATTGGAATTGTTTATGCATCAATTATAGCTTTCACCCAGAAAGATGCAAAACGTTTGGTAGCTTATTCCTCTATCGCTCACGTTGGTTTAATCGCAGCAGGCATTTTTGCATCCTTTAATCTTGGAAGTCTTGGTTTACAAGGTATGCAAGGAGCGATGGTACAAATGTTAAGTCACGGTATTAATGTTGTGGGTTTATTTTTCGTTTTAGATATTATCTTTTCTCGTCTAAAAACCAATAAAATTGAAGAACTAGGTGGTATTGCTAAAGTTGCGCCTCAATTGGCAATCACATTCCTAATCATCGTTTTAGGAACAGTTGCTTTACCAGGAACGAATGGTTTTATTGGAGAGTTTTTATTATTAATGGGCGTTTATAACTACAGTATTTGGGCTGCGGCAGTTGCTGGCTTAACTATCATTTTTGGAGCCGTTTACATGTTGCGCATGTATCAAAATGTAATGCTGGGCAAAACCAATGAATTAACCATTACATTCACCGATATCCAAGGGACTGAAAAATTAGTTCTTTATATTATTTGTGCTTTAATCATAATCTTGGGAGTTTACCCAAAACCATTATTGCACTTAACAGAGGCATCTGTACAACATTTATTAGAACAGGTAAATCAAAAATTAACATCAGTAAAATAAGCAATGAATATTATTATAACCATTAGTATAACAGCTTTTATTGTACTTTATGCAGGTTTGTTTAAAGCAAATAAAGCATTGCCGCTTACCGTTGTTGGCTTACTTACTGCATTAGGATTTACTTTCACTGCTTGGAATGGCAATGCTATTCATTTCGGTATGATGCAAACTGATAATTTTGCTTTGGCATTCTCAGCTGTATGCATAATCGGAACGCTTTTAATTTTCTTGTTAACACAAAATTATTTCCACGTTAAAAGTGATAATATAGCCGAATACTATACTTTAATTCTATTTGCCTTAGCAGGGATGATTATGATGGTATCGTACAAAAATATGGCGATGTTGTTTGTAGGCTTGGAAATTATGTCGGTCAGTCTATATATACTTGCAGGCATTCGCAAAAGGAATTTTGCATCAAACGAAGCCTCATTAAAATATTTCTTAATGGGTGCCTTCTCAACAGGGTTTTTATTGTTTGGTATCACTTTAATTTATGGAGCTACAGGTTCTTTCGATTTAGATAAAATTCAAGCTTATTTGGTAGATAATAGTAAAGCAATTTCTCCAATATTTTATCCAGGCGTAATCTTGATGATGATTGGTTTATGCTTTAAAGTTGGTGCTGCACCTTTCCATTTTTGGACACCAGATGTTTACGAAGGCTCACCTACACTAATCACTACTTTTATGAGTACGGTGGTTAAAACAGCTGGTTTTGCTGCTTTTTTAAGGTTATTTGCAGGAGCATTCGCACCACTTCATGATTTTTATGTAATTCCATTAATGGTTATTGTTTGCTTAACCTTATTTATTGGCAATGTAACTGCGTTATTTCAAAAGAACTTTAAACGTATGTTGGCATATTCCAGTATTTCACATGCAGGTTATTTGTTGTTTTCGCTTATTGTGCTAACAAAAAATTCTGAAAGTAATGTTTTGGTTTATGCAGCGGCATATACTTTTGCATCAATAATTGCTTTCGCAGTATTAATTTTAGTAAAACAAAAAACAGGTAGCGATAGCTTTGAAAGTTTCAATGGATTAGGTAAGAAAAATCCTTTAGTTGCTTTATCTCTAACCGTGGCCATGTTATCACTGGCAGGTATTCCGCTAACGGCGGGTTTTATAGGTAAATACCTTATGTTTCTTAACGTAATGGGCGATTACCACACTATTTTGGTTGGCTTTGCTATCTTAAATGCATTGGTGGGTTTCTACTATTATTTTAAGGTTATTGTTGCCGTTTGGTTTAAAGATGGTGCAGATACAGAACTTTCTACACCTTCGCAATACAAGGTTGTTTTATTGGTTTCAGTAGCGATTACGCTAATTTTAGGTATTTACCCTGCAATTATTTTAAACCTAATATAGTAACTAAGCTTCATTTGATGTAGTCTCAGTTCATGCTTAAATTGTGTATAACCAATGAGTTATAACAGTTACAATTTACTGTATGTCTAAACGTATGCGGTCATCTTAAATTGATTTTACCAACGTCAAATTATATCTCATAAAAGGATCACAATTCTTGATAATTAAATTATAATTAGATTTTTAAATCTCAATTTAAGATTGAATTATGAAATTCTATTAGGATATGTGCATCATGTAAAATAAATTTCTTTTTCTTATTAAGATACCACACTTTATAATTTTTGCGGATGCAAATGATTGTATTTGATTTCATTTTCGTCTTAAATTGTAGTTTTTGTTCTACAAATTTTAAAAATCGTGAATTTTTGGGGAATTTAATCCCTATGGAAACTTAAGGTTATAATTTATGATCAGATCGTTTCTACTTTAAAAGTAAAATTTTTCTATTGGTATGAAATTGCTTTAACAATTTTAAATGCATCTTTCCGCGTTCTTAATGCGCTGTGGCTAAAAGTTATATGCCTGATAAATCTGCTTGGCATGATGTTTTTATAATAGGATTTACCTCTAAATCTTATTTATGAAAAAAAACATATACAGATCTATTCTAGCCTTTTTTTTTGCTTTCTGCTGTTTCTCAATCTTATGTAATTCTGTGAGTGCGCAGAGTGTTACAACGAACGTTACCAATTCAACTTGTCCAAATAGTGCCAGTATTACTGCTTCAACTAGTGGATTAGCCAGCCCTGTTAGTTATCAATTGTTACGAGGCACAACCGTTATAAGGCCACTTGGTGGCAGTGGTTGGACTTCAGGCAATGTTTTTACAGACCTACCGGCGGATACTTATACCGTTAAGGCAAGGGGAAATAATGATGATGCAACAATTATAACTTCTGCACCTGTAACGATCACAGAAACCTATACTCCAATTACAGCTTCCGTTTCTCCGGTTACGGTAAAGAATTGTTCTGGTACAACAGGGACTCTGACAGTAGCTGCAAGTGGGGGCAGTGGCAATTTGAGTTATGGCATTACGCCAGTAGGCCAAAATACAGCACCTGCTACTTTCCAGTCTTCAGCTGCTTTTTCAGGGCTTACAGCTGGTTCCTATAAGTTTTGGGTAAAGGATAATAATTGTGTTACAGCAACAATAATTAACACAACTGGTTCTTATACCGTTAATGCGACTACACCTGCAGCCAGTCTTAATTCAGATTATGCTTACTTAGTGCTACAAAATACAAGTACGGCTTCCGGTGGTTATAGAATTAAAGCATATGATTTCTATACAGGCAATTATGTGTCTTTGCCAGTTGCTGACAGACAATTTTATACTGTAGAGGTCAAAAATGTAACAACAGGTGTTACATTTCCTGCACAATCTTACACTACATTCAATTCAGCTGGATACTATAATCTTCCAATAGGGTCAGTTACTCAAGGAGATCAACTTACGTACACTGTACGTAATATTTGTGATGGTACAAGTAAAACTTTTCCTGTCTTTCAAAAGGGGCCCGATGTAATCCCATTTGCTACTTGTGGCTCGGCTCAGGCAGAAATAAGGATTATGACGGTAAGCCTAGTTTCAGTAGCTGCAAAGGTTTACTTTGTTGATCATGGAGGTACCGTCCCTTTAAATCCAGAAAACACTAAGGTTGTTACAGTAAATGATCAAAATGATGGACCTATATATGTAAATTTTACGCCCAACACCAAGGTAGATTGGTATGTTGTTGATCACGATGGAAAAATATGGCCGGGCGGAACTTTAGATTTTACTGTAGACCTTACTGCAGGTAATACTAAAGCTGCATTTAAATATAGTATCGCTAATAGATGCGTACGTGCGCAAGCTCAAATGCTTATTACATTGCCTGGAGTTCCTCAGCAGGTAACGGGTATGACTTACGAGGTGATAGGTTCAACCAGCTCAGTTCCAATAGGAAAAACAGGTAGATTAGTTCCTGGCCCATATAATCAAGATTATTTTTTAGAGTATACTACAGGTAATACAAATTGGCCAACAGGCGAGTATAAAATAAAATTACACAACAATAATGCTGGAGGATGTTATGATAATTTTATTCTGGATGTATCCGCGTATGGATATGATGCCAATATAACGGGCCTAACAAAAACAGCGACCTGTGGTTCATTTAACTTTACCGTAAATGGTACTTTTACTAACCCTACAGATTTTGAATTAGTTGTTCTAACAGGCCCAGGTTCAACAGTAGGGACTACACGTAATGTTAATGCGAATGGTACTACACAAAGTTTTACCAATATGCCTTATGGCGATTATACTTTGAGTTTAAGGGTTAAAGGTGAAACTTGTATATTAATTACGTTACCAACTATTTCATTTACGGCTAGTAGTAGCATAGATTTTGATGCTATAAATAGTGGTGGTTTCGCTTGCGGTCCTGGCGGAAAAGGTGATTTAGTCGTTACTGCTAGTACAGTTATTGTTGGCGCTACGTTACAGTACAGCATCGACAATGGAGGTACTTGGCAATCCTCGAACATTTTCCCTAATACGCCAACAGGTACATATCCTATAAAAATTAGAGAGACTGCATGTGGTACAGAAACTACACAAAATGTAAGTGTTATTCAAATTATACTAGCAACTATAAATAATAATCCAGTTAGCGAATCAGTGTGTATGGGCGGTAATGCGGTATTAAACATTAACGCTATTGGTGGTACGCTTTATACATGGACATATCCTGATGGATCAACCCATAGAGGAAAAGTGCAAAATTTAACAAATGTTACTACTGCAATGGCAGGGGTATATTCAGTTGTAGTAACCACGCCAAGTTGTACATCGCCTGCACAAACGGTAACCTTAAAAGTACTTACAAAGCCAACTGTAAATGGAGTTTCTGCTCAAACGGCTTGTAATGGTGAACTTATGGCAATTCCATTTACTGGAACGCAATCGCTTGAATATACAAATTCAACAACATCAACTCCAGTTACTACAATATATAATTGGACAAATGATAATCCTGCAATTGGCTTAGCCGCTATTGGTACGGGAGATATTTCATTTACCGCAATAAATACTAGTAATTCACCAATAGTAGCTAACATTACTGTTATACCAAGTACGGGTATAGGATGCCCTGGAACTCCTCAAACTTTCCAAATAACCGTAAATCCAAATGTAGCTAAGCCAACAATAACAGGTCCAACTACGTTTTGTACAGCTTCAGGGGCTACTTTAACCTCATCCGCTTCAATCGCTAACCAATGGTATAAAGATGGGGTGGTTATTGCCGGTGCGACTGCACAAAATTACTTAGTATTAGCTGCAGGTAGTTATACAGTCGCGATTAGTGGTAATGGCAGTTGTTCTGCACCCTCTGATCCTGTTGTTTTAACAGAGTCCCCATGCAAAATCACGGCAACGAAAACGATTGTAGGAAATCCTGCAACGGTTAAGCCAAATGATGTACTTACTTATAAT
>NZ_JBHSBW010000010.1:0-65445 GCF_042650845.1 Pedobacter lithocola | reverse complement strand
CAAGTTCCGGTAACTAAACCTACATATCCGGTACCAACTACGGCTATTTTCATATATTTAATAGGGGATTTTAAATATTTTCGTTTTATCTTGGCACGAAGATAATAAAATACAATCAATGCTTTTACTTTATACAATAGGAATTAAAATTTATAACTTGATTATTTGGTTTTTCTCCTTTTTTAATTCAAAAGCAGCACTTTTTATTTCTGGAAGGAAACAGATTTTCAAACAGATAGCCGAAAAAATCAATCCGAACGACCAAAATATCTGGTTTCATTTTGCATCATTAGGTGAATTTGAACAAGGAAGACCCGTTCTTGAAAAAATAAAGCAATCACATCCTGATAAGAAAATTATTATAACTTTTTTTTCTCCCTCGGGATATGAAATAAGAAAAAACTATGCTTTGGCCGATGGAATTTTTTATCTGCCGATGGATGGAAGAACAAATGCAAAGCGATTTATTGAACTGATAAATCCTGAGATGGCAATTTTTACAAAATACGAGTTCTGGTATTACTATTTTAAAGAGTTAAAGAATAATAACATTCCGCTTTATGTTATTTCTGGTATCTTCAGGAAAGAGCAAATTTTCTTTAAATTTTATGGAAATTTTTATCGAAAAATATTAAAAAACGTTAGGCACTTTTTTGTTCAGAACAATGAAAGTTTGTCGCTTTTAAAGTCAATTGGATTAAATAATGTAACCTTAAGTGGCGATACACGCTTTGACAGGGTTTATCAAAATTCATTGTCGCCTAAAAAACTACCATTAATAGAATTATTTTGTGAAGATGCACCGGTTATGGTTTGTGGAAGCACTTGGCCAGATGATGAAAAACTTTTATCAGCGTTACCGGATAAATATCCCAATTGGAAATTTATAATTGCACCACATGAAATTGATGAAAGTCATATCAATGATATCGAACAAATATTTCCTGATGCCATTAGATTTTCAAATCTTAAAATAATGGCAGATAACATTAATGAAATTGAACCAGATGCTGTTTATATAACTCAGAATAAAATATTAATTATTGATAATATTGGAATGCTTTCGGCTTTATATCAATATGGGCAAATAGCATATATTGGAGGCGGTTTTGGAGCAGGAATTCATAACACATTAGAGGCGGCAGCTTTTGGCTTGCCTGTAATTTTCGGTCCCAAATTTAATAAATTCCAGGAAGCAAAAGACTTAATTTCAATCAATACGGCAAAGAGTATTTCATCAGTTAACGAGTTGATTGAAGCTTTCGAGGACTTTAAATCAAATGATAAAGCTTCTGTAGCAGCAAAAAACTATGTGATTGATAAAAAAGGAGCAACAGATTCTATTTTAAGCAATATTAGTTTTTAATCCGCTCATCAAATAAAAATGGCTTTACATTAATTAGCTTAATTTCTAATTCACCATTCCTGCTAATGCTTCGATAAATACCGGACTATCATTTAAACTTTCTACCAATTGAACATGTTCTCCGCCCAATTCTTTAAATTCATCATGGTATTCAACAGTTATTTCATATAATGTTTCAAGGCAATCGGCAACGAATGCAGGACTAAAAACCAATAATCTCTTTTTACCTTCTGCAGCTAGTTTCTTTAAAACATCAGTTGTATAAGGCTGAACCCAAGGTTCTTTACCTAAACGGGATTGAAAACAAACGGTATAATTTTCTTTCGATATGTTAAGTTCCTTTGCAATTAACCTCGCAGTATCATGTCCTTGAGCAGAGTAACAAAATTTATTTACATCGGTTAATGTTTGGCAACAATCGGAATTTTTTAAGCAATAGGCACCAGTATGATCACATTTTCTCAATTGCCTTTCTGGTAAACCATGGAAACTAAACAAAATATGATCGTAATTTTCGGGATGATGTTTTCTAGCATTTTCTGCAAAAACTTTTATCATCAATTCATTATCATGAAAAGAATTTACAAAAGATATTGGTGGTACAGTTTGCCATTTGCTTACCAATTCCATAACAAGTTGTATTACCGAACCTGAACTTGCAGAAGCATATTGAGGAAACATTGGAATTACCTGAATACTTTCTACTAAGCCTGCTTTTAAATTGGCCAAAGCGGATGATATAGAAGGATTTTGATAACGCATAGCCAACTCCACATGATAGCCATCGCCTAATCTTTCTTGAAGCATTTTGGCCTGCAATTTACTGTAATACAGCAATGGCGAGCCTTTCTCATCCCAAATTTCTTTGTATAATTTGGCAGTTTTAGGACTTCGAAAAGGAACTATTATACCTTTAACTAAAAGTGTACGGTTAAAAGCAGGAATATCGATTACGCGTTCATCCATCAAAAACTGATCTAAATATCTTTTTACATCAGATACTGCCGGACTATCTGGTGTTCCTAAATTAACTAGTAAAATTCCCTTTTTGCTCATTTAATTAAAATATGTTTTGCGCTGTAAATATCGCCCTTTTTGATACAAGAAACGATTTTTAAATATCAAGATTTGGTAAAAAGCTAAGCTTTTGTTTTATACAACTGCCACCACGGTGTTGCAGGCTTTTGATGATGTTCTAAATGGTAACCAAAGAAATAGCAAGTAATAAAAGCTACAAAATGATTTTTGTTTAGAGTTGATGCGTGGTATTCATTATCATGTTCTCCTTTATGAGGAACATAAGTGCCGAAATAAAACAATTGAAATGTGCTTAAAAGCGACGGTGCAACCCAAAAAATTAATAGGTTCTTTTCTTCAACCCAAATATTTAAAATATTAAAAGCAATGGCCACTATGATTAATTGAACAACATTAACATAATTAAGCATAAAGCTTAAATACCATTTCCAAAAACCATGAGGTGCAAAATCAGGATCCTTTTCGGTATGCACATGGTTGTGGTGGTTGTGATGCTTATCGTATAGTTTGTTGTAAAAGAAACCTGCATAGAGAAATACAGACAGATATCCAAAAAAATTATTCAGTTTTCTATTCGATGATATTGTACCATGCATGGCATCATGCGCAGTGATAAATAGCCCTGTATATAGGTGCATTTGCACAAAAATCATTAAATAAACCAGAGGGTTGGTCCACTCAAATTGCCATGTTAGTAATAAAAAAAGTGATGTAAACCAGCAGACTAATATCGCTAAAGCAAAATATACCCCTTTAAAAGTTTGTGCGTTTTTCAATTGACTTTTTATATTGAACAATTTAAGAAGGAAATTGATTTGCCTTTCGGTAGTTAATATTGTTGCAACGCTAACTTTACCTTTTCCATTAGCCACATTGGGGTAGATGTAGCACCACAGATACCAACCTTATCATTTTCGTTAAACCAGTTTATATCCACCTCATCTTCATTAGAAATGAAGTAAGAGTTGTTGTTATGTTTCTTACAAACATCATAAAGAACTTTACCATTTGAAGATTTTTTGCCCGAAACAAATATAATTTTATCGTAATGGCTAACAAATTCTTCTAGTTCTTGATAGCGATTAGATACCTGCCTGCATATCGTATCATTTGCTTTAACCTCATAACCACGAGATAATAGTTGATCTTTAATGTGATAGAATTTATCGGTGCTTTTGGTTGTTTGGCTATATAAAGTAAATTTAGCAGGCAAATCAACATTGTCTAATTCGGCCAAATCTTGAAATACAATTGCATCTCCATCAGTTTGCCCTTGTAGGCCTATAACTTCTGCATGACCATGTTTACCGAAAATGAGTATCTGTTCATCTTCATCGTAAGAATTTTTTATTCTATTTTGAAGCTTTAAAACAACAGGACAAGATGCATCAATAAGTGTTAAATTATTTTCCAGTGCCAATTGATAAGTTGATGGCGCTTCACCGTGTGCCCTTATTAAAACCTTTTCATTTTTAAGGGTGTGAAGAATTTCATGATCGATAATTTTTAAGCCTCTTTTTGTTAGCCGTTCAACTTCTTCATCATTATGTACAATATCGCCCAAGCAATACAAATAACCTTCACTATCTAAAATATCTTCGGCCATTTCTATAGCGTAAACAACGCCAAAGCAAAACCCTGATGATTTATCGATAGTGACTTGTAAATTATAACTCATTGTATTACAAAAATAAACAAAAATATTTTATCGCGTTGTCATGTATAAGACAACAAAAAATATAAATTGACATAAAAACATTGTTGTGCCAATATACTTTTGCTGTTTTAAGCCTAAAGCATAATAAAACTTCAATAAAATTACAGAAACAATAAACCAGGCCACATAATTTTGCAAAGGAATTTCGTGCCAATCCCAATGCCAGTAATCAAATTTCATTGCAACAGGTTCTAAAAAATAATCGAAGGTAATTAAAAACAAACCTCCTAAAAGAGATGCTAGAATGCCATTTCTTATTTTGAAGCTTTTTATCATTTGGCCCATGCTAAAAATCAGGATAACCCAATTAACACCCATAAGCAATGGCACTGCTGCCACTTTGAAGCCTAAAGTTGTACCATAATAATAACTGCCAAAAATTTTACCTGTTTTAACACCTAGTACTTCGACCAAAAAACCACATAAAAAAACTCCTGAAACAAAAAGCAGAAGCCTTTTTACATCTCCATTGTATGTAAATACAATAATTGCAAACATTAAAAGCAAATGAAATGGAACTAGCTTCATGAAATAAGGTTGTGCTATCGGAATTAAAAACCCAAACAAACCAACCAAATGAAAAATGATAATCGCGGCTACTGCCAGTTTTTTTACTTTTAAATCGGCTTTATCAATCTGCCCTTCCATGTTCCTGTTTTAAATAAAAATTTTATTATTGATACGATTGCTATAAACAAATAAATTAACATTTGTAGAGGATGCAATATTAGGTTTAATATTACATTTTGTCCTGATAAAAATGATATCATTATTCTGCAAAGCAATATTAATGTTATTGGCAATACAAGCAACGCTACATCAAAGTTTATGGCCAAAACTATCGGGCCACCAGTTACCAAAAGCTGGTATAGCAGCAGTATAAAAACATTATTACCAAAACCAGCTAGCAAATTTTTGCTAAAACCATTAATACTTTCGCTTAGGTTTTTATACATTCGGCAATAAATTAAACCATTAGCCAATAATGCTTCGCCCTTAAAACCTTCAATTTTTATGCGTTTCATTATCTCAACATCTTCTACAACAAGATACTTTACTTTTTCATGCCAAGAATTTTCCTTGTAAATTGAGGCGTTAAAAAACATACATTGCCCACTGGCCGCAGCAAAAGCAGGGTTTTTTGATAATTTAACCAATCGCAATGGAAGTAGATTTAATAGAATAAAATGCATTAAAGGAACAGTGATTTGCTCTCCAAAACTAAGCATGGTTTGATTTGTGAATAAACTTAATAAGCTTAAATTTTCGCTTTCCATCCTAGAAATTAGGCTGTTTATTAACCCTCGCTTCACAATCTCATCAGCATCTACAAACAAAAAGTATTTACCTGTTGCAATTTTAGACAGTTGATGGCAGGCATAATTTTTTCCGAGCCAGCCTGCAGGTAGTTCTTCGCCTTTGATTACTTTAAATTGGTGATTCTCCTTCGCAAAATTATCTACAAGTTCGAAAGTATTATCGCTGCTGTTATCATCTAAAACAATAACCTCATAATTTAAGTAATCTTGTTCTTTTATAGATTGAAGCAACTGAATGATGTTTTCTGCTTCATTTCTAGCCGGAATAAGAATAGAAACTTTATCCTTATAAAATTTAATAGCCCTGGGTAATTTAGGATTAGAGAGGAAGTTAAAAACGGTTACCGAAAACCTTATAACAAGAAATAACAGTGCTGCATAAATAAAAATCGTCATTCGGTAATTTGTGTTTGTTTAACAACAGCATTATCATAATGTTTATTGTATTCACTTTTTAACAATTGAAGGCTCGTGTATTCTTCGTTTTCCCAGTTTTGAAGATATGTATATGCCGATGCTTTACGTTTTGAAAAGTAATCAACAAAGGTGGCTGCAAAAACTATGTTTAGCTTTTTCTGACTGGAATTTATCATTTGCATTACCCCTTTTTGAAAGTTTATACTCTTTAAGTGATTAGAATACAGCTTACCCTGAGGAAATACCAGTACCAAATTATCCGTATTATCTAAAAGCTTACCCGCATAATTTAAAGTTTCTAAAATATCCTTACCACTATTTTCTGGGGCAAAAGCTCCTAAATATTTTAAGAAACCAACCTTATTGTAATTTTCTGCATTAACTAAAACATGAAAATTTTTCTTAAAGATCTTTTTATTGATATAGAATATTAAAAATCCATCCCACCAACTAAAATGGTTCGCTAAAATTAATACAGATGCATTGGGTTTGATTGCAACATTATCAAATTTAAAGGCAGCAAAATCTTTGTCAATGATAAATTGAATGTACCAAGAGAAAAATTTAAAAATGATGTTGCTTTTGCGAGGGTGATACATGTGGTAAGTTGCAAAAATTTGAGGTGATTTGCAAATATTGGATTCTAGTAGTATCCAGATGTTAAGTACGGAAGAAGTTAACTTAAATAAACTCGATCTTCCTCGCCTTCAACATCCATAACAACATCTACATGCTCTTTTAAAATAGTTGCCAATTCAAGTCCTACATAATCTGTAGCAATAGGAAAAATTTTATGGCTTCTATCTACCAACACAACTGTTCTGATTTTTTTATGCGGTGTATTTAAGAAAACCCCCAATCCATAAGCCAATGTTTTGCCACTATTTAGCACATCATCAACCAAAATAATTACCTTATTTCTCCACTGGCTTTCATCCAAATCGGTTTTTGCAATTAATTTACTGCTATTTCTTTCTAAATCAATACGTAATAAAGTCAATTTAAAATCGGCGATTTTTTTTAACACCTTTTCTAAACGAATGGCTAATTTGTATCCCCTATCCCAGATTCCTGCCAGCACGATTTCTTTCTCGTTAATATTATCTTCTAAAATTTGATAAGCTATACGATCTATCTTTTGCTGTATTTGTTTTTTATTCAGAATAAGTAATTGTGAGGTAGCCATTGTTAAAGGGTTTGAATACAAAAAGAACGATTTTAAGGCTGAAATTCAAACTATTTAAAAAATATTTTTGATTGCTTGCAACGTTTACACCATCGTAGCGTCTTATGGTTAACCAAAAACTAAAAATCCCTGCCGAATCAAAAAACCAAACAGATGATGGCAAGTTTCTTAAACAACATTAATTATGAAAAACATTTTAAAAACCTCTGCAACCTTATTATTAATTACGGCAAGCTTTTGTATTGCCAAGGCTCAAGATACAAAATCAATAAGTGTAAAAAATTTTAGCAGCATTACAATAAGCAGTGGTATCGATTTGTATTTAACGCAAAGCGGAAGCGAAAGTTTAAGCGTTAAAGCAACATCAGATTTATTAAAAGATGTAGTTGTTGAACAAAATGGAGGCAACTTAACCATCAAGATGAAAGAAGGCATCAATTGGAGTTCGATGTTTAAGAATCAAACCATAAAAGCTTATGTAAATTTTAAAACATTATCGGCGCTTACCGCATCTGGAGGGAGCGATGTTTTATCTCAAGGGCAGATAAAAGCTGGTAAATTTGTCCTTAAATCGTCAGGAGGTTCTGATGTTAAATTGAATCTGGTTTGTAGCAATTTAGAGTTACAAAGTAGTGGAGGTAGCGATGTTAAATTAACAGGAAAAGCAGAAAATATGATTTTGCAATCGAGCGGTGGAAGTGATGTTAATGCATATGATTTCGTGGTAGATTACGCAAAAGTTTCATCATCTGGTGGTTCTGATGCGAATATTAATGTTAACAAAGGTTTAGAAGCCAGCGCATCGGGTGGAAGTGATGTACACTACAAAGGAAATGCTTCGGTAAAGAAAACATCATCATCTAAAAGTGGTGACGTAATAAAAGTTGATTAGTAAATAGATGTAAATTTAAGCTTGTCGTAACCTTAAAGTATTTCGACAAGCTTAATCCATTAAAAAATCAAATTATTAATTTTTACTCTTTTTATACGGGTAATAAATAAAGTTTGCGCCTTCTGGCACAATTACAAAAACACACATAAAATTCTCAGGTTTTTTGTAAACTTTTAAAAATTGCTCTTTCTTCTCCTTATTAATAATTCCCTTCTCAACAAATTCCTCCAAGGTAGATGCCTGGATGGTCCAATCGGTATTTAGTTCTTCTCTGTTTAAAATTATCTCACCAAGCTTAACTTCATGCTGATGAGCAATAAAAATCGGGTGTGCAGAAATCCCTTCAACCATAATTTCTATAGCAACTTCTTTAATGGCATCTGCATAAAATTCTAAATCTTTTTCTAAACTTAGAAGCGGACTTTCCTGCTTTTTCGGCTCGCCACTATCTTCGGGTGTTGCACTTAATAATTCTTCTCTATCCATCTTTAATTAAATTTTAAATGAGTGAATGAATAAGTAAATATTAATAAGCGTTCTATTATATTCACTCCATCTTTCATTCAATTACGCCCTCATTTTAATCTTAACAAAACCACATTTTCAACATGCTGTGTATGTGGAAACATATCAACAGGTTTTATGCGAACTACGTCGTACTTATCTTTCATTAATTCCAAATCTCTCGCCTGCGTAGCTGCATTACAACTTACATAAACAATTTTTTCGGCTTCCATTTCCAATAATCGTTGTACAACATCTGCATGCATACCTGCCCTTGGCGGGTCGGTGATAACAACATCGGGTTTACCATGCGCTAAAATAAAATCTGCCGTTAAAATATCCTTCATGTCGCCGGCATAAAAGGTGGTATTTTCAATACCATTAAGTTCCGAATTAAATTTAGCATCCTCAATAGCAGTTGGCACATACTCTACACCAACAACATGCTTTACATTTCTAGCAACAAAATTCGCGATTGTTCCTGCACCTGTATATAAATCGTAAACAAGTTCATCACCTTTAAAATCGGCAAATTCTCGTGTAATTTTATAAAGTTCTGTTGCCTGCTCTGAATTGGTTTGATAAAAAGATTTTACACCAATTTTAAAACGAACACTTTCTCCACCCTCAACTCCTGCAGGCATTTCTTCGAAAATATGGTCGCGACCAGAAAAAGTTACTACATCCTGATCGAAAATGGTATCGTTTTTCTTTTGGTTGATGATATAAAGCAAGGATGTTATTTGAGGAAATTCTGATTTAAGGAAATTCATTAAAGCATTTACTTGCCCTTCCTCTGGATAAGCAAAAACAACGGCAAGCATTATTTCACCAGTGCTAGAAGTTCTGATAATCAGATTGCGCAAAGCACCTTCGTGATTTCTTAAATCATAAAATGATAATCCGTTTGCTAACGAAAACTTGCGAACGGCATTCCTGATCTGATTTGATGGTTCATCTTGCAGATAGCAATGCTCTATATCTAAAATTTTATCAAAACGAAGCGGAACATGAAACCCTAAAGCATTCATATCAAATTCTTCATCGCGTTCTACATCTACTTTCTCTAACCAGCGTTTGTTAGAAAATGTAAATTCAAGCTTGTTTCTGTAATATCTATTCTTTGCCGATCCTAATATGGGTTCGGCTATGGAAGTATCAATTTTACCAAGTCGTTGCAGCGCCGCCTCTACATTTTTTTGTTTAAATTTTAATTGAGAATCGTACCCCATGTGTTGCCATTTACAGCCACCACAACTACCAAAATGCTTACAAAAAGGCTCGGTACGCAACGTAGATTGCTCATGTAATTGTTCTATAATTGCTTCGGCAAAGTTTTTTTTCTTTTTGGTTAGGCGAACATCAACAACATCGCCAGGAACGGCTTTATCTACAAAAATGACCAACTCATCGGCTTTACCAACACCCTTTCCTTCTTCAGCAATATCAATTATATGTACGTTTTGAATTATGGTTATCGTACATGGTTTTTTTCTACTCATTGTGCAGCAAAGATAAGTGGAAAAGCTGAAAGACTAAAGCGTAAAGCTAATTTCAGAACAATTACAAATTGTAATTAGAGAAACAGAAACGGATTGAAGAAATGAAGGATGAAAGAATTTTGAAAATTACAACGATAACAACTGCCTTTGTTTATTTGAAAATCAAAAGATGTTGGCAACAATTAAAAGATTTGAAATATCATTTTGAGAAAAACTTAAATGCTGTTCCCCAAAAACCATCTAACCAATTAAATTTTAGGTCAAATTTCTCATCTACTTGTACAGAAAACTCTAATATTTCATTACTCATGGCTAAAAACCTCCTTATTTACACAATAATACAAAAATTAGACCAAAAACCAAAACGGTTCAAATTAAATTTACGTTAAGCTTATATGAATAATTAGAACCTTTAATCAATAAACAATTCTCACTATCTTTCGCTTTTATTCCCCTTATGAAAATTAAATTACTTCTGAGCCTAATTGTAATCAGTTTTACTGCCTTTGCACAAAATACCACCGACCAATATTTTAAGCTAACCCGTGCCGGATTTAACGAAAACAATGCTTACACAACAACAGCTTTTGTAGAAAAATATTTCCGGGTTCCGGGTAATGAAGGTTTTAATGCAAGCATTCATCATGTAGAAGATATTTTAAAAAAAGCAGGTTTTGTAGCGCAAAAACAAAACGAATTTGAGGCACCTTTAACTTATCGTATCGAAAAACGAACGATGAAAAATAAAACGTGGGAGCCTGTTGATGCCAATATCGACATTGTTGGAGAAACACAACCTTTAATTTCGTACAAGACCAATCGCAATATGATTCCGATTAATTGCGGTTCTACACCAGCTGAAGGTATTACGGCTGAAGTTGTTTACATCGAAAAGATTGTACCAGCCGAAATAGAAAAAATGGATTTGAAAGGTAAAATTCTATTTTCAGAAAATTCTCCTTCCAGATTATTAGCTACTGCATTAAAAGCTGGCGCCGTAGGTGTTTTAGGTTATTCAATGCCAAAATATACTCAACCAGAAGTTCACCAAACATCAATCCAATTCGGTAGCATGAGGGCAAATAGCGAGGTATGGACTTTGCTTTTATCATACGCAGCAAAGGAAAAACTTAAGGCAGCTTGCTTAAAAGGTACAACAAAACTAAAAGTTAATATTGAAACCAAAATATATACAGCAGAAGAATTAACCCTGGTTGCAAATGTAAAAGGTAGTGAAAAACCAAGCGAACGATTTGTTTTTAGTGCTCATGTTCAAGAACCTGGGGCAAATGATAATGCTAGTGGCGTTGGTACTTTAGCAGAAATGGCTCGCTTAACAGCATCACTCTATCAGGAAAAAAAACTAAATCCAAAACGTACGCTAACTTTTTTGTGGGGCGATGAAATTATATCGACCAGAAGATACATTACAGAAGATAGCACCCGGGCAAAAGGAATTTTATGGGGCATGAGCTTAGATATGGTTGGAGAGGATACAAAGAAAACGGGTGGTTCATTTTTAATCGAAAAGATGCCCGATCCATCAGCAATTTGGACTAGAGGTACAGATAAACACACAGAATGGGGTGCTGGAGATGTTAAAGAAAAAGATCTTTTCCCTCATTATTTTAATGATTTTATTTTCGATATCTGTAAAGCGCAAGGCAAATTTGCAAACTGGAAAGTAAATTACAACCCTTTTGAAGGTGGTAGTGACCATACTCCGTTTCTTCAAAATAAAATACCAGGCTTACTGATGTGGCATTTTACGGATGTTTTCTATCACACCGATAATGATAGAATCGATAAGGTTTCTGCTACGGAAATGAAAAATGTTGGCATAAGTGCTTTAACGGCTGCATTTTCATTAATATCTGCTGATGAAAATGCAGCCACATCAACTATTGCTCAAGTTAAAAGTGATGCTTTGGCAAGATTAAAAATAGAATTTGATTTAAGTAAAAAAGCAATTGCTGAAGGAAAACCAGCATCTGATGAAAAGCATATTATTGAGGTTTGGAGCAAATGGTATGTTGATGCCTTGGCTACTATAAATAAAATGCCGGTAACATCAGCAAGCACAAGAGTTGGTTCATCAATAAAGGTTGCCACCATTGAATTGGAAAAACAAACAAGGGTTTATTTAGAGCAGTTGAAATAAATTAAATGCGCAAAGCAATAATTATTGGTGCCGGAATTGCAGGAATCGCTTCGGCAATACGAATGGCTGTTAAAGGCTACAGTGTAGAAGTATTTGAATCAAATCCTTATGCCGGAGGTAAACTATCAGAGATTAACATACAAGGTTTTCGGTTTGACGCTGGTCCGAGTTTATTTACTATGCCGCAATATGTTGATGAACTTTTTACACTGGCAGGCAAAAACCCAAAAGACTATTTTGAATATGAAAAGCTTGATGAAATTTGCAGGTATTTCTATGAAGATGGCTTAAAATTAACGGCTTATGCTGATGTGACCAAATTTGGTGCAGAATTAGCAGAAAAAACAAATTCTAATGCGGCTGAAGTGGATAGCTTTCTTGCAAAAAGCAAAATCATATATGCTGTAACGCATAAAGTTTTTTTAGAAAGAACCTTGCACAAAGTAAAAAGCTATTTACATTGGGATACCTTAAAATCTGTATTTCGCTTTGGTAATATTGATGCTTTTAGAACTCAGAACAAAGCCAATGAAAGTTTTTTTAAGGATAGAAGAATTGTTCAGCTCTTTAACCGATACGCTACATATAATGGTTCCAATCCTTATCAAGCGCCAGCCACTTTAAATGTAATCCCACACTTCGAGTATCATTTTGGCGCATTTTTGCCAAAGAAAGGAATGTACAGTATAACACTTGCATTAGTGAAACTTGCTGAAGATGTAGGCGTTAAATTTGATTTCAACCAAAAGGTAGATGCAATTGATTACCAGAATAAGAAAATAAAAGGAATATTGGTTGGAGGAAAATTCGTTGCTGCAGATACAGTTATCTCCAATCTTGATATTTGGTTTACCTATAAAACTTTACTTAAAAATTTACCGCCGCCCACAAAACTTTTGAATCAGGAAAGAAGTAGTTCTGCACTTATATTTTATTGGGGAATTAAGAATATACACCCTGATTTAGATTTGCACAATATTTTGTTTGCCTCGAGTTACGAAACAGAATTTGATACCATTTGGAAGGAAAAAAGCATTCCGCATGATCCAACAATATACATTAACATAACTTCAAAACACATTAAAAACGATGCACCAGAAGGTTGTGAGAACTGGTTTGTAATGATTAACGTTCCGGCAAATAATGGCCAAGAATGGGATCAATTAATTAAGGAAGCAAGGCAGAATATCATTGAAAAAATTAATAGAATTTTAAAGAAAGATATCTCTGAAGATATTATTTGCGAAGAAATTCTAGACCCACGAAGTATTGAGTTTAAAACAGGTTCTTATCAAGGTTCGCTTTATGGCAACAGCTCAAACAATCAGTTTGCAGCATTTTTGAGGCATCCAAATTTTATATCGAAAATTTCGGGTTTGTATTTCTGTGGCGGAAGCGTTCACCCAGGAGGAGGGATTCCTTTAGCCTTGTTATCAGCAAAAATTATTGGTGATGAGATTGGTTAGGCGTTTATCAATTCTACTAATTTATCAGCATCTAAGTCAAAAGCATTAATAACGATTTGTGCTTTTGTATAATAAGGATTCCGTTCTTCAAGCTTTATTTTAATGAATTCAAGTAATTGTTCATCATTTAAATCTTTAATTAATGGGCGCTTTTGGCGATTATGCAATCTGGAAACCAATTGAGCAGGTTCCATTTGCAAATAAATGGTTTTACCGTTTTCATTCATCCAATCCATATTATCAAAAAAGCATGGCAAACCTCCACCCGTGGCAACAACACATGTTTCTGGATAGTTAAAAGTTTTAAGCATCTCACTTTCGTAATCTCTGAATCCACTTTCTCCATAAGCCTCAAAAAACTCGGCAATACTTTTACCAGATTTACTTACAATTTCTGCATCTAAATCAATAACAGGACAATTCAGCTTATTTGCCAACTGTTTTGCCTTGGTGCTTTTACCGCAGCCCATATATCCAATAAGAAAAATAATCATATTTATAAGCTTTGTTAACTCTGCACTAGTTTTACCCTTGGATCTACGTAGGCATAGAGAATATCAACCAATATATTTATAACCACAAACACAAATGCAATAAATAAAATGGAACCCATTACGACCGGAAAATCAGACATTTCTAAAGCTGTAACGGTTGTTCTGCCTAAACCATTATAGCCAAAAATATACTCTACAAAAAAGGAGCCTGCAAGCAGTGATGCAAACCAACCTGATATTGCCGTAATAACAGGGTTCATCGCATTTTTAAGTGCATGTTTATAAATAATCGCGTTTCTTCCTAGTCCTTTAGCTCTAGCAGTTCTGATGTAATCTTGTGCCAATACATCAAGCATTGCACTTCTGGTTAACTGAACTATAATTGCCAAAGGCCTAAGCCCAAGGGTTGTCATAGGCAACCACAAATTTCTTAAAGTTAAAATTTCGCCCTTAAATGGATCGTAGCTGTATAAACTTCCACTCATATTTAAACCAGTATAATCACTTAAAACGAAGCCAAAAAGCCAGGCAATGATAATTCCTGCAAAGAAAGATGGTGCAGAAATGCCTAAAATAGCGAAAGCATTTGCCGATTTATCTATCCATGAATCTTTGTAAACGGCAGATAATACCCCTAAAAAGACGCCAATAATGGTTGCGAAAATCATGGCAGTTAAGGCAAGTATGAAAGTATTCGGAACAGTTTCTGAAAGGATAGCTGTTACATCACGCTTGGTTTGATATGAACTCCGTAGATAAGGTTGCTTCAAAACCAGCGCTTTATCTTTAAAATTAAGCAATTTTACGTAGTGATATTTTTTCTGGGAAGCGCTATCATTATCCAATACGCTTATTGGCGATAAATCATTTACATAGAGTACAAACTGCATTGGCTTTGATCTATCCAATCCAAATTCTTTTCTAACAGCCTCAAGCGATTGCACATCAGCCCGCTGTCCCATTGTCATTCGGGCAGGGTCGCCGGGTAAAATATTAAACAAAATAAAAACAACCAATACTACGCCGGCCATAACCAGTAAGCCATATAAAAGTTTTTTTATTGCGTAGCCTAACATTTATTTACTAAAATACTTATTGCTTAATTGCTCAAAATTTGGCACATTATGAAAATGCCATTTATTAATTACAACACCATTTTTTAAAAGTATTATCCCAGGATTTGCCCTAACCATACTTTTCAGTGGAACAGCATCAGCATAAAAAACCTCAGAAAACAGGTTGTTTTTTTTGATAAATTTTTCTGCATCGCTAGCAGAACTTGAGGTTAACAACACACTTCTAATGTTAAACTGCTGTGTTGCATTTAAAGCCAAAGCGTTTAAATCGCCAATTGCTTTTGTATTAGCATCTTTTAAATTATAGGCTACAAATACCAAACTATAATACGGATTTTCTAACAGCTCCTTTGTATAATCCGTTCCCGAAGCATCGGTTATGATTAAGTCTTTAATTTTTGGGTCGTAACCTTTCTTTACCAGTGTTTTTGTCGGTTCACCAATAATTTCCCAATTATTATCTTTCCAAATTTCTGTTTTTAAGTATTCCTTATCACTCAAATCCTTCTCTGCTTTGGTAGCTTTATTTTTAAGGTGATACATGATTTGAAATTCATCTGGCTTTTCTCCTGCAGGAATAACCATTAATGATGGAATATGTGCGCCAATTTTATAAGGCAAGAAATCAATTACAGGTAAAAAATTATAAGTGTACAAACCAAAAAGTAGTGAGGCAATTG
Organism: Pedobacter lithocola; assembly: GCF_042650845.1. Lineage (NCBI taxonomy): Bacteria > Pseudomonadati > Bacteroidota > Sphingobacteriia > Sphingobacteriales > Sphingobacteriaceae > Pedobacter > Pedobacter lithocola. The sequence goes on along the minus strand of NZ_JBHSBW010000010.1, from coordinate 49,627 downwards.
TTATTGTTATCGCTATATTTTTTTGAGCAAGAGCAAGGTTTGTAACTGGTCTTATTAAATCTTTTTTAATAAAAATATAGATGATTAAACCCAGCAAGATTAAATCCTTTATAAAAGATTGCCAAGGTGTTAGTGGAATTGCATCACCAAAACAGCCACAGCTTGTTACTACTTTAAATACCGCTGATACAAATGTTAAAAGGGTAAAAAATATAATTAAAATTAATAAACCCCATGCTACCTTTTTATTCCAAAAACCTAACAGCAATAAAGCGCCAAAAACAATTTCAAGCGTACATATAAGAATAGCTAATCCCGTTGCCATCGGACTTAAAAAGTTTATATGGAAAACCTCGAAATATTCTTGCAGTTTATAACCAAAACCTAATGGATCGTTTGCTTTGATTAATCCTGAAAAAATAAAAAGGACGCCTACAAAGATTCGGGAAATGGTTAAGGCAATATTTTTCATCTATTTTACTCCTAATTTAATCAATGCAAAAACAGCATAATTTAGCATGTCCTGATAGTTTGCATTTACCCCTTCTGATGCTAATGTTTGTCCCTCATTATCTTCAATTTGCTTTACACGAAATATTTTCATTAAAATCAAATCCGTTAAAGAGCTTATCCGCATATCTCTCCAGGCTTCGCCATAATCATGGTTTTTGGCAAACATCAAATCTTTGGTTTCTTTAACTTTAGCATCAAATATAGATTGAACTTCATCAAAAGGTATTTCATTCGAGTCTTGTTCTGTCAAGTCTGATTGCATCATAGCAATAACGCAATAGTTTACAATACCAATATATTCTGATGTTATCCCTTCACCTACCAAACTCACTTTTTTATCTTCTAAAGTACGGATGCGTTGTGCTTTAATAAATATTTGGTCGGTTATAGAGCTTAGCCTCAAAATACGCCATGCGGTACCATAATCTTTAGTTTTTTTTAAAAATAAGGATCTGCAAAGTGCAATCACATCATCAAATTCGGTAGCGGTATTTGTTTGTGCCAAGGCCAATAATTATTTAGTTTTTAATGTATTTTTGTTCTGAAAAACAAAAGCTAAAGATACATTTTTAAAGCGAAACCCAAATCCCGAAAGGGTTTAATATGGCAGAAAATAACTTTTTTGAACCAAAGCAAAGTCTGAATATAAGAGGCAATATCTTTAATTTAAGTAGCCCGAAAGTAATGGGGATTTTAAACATTACCCCCGATTCATTTTATAAAGGTAGCCGAACAAATTCGATTAAGGAGGCATTAATTAAAGCCGAACAATTTTTAAATGAAGGTGCATCATTTGTTGATATTGGTGGTTATTCATCACGACCAGGCGCTACTCACATTACTGAAGATGATGAACTTGCCAGAATTATTCCTGTTGTTGAAGCTTTAAATAAACATTTGCCACAAGCAATTATTTCTATTGATACTTTTAGAGCTAAGATTGCTAAAGAAAGTATTTTTACTGGCGCTCATATAATCAATGATATTTCTGCTGGTGAAATGGACAACAAAATGTTCGAAACCATAGCAAAACTACAAGTGCCTTATATTATTATGCACATGCAGCGAACGCCCCAGACTATGCAGCAAAATCCAGTTTACAATAATGTTTTACTTGATGTAGTTGATTACTTTGCTAAGAAAGTTGCTGCATTAAAAGCATTGAATGTTCATGATGTTATCATCGACCCTGGTTTTGGCTTCGGTAAAACCATCGAACACAATTATGAACTTTTGAAGCAAATGGAAGATTTTAAAATATTTAAACTGCCCATACTTGCTGGTTTTTCGCGAAAAGGAATGATTCATAAATTTTTGGGCACTTCTGCTGCTGAAGCTTTAAATGGAACAACTGTTTTAAATACGGTAGCGTTACAAAAAGGCGCCAAAATACTTCGTGTACATGATGTTAAAGAAGCTGTAGAATGTGTGAAATTAATCGAAAAATTAAACTGTTAGGTTCCGTATTTGGTTATTTAAAATGAGCTTATTTACAGTAGAAATATTTAATCAATCGAAAATTGTAAACTGAAAACCGTTTTGCTATCTTGCCATTAATGAAAGGTTTTGATTTCGATTTTCTTAAAATATCTGTAACTGATGTAGTTGATATTGTTCTTGTAGCATTATTAATTTATTACGTTTATACACTTATTCGCAATACACTAGCAGTTAATTTATTGGTTGGGATGTTTATCATCACCGTTTTTTACTGGATAGTGAAAGGCTTACACATGGAATTGCTTACTACCATCATAGAGAAATTTATGAGTGTAGGTATTATAGCTTTAATTGTAATCTTTCACCCCGAAATCAGAAGATTTCTTTTGCTTATTGGTAAAAATGCCTTCTTACAAAAAAATAAGGCTTGGTGGGGCTATTTATTTGGCAGAAAAGAAATTGAGAGAAACAACCTCGCCAGGATAAAACCAATTATTGACGCTTGCAAAACCATGAAAAAAACACGTACGGGTGCATTAATGGTTTTTGTTAAATTTTATGATGAACAGTTTTTTGCAAATAGCTGTGAGGTTGTAGATGCAAAAATTTCCAAACGTTTGCTCGAAAGCATATTCCAGAAACACAGTCCACTGCATGATGGCGCTGTGGTAATTTCAGAAAATAAAATTAAAAGTGCCAGTTGCATACTTCCATTAACCGATAATGATCAATTGCCATCGCAATTTGGTTTAAGGCATAGAGCAGGGATTGGCGTATCAGAAACTACTGATGCTGTTGCTGTAATTATTTCAGAAGAAACTGGAGAAATATCTTACGCTAAACAAGGTAGGGTAAGAATGAATGTATCCTTCGGTGAGCTTGAAAAATTGCTTAATAAGGATTTTTAGTGGTTTGTAGGTTGATTAGTTTTTAGTTGGTTAGAAATCTGCGAAACTAAAAAGGCTTTTTGGTTCATTATTTTTTAGTTGGTTGGAAAACCAACCAACTAAAAAACCAAATCTCTAACTAACTAAAAAACTAGCAATACTCTTCAAAAGCGCCGATTAAATTATCAGCAATCATTTGTGCCGGGCGACCTTCAATCTGATGGCGTTCAATCATATGAACCAATTTACCATCTTTAAACAAAGCCATTGCCGGAGATGATGGAGGAAAAGGCATCATATAATTTCTAGCCTGATCAACAGCTTCTTTTTCCATTCCTGCAAAAACGGTTACCAATTTATCAGGATGTTTTTCATGCGCTGCTGCTGCTCTTGCCGCTGGGCGAGCATTAGCTGCTGCACAACCACATACAGAATTCACAACAACTAAAACAGTTCCTTCGGCTTTAATAGCTGAATCTACTTCTTGTGCACTTTTTAACTCTTCAAAACCAACGTTAGTTAATTCCTTACGCATTGGTTCTACTAAATATTCTGGATACATTATCGTTAGTTTTTATTTACAATTTAAGAGTACAAAAATAAGAAAATCGAACAGCATCAGCCATTCGATTTATATTTTAAAGGTAAAATTAAATTTAGTTGATTATTGAAGACCTTTCAAAATTTCTTGCATTTTTTGAGGATCGCTCATCATACCTGTGCCAAACATAATTATAATTACAGCGTAATATGCTAATGATAGAATGTTTAATATCAAACCAATAATGGCACAAATTCTACCAGCATTTAGGTTTTTATAAGAGCTTAAACTGTATATTGAAGGATTAGCATTGTACAAAGCCTTATCTTTTTTGCTCAAAACTAAAGCAATTATTGCAGGGATTAGACCTAAAATTCCATAACAGCAACAAAATGCAATAGATAAAATTCCTAAAACTAAAACGATTGTTGAGTTAGGTAAATTTTGATAGCCCATACCTCCGCCAAATTGCCCAAATGGTGGTTGCTGCTGAAAAGGTGGTGGTGTTACAGGTGGTGTTATCGGTGGCCCAAAGGGAGGTGTTTCGTTATTTACCGGGTTTATGGGACGATTTTCTTCAGGGATTCCTTGTTCTTCTGACATAAATTTAGTTTTAGTTTATGAGTTGGTGGTTGTATATTTTGTAAATGTAATTGATTAAGATAATTACTGCAATACCTATAAACACGATTTTTATCAACTGTGCCCCAAACTTAAAATCGATTTTCAAGTGAATAATTGTAAAAAGCAGAAGCAAAACCAAAGGAATTGTTGCAGGATATAATTTTAAAGATTCGATAAAGTTTCCTTTAATTAATGCAACCGCTGATCGTTGAAAACCACATCCAGGGCAATCAATACCAAATTGAGATTTGAATGGACAAGTTAAAAGATGATGATTTAACCATTCAAAGAAGCTAAATTTCTGTTCCTTCAACATCTTCTATAAAATTGATTTGGGAATCCTTCCAAATTTTATATTTTTCTAAATCTTTAACCACTTGTTTAAAAACAAGGTTCAAAATAAATATATCATCTATAAAACCAAGTGCTGGGATGAAATCAGGAACGACATCAATGGGTGATAGAAAATATACTAATCCACCTAATATTGCAACGATAGAGCGTTTAGGAATTTCCGTATAATCTCCATTTACATAATCCTTTGCTATTCCAAAAAGTAATGTCATTTTAGTCCAAACACCATCCAAATCATGTTTGTTGTTAACTGCTTTGCCAAAGGCATCGCGAATGGTATCGTTTGCTTTAGCTTTATCCCTCAGCAAAACGGAAGCTTTGCTTTCTGATTTTTTAAAAAAATTTAATATTTTTTGTGTGTTAAGGTTCATAATAGCGATTGAAAGAGTATGGTTACTCAAATTTTCGATTTCATCATTTCCAAAATATCATCTAGGTATTTTCGCTCGTTTGCTAACCTAGGAACTTTATGCTGTCCGCCCAATTTATCTTTTGCTTTTAGCCAATTATAGAAAGTATTTGGAGCTGCATTATGAACTTTTGGGCGGCATAATGCCATATCTTTAAAGCGTTTTGCATCATAATCAGAATTAATTTCTCGTAATGTCTGGTCCATTACATCAATAAACTTTTCAAAATCATTTGGCTGTCTATCAAACTCGATAATCCACTCGTGGCCACCAGCATTTTCTCCTTTAAAATAAATTGGTCCGGCAGTATAATCTTTAATTTCTGCACCAGTTTCCGCACACGCTTTAGTTAAAGCCTGCTCGGCATTATCGATAATTACTTCTTCACCAAAAGCATTGATAAAGTGTTTTGTACGACCAGTAATTTTAATTCTATAAGGTGCTAAAGATGTAAATTGAACGGTATCCCCTATCATGTAACGCCACAAACCACCATTTGTAGAAATAACAATTGCATAATTTTTATTGAGTTCAACCTCTCCTAACAGTAATGCTTTTGGATTTTCCTGACAAATATTTTCCATCGGTACAAACTCGTAAAATATTCCATAATCAAGCATCAAAAGCATTTCTTCTGAGTTGTCCTGATCTTGAATACCGAAAAACCCTTCAGATGCATTATAAGTTTCCAAATAATACATATCGTTTGATGGGATGAGTTGTTTGAATTGCTCGCGATATGGAGCGAAATTTACGGCACCATGAACATACAGTTCCAGATTTGGCCAAACTTCTAATAAATTATTTTTGCCGGTTAACTCTAATACTTTCTTAGCCAAAACGATGGTCCACGTAGGCACACCCGAAATGCTGGTTACATTTTCCTGTATGGTTGCCTCCGCCATCCTATCCATCTTAATTTCATAATTATCCATTAAGGCGATAGACATATCCGGAGTACGATAATACTCAGCCCAAATCGGTAAATTTTTTATCAACACCGCTGATAAATCTCCATAGAAACAATCTTCGTTTAGCTGATTAACTTGATGACTACCACCTAAAACCAATCCTTTTCCAGTAAACATTTGATTATCCGGCCGATTATTGCAGTAAATAGAAAGCATGTCTTTACCACCTTTAAAGTGGCACTCTTCTAACGACTCTTCAGAAACCGGGATAAATTTACTTCTATCGCTTGTTGTACCTGATGACTTGGCAAACCACTTTATATCCGAAGGCCATAAAATGTTTTGTTCGCCGTTAAGCATCCTTTCGATGTATGGCTTTAGAGAATCGTAATTTTGAATAGGAATTCTTTCTTGGTACAGATGTGGCGTTAAAATGGTTTTATAATCGTATTTCCTACCCCACTCTGTGTTTTCAGCGCTATCTATTAAAGTATGAAACCACTCTTCCTGTACATCGTAAGGATATTTCATAAAAAGCTCGATTTGGTGAATCCGCTTTTTCATTAACCAGGTAAAAATTGAATTTACAATTGCCATGATTAAAAAATAAATATTGCTTTACAACTTATGCATAAACCCAGGGAATGCCTTTGCTGCCTTTTATTTAATTCTGCAGGCATTACGAAATTCTTCACAACACAACTAGTTAATTTTTTAAACATCAAATTTCTTACGTTTTAAAACAAAGTTAGAACCTAAATATACCTTTCTTACCATTTCATTTTCTGCCAACACTTCTGGCACACCTTGCTCTAAAATTTTACCTTCAAAAAGCAAATAAGCTCTATCGGTGATGGATAAAGTTTCCTGAACATTATGGTCAGTTATCAAAATTCCTATATTTTTATGTTTAAGCTTAGCAACAATCGTCTGAATTTCTTCAACTGCAATTGGGTCAACCCCAGCAAAAGGTTCATCTAATAAGATAAAATTCGGGTTTGCAGCCAAAGCTCTGGCAATTTCTGTTCTACGGCGCTCGCCACCTGATAGTAAATCGCCGCGATTTTTACGCACTTTATGCAAGCTAAATTCATTTATCAACTCCTCTAACTTATCCTTTTGCTCTTCCTTGCTCATTTTACTCATTTCTAAAATGGCTAGAATATTTTCCTCAACTGTTAATTTTCTAAAAACTGAAGCTTCTTGAGCCAAATAACCAATGCCTTTTTGGGCACGGCGATACATTGCATCCTCAGTAATATCTTGATCTTCTAAAAAAATACGACCTTCATTCGGTTTAATCAAACCAACAATCATATAAAATGAAGTTGTTTTTCCAGCACCATTTGGCCCAAGTAACCCAACAATCTCTCCCTGACTCACATTAAAGGAAACATCATTAACAACTGTACGCTGTTTATATTTTTTAACCAGACTTTCGGCTCTTAATATCATTCGTATTTACGATTTTTGATTCACGATTTACGATTAAAGTAAACCCAAATCCATGTTTTTCAAATCACTCCATTCTGAAATAATTTCAGAATTTCATCTTTATGTTGCTGAATAAATTCAGTATAAGGATTTTTAATTTACTTTAATCCCTTTAATATTTAATTGCAAACGTTTTTTATCTCTCCAAACATTCTCTTCTATTGTATAACAAACAGAAAATGGCACTTTTGGTTGTAAAAGATTTTGGTATTCTGCCAAACCAAAACCGATGCATTCAAAAATACTCGAATTTTGTTGCTTTATATTTATTTTTAAATGATTCCCACCAACAGCCATGGCATGCTGAGTTAGGTAAACATTATGTGTTACAAAAAGTGGAGCCATATTTTCTGGCCCAAATGGACCCATTTGTGCTAAAATGCGATAAAACTTCCCATCAATTTGAGCAAGATCAACTTCCGCATCAATTTTTATCATTGGCGTTAACAACTCTTCAGTTATTGTGGAGGAAACAATTTCTTCAAATTTATCCGCAAAAGCATTAACATTGTCTTCTTGCATGGTTAAACCCGCAGCAAATTTGTGACCACCAAATTGGTCGAGCAGGTGTGCACAACCACTCAAAGCTTCATACAAATCAAATCCCGCTACAGAGCGGCAAGAGCCCGCAACATGACCGTTAGATTTTGTAAGAACGATTGTTGGTCGGTAATATTTTTCTGTTAATCGCGAAGCTACAATACCGATTACACCTTTATGCCAATTTTCGTTAAAAACAACAGTCGTTTTCTTATTAATAAGCTCTTCACTATCACCAATTAATGCCAATGCTTCACGTGTAATATCCTGATCGTAAGTCTTACGTTCGGTATTTTTGGAGTTAATTTCCACGCTTTGTTCTAAGGAGTTTCCATCAACTTCGCACAACAACATCGCAACTGCATGTTTTGCATGATCGATTCTGCCAGCTGCATTAATCCGAGGACCTAAAGTAAAAACAACATCAGTAATGGTATAATTTTCAGTTTTGCCCGAAACTTCCATCAATGCCCGTAAGCCTTCGCATGGGTTTGTATTTAGTTTATGAATGCCGTAATAAGCCAGAATTCTATTTTCGTCAACTACAGGAACAATATCTGCGGCAATACTAACCATAACCAAATCAAGATATTGCAAATAACGCTCCTTTGGTAAACTATGCTTTTGTGCATAAGCCTGAGCGAGTTTAAAACCTATACCGCAGCCGGCCAATTCTTTAAACGGATATTCGCAATCAGCACGTTTTGGATCTAGAACTGCAATTGCTTTTGGAATTTCATCTCCAGGTAAATGGTGATCGCAAATTATAAAATCGATGTTTAAACTGTTTGCATAATCTATCTTATCTATTGATTTTATCCCACAATCAAGCGCTATAATTAAAGAAAAACCATTCTCGTTTGCGTAATCAATACCAGCGGTAGAAATTCCATAACCTTCTAAATATCTGTCAGGTATGTAGTATTCGATATTTTTAGTTAACTGTGAAAAAAAACTATAAGTTAATGCAACTGATGTAGTCCCATCAACATCATAATCACCGTAAATCAGAATTTTTTCATGGTTGCTAAGTGCCTTTTCAATTCTATTAATGGCTACATCCATATCCTTCATTAAAAAAGGGTTATGAAGGTGTTCAAGGTTTGGTCTAAAGAAATCTTTCGCTGCATTAAAATCGCATATATTTCTTTGCACCAAAATTTGGGCAAGCGTTTTATCTATATTAAGTTGTTGTGCAACTGTATTTACGGTTTCAGCATTACAAACCGATGCTTTCACCCATCTTTTTTCCATTTAATTTATCTCCGAACAGTAAATATACATTTTTAATAAATATGGTTGTAACGATTCATTTTTCACTAAATACAATGTGCTTTTTAATCAATGATTTAGAAATGATGAATATTTAATAGTTATGATTAAATTTTACCTTTGCTTAAACTTTAAAAATTAAACACCTTGCAAATTCATACTCTTTTCGAAGGCACATATTCTGTTGATGCAACAAAGAAATTTGTTCCATTCGATGCTACCATTCATAGTTTTAAAGATAGACCTGCGTCGCTATTTATAAATGTGCAACCGTTTTTAGTAGAACTTAAAAATGATTTGGTATTATTTGATACCGGTTTAGGTTTTAGTGATGATCATGGCGAATTGATTTTGCATAAAAATATCCGTAATGCTGGATTTGATCCAACAGATGTGACGAAAGTTTTAATGTCGCATTTACATTACGATCACTCTGGCGGGATGATACATAAAAATGGCGATAAAATTGAACTAAGTTTCCCTGATGCTGAATATGTAATTAATCGTGGGGAATGGGAAACAGCTTTTAGCAGCACTTCCTCATCATACCATCCTGCTATTTTCGAATATCTTCAGCGCAATGCTCAGTTAAAGTTTATAGAAGGAGATGGAAATTTGGATGATACAATTGCTTACGAATTTACTGGCGCACACTGCCCTAACCATCAGGTTTTTTTATTAACTGAAGGAAATCAAAAAATATTTTTCGGTGGCGATGTGTTGCCAGAGCCCGAAGAATTGGTTAAAAATTTTATCGCCAAGTATGATTTTGATGGTCGTAAAGCAATGGAATTACGAAAAGAATTTGGTAAACGAGCGGCAGCAGAAAATTGGGAATGTTTATTCTACCACGCCAAAAGTGCTGCAACTGGTTTTGTTGATGCAGTTGAGGGTGGTTTCAGAATTAGATAAGTAGACCTACGTATTAAAATAGATAACAAAGTAAAAGCCTCAGATTTAACATCCGAGGCTTTTATCTTTAAATAGATATATTTTTTCGGCAATTAAATACCTAATAATAATCTTGCTGGGTCTTCTAATAATTGTTTAACACGAACCAAGAAACCAACTGACTCGCGTCCATCAATAATTCTGTGATCGTAAGATAAAGCAACATACATCATCGGACGAATTACAACCTCGCCTTTTTCGGCAACTGGACGCTCAACGATATTGTGCATACCTAAAATAGCAGATTGAGGAGCATTAATGATAGGTGTAGACATCATCGAACCAAATACACCCCCATTTGTAATCGTAAACGTTCCACCTGTCATTTCTTCTAATGTAAGTTTACTATCGCGAGCTTTTAATGCCAATTCTAAAACCGATTTTTCGATTTGTGCTAAGGTCATGCTTTCTGCATTACGAATAACAGGAACCACTAAACCTTTTGGAGCAGAAACTGCAATCGAAATATCAGCAAAGTTATTGTAAACCAATTCTTCACCTTCAATGCGACCATTTACAGCAGGGAAATCTTTTAAAGCTTCGGTTACCGCTTTGGTAAAGAAACTCATAAAGCCTAAACCAACACCGTATTTTTCTTTAAATTGATCTTTATATTTTCCACGTAAATCCATAATTGGCTTCATGTTAACCTCGTTGAATGTAGTTAACATTGCTGTTTCATTTTTAACAGCAACCAATCTTTTTGCTACGGTTCTACGCAATGGCGACATTTTCTCACGGCGTTCGTTGCGGCTACCGGCAGGTGCAGCTTCTACAGCAGGAGCGGTTGCTTTTGGTGCTTCAGGTTTTTTACCAGCCTCTGCTTTTACAGCATCATCTTTAGTAATACGACCATCAACACCTGTACCTTTTACAGCACCAGAATCAATTCCCTTTTCCGCAAGAATTTTTCCTGCAGCCGGAGATGGAGTTCCTGTAGCGTAACTATCACCAGATTTTTCTGCAACTGGAGCAGCAGTTTTTTCTTCTGCAACAACAGGTTTTTCTTCAGCTTTTGGTGCATCTGCCTTTGCAGGTGCTGCGCCGCCATCTTCGATTTCACAAACTACTGCACCAATAGCTAAAGTATCACCTTCAGCAGCTATCGTTTTTAAAGTTCCGGCCTTTTCTGCGGTTAATTCAAAAGTTGCTTTGTCAGATTCTAACTCAGCAATAACTTCATCCATTTCAACAACATCGCCATCTTTTTTTAACCATTGTGATAAAACAACTTCTGTTATCGACTCACCTACAGGTGGAACTTTTATCTCTAAACTCATAATGTTTAATATGTTTTTCTATGTTTTTTGGGGTTGAGGATGAGGTTAAGGTTGAGACTGAGGTTAAGGCTGAGACAAAAGTCTAAACACAATCCTAATCTAAATCCTTACCTAAAACATTATTTTAACTCATCATCAACTTATCCAAATTATTATCTACTTATCTTAATCTCAGCCTCAATCTTGATCTTAACCTCAGCCTCAATCTCTCAACTAATCAGCTTCCGCCATTTTTTTAGTGGCCTTTTTCTCAGCGTTTTTAACTTCTTCTTGCTTAACTGGTAATTCTAATGCCTTTGCTAAAATATAAGCTTGTTGATTTGCATGCTGTTTCGCAAAGCCTGTTGCTGTACTGCTGCTTTCTCTTCTTGAAATAACGTCGATACCTTTTAGACCAGTTTTATACAGCTTGCGGAACAAATATGGCCATGCACCCATGTTTTCTGGCTCTTCTTGAACCCACAAAATCTCATTTGCATTTTTATATTTTTTCTTAATCGCTTCCATTTGGTCAACAGGTGTTGGGTATAATTGCTCAACTCGAACAATTGCAACATGTTTTACTTTATCTGCCTGTTGTTTCTCTAGCAATTCATAGTAAATTTTACCGCTACAGAATACAATTCTAGTTACATCTGCAGTTTTTACATTTACATCATCTATTACTTCTTTAAAACCACCTTCTGTAAATTCTTCTAATTTAGAAACACAAGCCGGATGGCGCAATAAGCTTTTTGGTGTAAATACAATTAAAGGCTTGCGGAAATCGCGTTTAAATTGGCGGCGCAAAACGTGGAAAAAGTTCGCCGGAGTAGTGCAATTTGCAACCTGCATGTTATAATCTGCGCAAAGCTCCATAAAACGTTCAATACGTGCTGATGAATGCTCAGGACCCTGACCTTCGTAACCGTGAGGCAATAACATAACCAAACCGTTTTCTCTTTGCCATTTGGTTTCTGCACTTGCAATGTATTGATCAACTACAATTTGTGCTCCGTTAAAGAAATCACCAAATTGAGCTTCCCATATGGTTAATGCATTTGGGTTTGCCATTGCATATCCATATTCGAAACCTAAAACACCATATTCTGATAAGTGTGAATTATAAATATCAAATTGTGCTTGTTGGTCGGAAATGTTTGCCAATGGCACATATTCCTCTTCGCTATCTTCTAAAGTTAATACAGCATGGCGATGAGAGAATGTGCCTCGCTCTACATCCTGACCACTTAAACGAACACGTTTTCCTTCTGATAACAAAGTACCGTAAGCTAACTGCTCGCCCATTGCCCAATCAAACACATTGGTTTCATTAACCATTTTTGTCCGTTCGCCAAATAACTTCTCAATCTTCTTGAAAAACTTTTTGTTCGATGGTAGCGTAGTAATTCGTTTACCAATTTCTAATAGGGTAGATTTTTTAACCGCAGTTACCGGAGATGTTTCAAAATCTTTCGGAGTGGCCATACGTAAATCTGCCCAGGCGCCACCAAATTTAACTTCGGTATTTCCAGCTACAAAATCTTTAGCTTCGTTTAAACGTTCTTGCAAAATACCACGGAAATCTTTCTCCATTTCTTTTGCTAAACCTGCTTCCAATTTACCTTCTTTGGTTAATTGTTCTATATAAAGTTCCCTTGGGTTAGGGTGTTTTTCTATTGTTTTGTATAATAAAGGTTGGGTAAACTTAGGTTCATCGGCTTCATTATGACCGAAACGACGATAGCACAAAATATCTATAAAAACGTCATTTTTATATTTCTGGCGATATTCCATTGCCAAATTAATCGCATAAACTAACGCCTCAGGGTCATCGCCATTTACGTGGAAAACTGGCGATAAAGTTACTTTAGCAATATCGGTACAATACGTACTTGTACGAGCATCTTTATAATTGGTGGTAAAACCAATTTGATTATTTATCACCAGATGAATGGTACCACCAGTTTTATAACCTTCAAGGCCTGCCATTTGAATAACTTCATAAACTATTCCTTGTCCGGCTACTGATGCATCTCCATGAATTAAAATTGGTGCCAGGCGACTGTTATCACCACCATATTTAAAATCGATTTTTGAACGGCTCATGCCTTCAACCACACCATCTACTGTTTCTAAGTGTGATGGATTTGGGCATAAACTTAAGTGAACGCTTTTACCTGCAACGGTGGTAACATCAGTAGAGTAACCTAAATGATATTTTACATCGCCACCAAATGGTGTATCAGGATTGTAGCTTTTACCCTCAAATTCAGCAAAAATATCTTTGTAAGTTTTTTGCATGATATTCGCCAACACGTTCAAACGACCGCGATGCGCCATACCAATAACAAATTCCTCAATCCCTAATTCAGCTCCCTTTTCAATTACAGAATCTAAAGCAGGAATTAATGCCTCGGCTCCTTCTAAAGAGAAACGCTTTTGCCCTAAAAATTTTGTTCCTAAGAAATTTTCGAAACTTACAGCTTCATTTAATTTTCTAAGAATTCGTTTTTTAACATCGATAGAAAAATTTGGTGTATTACGTACACTTTCCATTTTCTGCTGAATCCAGTTCAGTACTTCTGGTGTACGTAAAAATTTATATTCTGCACCGATAGAATGTGCGTAGGTTTGTTTTAAAAAGGCAACAATATCTTTCAGCTTCGCTGCGCCAATACCAATTTCTACACCCGAATTAAAAACAGTTTCCAAATCTGCATCAGATAAACCAAAATTTGATAAATCTAATGTTGGTAAATGTTTACGTCTTTCACGTACTGGGTTGGTGTGTGTAAATAAATGACCGCGGGTTCTATAACCATCAATCAAATTTAAAACATTAACCTCTTTTAAAAATTGTTCTGGAGTTTCTGTAGTTACCGTTGGGGCTTCTGAACCTCTTCCGAAATCGAAGCCTTCGAAAAACTTCTGCCAACCAAATTCAACTGATTCAGGATCTTTTTGATACGACTGATATATTGACTCTATATATTCGGCATTTGCGCCGTTAAGATAAGATAATTTATCCATTATTAACTGTTTACTATAAGCATTACAAAATTAGAATTTTACCTAACATAAACGGTAAAAAACTCGATTAAAATAAGATTTTTTAATTAGGGATTTAAAATTCTGAAATGAATGAATTTTGAATTAAACAATGAATGATTTTTAAGTTAATTCAATCATTGAAAAATTAGTCATTATATCATTATTATGATGCCCAGGTTAAGGCGTAATTACCTTTCGGATCGAGGCTTTTAATGTATTTATCTAAATCGAAAACATTTTTGGTTTTTTGGTCGTTACCAACACCAGCCATGTTTGCCCAATTGCCCCAATTGCTTGCCGGATTGTAGTCAATTAACCTTTCTTCGAAATAAGCAGCACCTAAAACCCAGCTAACTTCCAAATTATTGATTAAGTATAAAGCAGCAGTTTGGCGAGCTATATTAGAGATATAACCAGTGCGGTTTAGCTCATTCATTACAGCATCTACAATAGCAAAACCGGTATTACCGTTTTTCCAATTATTAAAATTTTCGTTTGTGTTTGCTTTATCTACAACACGCCGACTGCCAAATCCATCTGGTTTAAAAAATGTGTTTCCATATTTTTTAAACATAAAACGGAAATAATCTCGCCACAGCAATCCCAATAAAATATGGTTAAATATAGCCTTCGTGTTTGGCATACCCTCCATTTTCTTTATTTCCCAATATACTTTTCGTGGAGATAAACAACCCATTGCCAACCAGGCAGATAGTTTTGATGCAAGGATTAAATTTTTAGCAGATGCAGCTTCTTGCATGGTCACAATTACCTTTTGCAACGTTGTTATGCCTTTTGCTTCGCCACCAGAAAATTCAAAATCAGATCGACTATCCTTTTCCTGAGGATTTAAGCCTAAATCGGTTATTGTTGGTATGGCTCCCCAATCAATAACTTCAGCGACATTTACCCTATCTGGCGATAAAAAACAAGGTTTAATAATGGCATCACGCTCTACTTTCTTTTTAAACAGATTAAAAGCATCTGGAATATCCTTGATTGGAAAAGGCAAATCTTCTTTATTGTACAGGGTATGACCAATAAAATGCTTTAAATTAACACGAAGTTTCCAAAGTCCGTTTTCAACCAAGTTAGAAATTTTAGTTTCCTCATCAGCCACTTCCCGGTGATGATAAACTTCATTAATTTCATATTCTTGAACTAAAGCTGGAATTATATCTTCAGGCTTACCATGAGCCACTAAAAGATTGCCGCCGATTTGTTTTAATGAAGTTCTTAGAGCTGAAACACTTTCGATGGTAAATTGTGCCCGAATGCTACCGGTTTTTAATGTACCATACTTCGTTTCTACGAATAATCTTGGGTCGATAATGTAAACTGGTAAAATTGAATCCGATTTAGCAATAGCCTCCACCAGCATTTCATTATCATGCAAACGAAGATCATTTCTAAACCAAACCAGAATTTTTTTTGACATATTTTATCGAAAAGTAGTTTTAAGAACGCAATTACAAATTTATCTTATTTTTCTTTCTGGAGCAAAAACGGGGTTAATATTTACAAATACCCAACAATTTAACTTACCCATTATGGAAATTGAATAAACTCAACATCATTCATTTACAACACATAATAAGAAAAAATAATGAAAAAACTGCTATTAATCTTGCTTTTCCCTTTGAGCGTATTTGCACAACAACAAATTAAAACGAAGGCTAATTTAGAACGTGTAACTGTTTATAATAACGGCGCAGAGATGAGCCATAAAGGTAAAGTAAATCTCCCCGAAGGTACATCTGAGATTGTAATCAATAACATTTCGGGCAGGGTTAATGAAAATTCAATTCAGGTTGGTGTATCAGCAGGTGTAACAATATTATCTGTACAATTTAATAGAGATTTCTTAAATACTGAAGCAGCAAATCCGGAAATTAAAAAGCTAAATGATAGTTTAAAAACTGTAACTGCCGAACTAACAAAAACAAAAAACGCAAAAACTATTGAAGAGCAAACTTTAGCATTACTTGATGAAAATCGCAAATCCGGCGGTACAAGTAATGGAACAAACGTTGCTGAACTTATGAAACTAGCTGATTATTACCGAACCAAAAATAGTGAAGTTAGAAATGCCATAGCAGCACTAGTTTTGGTTGAGGAAAAGCAAAATCAGCGGTTAGTTGCTTTACAGCAACAGATAAATGAATTAAGAAATAATCCAAATCAGCAATTGGGCCAACTGGTACTTCAATTAATGGTTAAACAAAACACAGAAGCCACATATAACCTTTCTTATGTTACGCCAAATGCACACTGGTTAGCAAGTTATGACATTAAAGCGATGAGCACTTCAAATCCATTAGGCATTGTTTACAAAGCTGCAATAACGCAAAATACAGGTTTGGACTGGAAAAAAGTTAAACTCTCTTTATCAACAGGAAACCCGAATTATAATATTACGGCACCAAATTTAAATCCATGGTTTGTGTCAACCTATCAGCAACAAATAAGAATACGAGGAGTTGCATCACCAATTATGAATGAACCTCAAATGCTTAATGAAGTGGTTGTAGTTGGATACGGTAGCGCAAGAAAGGATACGAAAAGTGAAGCATCGGTAAAGGCATCTACAATAAATAATTACACATCAGTTAATGAAACACAGCTTGGGGTAACTTTTGATATTGATATACCTTATGATATAAATAGCGATAATAAACCTCACACAGTTGCATTTAAAGAGTATGAAGTACCCGCCAGTTATAAATATTTTGCAGCACCAAGAGTAAGTAACGATGCATACTTACTTGCTGATGTGATGAATTGGGAAAAACTTAATCTTCAGGCTGGGGAAGCTAATATTATTTTCGAAGGAACTTACACTGGTAAATCATATATAAACCCAGCAAACATTCAGGATACGTTAAGCCTAAGTATGGGTAAAGACAAAAAGATTATTATTACCAAAGAGAAGCAAGAAGATTTTAGTAGCACCAAATTTATTGGCAGCAATAAAAAACAATCCTTTACCTATTTGATCAAGATTAGAAACACCAAAAAGGAAGCAATTGAGTTAAACCTTAAAGATCAATACCCATTATCAACAGAAAGTGATATCGAAATTGAGCTGTTGGAAAGCAGCGGAGCTGAAGTGAATAAAGAAACCGGAATGCTTACATGGAAATTGAAAATTGCACCAAACGAAACTAAAACAATTAAATTAGGCTACAGCGTAAAAGCACCTAAAAATAGAGTATTGGCAGGATTGTAGGTTTAGATGGATGATTGAAGTAAGGAAGATGGAAAATGGAGGTATGGAAAATGGACAAATAGGTAGTCGCCTAAACCTTAAACTTTTTACTTTAAACCCTACACCCTTAACCTTTCACCCTACACCTTAAACCTTAAACCTCTTTCCTTACACACCTTTAATAAAAACCCTTTTGTACCTTTGGTGTTTGTAAAACATGGCACAGAAAATTCTTATAACAGGAGCAACAGGTTTAGTAGGTACAGCACTTAAAACAAAACTTTTAGGTATGGGCTATCAGGTAAATACCTTATCTCGAAAGCCTGAAGGTGAAAACACATATCGTTGGGATGTTAAAAAGCAAGAAATTGATGCAGCCTGTTTAATTGGAGTAGATGCAATTATTCATTTGGCAGGTGAGCCAGTTGCCGACAAAAAATGGACTGACGAACGCAAAAAAGAAATTATTGATAGTCGAGTAAAATCTACTGAATTACTAATTCGTACGATAAAGGAATCTCAAAACCATAATCTTAAATCTTTTATTTCAGCTTCTGCAGTTGGTTATTATGGAGATTGTGGTGATGAAATTTTAACAGAAGATAGTGCTAATGGAATTGGTTTTTTGGCAGACTGTTGTAAACTTTGGGAACAATCGGTTACCGAAGCAAAAAAATTAGGCTTACGGGTGGTTAAACTTCGTACCGGAATTGCTCTAAGTAAAGATGGTGGAGCGTTGCCACAATTAGATATGCCTGTTCGGTTATTCGCTGGTTCGGCAATTGGAACCGGCAAACAGTGGACACCCTGGATACATAATGACGATTTAGTGGGCATGTACATAGCTGCATTAGAAAACACAAGCATGGAAGGAAATTACAATGCCTGCGCTCCATTTCCTGTTACCAACAAAGCATTAACCAAATCCATTGCTAAACAACTTCATCGGCCATTTTGGCCAATCAAAGTACCTAAAGCGGCATTAGATTTATTACTTGGCGAACGTGTTGATGCCGTATTAATGAGTAGCAATACTTCTGCTCAAAAAATATTAGATTCGGGATTTAAATTTAAATTTACCCGGGTAGAAGAAGCTTTGGCAGAGATTTATTCGAAGTAAAGCTTTAAAATTAGAAGCGATAACCACAAGCATAGCATTCTTATTAAGTTAGCTCAACCAAAATTCTTTATTAAATATGAGAAGTGAACATTCAGGTGTTAAAAGTATAGAAAAAGAAAAATCATCATCTGATAATTCTGGGATAAGTATCTTATGGTTTCGCCGCGATTTACGTTTAGAAGATAATGCGGCTTTCTACCATGCATTAAAAAGTAATTTCCCTGTTCTGCCTTTATTTATTTTCGATAAAAACATTTTAGATAAATTACCTGAAACTGATGCCAGAGTTACATTTATTTATGATACCATTTGCGATATAAAGGAGGAATTGCAATCAAAAGGTTCTGATTTACTGATAAAATACGGAAAACCAGAAGATGTTTGGCCTGAAGTTTTGAAAACTTATGAAGTTAAAGAAGTTTACACCAACCATGATTATGAACCTTATGCCCGCGAGCGTGATGATAATATGGTTGAATTTTTAACCAGTGAAAAAATCACATTTAAAACTTTTAAAGACCAGGTTATTTTTGAAAAAGGCGAAATTTCAAAGGCTGATAAAACGCCTTATACCGTATTTACGCCATTTTACAAGCAGTGGCATGCTAAGCTTAATGATTTCTACACAAAACCTTATCCTACAACAAAATATTTCAAAAATCTTTTTCAAACCAAAAATCTATCTGTACCAACGCTTAAAGAGATGGGTTTTGAAAGAAGTAAATTAGAATTTCCTAAACTAAATTATAAAAATAAGCTTGCTGACTATGCAAAAGAGCGAGATTACCCTGCCCTTGATAGCACTACACATATTGGTTTACATTTAAGATTTGGTACTTTAAGTATTCGCAAAGCAGCAAAAGATGCAATTGATGCGAAGTCAACTGTTTGGTTATCAGAATTGGCATGGAGAGAATTTTATATGATGATAATCTGGCATTTTCCTTATGCAGCAACCAATTCATTTAAAAAACAATATGATAAAATTAAATGGCGCAATGATGAAAAGGAATTTAAATCTTGGTGCGAAGGAGATACAGGTTACCCTTTGGTTGATGCTGGTATGAGGCAAATGAATGAAACTGGTTGGATGCATAACCGCGTTAGAATGGTTGTAGCAAGTTTTTTATCTAAACATTTATTAATCGATTGGCGTTGGGGTGAAGCTTATTTTGCAGAAAAACTTTTAGATTATGAAATGGCTAGCAATGTTGGCGGTTGGCAATGGGCTGCAGGCTCAGGAAATGACGCTGCACCATATTTCAGGGTTTTTAATCCTGAGTTGCAAATGAAACGCTTCGACCCGAAATTTGAATACATTAAAAAGTGGGTACCAGAATTTGGAACCAAAAAATATGCCCAACCATTGGTTGAGCATACATTTGCACGCGAAAGAGTGCTTAAAGTTTTTAAAGAAGCGTTATCTTAATTTGTAACGCTTACAATTTCAATATCAAAATCTAATGCTGTACCATTAGCTAAATCAGAAGGCAAAATCAATCGCATCTTTCCTCCAGCTGTTAATTTACCTGGTATTACTAATTGCCAGCCTTTGTATAAAGTGCTTAAAATCCCACTAAAAGCACTATCAGTAGAAGTTTGCAATATTGTACCATCCAAATACCTAACCGTATAGTTTGCAACAATAGTAGAGTTAGTAGTAATAATATCAGTTCCTGTACCAGGTGTCGAAATACTATATCTAGCACGAGAAGGATCTTTAATCACTGTTAGGTTATTGTTGGCAATGAATTTATTAATTTCAAATTCATCAACTTCATGTTTTTTAGTGAAGTTATAGATACCCAATTCTACAAGAATATTTTCATTTGAACCAACATTGATTGAAGCCAAACCGTTTTTACCAAATGCTAAGTTAGAAGGCATAATCAATCTTGCTGTGCCACCTCTTTTTAACATAGATAATACTTCTCTAACAGGTGTGAATACATAACTTGTACCAATAGTAAACCTATCCGTATAGCCTAAAAATGTTCCAGGAATCATCAAATCTGATGTTTGATTAACTACAGTTCCATTTAATAATTTAAAACTATAAGAGTAATAAATAGAGTCAGAATTTTTAATTACATCTCCAGTTCCAGGTGTTATTACGTTATAGTAATATCCTGTAGATGCTTTGGTCATACTCAAATTATTGCTTTTGATATAGCTTTGAATTGCATTATCATCTACAGTTTGTATAGAATCATATTCTTTTTTACAAGATGATAATAGGATTGTAGCCAATACGATAGTAAGCAGGCTAAGTTTTGTAAAATTCTTCATTAATTATTGTACGTTTATTAATTGTATCGTAAAATCTAGAACCGAATTTGCAGGCACTGGTCCTGTAGCCTGGCTCCCATAAGCTAAATCAGATGGAATAATTAACCTAATTTCGCCGGCTTTTTGAATAAGTGGAATACCAATTCTCCAGCCTTCAATTAATTGATTCAACTGAAAAGTATTCTCCACATTGTTCCCATTATCTATCACCGTTCCATTTAATAATCTGCCTTCGTACTTAATGGTAATTTTTGTGTTGGATGGATAAGCGAAAGAACCTGTTCCTGGTTTTATAATTTGATAATACAAACCTGAAGGATTTTTAACCGCAGTAATATTATTTTTTTCTATAAAAGAGGTGATTTGTTGATCTGCATCTTCATCCTTTTTGCAAGATGTAAGCCCTGTAGCAACAAATAGAATGCTAAAGCAAATAAATTTTATAAATTTATTACCCATTTTAATTGGCAATGTTGTTTAGTGTAACAGTAAAATCAAGTATAGCATTGGCAGGTACGGCACCTTGTCCTAAATTGCCGTAACCAAAATAAGATGGCACAAAAAATCGAATTTGCCCGCCTTTTTGGATTTTCGGTATAGCTATTTGCCATCCAGGAATTAAACCACCCAAAGTGAATGTTCTTGGCGTACCACTTGAAGAATCGAATACAGTGCCGTTGAGCAGTTTTCCTGTATAATCAACTGTTATGGTACTTGCGGTAGTGTACACGTAGGTACCTGTGCCTGGGGCGATAATTTGATAAAGCACACCTGTATTTTCGTCTTTCAGTACGGAAATATTATTCGATTTTACAAATGCTCGGATTGCAGTAGTATCTGCTTTAAATTGAGGAATTGGATCGTAAACCTCACCAACATCTACTTTCTTACATGCAGCAAAACATCCCACGATGCAAAACAACAATAAAAAGTGCTTAATCTTAACCATAGTTTGCAAAAATAAGCTTTTAATACGGTTGCTACAATTTTTAACCAAATTTAACACAACCAAGAGTTAAAGGTTTAGGGTTTAGGGTTTAGGGAAAATCAATTAAATGCAAAAAGGTTTAAGATTTAGGCATTTCACGCCCAAACCTTAAACCTTCTACTTTAAGCCTTCGACCTAAAAACTAAAAAATATATTTATTCGCCTCAATTAATTGTTGCGCAACTCTTTGGCGAGCATCTTTAACATTAAATGGTTCTACCTTGATAAAACGGCGTAGACCAACCAACATCATGCGTTGTTCATCACCTTCGGCAAATGCCCAAAGCGCTTCTTTACCTGCTTTAGCAATCCCATCAACAGCTTCTACCATATAAATTTTTAATAAATCCAGCTGACCAGCACAAGCTGCTTCGCCACGAGTGCTCACTAATTTTTCGGTTCTCAGTAAAGCTGATTCAAGCACGTAAACGTAACCCGCCATATCGGCAATGTTCATTAAAATTTCTTGTTCTTTGCTAAGCGTCATCATTAGTTTTTGAACCGCAGCACCTGCAACCATTAAAGTTGCTTTTTTAAGGTTAGCTAAAACTTTTTTCTCTGCTGCAAATAAGGTAGTATCTTCTTCACCAAAATCAGGGATGCTCATTAATTCAGCCGCTACTGCAGTTGCTGGTCCCATTAAGTCTAGTTCACCTTTCATGGCACGTTTCAACATCATGTCGACCGTTAACAAGCGGTTAATTTCATTTGTTCCTTCGAAAATGCGATTGATACGAGCATCGCGGTACGCCCTATCCATTGGTGCATCAGCACTAAAGCCCATACCGCCATAAATTTGAACACCTTCATCAACGGTATAATCTAAAGCCTCAGAACCCCAAACTTTTAAAATCGCACATTCAACCGCAAATTGCTCCACAGATTTTAATCTGGCTTTTCCAGATTCCATTCCACCAGCTACTAAAGCATCGTAAGTATCATCAATGTTTTGTCCGGCTCTGTAATTTGCTGCATCTACTGCATATAATTTCGATGCAATCTCTGCAATTTTGAAACGAATGGCGCCATATTTCGAAATCGGGCGACCAAACTGAATTCTTTCATTCGAATAATTTATCGCTGTATTTAATGTTGCTTTAGAAGCACCAATTGCTGCTGCCGATAATTTTATACGACCGATATTTAGAATATTAACTGCGATTTTGAAACCATTCTCTCTTTCGCTTAACATGTTTTCAACCGGAACTTCACAATCGTTAAAGAAAACCTGGCGAGTTGATGAACCTTTGATACCCATTTTATACTCTTCGGGATTCATGGTAATGCCACCAAAATCTTTCTCAACAATAAATGCAGTTAAGTTTTTATCATCATCAATTTTTGCGAAAACGATAAAAATATCAGCAAAACCTCCGTTGGTAATCCACATTTTTTGTCCGGTAATGATGTAGTGTTTTCCATCAGCACTTAAAACTGCTTTGGTTTTTCCAGAGTTTGCATCCGAGCCAGAGTTTGGCTCCGTTAAGCAATATGCTGCTTTCCATTCTCCAGAACCTAATTTAGGAATGTATTTGGCTTTTTGTTCCTCATTTCCATAATAAAGGATTGGTAAAGTGCCAATTCCGGTATGTGCAGAAAGTGCTACCGCAAATGAATGACCAGCACCCACAACATCGGCAACTAACATAGATGTGTTGAAATTTTTACCGAAACCTCCGTATTCCTCTGGAACAGAAACGCCAAGAATACCCAGTTCACCAGCTTTGGTTAAAAGCGTTGGCATTAATTCGGGGTCTTCCTGCTTATCAATTTTATCTAAATTTGGGTAAACTTCCGAAGCCAAAAAATCACGACAAGTTTGCGCAATCATTTGTTGCTCTTCATCAAATTCTTCAGGGATAAATACATCCTGATAAACGGTTTCTTTAATTAAAAATTCGCCGCCTTTAATTGTTTTTTTTTCTGTTGTTTCCATTGTTATGAGATTTGAGAAATGAGATTTGAGACCTGCTCAAATTCAAATCATAATAATTTTATTTTAAGTCCTACATTGCCAATTCGTTATGCTAAATTCATTTCAGCATCTTTTTCGTATTAAGACCCTGAACTAATTCAGGGAGACGTCCGTTCGCGATACTTGCATAATACGGCCGTCATTGCGAGGCACGAAGCAATCCTACAACTATCGCTATTACAAACCCAAAGCATTAAGATTGCTTCGTACCTCGCAATGACGATGTGGCGAACAAAATTGCCTACAGAAGCTCAAAAATCCCTGCTGCACCCTGCCCGGTACCAACACACATCGTTACCATGCCGTATTTTTTATTTTGTCTTTTAAGCTCGTTCATCATTTGTACAGATAGTTTTGCTCCGGTACACCCAAGTGGATGACCTAAAGCAATAGCTCCACCATTTACATTAATGATGTCTGGATTTAAATCTAATGTTCTGATAATTGCTAAAGATTGTGATGCAAAAGCCTCATTCAATTCGATTAAATCGATATCATCTTGTTTTAAACCCGCTTGTTTTAATGCTTTTGGTATGGCTTCAATCGGACCAATACCCATAATTCTTGGTGGAACACCTGCAACTCCATAACTTACCAATCTGGCAATTGGTTCTGCATTTAATTCTTTCATTTTCCTTTCAGAAACCACAAGAACAAATGCTGCACCGTCAGATGTTTGCGATGAGTTACCAGCTGTTACACTTCCAACAGCGTCAAAAACAGGTTTTAATTTTGCCAATTTCTCTAAAGTCGTATCTGCACGAGGGCCTTCATCCGTATCCACTACATAAGAGCGGGTTTTCTTTTTTAGGTTTTCATCCAGATAGTTTTCATTTACAGTGATTGGCAAAACTCCATCTTTCAAATGACCGTTTTTAATGGCATGAATGGCCTTTTCGTGGGATTTTAAAGAGAATGCATCTTGGTCTTCGCGACTAACATTATATTCTTTCGCAACTGCTTCCGCAGTTAAACCCATTCCCCAATACCAGTCTGGATTGTTTTTAGCAACCTCAGCATTCGGTACCAGTTTCCATCCACCAAATGGCATTCCACTCATTACTTCTACCCCACCTGCAATAATACAATCGGCCATTCCGGCTTTAATTTTAGCAACAGCGGTGGCAATCGTATCTAAACCCGATGCACAATAACGATTAACCGTAACACCCGGAACTTTATCAGTATCCAAGCCCATCAGCGAAATCATACGGGCAATATTTAAACCCTGCTCTGCTTCTGGTGTAGCGTTACCCACAATTACATCATCAATTTGTTCTTTATCTAAATTCGGAACTGAAGCCACCAAAGCTCTAATCACTTCCGCGGCCAAATCATCAGCTCTTGTAAAACGAAATACGCCTCGGGGTGCTTTACCCACTGCAGTACGATATCCGGCAATAATATATGCTTCCATTTTTTTGAGATTTGAGATGTGAGATTTGAGATGTGAGATGTGAGACTGGCTAACACTCAAAAAACAAACCTTATTTTTTTTGAGATGTAAGATGTGAGACATTAGATTTGAGACAAATTGCCTATTCTAATATCTAACATCTCACATCTTTTTATTATTAATTTTCTTTTCCAACATTTGCTGAAAGCCGTAAGTCATTTTTTGGAGTTCATCAATTTGCATCAATAGTGGATTTAATGATTCGGTATCCAATATTTCTAACTTATTAGCAATCACAAGCTGAGTTTGTAATTCGTAAGATGAACCATTTGCGATACCTAAAAAATTATTAAATTCTTTGAAAGAATTTCTTCCAGCACCTTCTGCAATATTAGATGGAATTGAGACAGCCGCCCTACGAGATTGACTAATTAATCCAAAACGTTCATCAGATGGAAAACTTGCTGTTACTTTGTAAACATCAACTGTTAAGTTGATTGATTTGGTCCAAATTTTCAGTTCATTTAACTTGTTCATCATTTTTTCTTTAAACGTTTTGCTTCTCGTATCTCATATCTAGCTTCTCATATCTACTTTCTAATTCCTCAACGGTTTCCCTTTTGTTATGATGCTTTGAATTCGCTCTAAAGATTTTCTTTCACCCGCCAGTGATAAAAAGGCCTCTCTCTCTAAATCCAATAAATATTGTTCGCTTACTTCTGTTGGAGCAGATAAATCTCCGCCACACATTACGTAACCTAATTTTTCAGAGATTTTTTTATCGTGTTCGGAAATGAAGTGACCAGCATACATGCTGTTTGCACCTGCATAAACAATTCCTAAACCTTGTTTACCCAACACTTTTATATCAGTACGTTGAACTGGTTTGGTATAACCAGCATCGGCCAATTCAATAGCTTTTGCTTTCGCATCGGCCAATAAACGATTGCGATTCATCGAGATAGAAAATTTATCCTTTTGCAGATATCCTAATTCATAAGCTTCGTAACCCGAAGTAGAAACTTTTGCCATTCCGATGGTTAAGAAACGCTCTTTTAATGCGTTTTGAACAATCTGGTCGTCTTTAAATTCATCAGAAGCACGTAAAGCAAATTCTTTCGTTCCGCCGCCACCTGGAATTACACCAACACCGAACTCTACCAAACCCATGTAGGTTTCGGCAGAAAGCTGCACGTGGTCGGCATGTAAACTAAATTCGCAACCGCCGCCCAGTGTTAAGTTATGCGGAGCCACTACAACCGGGATAGAAGAATAACGAATGCGCATCGAAGTATTCTGGAACATGCGAATTGCCATGTTTAATTCGTCCCACTCCTGCTCCACTGCCATCATAAAAATCATCCCCACATTTGCACCGGCAGAAAAATTTGCGCCATCGTTACCAATAACTAAACCGCGGTAATCTTTTTCGGCCATATCAATGGCTTTATTGATGCCAGAAATTACATCGCCACCAATGGTATTCATTTTGGTATGGAATTCTACATTTAAAATACCATCGCCTAAATCAATAATCGAAACACCCGAATTTTTCCAGAGGGTTTTATTTTCACGGATGTTATCTAAAATGATGAACTCATCTGTTCCTGGTAAGGCTTTGTAAGTTTTTGTAGGGATGTCATAATACATTTTAACACCACCCTCAACTTTATAGAAACAAGTATTTCCGGCATCGAGCATTTCATGAACCCAAGCCGCAGCTTTGTTTCCATATTGCTCCATTCCTTCAATTGCCTCTTTCACACCGACAGCATCCCAAAGTTCAAATGGACCTAATTCCCAACCGAAACCTGCTCTCATTGCATCATCAATACGATACAACTCATCAGAAATTTCTGGAATTCTATCTGAAACGTATTCGAATAAGCCGAATGATGAGTGGCGGAACAATTCGCCTGCTTTATCCTTTCCCTTGGCAAAAATCTTCATACGTTCACGAAGATTTTCAACTGGTTTGGTCATTTCTAAAGTAGCCGATTTTACCTTTTGCTGTGGTTTGTATTCTAAGGTTTTTAAATCCAGCGCCAGAATTTCTGTTTTACCTTCAGCAGTTTTTGTTTTTTTATAGAAACCCTGTTTGGTTTTATCACCAAGCCATTTTTGTTCCTCCATCTTTTTAACATAATCAGGAAGCTTAAATAACTCGTGTGCTTTATCTTCAGGGCAATTGTCGTAAAGTCCTTTGGCAACTTTAATCATGGTATCTAAACCAACCACATCCGAAGTACGGAAAGTAGCCGATTTTGGTCTGCCTAAAGCCGGACCAGTAAACTTATCTACCTCTTCAACTGTTAAATCCAGTTTTTCTACCAAATGCAACAAGGCCATAATGGAATATACCCCCACGCGGTTTGCAATAAATGCAGGTGTATCTTTACATAAAACGGTAGTTTTACCTAAAAATTTATCGCCATAATGCATTAAGAAATCAACAATTTCTGGTTTTGTATGTGGCGTTGGAATTATTTCCAATAATTTTAAATAGCGTGGAGGATTAAAAAAGTGAGTTCCGCAGAAATGTGTTTTAAAGTCGTCACTTCTACCCTCTGCCATTAAATGAATTGGGATGCCGGAAGTATTAGAAGTAATTAGCGTACCTGGTTTGCGGAATTGCTCTACTTGTTCAAAAACCTTTTTCTTAATATCCAGATTTTCTACAACGACTTCTATTACCCAATCAAAACCAGCAATTTTCGACATATCATCATCGAAATTCCCTGTTTTGATTTTATTTAATGCTTTTTTAGAATAAACCGGAGATGGATTGGTTTTAACAGTCGTTTGCAAAGCTGTATTTACAATTCGATTTTTAACACTTGGGTTATCTAACGTTAATCCTTTTGCTTGCTCTTCCGGGGCCAGTTCTTTGGGGGCAATATCTAAAAGCAAAACCTCTATACCAATGTTGGCGAAGTGGCATGCAATACGCGAACCCATAATACCTGAGCCTAAAACAGCAACCTTATTAATGCTTCGTTTTGTCATAATATTTGTTAATCAACAGTATATGCTACAGTAATATCATTTAGTTTTATCAGCAGATTGATGAAGGTTTCTTTTTCCTTTTTGGAAAAATGTTCATCGAGATACTCATTAAATTTGCGCACAACGCCTTTAGCCAAATGTTTTTTCTCTTTCCCAAAATCGGTTAGAAAAACCTTAACAGAACGTTTATCACCAATCGAGGTTTCCCTATAGATTAAGTTTGCATCTTGCATGTTATTTAACATTCGTGATAAACTTGTTGCTTTTACGCCAAGCAGCGCAGCTAAATTAGAAACGGCAGTACCTTCATCATCATTAATATTGATAAGCATATAACCAATGGCTTGGGTAATTCCAAAACTGGATGCCATTTGATTGTACTTATTAAACATATTTTGCCAGGCAAACTTAACGTGGTAATCTAATGTTTGTTGTTGTTTCATTTGGTTAATTTATTATGCTTGCATAACAAAGCTAATAAATGTATTTTGTTAATGCAATAGTAAAATGAAGAATTTTGTTAAAAGATTCTTAATATTGAATAACACAACAACCACCTATGAAACACTATAAATTATCCCTGATTATTACCTTTTTGATTTTGTTAAGCAGTGCCATTAAAGCACAAGTATCTTATTTTGGGGAAGAGACTGGTGCAAGCGATAAACTTGAAACCTTTAAAAAAACTACAACTTTATTTACGCTACAATATTCGGATTACGCACAAAAAGAAAAATTTGAAGAAGTAATAAAAAAAACTTGGACGATAACCCCTTACAAAATAATTAAGCCTGAAGATTTAGCAAAGTATGATACACTAAAGAACTATTCTTTTTTTTATTTTGATGCATTTCTGGAAAAGGCCGATACGATAACCAACACAAATGTTGTATATGGATTGAAGCTTGTTACACCCG
This sequence comes from Pedobacter lithocola, assembly GCF_042650845.1. Lineage (NCBI taxonomy): Bacteria > Pseudomonadati > Bacteroidota > Sphingobacteriia > Sphingobacteriales > Sphingobacteriaceae > Pedobacter > Pedobacter lithocola. The sequence goes on along the minus strand of NZ_JBHSBW010000010.1, from coordinate 20,478 downwards.
GCAAGCAAATTAAAGAGAAGAATGAAGATGTTTTGGCTTATGTAACCTTATTTGCTGATGTATACACCAATTTAATAGTTAAAGAACAAGGGATGAAGGCGAGTGGTAGAAGATCATTGAAAGCAAAATTGTTGAATACACTTTATAACAATTCTAGATTTGTGAATTGGTCCCCAGGTTTTTTGGCGGGGTATTTAAAACAAATAAATGATGGATTAATATTAAAACAAAGCCGCTCTTTAGATTACCAGTTTTACAACAAAGTCCGTCTTCCTGATTTAGCGAAACAAACGCTTTACGTTCCTGAGTATGTTAGGGAGATTTTCTCAGCTCGGAAACCAAAATTAGATGAACCTGCTATAATCCAAGAGCCATATAATTATAAACTTAAATTTATCTCCACTGCGGAACTTGATAGCTTGGTATTAAATGAAAATGCTGCAATAAAGTATTTAGTTTATACACAACGCACCTTCGATAAGATTATAAGTGTTTATGATAGTAAGGATGATAGAATAATTTACCAGCGGTTTTACTTTCAAAATCCTTCATTTGAGATGAGTGATTTAAATAACATTAAAGAAGTTATTAAATCTCTGAAGTAAAGGTGAATGTAGAATTATGTAGAATACCATATTGGTAAAATTTAAAAACCGATTTACCCAATTGACAAATGTTAAAATAAAAAAAGCTCCCGATTTGCATCGGGAGCCTTTAAGTATTTATTTAAAATCGACTAGTAAATTGTAAATTCTACACGACGGTTTTGTTGACGACCAGCTGCAGTTTTGTTAGTTGCAATTGGCTGACCCATTCCGTAACCTGTAGCTTCGATACGAGATGCATTAGCACCTTGAGAAACTAAGTAAGCTTTTACTGATTCTGCTCTTTCTTTCGATAAACGTAAGTTTAAAGCTTTTGAACCTGTATTATCTGTATGACCAGCTAATTTTAAGCTAAAGTTTTTCTCTACTAATAAAGCAGCAACTCTGTTTAATGATGCATAAGATTTAGAACGGATTGTAGCTTTACCTAAATCAAATTCTAAGTTTTTAATTGCATCTTTAACAACAGCACGGTCAGCTTCAGTAACGATAACTTTCTCAGTAACTTGTGGAGCAGGAACTTTTAACGGACAACCAGCACCATCAACCACAACACCAGAAGGTGTACCTGGACATTTATCTAATTTATCAGCAACACCATCACCATCAGCATCAGCTAATAAGTTGTTTAAGTCTGAACGTAATCTAGCATTTTCAGCTTTTTGAGCGTCTAGATCAGATTTTAATGCATTTGCAGTGTTTTTAGCTGCTAATGCTTCATCATAAGTTGCAGCAACCGGGTTATGGAAAGCTAATTGTTTTCCTTTACCAATTGCAAATTCTAAACCAGCATATGCATAGTTATATTTGTCATTTCCACCTCTGTAGTAACCATCTAAGTTATCACCATCAACAAAGTTGATTGTCCAACCTAAATCAAAGTTAACAGCATCAGAAATTTTGAATTTAGCGCCTAAACCTACAGGAATAATTAATTCTTTAATTGTTTTATCGCCAGCATATAAACTTGTACCTGCAGCAGTTGTGACAGTTGGTTTGTAACCAGCTAAACCAGCACCAGCAGAAGCATAAAGTTGTAAAGCATTTTCTTTTTTAAACATGTCGATGTTAAACATATTCACAGCAGCACTTAAAGTACCTGAATATTCTAACTGAGTATCAAATGAACGAACTGGTGAATTGTTTACAAAACCACTTTCGTAAGCTTCGGTATTGTCACCTTTTAATTTACCTCTAACTCCATCTAAACGAAGAGAGAAATAATTGGTAAATTGTTTTTTAATGTATAAGCCGTAACCAAAACTTGTTTTATTGTTACTGAAGTCATTTTTGCCACCTAGTGGTGAAAGTGGAGTAAGAGCACCTGCATTAACACCAATAGACCATGTTCTGAATTGAGATGTTGAAGCAACAGGTTCCTGAGCCATCGCTGCAGTACCAGCGAATAATCCGGCTAAAACTACCGGTAAAGATTTAAATAAATTTGATTTCATGTTTTTTAAGTTTAACGTTAACAAGCGTTGTCGTGCTTGTAACAATCATTATACCAAAAACAGCGATTCTTGAAAATATTTTCTCACATATAAACATTAATATCCTATCGCCTTATCATCTCCACGAGGATCAGCACCACCCTGATAAGTTCCCCATTTGGTTCGTAAAATGGCATCCACCCTTCCAATAGCTCCACGAGGCACAATTTTATAACCCTTAACCCTCAGTTTTTCAGTAGTTAAGCTATCCAGCGCATCCTTTTCCACATAAACTTCATCAGGTAACCATTGGTGGTGGAATTTCTTTGCCGCAACTGCAGATTGCATCGGCATATCAAAATCTATAACATTTAAGATGGTTTGAAAAACAGACGTTATGATTGTAGAGCCTCCGGGAGTGCCTACAACTGCGAACAACTTCCCATCTTTTTCTACAATTGTTGGGGTCATTGAGCTTAACATTCGCTTATTTGGCGCAATGGCATTTGCCTCACCACCTACTAACCCGTACATATTTGGCGAACCTGGCTTTACAGAAAAATCATCCATTTCATTGTTTAGAAGGAAACCACCGCCTTTAACCGCAACCAAAGAGCCATAAGAACCATTTAAAGTGGTGGTAATACACACGGCATTTCCTTCTCTATCAACAATAGAAAAATGAGTGGTTTCTTCATGTTCTTTCCCTTTTACGTTACCTGCAAGTACTGATGAGCTTGGAGTTGCAGCTACCCAATTAAATGTTGCCATTCTACTTTTATTATAAGAGGCTGCCAAAAGTTCATTTTTAGGAACTGAATAAAAGTCCGGATCACCTAAATGTTTAGCTCTATCGGCATAAACTCTTCTCTCGGCTTCAACTATTAATTGAACAGTAGAATCGGAGTTATGTCCCCATCTTTTTAATGGATAAGGCTCAACGGATTGTAATAATTGAACTAAGGCAATTCCGCCGCTCGATGTAGGTGGCATGGTAATAATTTTATAATCACGATACATTCCTGTTATAGGTGTGCGCCATACAGAATGATAGTTCTGCAAATCTGTTTTCGAAATTAATCCTTTGCCGCTTTGCATTTCTGCTACTATAGAATCTGCTACTGCGCCTTCGTAAAAGCCAGCTCTTCCATTCTTTTGAACTAGCTTTAAAGTATTTGCCAGCTCGTTTTGTACTAACAAATCATTTTCCTTCCAGGTACTTTCTAAATTTATAAAAGCCGAACCTTTGGGATTATATTTCATAAAATCTCTGTGCAAACCATTCAATTCAGACGATTGTCTTTTGGTAATCTTGAAGCCGTTCTGGGCTAAATCAATAGCAGGCTGAACCACTTCAGACCAACTTAATTTGCCATATTTTTTGTGGGCTTCAACCATGCCATCAACGGTTCCTGGTACACCAACAGCCAATTGGCCATACAAACTTTTAGTAATGACAGGATTTCCAACAGAATCTAAATACATATCTCTGCTTGCCGATGCAGCTGCTTTCTCTCTAAAATCTAACGTATTGGTTTCTCCTTTTGATGAACGATAAACCATAAAACCCCCGCCACCAATATTTCCTGCATTTGGGTAAACCACTGCTAATGCAAATTGAACGGCAACTGCTGCATCAACTGCGTTACCACCTTTTTTTAAAATTTCTACACCAACTTCCGATGCTTCAGGATGTGCGGAAACCACCATCCCGTTTTTAAATTCGCCACTATTATTTTTACCTAACTGACCGGTAACACAACCTGATAATAATACTATGGCTAAAGTGTAGCCTAATAAGAATGTATTAATTGGGTGCTTTATAGTCTTCTGCATCTTTATAAATTTTTTCAATTATACTACTGTTTTTTTCAGTAATTACTTTACGTTTTAAACTTAATTTTGGCGTAAGTTCCCCTCCATCAATGCTCCATTCTTTGGGTAATAATGCAAATCTTTTCACTTGCTCCCACTTACCAAAACCTACACTTAGGGCCTCTATAACCTCATTATATTTTACTAAAACCTGCTCGTTTTTAATAATCTCCTGGTTGCTAGTACATTCAATACCCTTTTTTGCTGCCCAGGTTTTAAGCGTTTCAAAATTAGGAACAATTAACGCGGATGGAAACTTTTTATTTTCACCCAGAACCATTATCTGTTCAATAAAAATAGATTCTTTATACTTATTCTCGAGCATTTGTGGAGCAATGTATTTACCGCCTGCTGTCTTAAACATTTCCTTTTTCCGGTCGGTAATACGTAAGAAACGACCATTTACCAATTCACCAATATCAGCTGTATAAAACCAGCCATCACTATCTATTGCTTCTGCAGTTAAATCCGGGCGATTATAATAACCTTTCATAACCTGATGCCCTCGGGTTAAGACTTCCCCATCTTGAGCAATTTTAACCTCAACACCTTTAATAACTTCCCCAACCGAACCGAACATGGTGCCACCAAAGTGATTTACTGTAATTACGGGAGAGGTTTCTGTTAAGCCATAACCTTCAAAAACAGGCATTCCAGCAGCCCAAAAAATTCTTGCTAAACGTGGGTTAAGCGCTGCACCACCAGATACTATAACAATAATTTCGCCACCGAGCGCCTCTTGCCATTTTTTAAAAACTAATTTTCGAGCAATCTTCAATTGAAAATTATACCACGCACTTGCATTAGTTGTGTACTTTTCGGCCAAAGCAACCGACCAAAAGAAAATTCCCTTTTTTACTCCCTTTAATGCCTTACCCTTTTCCATTATTTTATCGTACACTTTTTCGAGCAAACGTGGAACGGTAGAAAAAGCATTTGGTTTTACCTGTTGGATATCGGCCACAATGGTTTCCATACTTTCTGCGTAGTAAACAGCAGTTCGGTTATACAGGTATAGATAAATAATCATCCGTTCGAAAATATGAGATAGTGGCAAAAAGCTAAGCCCTTTTTTCACTCCCTCTGGCATTACTACAGATGAGTTTGTAAAATTTGCAACCAAATTATGGTGCGTTAGCATAACACCCTTTGGCGTACCGGTTGTACCCGAGGTATAGATTATGGTTAAAATATCTTCGGGTTCTATTTTACTTCGGTACTCATCAAGGTAGATATTTTGATTTGCTTGTCCATCATCTATTAAAGATTTCCAGCTTTTAGCTCCGGCAATTTCATCAAAAGTGTATATTTTTATCTCCGGATTTACCGCATCAACATTCGGTTTTACTTTTTTATATAACTCTTCATCTGCAACAAAAATTACAGAAATTTCTGCGTCTCTTAGGATAAATTGTATGTCGTGGTCGGCTAGTGTAGGGTAAAGGGGAATTTGATAAGCCCCCAATTGGTTTGCTGCGAAATCGGCCATATTCCATTCAGGGCGATTATGAGACATTACCGCAACACGTCCGCCTTTGCCTATTCCAATTTTTATTAAACCGCGACTAATGCTATCTACAGTACTACAAAAATCTACAGTGCTGTAATTAAACCACTTACCTTTTATTTTACCGCTGATAAACTCTTTTTGAGGTTCTTCAAGACTATGCTTTAAAAGATCGAAAACCCGGGTAATTGCTGCAGCCATATAATTATAATATTTGGTTAAGTTAAAAAATCAAACATAAAGATGCATCACCTTTATATTAATATTCAGTAAAAGTTTCCATCCTCATTATTAAAAAAAATGTATTGGATAAAAATATTTTAATAAACTTAGCAATTACAAAATTACTATGCAAGCATTGTTTTTATCAACTTACATTTTTACCTACAAAACATAATCGGCATTAAAGTTGATAGGCTGATAATACTTTTAAAAACATAAAACATTTAGATTATGAAAAAATTATTCTTTACTCTTTTTGGCTGTGCAGCCTTATTTGCCTTAACTACGACTGAAGTTAAAGCTCAGAATTACAAAACCGGTGTTGGTTTAGGATTAGATTTTGGCGATGGTGCAACATTGGTTGGTCCATCATTAAGACATCACTTTAGCCGTAAAGGTGCAGTACAAGCTGAGGTTTTATTCGGAGGAAATTCTACAATTATTCAAGCATTTTTACAATACAACACACCAATTAAAGGTGCTGCAGGCTTAGATTTTTATGCTGGTGGTGGTCCATCAATTCAATTATACGATGGAGGTTCTAGCTTTTATATTGTACCAATGGCTGGTTTAGATTATAAATTTAGTGGTGCACCTTTAGCTTTAGCTTTAGATTGGAGACCAAGACTTTATGTTGGAAGTAATGATAGCGACTTTAACGCTGGTAGATTCGGTTTAGGATTTAGATATACTTTCTAACTAATAGCATTAATCATAAAAAAATTCCGCTGAAAATATTTTCAGCGGAATTTTTTTGTTTATATAAGTTGTGATACTTGTTAAATACCCATCCACTTTTTAAGCACTGTTTTTTGTGCAGCAGATGCATTTTCATCAATAGTGGCTTTCAATCGAACACTTGGATTTGCTTTTAATGTTAAAGAAATTTCCTTTTCAATTCCGTCGCGTTTTACTTTTAATTTTAATACATCGCCAATTTTCTTTTTAGCAACAATTGGTAAAGATTCTAACGAAACCATCGGCGAACGTAATTTAATGGTACTTAAAGCATCGCCAACTGTGGTATCATCAAGCGATAAAATGACATCATTAACGTTTAAACCAGCATCCCATGCAGCTGAATTTCTTGTTGTAGAAGTAACGGTAATTCCATCATTAACTAATTGCCCAGATGCTCCAGTTACAGGCTTATCAGGTGTTGCGTTTTCTGTAGATACATTTACACCAGCGTAACTAAAATATTTAACGTATTCTGCATCATCTACTCCATTTACATATTTTGCCCAGAAATTTGTAAAACTTATACCTGATATTTTCTCAACCATTGCTTTAAATTCAGCATCAGTATAACCACGTTTAAGGGTTTTGCATTGTAAATACATGGCTTTCATTACATCATCTAAACTCTTTGCACCTTTGGTAGCATTAATAATTTCCAAATCCATTAAAATACCTATTACCTCACCTTTATTATAGTAGGATATAGAATTATTTTTCGAGTTTTCATTAGGGCGATAACCAATAATCCACGCATCATAACTAGAAGCTGCAGCCGACTGAACTTTAGCTCCGGGAGTGTTTAAAACGGTTGCAATTCCACCAGCAAGAGCATTTACAAAGCCATTGGGATCGTCAAAACCTGCTCTTAAAATGTATTTATTTTCATAATATGATGTAAATCCTTCAGCAACCCAAAGATTAGTGGTGTAGTTTTCGTTATCATAATCAAACGGACCTAAGGCTACAGGACGTAACCGTTTTACGTTCCATAAGTGATGGTATTCGTGAGCAACTAAACCTAAAAAGCCTTTGTAACCAGCCTCTGTGCTATAAGCATTTCTGCTTGCGCCTAAAGTTGTAGAGTTTAAATGCTCTAAACCACCGCCACCACGAGCGAAATTATGCACAATAAACAAATAGTATTTATTTGGATTTTCGCCATAAACTGCAGTTTCCTGTTCTACAATTTTGGCCATATCTACTTTAAGTTTTTCCTTATCGTAATTGCCGCCGCCATACATAGCAACTTCATGGCGAACTCCCGAAGCCATAAATTCGAATGTATCCTGGTTACCTACTTCAATCGGACTATCATATAATACATCAAAATCACTTGCTTTGTACGTAAACGTTTCGCCAGCAACAATCGGTAAGCCCGTAGAAACCTTACTCCAAGTATTAAAAGGAATAATTTTAACGGTACTTGGCGATTTTATCATCCCAGCCGGGTGCATAAAAATGCCTGTTGGAGATAGAAATGCATGAGATTCATCGATAAAAGCTGTTCTAACTGAAATTTCGAAAGCATAAACCCGATAATTAATTTTTATATCGTTTGCTTTAGCCGAGAAAACCCTCCAGATATTTTTTCTAACTTTTTCTACCTTTAACGCTTTGCCCGAAGCTGATGCTGTAAAGCCTTCTACACTTTTTTCAAATTCACGAATCAGGTAAGAACCTAGTGTCCAAACCGGCATTTTAAGATCAACATAATCTTTAGCTAAGCCAGAAATGTTCATTTGTACTTCGGCATAATGCGCCTGAGGCTCTTTAAAGGAAACCTCCAAACCTATTTTTACCTGCGCCTTCGCTGCCATAATACTCGTTAGTAAAACAACTAAACTTAAAATTGACTTTTTAATAAACATATAAATTGTGTTTTGCCACAAATTTATATTTATTGATGATGTTTTAGTATGAAAAAATAATTTGAGGTGTAAAATAATTGTGATTTGCTAATTTTCATATTTATTTCTGAACATTTTATTGTTGATTGTACACTTATCTGGTAGAATTAAAAGTTGATCTAATTGATACGATATCGAATCATATAAAAACCAATTTAGTAACATCCTTAATACAACAAATTGATGCTTAAACTAATTGAATATTTTTACAGCCTACTCCTACGTGTTTTTTAATTACAAAAGGGAAAGACTACATACATACAAATGAAAAAAAGATATATTATTTACATTGTTTTGGCTTTAGGGTTGGCCTATCTCATTTATTATCGAATTAATGCAAACAATAAATTAGAGGGTAAAGGTGGTGCTGCAGCTAGCGCAGGCAAAGGTGGTAAAGATGGCAAGGCTGCACCTGCGATGACGGTAGAAGGTATAATTGTAAAGCCATCTAAATTTGATACTGATTTAGAAGTTACTGGTGCAATTGAAGCAAATGAATCTGTGGTTTTAAAAAGCGAAGTTTCTGGTTTGGTAACCGGAATATTCTTTAAAGAAGGAACCTCGGTTTCTAAAGGTGCTGTTTTAGTAAAAGTTAACGATAGAGATATCCAGGCACAGTTGCAAGATGCGTTAACCAAACAAAAACTTTCTGGCACTAACGAAAGCAGAGCCAAACAGTTATTGGCCAAAGGCGCTATCAGTCAGGAAGAGTATGATACTTCGCTTGCTGATTTAAAATCTTTTCAATCGCAAACCAATTTAATAAGAGCTCAATTGGCTAAAACTACCATTCGTGCACCTTTTAGTGGCAGAATTGGTTTACGCAGCATTTCATCGGGAACGTATTTAACGCCTGCTACAGTTATTGCAAATCTGGTAAGTACAAATCCGGTTAAAATTACATTTTCGGTACCCGAAAAATATGCTGGTCAGATAACATTAGGTTCAGAAATTACATTTACCACCGATGGTTCATCAAAACAAAATACCGGTAAAGTTTATGCAATTGAGCCAGGTATAAATGCAGCAACTAGAACACTTCAAATTAGGGCCCAAGCGCCTAATGCAAATAATATGCTTTTGCCAGGGTCTTTTGCTAAAATAAAATTAGCTTTAAACACATTAGAAAATGCTATACTAATCCCTAATGAAGCGGTAATACCAGTTTTGAAAGGTAAAATCGTTTACATCCTAAAAGATGGCAAGGCGCAAGAGGTTAAAGTAGAAGCTGGCACACGAACTGACGATCGCATTGTAATCACTTCGGGATTAAAAGTTGGTGATACCGTTTTAACAACAGGTTCTATGGCATTGAAAAAAGACGCTCCGGTTAAAGTTAATTTGGTTAAACAGTAATTATGAGTATCTCAACCACGAGTATAAAAAGACCGGTTCTTGCCATAGTTATGAACCTGCTGATTGTCCTTTTTGGGATAATTGGCTATAATTTTCTTGGCGTTCGAGAATATCCATCTATCGACCCAACAGTTGTATCGGTAAGAACATCTTATCCTGGTGCAAACTCTGATATTATCGAATCGCAGATTACAGAGCCTTTAGAGAAATCCATTAACTCAATTGATGGTATAAGAAATATTTCTTCATCGAGTAACCAGGGAACGAGTAATATAACAGTAGAATTTAACTTAGATAAGAATATTGAAGAGGCTACCAACGATGTTCGTGATAAGGTTTCGCAGGCAGCAAGAACATTGCCTAGAGATATTGATGGTTTGCCGATTGTAAGCAAGGCAGATGCAAATTCGGATGCGATTTTATCAATGACCATTCAAAGTGATAAAAGAAATACATTAGAGCTGAGTGATTTTGCAGAAAACGTAATTGCAGACAGAATCCAAACCATTCCGGGTGTGAGTAGTGTGCAAATTCAAGGTCAGCGGAAATATGCCATGCGCATTTGGATGGACCCAAATAAGTTAAGCGCTTACGGATTAACATCTCAAGACATTGTAACCGCATTGGACAATGAAAATGTGGAGTTACCATCAGGCAAAATTACCGGCGCTACAACCGAATTAACGGTTAAAACATTAGGAAAACTTACTAACGAAACACAATTTAATAACCTGATTTTAAAAACCGATAGCAATCAGGTTATAAAATTAAAGGATGTTGGTTATGCCGTTTTAGGGCCTGAGAACGAAGAAACAATTTTACGCGAATCGGGCAGACCAATGGTTGCAGTAGCAATTATCCCTCAACCAGGTGCAAATTATTTAGATATAAGCAATGAATTTTACAAGCGTTTTGATAAGCTAAAAGCAGATATACCACAAGATATAAAGCTAAAAGTTGCGCTAGATACCACATTATTTATTAAGCGTTCAGTAACCGAAGTTGCCGAAACCATCGGTTTATCATTGGTACTGGTAATTCTTATTATCTATCTGTTCTTTAGAGATTGGGGAATTGCTTTTAGACCACTAATTGATATTCCGGTATCATTAGTTTTCACCTTTTTTATCATGTATGCTTTTGGTTTCTCCATAAACGTACTGAGTTTACTAGCAATTGTTTTGGCTACAGGATTAGTTGTGGATGATGGTATCGTTGTTACAGAAAACATATTTAAGAAGGTAGAAGAAGGCATGTCGCCATTTGAAGCTGCAATTAAAGGTTCTAACGAAATTTTCTTCGCCGTAATTTCAATTTCAATTACTCTAGCCGCGGTATTTTTGCCAGTAATATTTTTACAAGGTTTTGTTGGGCGATTGTTTAGAGAGTTTGGGGTTGTGATTGGTGCTGCGGTGCTGGTTTCAGCTTTTGTATCGCTAACATTAACACCAATGTTAAATGCCTATTTAATGAAAAAAGGCGGGCACAAGCCATCTAAATTTTACAATTGGACAGAGCCATACTTCATTAAATTAAATAATTCTTACGAATCTAACCTGAATAAGTTTTTGGATAGAAGATGGCTTTCTATCCCCATTATTTTGGTTTGTATGGGCATGATTTTCTTATTTTGGAAAGTGTTACCAAAAGAAACTGCTCCTTATGATGATAGAAGTGCTATAAATATAAATGTTACCACACCAGAAGGTTCGTCATTTACCTATACGGATAAGTTTATCATGAAGATAAACCAAATGGTAATTGATTCTGTTCCGGAGAAAAACGTAAACATTACCATCACTTCACCTGGTTTTGGCGGTGCAGGTTCTACCAACTCCGGTTTTGTTCGTATGGGTTTGGTAAATCCAGAGGATAGAGAACGATCTCAAAAAGAGATTGCCGACATGCTTACTAAAATTACCAAAAAATACAGCGAAGGTAAAACGATTGTAAATCAGCAACCCACAATTTCAGTTGGTCGCCGTGGTGGTTTACCAATCAGTTATATTATACAGGCGCAAAATTTCGAAAAACTTAGAGAGAAAGTTCCATTATTTATGGATGAGGTTAGCAAAAACCCCACTTTTACCGTTTCTGATGTAAATTTGAAATTTAACAAACCCGAAATTAATTTATCGATTGATAGAGATAAAGCTAAAAATCTGGGTGTCTCCATTTCTGCAATTGCACAAACATTAAATCTAGGTCTAAGTGGTCAAAGGTTTTCATATTTCTTTATGAATGGAAAACAGTACCAGGTTATTGGGCAGTTTGATAGAACCGATAGAAAAGATCCTTTGGATTTGAGTTCGGTATATGTAAGAAGCGATAACGGAACTTTAGTACAATTAGATAATGTTGTAACAGCAAAAGAAGAAAGTAGTCCACCGCAACTATACCGAAACAACCGTTTTATATCGGCTACCGTTTCTGCTGGTTTAGCACCAGGCAAAAGTATTGGCGAAGGCATTGATGCCATGGATGCCATTGCTAAAAAGGTGTTAGATGAAAGCTTCTCTACAGATTTAAGTGGCGAATCACGAGATTTTAAAGAGAGTTCATCCAATACATTCTTTGCATTCGGTTTAGCATTGTTGCTGGTTTATTTAATCCTTTCTGCTCAGTTTGAAAGCTTTAAAGACCCAATTATAATTATCTTAACCGTTCCCATGGCGGTTGCCGGAGCATTTTTATCCCTCTGGTTATGTGGCCAAAGCTGGAATATTTTTAGCCAGATTGGTACCATTATGCTTATTGGCTTGGTAACGAAAAACGGTATTTTGATTGTAGAATTTGCCAACCAATTAAAAGAAAAAGGTGTGCCTATTCCCGAATCCATCCGCGAAGCATCTGTATCGCGTTTGCGCCCAATTTTAATGACCAGTTTAGCCATTGCAATTGGTGCATTGCCCATTGCATTAGCCTTAGGTGCGGCAGCAAAAAGTAGAATGAGTATGGGTACCGTTATTGTTGGTGGTACTATGTTTTCATTAATTTTAACCTTATTTGTTATCCCAGCAATTTACTCATACTGGGCAAAACCATACAAACCAAATAAAGATTTAAAAGAAGCAGAACGCTTTGAGCATGAAGCTTTAGAAGGAGCAAAATAAATAAAATGATTAAAAAATTTAAACTGTTTGTATTGCTTTTGAGCATGTTATCTTTCGCTGTAAAGGCGCAAGAAAAGTTGACTCTACAAGAAGCCATAACCATTGCAATGCAAAATAATTACGATATAAAAATTAGTAAGAATAATATCGCCATAGCCAAAAACAATGCAAATATTGGCAATGCCGGCATGCTACCAAATCTTGCTGCAACATATTCAAATGGTGGTAGTTTACAAAACACCCGACAAACACCTGCTACAGGACCAGACAGAGTAATTACAGGTGCAAGAAGTACAAACAATGATATTGGAGCAGATTTAAACTGGACTATTTTTGATGGCTTTACCATGTTTGCCAATTACGATAGATTAAAGGAGCTTCAAAAACAAGGTGAAATAAATTCTCGCTTGGCTATTTTAACTACAGTTTCTGATGTGATAACGGCGTATTACGATGTGGCCAGACAGCAAAAATTGGTAATTGCAGCAGATAGTGCAATAGATATTTCTGTTTTCAGAGAAAAAATTGCGAAGACAAAATTACAATTAGGACGCGGTTCTAAGTTAGATGTTTTAACCGCACAGGTAGATTATAATACTGATACATCCAACTATTTACAGCAAAAAAATGCGCTACAAGTTGCTAAAGTGCGTTTAAATCAATTAATGGTTCGCAATGTAAATCTTACCTTTTCTGTTGATAATAATATTGATACCGATCAATCTCTAGTTTACAGCGAATTGGCAGAATTATCTGCTAAACAAAACCCAAATGTGCAGAATGCTTTTATAAACCAAAAGGTAGCAGCATTAAATTTAAAGGCAATAAAAGGTGCCAGATATCCCGTTGTAAGTTTAAACTCAGGCTACAGCCGAACGAATAGCACAAGCCCTACAGGCTTTAATCAAAAATTTGCAGCAAACGGATTTACTTATGGTTTAACAGCCAGTTTAAATCTATTTAATGGGTTTTTACAGCGGCAAAACGAACGAAACGCAAAGATAGATATCGAAAACTCTACCCTTAATCTCGATAAAGCTAAACTTGATGTGAGTACACAATTGCTTACCGCTTATCAAAATTATAGCACATATTTAGATTTGGTTAAGTTAGAGCAAAGAAATGTAGATATTGCAAAAGAAAATCTTGATATCACCTTGGCAAAATATCGCCTTGGAAGTATTGCACCGTTAGAATTAAGAGAAGCACAGCGAAATTCGATTGATGCGCAAAATAGATTTATTGAAATGCAATATCAAGCAAAACTTGCAGAGATAACGCTAAAAGAAATTAGCGGCAATATTAACTTATCCAATTAATTTTTATATTTATTGCTATGATACTCGTTGCAGATAGTGGCTCATCAAAAACCGATTGGATGGGTTATTTAAATGGTGAAACCATTAGATTTGATACTCAAGGAATTAACCCCTATTTTTTAAATGAGCAAGACATTAGTCGCATAATTTTAAAGAATGAAGTTATAGCGCCACTAGCAAAAGATGTAAAGGAAATTTACTTTTTTGGTGCTGGTTGTTCATCGCCAGATAAGCATGAAGTAGTTTCTAATGGATTATCGACGGTATTTACAAATGCTTTTATTTCAGTAGAACATGATTTGCTTGGTTCTGTTTATGCAACCTGCGGAGATACAGAAGGCTTAAATTGTATTTTAGGTACAGGTTCTAACATTTGCTATTTTGATGGCAAGAAAATACATGAAGGGCACCACGGTTTGGGCTATGTTTTGGGCGATGAAGGCTCAGGAACGTTTTTTGGTAAAAAAGTTTTATTAAGCTATTTATACAAAAGAATGCCGGTAGAATTGGAAGTAGAATTTAAAAAAACCTTCCCTGCAGAAAAAGAACAGATAATAACTAATGTTTACCAAAAACCATTTCCAAATATTTATCTAGCCGGGTTTAGTCGCTTTTTAGCCAATAACAGAGAACACCCTTTTGTTCATGACATATTGAAGAAAGGCTTTCAGGAATTTGTTGATACTAATGTTAAGGATTATCCAAACTATAAGAGTGTTCCATGCCATTTTGTTGGTTCTATTGCATATTATTACCAAGATATACTAAAAACTGTGCTAGAAGAAAATGGAATAACTGTTGGAAAGATTCTGCAAAAGCCAATTCAAGACTTATACAATTTTATTCTGCAAAAAGAAGGTATAGTAAAACAGTCAGTATAAAAAGGCCCATTTTATTAATAGAATAATTGCGCTAATTAAGCCGTTCGTGGTAGTTTGCTAGCTTCGTTTACATTGCGAACTGTTGTTTAACAATAAATATTTATTAAAAAGATATAAACTAAATATTAATCATTTTGTTATAATTACAAAGTAAATAATGTGCTTATAGGATATGAAGAGAATACTGGTAGTTGATGATGATATTGAGGTTTTAGAAACCATTCAATTAATACTTGAAATAGGCGGATTCAAAGTTTCGGCGTTAAATAATGGAGAAGATGTTTTCAATCGTATAGAAAGTTTTAATCCGGATTTAATATTACTTGATATTTCTTTAGGACATATTGATGGTCGTGTTTTGTGCGAACAACTAAAATCAATCGAAAGTACTTCACAAATACCTATATTGTTAATTTCTGGATTATATGACCCGAAAGATTTTGCTACACTAAATTATGGTCAGGTAGATTTTCTATCCAAACCATTTCAAATGGATGTATTGATGAAGAAGATTAGTAAAATACTTTCTTTGGAGCAAGATGAAACTTACTTGATGAATTAATTAATATTAAAACATAGTAGGGAGCCAAAAGACATTAATGTTTTTTGGCTTTTTTTATTTAATTACTTACACTCACGTCATTGCGAGGCACGAAGCAATCTAAGCACTAATTTACGCAACCAGACCTTAAATATTATAAGATTGCTTCGTGCCTCGCAATGACGAGCACATTAAACCATTCGCACAGGCTTAAATTTAATAAACCCAATTGTAGCGGCAGCCCTCGATTTTTTCTATCGGGGCTATAGCGTAAAGTGGGACTAACATTAATTGAAAAACAGGTTTTGCTTTCCAAAATATTTTAAAAATCATTTATATTGAACGCAATTTTCAAGATAAAAAATGGTTAACCTATTTCTCACACTCACGTCATTGCGAGGCACGAAGCAATCTAAGCAGCTAAACTTATGTTACGAGATTGCTTCGTGCCTCGCAAAGACGACCATATCAAGCTATTAGCACAGGCTTAATTTAATAAACCCAATTGCAGCGGCAGCCCACGATTTTTTCTATCGGGGCTATAGCGTAAAGTGGGACTAACATTAATTGAAAAACAGGTTTTGCTTTCCAAACTATTTTAAAAATCATTTTAATGAATGCAATTCTCAAGATTAAGAAAGGTAAACTTATTCATCACACTCACGTCATTGCAAGGCACGAAGCAATCTAAGCAGCTAAACTTATGTTACGAGATTGCTTCGTGCCTCGCAATGACGACCATACTACGGTATTAGCGCAGGCTTAAATTTAATAAACCCAATTGCAGCGGCAGCTCCTATTTTTTCTATCGGAGCTATAGCGTAATGTGGGACTAACACTAATTGAAAAACAGGTTTTGCTTTCCAAAATATTTTAAAATCATTTTATAGAATGCAATGCTCAAGATTAAGAATTGCAAACTTATTCATCAGCAATCATTAAAGTAAAAACCAACTCATTTCTGTCATTTTGGCAAATAAAATGATTTGGAACAGCCCTTGATATGCAATTGTAGATTAAACAATTATTTACAAATATGAGCATACAAGAAAAAGGAAATATTTCGATACATACCGAAAATATCTTCCCGATAATTAAAAAGTTTTTATACTCTGATAACGAGATTTTTCTTCGTGAGTTGGTTTCTAACGCTGTAGATGCAGTTCAGAAAATTAAAAGACTGGGTTCATTGGGTCAGTTTAACGGAGAAATCGGTGAACCTTTGGTTCAGGTGGCTGTAGATAAAGAAGCAAAAACCATTACCATTAGCGATAATGGATTGGGTATGACAGCCGAAGAAATTAAGAAATATATTAACCAAGTTGCATTTTCTGGCGCAAGCGAATTTGTAGAAAAATTTAAAGATGCTAAAGATGCCAATGAAATCATCGGTAAATTTGGTTTAGGTTTTTATTCTGCCTTTATGGTTTCGGATTTGGTAGAAATTCAAACCTTATCGTATCAGGACGGTGCCGAACCAGCTCGCTGGATTTGTGATGGTAGTACAGAATTCGAAATTACCGAAGGCACTAAAACTACTCGTGGAACCGATATAATTTTACATGTTAATAAAGATTCTGAAGAGTTTTTGGAAGAATCTAAACTGCAAGAAATTTTAAACAAATACGCAAAGTTTTTACCTGTTCCGATTAAATTTGGAACAAAAACCGAATCTATAGAAGATGGCATAGATGAGGAGGGCAAAACCAAATATCAAGATGTTGAGGTTGATAATATTATTAACACCACAAATCCAATATGGGCTAAAGCACCTTCAGAGTTATCGGATGAAGACTATTTAAGTTTTTACCGCGAATTATATCCTTTTAGTGAAGAACCATTATTTTGGATTCATTTAAACGTTGATTATCCGTTTAACTTAACTGGTGTATTGTATTTCCCTAAGTTGAAAAACGACTTTGAAATGCAACGCAACAAGATAAAATTATACTCTCGTCAGGTTTTTATAACGGATGAAGTGAAAGATATCGTTCCAGAATTTTTGATGTTGCTACACGGCGTTATTGATTCGCCTGATATACCATTAAATGTTTCGAGAAGTTTCTTACAAGCTGATAGCAACGTTAAGAAAATTAACAGCTACATTACTAAAAAAGTAGCCGATAAATTAGGCGAACTTTTTGTTAAAGACCGTAAATCGTACGAAGATAAATGGAAAGACATTGGCATGTTCGTTAAATACGGAATGATTAGTGAAGATAAATTTTACGATAAAGCAAAAGATTTCGCATTAGTTGGAAATACTAAGAATGAGCTTTTTACTTTACCGGAATACAAAGAAAAAGTTTCGCCACTACAAACAGATAAAAACGAATCGGTAGTTTATTTGTACACCAATGATGCTTCAAAACAAGATGCATTCATTCAATCGGCAAATAAAAAAGATTATGATGTTTTGGTTTTAGATTCGCCAATCGATAATCACTTTATTAATCAATTGGAGCAGAAACTAGAAAAAACATCTATAAAACGTGTTGATTCGAGCGTTGCTGATAAATTAATTGAGAAAGATGAAGTTAATGAGCATGTTTTAAATGAAGACCAGGTTAAGGAAGTAACTACAATTTTCGAGAAAGCCATTACAAAACCAGGCATGCAGGTAGAAGTTGTTGCTTTACATCCTGAGGAATTGCCAGTTACCATAACTATGGATGAATTTATGCGTAGGATGAAAGAAATGGCTGCAATGGGCGGAGGTATGAATTTCTACGGTCAAATGCCTGATAACTATAAAGTTGCCATAAATGGAAACCACAAATTGGTTAGCAAAATTTTAAAAGCAGAAGGACAAGAGCAAAGTGATTTGGCAAAGCAAGCTATAGATTTAGCCCTGCTTGCTCAAGGAATGCTTACCGGAGCAGAACTAACTGCCTTTGTAAGCAGAAGTGTTGAAATGATTTAAGGATACGTTTTATCAGATTCCTTTAAAAAGAAAAGTCCCGATTCGCATCGGGACTTTTTTTATATCAGCTAAGTAATTTAACTAGCAATGTTCTCTTTAACATTAAAATAGTCTTTATGTTCTTCTAACATTTTAGCAATTGTAGCCGCTTTGGTATCTTTAATATTAAAAACAAAAAGTGGTTCCTGGTTTTTCTTACTTCTTAAAATCTTTTCTGTGTAAAAACGATACTCTAAGCCATTTGTCAACAAGCCATATTTAGCTTTGGTTTTCCTAAAATACTTCGATAGACGAGAGTCATTAATGTCTAGACTATCTTCGTGGTGCTTGCACTCAACAAGTATGGCCGGTTCGCCATCTTTCATTATAGTGTAATCAACCTTTTTACTTTTTTTAATTCCAAAATCTATAACAGCTTCAGATTGTACTTCCGACGGATTAAAAACATCATATCCTAAAATCTGAATGAATGGCATAACTAAAGCATTTCTTGTCAAATCTTCAGACTGAACTTGAGGAAGCATTTTCTTAATTCTTACGGCAAATTGCCCGATTTCGTCTTTAAGTTCCATGATAGTATTTTTTTGGTAAATGTGTGTGTTTACTGTATTCCTACGGGTAATGAATATATTTTTCTAACCTAATTTAAATTATAATTACCTTAAACTTTCTAATTTACCCAAGTATGTATGGCCTGTTAAGCTTAATTTACAGGCTACACAAACCATGGGTAGGTAGATGATTTTATAATTGAAAGAACATTATTGATTATAATCCTGCTCTCTTCAATTACTTGTTTTTGGCAAACAGTTATAAATATAAAAAAATAGCTTTTAGTTGTTGCATTTTTTACATCAACATGCCAGATTATTACATAAAAACCGTTTTAGCAAATGTCAAATCCGAAAAAGTTTTTTTTTCAGCTGATGATAAAAAAGAATTTCTTTTTTAGCTAACTTGCATTCAAATCATACCAAACACACTTAGTACACATCATGAATTTAAAATGCGTTGTTATTGACGATGAACAACATGCTATTGAGGTATTAACTGACCATATAGCTGAGATGCCCGGGCTAACTGTGTTTAAAACCTTCACAAGCCCTGTGCAAGCCCTAACAGAAATTAGTGTTGGAGATGAGATTGATTTGTTATTTATGGATATAGATATGCCAGGAATTAACGGATTGGAACTTGCCAAAAACATTAGAGAAAAAGCAAAATACCTTATTTTTACCACAGCTCATCCTGATTATGCGTTACAGGCATTTGATGTTCAATCAGACCAGTATCTGCTGAAACCAATTTCATTTGCAAAGTTTGCCTTAGGGATAGATAGAATTTTGAAAAAGGAAGCAAATAATGCTAAAAATGCGATGAAGGAAGCCGACCAGGTTGCAGCTTTGTACATTAAAGGCGACCATAAATATGCTTTCTCGAATATTTTAATTGATGATATTTTATATATCAGGGCTTTGCAGAATTACATTCAGATAATTACAAAAACCGAAACCAACACAACTTATCTTACTTTAAAAGAAATTGAAAAGGCTTTAGAGAATCACGCATTTATTCGCGTAAATAAATCAAATATCGTTGCTAAAGCAGCCATTAAGAAAGTAGATGGCAATATTATTAGATTGGTAAATAACGAAATGATTCAGATTGGGGAAGGCTATAAAGAAGCTTTTTTCGCCTATATACAGAGTAGTTTATTAAAATCTGGAAGAAGTTAAACTACTTGTTGAAGATTTGTGACATTGAAGAATTAGTTATTAAAACCGTATTCGCCGTTGGATCAGTGCTAAAGCTATTTTGAGATTTAATATTTTTATAAACAAATACACTATTCTTTTTCAATTTACCAATGTTTTGAGTTTTCATACTGCTAGTTATTAAAAATATTTGGCATTCCAAATAGGTGTATTATTATTATTTATTAAAAATTTGTGACATTGAAGAATTTGTGATCAAAACTGTATTTGCTGTAGGATCTGTACTGAAGTTGTTTTGACCTTTTACATTTTTGTAAACAAATGCAGTGTTCTTTTTTAA